>CAYSDJ010000001.1:0-254772 GCA_964429775.1 uncultured Rhizobiaceae bacterium
AAGGAAGTGGTGGAGCCGAGGGGAATCGAACCCCTGACCTTCGCATTGCGAACGCGACGCTCTCCCATCTGAGCTACGGCCCCGTCAACACATTGGGCGCCCGGATGATGAATAATTCGCTAACACCGGTGCCTGAGGGCGACAATGTGGCGGCTTTTTGCGCTCTGTCAAGGGAAGCGGCGGAATTTGACGGCGATATAATGGCTGCTTAGAAAGGCTGGCCCTCGTTCGGCTTTTGGATATACTTGCCGCCGCCCGAGCGGGCGCGAATATTTCGTTAGCAATTCACAGCGTAAAATATAGCCATGAATGCCTTAGCAAGTCTGATCGATACGGTCTTTACGCTCTATATCATCCTGCTCTTTGCCTCGGTGGTGCTGAGCTGGCTGGTGCAGTTCAATGTTTTGAACACGCAGAACCAGTTCGTTTATGGCGTGCTCGGTTTTCTCTATCGCATCACCGAGCCGGCGCTCAGGCCGATCCGGCGCATCATCCCCAATTTGGGGGGCTTGGATATTTCGCCGGTCATCCTGATAATCGCGCTTTATTTTATCCGCGACCTGCTCGTCGATAATATCCGCTAACGCGCCGCCCACAGGCGGTAAAATGAGTGGCAACGCTCCATTCAACAGCAATAAATCAGGGGTCCGCCTGTCGGTGCGCCTCACACCAAAGGCGCGCCAGGCGGGCTTGCACGGCATTGCGGCGGACGCGAAAGGAGATACTTATCTGAGAGCGGGCGTGAACGCGCCGGCCGAGGGCGGCAAGGCCAACCGTGCGCTGGTGAAGCTGCTGGCGCGCGCGCTCAATCTGCCGGCCTCATCCATGACTATTGCCACGGGCGCCACGGCACGGCACAAATCGATCCAAATCGCCGGCGATGCGGCGGATATCAAGAAACGTCTCGAACTTTTGTGTGGAGAACTGGAACATGAGTGAAGCAACAAGAATCGACGGCAAGGCCTTCGCCGCCAATCTGCGCAGCCATATCGGCCGCAAGGTGGCTGTGCTGAAAGAAAAGCACGGCCTGACGCCGGGCCTCTCGGTGGTGCTGGTCGGCGAAGACCCGGCGAGCGAGGTCTATGTGCGCAACAAGGGCAAGGCGACCGTCGAGGCCGGCATGAAATCGGATACCTACACCATGGCGGAAAGCTCGAGCCACGATGAAGTTATGGCCAAGGTCGAGGAACTCAATCGGGACCCGAGCGTGCATGGCATTTTGGTGCAACTGCCGCTCCCGGATCAGGTCGATGCCGATGCGATCATCAATGCGATCGACCCGGACAAGGATGTCGATGGCTTCCATACCCTCAATGTCGGGCGCCTCAACAGCGGCCAGGACGCCATGGTGCCGTGCACTCCGGTCGGCTGCATGGTGATGCTGAAAGAAGTGGTCGGCGATCTCACCGGCAAGCAGGCGATTGTCGTCGGGCGCTCCAACATTGTCGGCAAGCCGATGGCGGCGCTGCTCTTAAAGGAGCATTGCACCGTCACCATCGCCCATTCGCGCACCCAGGATCTCGCGGCCGAGTGCCGCCGCGCCGATATCGTTATCGCTGCAGTGGGCCGCGCGAAAATGGTCAAGGGCGACTGGATCAAGCCGGGCGCGGTGGTCATCGATGTCGGTATCAACCGTATCGAGGATGCCTCGACCAAATCCGGCACGCGCCTCGTCGGCGACGTCGATTATGACGAAGCAGCCCAGGTTGCCGGTGCGATTACGCCGGTGCCGGGCGGCGTCGGGCCGATGACCATTGCCTGCCTCCTCAAAAACACCGTCACCGCCGCCTGCCGCCAGGCCGGCGTGGCCGAGCCCGAGTGAGGAAATAAAATGACCGGCACGCTGTGGAGCTTGGCGCTCGCGCTCGCTGTCTTTGTCGCCGTACATATGGTGCCGGTCGTGCCGGGCCTGCGCGCGGCGTTGATCGATGCCTGGGGCAAGCGGGTCTACCGCGCGCTGTTCTCGGTGCTCTCGCTCGCCGATCTGGTGTGGATCGTTTTCGTCCACAAGGACGCGCCGCAAGTTCTCCTCTGGGACGGGCCCGATTGGTTTCGCCTGATCCCGCTCGCGGCGATGCCGCTGGTGATGATTTTGCTGGCCACCATGTCGGCGGACGGCATCAAGAAAGTCACCCGCCACCCACTGCTGTGGGCGATCTTTCTCTGGGCAACCGCGCATATCCCTGCCAATGGCGACGCCGCCTCGCTGATGCTGTTCGGCGCCTTCGCGCTCTTCGCCCTGATCGACCAGCCGCTCGCCGACGCGCGCACGCGGCGCGAGGAGCCGGAAGAGTGGGCCGAGATATCTGCAAAGAGCTCAGCCCTGCCTTTCCTCGCCGCCGTGCAAGGGCGAGCCAAACCAAGCCTCAAGGAAATCGGCTATATCCGCATTGCCGCCGCACTTGTGCTTTATCTGGTGATTCTCTTCGCCCACGAGCACGTCATCGGGCTCACCGCGTTGCCGCTTTAATTCCAAAGGCGATGAGCTTTGCTCACCGCCTTTGGCAAGCGCGACCGCGCGCCCGAGCATGCGCGAGGCAGCCAAGGACGCGGATGCGTCCGCCCGGCCTTTGAGGGACCATACAACAGGTCATTCTTATGACGTGTTGGTACTAGAGAGTTATTTACTACGCAGGCGCAGACGCAGCGCGTTGAGCTTGATGAAGCCTTCGGCGTCGCGCTGGTCATAGACCGTATCGGCTTCGAAGGTGGCGTGGTCTTCGCTATAGAGGCTGGTTGGGGATTTCCGACCCTCGACATGGATGGCGCCCTTATAGAGTTTTAGCCGCACCGTTCCTTCGACGGTTTTCTGACTCTCGTCGATCGCCGCCTGGATCATCTCGCGTTCGGGCGAAAACCAGAAGCCGTTATAGATCAGCTCGGCATAGCGCGGCATCAGCTCGTCCTTGAGATGGCTGGCGCCACGGTCGAGGCAGAGCGATTCGATGGCGCGGTGGGCCTGCAACAGAATCGTGCCGCCGGGCGTCTCGTAAACGCCGCGTGATTTCATGCCGACAAAGCGGTTCTCGACGATATCGATGCGCCCAATGCCGTGCGCGCCGGCAAGCTCATTCAGCTTGGTCAATAGGGCGGCGGGCGACAGCGCCTCGCCATCGACCGCCACCGCATCGCCGGCCTTGAATTCGATCTCGACCAGTTGCGGCGTATCGGGCGCGTTTTCGGGTGCCACCGAGCGGGTGAACATATCCTCGTCCGGGCCGACCCAGGGATCCTCCAGCGCCTTGCCCTCATAGGAGATGTGCAACAGGTTGGCATCGGTCGAATAGGGCGGCGCGCCGCGTTTGTCGCGCGGGATCGGGATTTGATGGCGCTCGGCATAGGCCACCAGATCGTCGCGCGAAGTGAGATCCCATTCACGCCACGGCGCAATGATGCGAATTTCCGGATCGCGCGCGTAATAGCCGAGCTCGAAGCGCACCTGATCGTTGCCCTTGCCGGTGGCGCCGTGCGACACCGCATCGGCGCCGACCTGATGGGCGATCTCGATCTGGCGCTTGGCAATCAGCGGCCGCGCGATCGAGGTGCCGAGCAGATAAAGGCCCTCATAAACTGCGTTGGCGCGGAACATCGGAAAAACATAGTCGCGCACGAACTCCTCGCGCAGATCCTCGATGAAAATCTCCTTCACACCGAGCGATTCCGCCTTGCCGCGGACCGGCGCCAATTCTTCGCCCTGGCCGAGATCGGCGGTGAAAGTCACCACCTCGCAGCCATAAGTTTCCTGCAGCCAGCGCAGAATGATCGAAGTATCGAGCCCGCCGGAATAGGCGAGGACGACTTTTTTAACCGGCTTGTCGGATGATTGGGTCATTGCATTACGCCGCGCATGATTGAAAGCGCGCGCAGTATAGGCGAAGTCCGCCGCACGGCAACCACAGCCGGCATGAGGCGGCGTTTTTTATTGTTTTCTTTTTCTCCGCCGCCGGCCTTCAGGCTGATCCGCTTCGGTGAAACTCGGATTGACGCTGCGGTGCTGATCGGACGACGGCATTTCATCGCGCCAGTCGCGCCCCTGCTGAGCAAATCGCCGGTTGCGTTCACTGTGCGGATCTTGTTCGAAGCTCGGCCAGCGCATGAAGGCGAAATACCAGATCAGCACCGCCGGCACGATATAGGGCACGATCACAGTGAAAAACAGCGGGCCGCGAATTATGCTGTCGATAAAGACAAGGGCGACGGAAAGAAGCATCAAATAAGCCCACCAGCCGCTGATGCCCGCTTTGGCAAGAATGCGCCAATAGAACCAGATGGTAATGGCGAGCATGATGAGATTTAGAAGTCCGTGCATGAGTGGCATGGCGTTCCTCCTAGCGGCCAAACGGGTGGTTCGGCCAGCGGCTGAACGCCAGCAGATAGGCGACGATGGGCGGCCCGATAATCGGGATGAAGACGGTCACAGCCGGCCACCACGGCAAGCCGGCGCGCGCGCAAATGCGCAGCAACGGATAAAACACAACAAGCGAGAAAATCAGCGAAGCAACGATGAGGGGCATGTCTGTCTCAGGATAGGGCCGCCCGCGGCGTTTCCGCCGGGCGGGGATTATCGGATCGGACCGAGCGCCGGGCCTTGACGCTTTCGGAGCGGAGTTGGCCGCAAGCGGCGAGAATATCGCGTCCGCGCGGTGCGCGCACCGGGGCGGAATAGCCGGCCTTGTTGACGATCGCGGCAAACTGGTCGATCGCCTCGGGCGACGAACATTCATACGGCGCGCCGGGCCAGGCGTTAAACGGGATTAAATTGATTTTGGCCGGAATGCCGGCGATCAGCTGCACCAGTGCCTTGGCGTCGGCGGGCGAATCATTGACGCCCTTCAGCATGACATATTCGAACGTGATGCGCCTGGCGTTTGAAGCACGCGGATAAAGCCGGCAGGCCTCGAGCAGTTGCGCCAGCGGATATTTGCGGTTGATCGGCATGATCTCGTCGCGCAGATCATCCTCGACGGCATGCAGCGAAATCGCCAAATTCACGCCGAGCTCGGCGCCGCAACGCTCGATCATCGGCGCCACGCCGGCGGTCGACAAGGTGATGCGGCGGCGCGAGATCGAGAAGCCTTCCGGGTCCATGGCAATGTGGATCGCCTTGGCCACGTTTTCGTAGTTAAACAGCGGCTCGCCCATGCCCATCATGACGATGTTGGAGATCATGCGGCCTTCCTGCGGCGTCGGCCATTCATCATAGCTGTCGCGCGCGACGAGGAATTGCGAGACGATCTCGCGTGTGCCCAGATTGCGCACCAGGCGCTGCGTGCCGGTATGGCAAAACTTGCAGGTCAGGGTGCAGCCGACCTGCGACGATAGACAAAGCGCGCCGCGATCCTCTTCCGGGATGAAGACGCTTTCGGCCTCCTGGCCGTCCTCGAAGCGCAGCAGCCATTTGCGTGTGCCGTCCTCTGAGCGCTGCTCGCGCGCCACGTCCGGGCGGGCCAGGGTGAATTTTTCTGCCAAGGCCTCACGTAACGGGCCATTGAGGGTCGTCATCTCGCCAAAATCAGCCACGCCGTGGTGGTAAATCCAGTGCCAGAGCTGCTTGGCGCGCAGTTTGGCGCCTTTCTCGGGCTCGCCCATGGCCACCAGTTGGCCCGCCAGTTCGGCCCGGTCCATGCCGATCAGGCTCGTCCGTTGATGCGCGGCAGAAGTGCTGGTCTCGTTCATAGGACTTGATATACGTGCACCCGCCGGCAATTGCCAGAGCCACACTCTTAAGATTGGTTGGCAGCTCGGGCTTTAAGGGCAGGCCTTGACGATCGCCTTGTGGGTTTTGCTGAACCCTTTCAGCGAATAACTGTCGAGCGAATAGGTGTCTTTTCGCGAGGTGCCGCGCACGGTCAGTTTATTGCCGCGGATCATCGCCTTGACGACCTTTTTGTCCTCGGCCGCATCGTCGGCCCAGGCATGCTCGTCCTGAATAATGCCGAATTTGTAGCCACGGCCATCGATCTGCACTTTGACCTGCGTCTTGTCCTTGTAGGGATAGCCCGAGGTTATGCTCACTTCCTCGACCACCTTGGAGCCACGCCGCCGCGTGACCATGGCGTGCGGATCGCCGCGCTTTTTGTAATTGCCTTCCTTCTTAGACGGCTGGCTGTACATGTAACAGGTCAGCTTGCCACCCTCGCTATAGGTATAGGCTTTCCAGGCACCGCTCGCACTCAGCTCCGTCTGGGCCTCTGCATCGGCGGCCACGGCAAAACCGCCCGCCAGCAATATCAGGGCGAAGAGTGTGCGTTTGGCAGGGACCGATGGAATTCGGAAATGTGTCATGAATCGCTCGCGCATCGCCCTAGGATATCCGCATCGCCAGTCCGGTTCCAGGGCATTTTCTGCCGCGCATTAACCAAATATTGAACATAGGTTATGTCGTCTTCGGCCGGCGCCGGGTCGGCGCGCCAAAAACATGGGGTGGGCGCGGCGTGGATTTGGCGCGCGGATTGAGCGGCCGCTCGGCGAAACGGCCGAGTGCCAGCATCCGGTCATAAAGGACAATTGCCCCGGCAACGCCAAGATTTATCGAAAAACGCGCTGGAATCCGGACGATATGATCGCACCGTTCGACCAAGGCCGGCGACAGCGAGCCACGCTCGGGGCCGAGCACATAGGCGGCATTGAGCGGATGGGCAAAGCTTGGCAGCTCCACCGCCTCATCCATCAGCTCGATACCGACCAGGGCGCAGCCCTGCGGTAGCGATAGGCCGGCAACACCGTCAAACTGATAAAATGGCACATGTTCATGGGTTTTGGCGGTGTCGGAGCCGGCACCGTCATATTCGGCGGCAATGGTAAAAACAAAGCCGGCGCCGAAGGCATGCGCCGAGCGCATCAAGTTACCGACATTGAAAGGCTTGCTCACGCCTTCCACGCCGACGCCGAAATAACCGCGCATGATTTCCGTCATATTGAATCAACCATGGCCGCAAGCTTGCAGGCGGCGGGGCGCCAAGGCAAGTTGTCTCATTAATTCCTTATTTTAATGGACTAATTGCGTGCACGGAGAAATGGCGCCAAAAAAGAACATGAATACAGACATACGCGGGCAATATGAGGCCTACCCCTATCCGCCGCGCGACCCGGCGGATGAGGCCAAACGGCTGATCACCGGCTCGCCGAGCAGCATTGTCGAGATTGAGCATTATGTCTTCGGCAGCAAGCTTGCGGACGACCGGCCGTTCCGCGCTTTGGTCGCCGGCGGCGGCACCGGCGATGCCACCATCATGCTGGCCAGCCAGTTGGCGGCACGCGGGCTCACCGCCGAGATCACCCATATCGACATATCTGGCGCATCGCTTGAAATTGCCCGCGCCCGTGCCGCCGCACGCAAGCTCGACAGCATTAATTTTATCCAGGCCTCATTGACCGACCTGGCCGGGCTCGGGCTGGAAAAATTCGATTACATCGATTGCTGCGGCGTGCTGCATCATTTGCCCGAGCCGCAAGCGGGCCTGCACAGCCTGGTCGCGGCGCTCAAGCCCGAGGGCGGCATCGGCCTCATGCTTTATGGCCGGCTCGGGCGCACAGGGGTCTATGAAGCGCAGGATCTTTTACGCCTGATCGCGGATGATCTGCCCGATCAGAAACGTGTCGAGGCCGCCCGCGCCCTCCTGGATGATTTACCGCCGACCAATTGGCTCAAGCGTAATTCCCATATCGGCGATCACCGCAATGCCGGTGACGCCGGAATTTACGACCTCCTGCTGCACCGCCAGGACCGCGCCTACAGCGTGCCAGAAATATTTGCCCTGGCGGCGGCAGCGGATCTTGAAATCACCGGCTTTATCGAGCCGGCACGCTACGATCCGCTTAACTATTTGGCCGATGCGGAACTACGGAAGAAAGCGGCCTCCCTGGCCTGGCCGCAACGTTGCGCCGCCGCCGAGCTTATCGCCGGCAATTTAAAAGTGCATATTTGCTATTTGGTACATAGCGGGCGAGGCGGCGATATACCGCTCCAGCCAAAATCACAGACGGCAATCCCGGTGCTGAACAATGTCTCGTCCGAGGCGCTGGCCGGACGGTTGAAGGGCGCACCGGCGATTTCCCTCGATTTTGACGGCGCCAAAATTCGCCTGCCGCTGCCCAAGCAGGCTGCCCTGATCACCGCCCAAATCGATGGTGAGCGCAGCTTGTCGGAGATACGCCGGCGCCTCGCCAAAGCCGGCCATAAATTGTCTGTCAGCGCCTTTGCGCGCCAATTCGAGGTGCTTTACAAAGCCCTCAACGGAATTAATGCGTTGCTTTTGCGCTAGCCGTGCGGCGTCAAGCGCCATATATAGCGACCAAATAGTAGGACGGATTAAGCAAAGATCATGGCGAAGGCCGGACGGCATAGCGATATAATCGATCGCGCCGCACTCGATGCGGCATTGATGGCAAGCGCGTGGCGCCCGGGCGAAGGCGGCGAGTGTGCTGAAGCACTTGCCATATGCAAGGGTTTTCTTGCGCGCGGCCGGGCCGAGCTCGAATCCCGCCTCGACGCCGGCGCGCGCGGTGGCGCCCTGGTGTCGGGCTATACCCTTCTGATCGACGAAATCCTGCACGCGGTTCACGATCATGCGGCAAACCGTATTTTCGCCGAACCCAACCCGACGAGCGGCGCCCGCCTCAGCCTGATCGCCGTCGGCGGATATGGCCGCGCCGAGCTATCGCCCCATTCCGATATCGACCTCTTATTCCTTCATCCGTGGAAGCTCACGGCGCGCAACGAACAAGTCGTCGAATATGTGCTTTATATGCTGTGGGACATGGGCCTCAAGGTCGGCCAGGCGACACGTTCGGTCAAGGATTGCCTGGCGCGTGCACGCGGCGACATGACGATCCGCACCGGCCTCCTGGAGTCGCGTTATCTATGCGGCGATGAAGCGCTCTTCCGCGAGCTTCGCCAGCGCTTCCGCGATGAGATCGTGCCCGGCAGCGAAGGCGAATTCGTCGCCGCCAAGCTGGCCGAGCGCGACGCCCGGCATCAACGCACTGGCGATTCGCGCTATCTGCTGGAGCCCAATATCAAGGATGCCAAGGGCGGCCTCAGGGATCTTCATACGTTGTTCTGGATCGCCAAATATCTTTATCGCGTCGACCGCTTCGCCGATTTGATCGAGCGCGGCCTGCTGACGCGTAAGGAACAGGTCCGTTTTGCCCGGGCGGAAGGGTTCTTGTGGAAAGTGCGTGCCCACCTGCATCTCACCGCTGGGCGCCCCGAGGATCGTCTCTCGTTCGACCTGCAGCCGGAAATCGCGCGCCGAATGGGTTACGGCGACCGCGATGGCAATCTCGCCGTCGAACGCTTCATGAAGCATTATTTTCTGGTCGCAAAATCGGTCGGTGAATTGACGCGCGTGCTGTGTGCCTCGCTTGAAGCCGACCATCTCGACAATGCGCCCCGGCGGCGCGGCACGGACGGCCCGTCACCCGCGGCAGATGGTCTCCGCACCGAGGGCGGGCGCCTCGCCGTGGCCGACGAAGCGGCGTTTAGCGAACGGCCGGCACGCCTGATCAAACTGTTTCGCCTGGCGCAAACCGGCGGCCAGGATATTCACCCGCGCACGCTGCGCCTGGTGCATCAAAGCCTGCCCCTGATCAACCGTGATCTACGTGATAACGAAGAAGCCAACCGCTTGTTCATGGCCATCATGACCGATGCGCGCGAGCCCGAGGTGGCCCTCCGGCGCATGAACGAAGCCGGCGTTCTCGGGCGTTTTATCCCGGAGTTCGGGCGCATCGTCGGGCAGACCCAGCACGACATGTATCACGTCTATACGGTGGACGAGCACACGCTGCGCGCGATCGGCATTTTGTCTCAGATCGAGCGCGGCGAATTGGCCGAAGATTTGCCTCTGGCAACGACGATCGCGCCCAAAGTTTTGTCGCGCGGCGTGCTTTATCTGGCGCTCTTTTTGCACGATGTCGCCAAAGGCGGGCGCAAGGACCATTCCGAGGCCGGCGCACGCATCGTCCATAAGCTGGGGCCGCGCCTCGGCCTCACGGCGGAGGAAACCGAACAGGCGGCGTGGCTCGTGCGCCATCACTTGGTATTCAGCGACACCGCCTTTAAACGCGACGTCAACGACCCGCAGACACTGTCCGATTTTATTGCCCAGGTGCAGTCGGTCGAGCGCCTGCGCCTGTTGCTGGTGCTCACTGCCGCCGACATCCGCGCGGTCGGGCCGGGGCGCTGGAATGCCTGGAAGGGTGCGCTTTTGCGTGAGCTTTACTACCGCGCCGAAGAAGTCATGACCGGCGGTCATGAGGCAGAGGGCAAGGCGGCGCGCGTCGCCGCGGCAAAGTCGGCGTTGCGTGAAACGCTCGACGATTGGCTCGGCAGCGAGATTACAGCCTTCAGCGAGCGACTGTTCGCACCCTATTGGCTGGCCTTCGACAGCGCCACCCATGCGCGTCACGCCCGCCTGGTGCGCGACGCCGAGCAGCGCGCCGCGCTACTTGAGCTGGATACCCGGATTGACCCGGTGCGCGCCGCCACCGAGATCACCCTTTATGCCAAGGATCAGCCCGGCATGTTCGCCGCCGTGGCCGGCGCCATGGCGGCGGCCGGCGCCTCCATTGTCGATGCCAAGGCGTTCACCACCTCGGACGGCATGGCGCTCGATGGCTTCTGGGTGCAGGACGCCGAGGGCGGCCCGTTCGACAATCAGGAAAAGCTGGCCCGCACCCTCAGCCTGCTCGAGCAGGCGCTGGCCGGCGAATCGCCGCCGCTCGATGCGATGCTGCGTGACAAGCAGAACCTGCCGGCGCGCAGCCGTGCCGCTCAGGTGACACCGCGCGTATTGGTCGACAACCGGGCAAGCAGCCAGCACACGGTTGTCGAGATCAATGGCCGCGACCGCCCCGGACTGCTTTATGATATCAGCCGTGCGCTGACCGATCTCGGTCTGTCGATCATCACGGCGCACATTTCGACTTATGGGGTGCAGGCGGTGGATGTGTTCTACGTCAAGGATCGCTACGGTATGCAAGTGGCAAAAAAGACGGAAATCGAACGGGTGCGCTCCAAGCTGCTGAGCGCTCTTGAAGCGCCTAAATCGGCGACAATAACCGCAGCGGCGGAATAGGGGTTCCAGCGCCATGGCATTGGGGCGCTGGGTGGCGACTGTCGGCGGCTATACGCTGGGCTCGCGCCTACTCGGCTTTATCCGCGATATCCTGATCGCCGCCATCCTCGGCGCCGGGCCGGTATCTGACGCATTTTTCGTCGCCTTCAAAATACCCAATTTTCTCCGCCGCCTGTTTGCCGAAGGTGCCTTCAACGCCGCCTTCGTGCCGCTCTTTTCCGGCGAGCTCGAACAAAATGGCCGCGCCTCGGCCAAGGCCTTCGCCGAGGAGGTTTTGGCGGTCCTGCTCTGCGTCCTGTTGCTGATGGTGGTGGTGGCGCAAATCGTCATGCCGTGGCTGATGTATGCCTTGGCGCCGGGCTTTGCCGAGGATCCGGAGAAGTTTGATCTCACGGTCCAGCTCACCCGCATTACCTTCCCCTATATCCTATTTATCTCGCTGGTCTCGCTGTTGGGCGGCGTGCTCAATTCGCTTTACCGTTTTGCCGCCGCGGCGGCGACGCCGATCATTCTCAATCTTACCTTGATCGGCGCGCTCCTCGGCCTTTCGGAGGTGACCGAGACGCCGGGCCACGCCTTGGCAATCGGCGTCTCGGCCGCCGGCGTGCTGCAATTCGCCTGGCTCATCGTGGCGCTCAGGCGCGCCGGCATCGCCCTCCGGCTGCCACGTCCGCGCCTTACGCCACGCGTCAAACATATGCTTATCCTGATTGCCCCGGCGGCGCTTGGCGCCGGCGTGGCGCAGGTCAACCTGGTGGTCGATGTCATTATCGCGTCGCTGCTGCCGGAGGGGGCGGTCTCATTTCTCTATTATGCCGACCGCATCAATCAATTGCCGCTCGGCGTGATCGGCGTGGCCGTCGGCACGGCGCTGTTGCCGCTCTTGTCGCGCCAATTGCGCGCAGCACAGGACGAAGCCGCCGGGCAGGCGCAGAATCGGGCGATCGAAGGGGCGCTTCTGCTCACCTTGCCGGCGGCCGCGGCGCTGATGATCATTGCCGAGCCGGTGATCTCCGTTCTCTTTGAGCGCGGCGCCTTCAGCGCCGCCGCCACCGCCGCCTCGGCCGATGCGCTGATCGCCTATGCCGCCGGTCTCCCGTCCTTCGTCATGATCAAGGTTTTGGTGCCGGGCTATTTCGCCCGCCAGGACACCAAGACACCGGTGCGCATCGCGATCATTTGCCTGACCGTCAATATCGCCTTCAATTTGATTTTGATGGGGCCGCTCGGCCATGTCGGCATTGCCCTGGCGACGACGCTCTCGGGCTGGCTCAACGCGGCCCTGCTGGCGCGCGGCCTGCACCGGCGCGGCTTTTTCACCGCCGATGCGCGCTTGCGCCGGCGATTGCCGCGCATGCTGCTCGCCACGGCGGCGATGGCGGCGGCGCTTTGGGCTGTCTCTTCGGAACTGGCCGGACCGCTCGGGGCTTCGCTCGGTACCGGCGTCGGCAGCCTGCTTGCCCTGATGTTCACCGGCATCATCGTCTATGGCCTCGCCGCGCGCGCCGTCGGTGCCGCTTATGTTGCCGACCTCAAGGGATTGTTGCGCTCGCGCGAAGATAAGGCGGCGGGAGAAGACAGCACCGCCTAACCGCCGTGTGTGCAGCTCTCTTGACCAAGGTGGGCCGGCGCGCCATAAATCCGGCGCTTCATCATTCGACCAAGCAGGTGGCTATGAATCGGATTTTCTCCGGCGTTCAACCGACCGGAAATTTGCATCTCGGCAACTATCTCGGCGCGATCAAGAATTGGGTCGGGATGCAGAATGACTATGAATGCATTTACTGCATCGTCGATCTGCATGCCATCACGGTTGCTCAGGATCCGGCTGAGCTGCTTGCCAACACGCGCGAGGTCACGGCCGGCCTGATTGCCGCCGGCATCGACCCGGAACGCTCGATCATTTTCAATCAGAGCCAGGTCGCGAGCCACGCCGAACTGGCTTGGTTGTTCAACTGCATCACGCCGCTCGGCTGGCTCAACCGCATGACCCAGTTCAAGGAGAAGGCCGGCAAGAAGCGCGACAACGCGGTGCTTGGCCTTTACGCTTATCCGGTTCTGATGGCCGCTGACATCCTCCTCTACCGTGCCACCCATGTGCCGGTGGGAGAGGATCAAAAGCAGCATTTGGAGCTGTCACGCGATATCGCCGGCGCCTTCAACCGGCTCTACGACCAGGACTATTTTCCCCTGCCCGAGCCGCTCATTTTGGGCGAGGCGAAGCGCGTGATGAGTCTCAGGGACGGGCGCGCCAAGATGAGCAAATCCGAGGCGTCGGAAAATTCGCGCATCAATTTGACCGATGACGCCGAAACCATTCAGCGCAAGATCCGCCGCGCCAAAACGGATTCGGAACCGGGCATGAGCCTGGACGCGGAAAACCGCCCCGAGGCGGCCAACCTGCTCGGCATATATGCCGCGCTTAACGATGAGGGCGTCGAGGCCGTCGCGGCGCAGTTTGCAGATCAGGGTTTTGCCGATTTCAAGGTCGCGCTGGCCGAGCTCGCCGCCGCCAAACTCGAGCCGATTGCCGCCGAAATGCGGCGCCTTATGGCATCAACGGATTATATCGACGATATCCTGAAAAGAGGCGGCGAGCGCGCCGCCGCCATGGCCGAGCCGAATTTGGCCGAGATCAAGCAAATCATCGGTCTCCTCGACCCGTGAGAGCGCACCGGTAGCAATTATACCGTGTTAAGGGGCATACTGGCGCAATAGACAAAGCGGCCCTAAAGAAGCAGCGTTCATGGAAATTTATCTGCCGATCGCGGAAATCTCGACAAATGTATTTTTGTTGCTCGGTCTCGGCGGGGCGGTCGGCTTTCTGTCCGGCATGTTCGGCGTCGGCGGCGGCTTCCTGATGACGCCGCTCTTAATCTTTCTCGGCGTGCCGCCGATTGTCGCGGTCGGCACCGGTACCAATCTCATTGTCGCCTCATCGGTCTCCGGCATGATGGCCCATTGGCGGCGCGGCAATGTCGATTTCCGCATGGGTGCGCTGTTGTTCAGCGGCGGCATCGGCGGTTCGTGGCTCGGTGTCTGGCTGTTCCGAGCGTTGCGCGAAGCAGGTCAGATCGATCTCGTCATCTCGCTCTTCTATGTTGTCTTCCTGACCATTGTCGGTTGCCTGATGGGCTTTGAGTCGATACGCGCCGCACTGCGCCGCGGCACCCGGCGGCGGCGCAAGGCGCATCAGCACAACTGGTTTCATGGCCTGCCGCTAAAAGTGCGCTTCCGCCGCTCGAAATTATATGTCAGCGCCCTGCCGCCGGTTGTCGTCGGCTTCCTGATGGGGATGCTCGCCGCCTTCATGGGCGTGGGTGGCGGCTTCATCATGATTCCGGTGATGATCTACCTGATCGGCATGCCGACCAGCATCGTCGTCGGCACCTCGCTGTTCGGCATCGTCGTGATCAGCACCATATCGTCATTCGCCCACGCCGTGCAGAATCACAATGTCGACATTATCCTGGCGCTGCTGCTCGCGGCGGGGGCGGTGATCGGGGCGCAATACGGCACCCGGTTCGGCCTCAAACTTCAGGGCGAATATCTGCGCGCCCTGCTGGCCACCCTGGTGTTGGCCGTCGGCGGACGCCTCCTGTACGACCTGGTTGCGCGCCCCGACGATCTCTTCAGCATGACCTTGATGGCGGCGTTGTGATGACTGGCCGGATGCCCGTCTTCGCCCTTTTACTGCTGCTGTGCGGCGGGCTGTTTGCGCCCGCCAGTGCCGATGACACACCTCTCCTGGTCGATATCTCGCCGCAAACCATTGAAGTCGATTCGAGATTTCACGGCACCACCATCATCCTGTTCGGCGTGAAGTCGCTGCCTGGCGATATTGTCATCACCCTGCGTGGACCCGAGGTGCCGGTTGTGGTCAGGCGCAAACGGGTGGTTGCCGGTATTTGGATCAACCGCGATGCGGTGGCGTTTCGCGATGTGCCGCAATATTACGCCCTTGCCGCGTCACGCCCGATCGAAGAAATAATGGATACCGACGGGCTCAACCGCAATCAAATCGGCAGCGACCATATTCTGCTCAACACCATCTGGTCGAAGACGACCGATGAAGTCAGCGCCTTTCGCCAAGCGGTATGGCGCGCCCGGACACGAGAGGCGCTCTATGCGCCAACCGCCGGCGAAGTCGTGATCATCCATGACAGCCTGTTCCGCGCGACGCTGAAACTGCCCGGAAATTTGCCGATCGGCGACTATGTCGCGGAGACGCTATTGGTGCACAACGGCGAGGTGCTGAGCCGGCGTGAATCGCACCTGACGGTCGAAAAATCGGGCATTTCGGCCGAGATATTCGACTTCGCCAAGGGACAGGGCGCGCTCTATGGCCTGCTTGCCATCGCTGCGGCGCTGGTGGCAGGATGGGTTGGCGGCGTTGCCTTCCGAAAGAACTGATCATTGTTTGAGGCTTGCCCATGAGTGAATCCGAATATGAGTGATTCCGAAAAAGCGCGTGGCAAAGGACATATTGCCGGCCAGATCACCTTTCTGGTCTGTGTGGCGCATGATGATCATTCCGCCGTGGCGGCCCGCTTTGCCGCCATGCGGGCGCAAAATTCCGGCGGCGCCGTTGCCCTTCTGCATGTCACCCAGCCGCCCGAATTCCAGCATTGGGCAGCGGTCGGCGAGCGCATGCGTGAGGAAACCCGCGAAGAGGCCGAGGAAATGCTCGAGCAGCTCGCCGGCGAAGTGGAAGCGACGCTCGGGGTCAAACCGTCCCTGCACCTGCGCGAAGGGCGGATCGGCGAGGAAATTCTCGGCCATATCGATGAGAGCGAATCGATCGACCTTCTTGTTGTCGGCGCTGCGCCGCCCGATGACGGACATGGCTCACTGATATCCTGGCTCGCCGGTCAGCTCGCCGGGCGCCTCAACATCCCCCTGGTGGTGGTGCCGGGAAACCTCAGCGATCAGCAGCTACGCGACCTGACATAAAGATTGCGGCCGGCGGCTTGGCAGTGCCGGATTCACGGCACCTCGGAATAACCCCCCAGGAAGTGCCAAAATGCCCGAGTCAGGCAAAATGGCAATGCGCCAAAATTGGCCGTTTTTATTAACTATATATTTACCAATTCAACCAATGGCTTCCGTTCAGCACTTGATTCCTGCCCCGCTCTGGCCCACATTCCCGGTGCAAATTCGAGCGATCTATTAATGATCGCCATTCGGTACAGGCAGACGACGGAATGTTCATACAAACTGAACAGACCCCGAATCCAGCCACTTTAAAGTTCCTCCCGGGACAGACGGTGTTGGCTGAGGGGTCGGTTGATATACGTGACGCGGAAGCAGCCCAGTGCTCGCCACTGGCGGCGCGCCTTTTCCTTATCGAAGAGGTCACGGGCGTATTCTTCGGCAATGATTTCGTAACCATCACCAAGACGGATGATGCGGATTGGCAAATGCTCAAGCCAGTCATCTTGGGCGTGATCATGGAGCACTTCGTCTCGGGCCAGCCCGTGATGCTGGACTCCGCAGGCCTTGGCGAAGGCATGGCGGACGATGCTGTGGACGGCCCCGACGCGGAAATCATCGGCCAAATTAAGGAATTACTCGATACCAGGGTACGGCCGGCCGTCGCCCAGGATGGCGGCGATATTGTCTATCGCGGATTTCAAAATGGTGTGGTGATGGTTCAGCTCCAGGGCGCCTGTCAGGGCTGCCCAAGTTCGACCGCGACCCTCAAGATGGGTATCGAGAACATGTTGCGCCATTACATTCCCGAGGTCGTTGAGGTACGCGCGGTTTAACCGCGCGCACGGAAACTATTTCGGTCCGGCGGATATTGTGACCAACGTGGAACAGGTTGTACGGGTGATTAGGTGATGGAAGAGCAAAAAAATATTCCTAGCACGCAAGAACCTGCGCTGCCCTGGGCACATGTCCCGCTGTTTGCGCCGGCGCTGGCCGTATTGGGTTGCGCCGCGGTCGCGGTATCGGCCCTCGCCATCTTCGTGCCGGCGGATATTGATGAATCGGACAGCGCCACATCCACACCGATTGTTGCGGCACAGACACTGATCGTATCGCCGACCGTATCGCCGACCCCACCCACACCGGAAATCGCGGTTGAGACCCTGGTCGTGTCGCCGGCAATCCCCGAGCAGGCGCCTGTCGAAACAGAGACCGCCATGGCCGAGGCTTCCGCGAGCGCCGCATTTGCGCACACCAAAGCGAGCGGCGAGAAAGCGATCAGCTGGGCATTCCAGAGCCTGTTCGCCGACAAATTCACGCCTGTCTCCTACGAGATGCCCGCCGATAGAACGGATGAAATCGCGACATTGTTCAACAACAATGTAAATGTCGGACCACACGAATTTCTGCCCGCCCCGGTCAAGCCTGAGGCGGCGGTCGAACCGGCCGCCACAGCCGCTATTCAATTGCCGCTGCCCAAGCCCGCCGGCAAGCAGCCGATCACCGGAGCACTGGCGAATGCAGGGCCGGTCGATGGACATATCGGCAGCGTCGCGGCGTTGGACGCGCATTTCGAGCAGATCGACTATGATTTGGCCAATGTGCGCGATTTGGGCAATAACGTGCCACGCCTCTATCTCAAACAACTGCCCGCCGATATCGCCGATGTCGCTTCCGTTACGACACGCAAACGCGTGTTCATCAAGGCGATCCTGCCTGTCGTGCTGCGCGTCAATGAGGATATCTTGGCCGCCCGCGAGAAATTGCAGGAATTGCGCGATATCCTGGATTCGGGCATGTCCCTGAACGACGATCAGCGCAAATGGCTGTACGAAATGGCGGATCGTTATGAGACCGACCCTTATGATTGGGATGCCTTCATGGCACGCGTCGATATCATTCCGCCATCACTCGCCATCGCCCAGGCAGCGGAAGAGTCCGGCTGGGGAACCTCCCGTTTCGCACGCGAGGGCAATGCGCTGTTTGGCCAATACACCTTTGCGGCGGCGAACGGCATGCTGCCGGAAGAACGGGCGAGCGGCCGGCAGCATTTAATTCGCGCCTATTCGAGCCTGGTCGACGGCGTGCGCTCCTATATGCACAATCTGAACTACCACCGCGCCTATGGCGAATTCCGCGCCTCGCGCAAGTGGCTGCGTGACCGTGCCAAACCGATCGACGGCGATAAACTGGCCGGTGAGTTGCTGCGCTATTCGGAGCGCGGCGCGAAATATGTGAAAACGCTCAGAACCATCATGCGGGCCAACAATCTGGCGCCTCTCGACGATGCCCGGTTGCATAATGACCGCTGGACCCAGGACGAGCAAAGCGGCACCGAGCGCCAATCCTGACCACCGAGTCGCCCTCCTGAGGGCGCGACATAATGTGTCCTCCTGAGGGCGCGACCTAATGTACCCCCTTCAGGGCACGAGATATTGCATACCGAACCATAGCCAGCGGTTATCCGGGCCGGGCAGGGTGCAATTGATGCGGCTGCGGCCGCGCGCAAATGGCTTGGACAAGCGAAGCTCCACCCGGCTCGCGCCTAACAATTCAAGCTGGACCGCACCCTGGTTGGAGGCGTAGCAGGCGATCTGCTCAATATCCTCGACGCTGTCATCAACCGTAAAGCCGATATGCGGCGGATTTTGCTGCAAGATTGGATCGGCCGGCGTCAGGTCGTGAACCGGAATCGGCAGCGTACCGACGATCAGGCGGAAGCGATTGATATCGCTGTAGACCTCATTGAGAGCGAATCTCGGCAAGGCGAAGAAGTCCGCGCTTTTACTCACCACGCCCGAGCTTTGCGCAAACGCAACATCAAAGCCAAGCTCTTCGACGAGCCCGCGCAGGGCCAAATTATATTCACCGTAAGGGTAGGCGAAGAGGCGTGGCCGGAAGCCGAGCTCGGCCTGGAACCGCTCCTGCGCAGCCTCGATATCGTGCCGAGCCGCGGCGATGTCTCCGCGCCACAAATGGCCATGCGTGCTGCTGTGGTTGGCGATTGTCACGCCAGCATTGACCAGGCTGCGGATATCGTCCCAACTCATGATGCGCGCCTGGTGATGGTCAACGGCATCGGTGGCAACAAACAGGGTGAAGGGAAAACCCGCCGCGCTGAGGCGTGGCCAAGCTTCATCGATGACCGATTTGACGGCATCGTCGATGGTAATGCCAACCGTTTTGTCCGGCAGCGGTTGACCGGCGCTGAGCGCAGCGACGATATGCGGTACCGGCAATACTGTGTAACCGCCTGATTGAAGATATTCGAGATGCGCTTCAAACTGCTCCAATGTCACATTGGTGGACGGCATATCCGATTCACCGAAGCGGTGATATTGCAAAATTACCGCCGAATCAGCCGCCAAGCCCGAAGCCGGCAGGCCAAATGCAGCAAGCAAAATGGCGACCGGCGCCAGCTTTGGGCGGCACAGCAGAAGCGGCGCGATGAATTTCAAAAACCTCATAAATCAGTCATCAGTCCCGTGCGCGCGGCACTATCCCAAAGCAATGGATAGCTGCGCGGGTTGTAAAGTTGATAATGCCACCATTCATTCAAATAGTGATCCCATCCGGCACTGGCCATCAAGCCCAGCAGTAGATACCGGTTGCGCCTGATATCGGCGGCAAGAGTTTCACAGTTATGAAAGGCCCGTTCGCTAAAATCGTCGAATGACGTCCCCATGTCGAGCGCCGCGCCGTCGGCGCGCCGCAGCAATGTCAGATCGATGGCAATACCACGCGAATGGGGCGAGCCGCGCCTCGGGTCGGCGAGAAAATCAGGGTCCGGATTGTGGCGCCATAACGCCCACTGTGCCTCGACCGGCCTATAGGCATCAAAGATACGAAATTTCAGATCCAGCTCGCCGGCCAACGCGATCGCTCTGGCCAGCGCCGCCGCGGCATCGGGGTGCAACCAGCATGCCGAATGGCGGTATATCGGTTGGCCGGTCAAATTGTCGGGCGTTGCATAGGCAAGGTCCAGCTCAACATCAAATTCCGGCGGTGAAATTCTTGTCAAATTCATGCTGTCGCGACCTTGTCGGCAACGCCTTCGCGGTGATAGTGGTTACGCGGCGTGGCAATTATTTTGCAGTTTATTTTCATCGAATCGACAATAAGTTAAGACACTATGTTAACAGAAAGGGCGGCGTGAAGAGCGATGAAGCTTCTGGCGCTTGATGCCACCACCACGACCTGCTCCGTGGCCTACTGGTCGGACGGCAGTGTGCGTGCCAATCGAGAGGAAATTGCCGGGCGGCGTCAGGCCGAGATTCTGATGCCGATGGTAATGACGGTTATGACAGAGGCGGCGATCGAATTTGATGCGCTTGACGGTATCGCTGTGACTCAGGGACCCGGTTCGTTCACCGGCGTACGCATCGGACTGGCGACGGCGCGCGGCCTTGCTCTGGCCGCCGGCTTGCCGCTCGCTGGCGTTACCACTCTGCAGGCACTGGCGGCAGCGCCACCGCCGGCCGAGCGGCAGGGACATATGATCCTGGCACTACTGGATGCGCGGCGCGATCAGGTTTATGGGCAAATCTTTACGGCCGATGGCGCCCCGGCCGACGCACCATTCGCCGCCGGTGTGGATAGCATGCCGGACCGTCTCGCACGGACCTGTGCGTCTGGCACACCGCTCCTGCTTGTCGGTAGCGGCAGCGCCTTGGCAGCGCGGGTTCTCGCCGCGGCGGGGTGGCAAAACGATTTTTCCGACAGCCCGCCCTACCCGCAAGCCGCGAGCGTCGCCAGCCTTATCGCAGCACGCGGCTTCGACGATTGCGCCGCCACAGCCGTGCCACCGCTTTATTTGCGCGAACCCGGCGTCAGCCCGGTAAATCCCGGCCCGGCAGGCAGCTAATGGATTCATCTTCGCCGGCCACCCTTAAAATCGAAGAAATGAAGAGCTACGACCTGCCGTCCATTGCTTCGCTTCACGCAATTTGTTTCGAAGATGCGTGGCACGCCGAGCTGCTGGGCAGAATATTGACCGCACCCGGAGCGTTCGGCCTGTTCACCCGCCCGCATGGAAAAACCGTGGGTTTCGTTATTTGCCGCTCCGCCGGCGAAGAAGGCGAAATTCTTTCGCTTGCCGTGGCACCAAACGTACGGCGCAATGGGCTGGGCGGCTTATTGTTGGACGCGGCAAAGATCCAGGCGGCGAAACTTAGTATAGAATCCCTCTTTCTTGAGGTCGCCGAAGATAATCTGGCGGCGCGCCGTCTTTACGAAAAATCTGACTTTTCAACCGTGGGCCGCCGCCCGCATTACTATCGCAGGCGCTACGGCCCGGCAGTCGATGCATTGACATTGCGTTGCAAGTTAACGCCCTGAGTCAGGCGAGATATTTAACTAATACTATATTATTACTATACAATTCATAATTATTCCGCGTTGCCTCTGCCTTAATTTTTCACTATAAGATTAGGAGTACGATTTAGTTAGTAGGAACTTCTGTGTCAAAAACGAATAATTCACTGATTTTGCTGAGTTTGACTGCGGATATAGTTTCATCGCATGTCTCTAACAACGCTGTAGCACCAGATTCATTACCTGAATTCATCAAGAATGTTCATGCCTCACTGTCTGCCGTGACCGGGGCGACGCCACATTCGAGCGATACGCCGCTACGCCCCGCGGTGCCGATAAAAAAATCTATTTCAAACGATTATATTGTCTGCCTCGAAGACGGGAAGAAGCTGAAAATGCTGCGCCGCCATTTAAAGCGGGCCTTTGGCATGACTCCCGAGCAATACAGAACCCGCTGGGGTCTGCCTTCCGACTACCCCATGGTGGCGCCGAGCTATGCGGCAAAGCGCAGCGAACTGGCCAAGAAAATGGGTCTTGGCACAAAGTCCGGCGGAACGAGCTGACCTGCCGGCAGTGAACCGCGCCGCGGCGCCGGTTAAATCCTTTTACTTTTACTTCGCACGCATAGACGTTGCCCCATGCGCGCCTATAATAGCGCCCAGAGCAGAACATGGCAGGAATGACGGCAAACAATGGCATCTGGTCCCGACTCTAGCCGGACGAATCTGGAGCAGCGATGCGTTGAACTGGGTCTGAAAATGACCGGGCAACGGCGCGTGATCGCGCGTGTTCTGTCGGAGGCGGAGGACCACCCGAATGTCGAGCTGGTGCATCGCCGCGCCAACGCCATTGACGATAGAATAAGCCTCGCCACCGTGTACCGGACTCTGCGTCTGTTTGAAGAGGTCGATATTCTCGAGCGTCACGATTTCGGCGACGGCAAGGCGCGCTATGAAAAAGCCGATCAAGACCACCATGACCATCTGATCGATGTAAAGAGCGGCGAAGTTATCGAATTTCAAAATCGCGAGATTGAGAAACTGCAAGCCGCGGTGGCGGAGCGCCTGGGCTTTAAACTGGTCGGCCACCGCTTGGAGCTCTATGCCGTCCCGCTTGCCGATGATGCGACGGAATCGAGCGAGTAAAACATGGCGTCGCAGGATTTCATGGCCGGAATCACGGCGGGCAGCCTGGCGGTTCGCCTGGCCGACGGCGCGGCAGATATCGACGCCGCGCAATCCCTCAGATACCGGGTATTCTATGAGGAAATGACCTCACGCCCGAGCGATGAAATGGCGGCCAAACGGCGTGACTTCGATCGATTTGACGAATATTGCGATCATCTTCTGGTGATCGATCAGGATCGTCCGGCCGGCAGCGAACAGGTTGTCGGCACCTATCGCCTGTTGCGCCGCTCCGTTGCCGAGAGCCATGGCGGCTTCTACTCTCCGTGGGAATATAATATCGACCGGGTACTGGAACAGCCCGGCGAAATACTCGAACTGGGCCGCTCCTGCGTCGAGGCGCCTTACCGCAACCGCGCCTCGATGACGCTGTTGTGGCGCGGCGTGGCCGCCTATGTCATGCATTATGAGGTGCCGCTGATGTTCGGCTGCGCCAGCTTTGAAGGCACCGACCCGGCAGAGCATGCGTTGACCTTGTCCTATCTCTATCATTTTCATCTCGCCCCGCCTGAAATGCGCCCGGTCGCGCAACCCGAACATTTCGTCAAAATGAACCTGATGGCGAAAGAGGACATCAACAACCGTGCCGCGATCCGGGCCGTGCCGCCGCTGATCAAAGGCTATCTCAGGCTCAACGGATTTGTCGGCGACGGCGCGGTGATCGACCCGCAATGGAACAGCGTCGATGTCAGTATTGTCGTCAAAACGGACCTGGTGACGCGTAAATACAAGGATAAACTAACGTGACGGCCTTTTTTACGGCGCTTCGTTTTGCCGGCTGGACGGCAGCACTATTGCCGCTGCAAATGATTTTGGTCGGCCTCAAACTGCCGCTCGCCAAGCGCCTTCCGATGATTTACCACCGCGGCGTGAGCCGGATAATTGCCTTTAAGATCGAGCGCCACGGCGAAATGTCGCACACCCGCCCGACTCTTTTTGTCTGCAACCACACGTCCTACCTCGACATCACCATGTATGGCGCGGTTCTGCCGGGCTCGTTCATCGCCAAGCTGGAAGTGCGCAGCTGGCCACTGTTCGGCCTTCTGGCCCGCCTGCAACGGACGGTTTTTGTCGAGCGCCGCGCCGTTCGCACGGCCGAGCATCGCGATGAAATGCAGCAGCGCCTGGAAGAGGGCGACAATCTGATCCTGTTTCCGGAAGGCACGAGCAATGACGGCAACCGGGTGCTGCCGTTCAAAAGCGCCTTTTTCGGCGTCGCGGAAAAGGAAATCGGCGGCAAACCGCTCACCGTCCAGCCCGTATCGATCTGCTATACGCGCCTGGACGGCATCCCCATTGGACGCACTTACCGGCCGTTTTTTGCCTGGTATGGCGATATGGAAATGGCCGGCCATCTGTGGAACGTATTCGGTCTCGGACAGACAACCGTCGCTATCGAATTCCATGAGCCCGTCACCATGGCGCAGTTCAAATCGCGCAAGGAAATGTCGGCCCATTGCCACCGGGTGATATCCGAAGGCGTCTCACGCGGCATTCACGGCCGCCTCGGCAAACCGGCCAAACATGCCTGGTGGGCCTCCAAACCGGCCTGAACGATGATGCTATTTGCCGCCGCCCGGCTTGACAGCGTCCCGGCGAGTGCTAGATTCGCCGCTTGAAAATGGCAACATCCTGACAACATTGAGCCTGCCCCTGTTGCGGCGCCCACAAAGCTGTGGCGCCGTGCCAAGCGGTAGGAAATCGCCGTGGCGAAAAAACTCTATGTAAAAACCTATGGCTGCCAGATGAACGTCTATGATTCCGAACGCATGGCGGACGTTTTGGCACCGCACGGATATTCGGCGGCGGAGCGCCCCGAAGACGCCGATCTGGTGATCTTGAATACCTGTCATATTCGCGAGAAGGCAGCGGAAAAGGTTTATTCGGAATTGGGCCGGCTAAACCTCCTCAAACAGGCGCGCCGGGCCGAGGGGCGGCGCCTATACCTTGCCGTTGGCGGCTGCGTTGGCCAAGCCGAAGGCGCGGAGCTTCTCCATCGCGCGCCGTTTGTCGATTTGGTGATGGGGCCGCAAAGCTACCACCGGCTGCCCGATTTGCTGCGCCGCGCCGAAAAAAGCGGCGTGGTCGATACCGATTTTCCGAGCGAGAGCAAATTTGACCATCTGCCGGAGGAAAGCGGGCGGGCGGGCGGCTCCAGCGTCAGTGCCTTTCTCACCATCCAGGAAGGCTGCGACCGGTTCTGCACCTTTTGCGTTGTTCCCTATACGCGCGGCGCCGAATTCTCGCGCAACGTGACGGATGTGGAAAATGAGGCGCGCCGTCTCGTGGCGTGCGGCGCGCGCGAAATCACGCTGTTGGGGCAAAACGTCAACGCCTATCATGGCGCTGATGCGGCGGGCGAATTTTCGCTCGCCCGGCTTATTCGCCGTCTGGCGGATATCGACGGCCTCGAGCGGCTGCGCTACACCACTTCCCACCCACGCGATCTCAGCGCCGATTTGATCGCCGCGCATGGCGATGTGACGGCGCTGATGCCGTTTCTTCATCTCCCGGTGCAGTCGGGCTCGGATATTATTCTCAAGGCCATGAATCGCCAGCATAGCGCCGATGATTATCGCCGCTTGATCGAAAGGTTGCGCGCGGCGCGGCCGGATATGGCGCTTTCCAGCGATTTCATCGTCGGCTTTCCCGGCGAAACCGACGCCGCGTTCGAAGAGACATTGGCATTGGCGCGGGAAATCGATTTTGCCCAGGCGTTTTCGTTCAAATACAGCGCACGCCTGGGAACGCCGGCGGCGGAGACCGAAACGCAGGTGCCGGAGGATGTCAAAAGCGCGCGCCTTGCCGCCCTGCAAGCCATCCTCGCGCGCTCTCAAGCGGCCTTCAACGCAAGCATGATCGGCCGCACCCTGCCTGTCCTGTTTGAACGCCCCG
This sequence comes from uncultured Rhizobiaceae bacterium, assembly GCA_964429775.1. GTDB lineage: Bacteria > Pseudomonadota > Alphaproteobacteria > UBA828 > UBA828 > PTKB01. The sequence continues at coordinate 25,406 of CAYSDJ010000001.1, forward strand.
GGCGGCATGCCGATCAAATGCTCGGCCGCAGCCCATATGGACAATGGGTGCACGCCGATATGGCGCCCGAATATCGCGGCCGCTCGGCCGATATTGTCATTACTGAAGCCCACACCAACAGCCTGGCCGGACATGCGGCGCCAGGCGCGCCGCGTGTCGCGGCTGGCGGCAAGGCAGCGCCAGCTCCGACCTTTGATGAAGGACGGCCCGGTTGAGCCAAACTAGCGCAATCGATTCGGGCGAACCGGCGGCGCAGGCGCATATGCGTTTTGACGACAATACCCTATTGGCCATGCTGTTCGGCGAACATGACCGTCATATCGCCCAGCTTGAGCACAGCCTTGGGGTGATGATCGCCTCGCGCGGCAATGAGTTGGAGATTTCGGGCCCATCTGAATCCGTCGCTGTGGCGCAAGCGGTTCTCAGCGAATTATATAACCGTTTGAAACGCGGCGAGGCGGTTGATCGCGGCGAAATCGATGCCGCGATACGTATGGCGAGTGCGCGCGGCAAGGATGGCAAATTCACACCCCCCAGCCGAGTCGATCCGATTCAAACGCGCAAGCGCCCGGTCGCGCCGCGTTCCCCGCGCCAAGCCGCCTATATTGAATCGATGCGCGAACATGAGCTGGTTTTCGGGCTCGGCCCGGCCGGTACCGGCAAAACCTATCTGGCGGTGGCCGTCGCCGTTTCCATGTTTCTGTCGGGCCAGGTCGATCGTATCATCCTGTCGCGCCCGGCGGTCGAAGCGGGCGAGCGGCTTGGATTTCTGCCCGGCGACATCAAAGACAAAGTCGACCCTTATCTGCGCCCGCTCTATGACGCGCTGAACGACATGATGCCGACAGATACAGTGTTGAATCGGCTCGAATCCGGTGAGATCGAGATTGCGCCGCTCGCCTTCATGCGCGGCCGCACGCTGTCCAACGCGTTTGTTATTCTCGACGAGGCGCAAAACACCACGCCGGTGCAGATGAAAATGTTCCTCACCCGGCTCGGCGAATATTCCCGCATGGTTGTCACCGGAGACTTATCGCAGGTCGATCTGCCGAGCGGTGCACGCTCCGGATTGGCCGAGGCGGTGGACACGTTGGAAGGCATGAAAGGCGCCGACTTCATCCGATTTTCAAATGATGATGTGGTGCGCAACCCGCTCGTCACACGCATCGTGCGGGCCTATGAAAGGCGCGATAAAGAAGCTTCCCCAGCCAAGAGGGGGGAACGCAAGTGACCGATCGTTCAGATTCTCTGTTCGAACGCAGCCTGAAAGCGGAACGCGAACTGCTGTCAACCTCAGCCATCCGCGCCTTGGCTGAAGAACATTGGAACATTCCGCGCCCCTTGCTTGATTGGCCGATGCTGATTCTGTTCGTCATCGCCATGACCGCCCTGTTTGCGCCGTTTGGCTCGTCGAGCTTGCCGATACCGCCCTTGAATAGCATTGCCGAAGATACCATCCGCGCCGACCGCAGCCTGGAAGTCGCCGACCCGGACGAAACCGAATTGCGCCGGGCGCAGGTGAAAGCCGCGGTACGGCCGCAATTCGAATATGATTCCGAATTACTGTTTGACCGGCGCAGCGCTGCCGTGGCTGCGATAGAGAATGTGCCAGCGCGCAAAGCGCAATCCGAACTGCCCGTAAACGAGCGCATTGCCGCCTTCGAAACCGAATTGGGCTTGCCGGTAAATGCCGGCATATTCGATCTGTTGGAAGGCCTGCCGAATGTCGAGGATGCCGGCGCCGCGCTGGCCTATTTTCTCGCCCTGCCAGCCGAACGCATGGTGATGGAGGATCGCGCCTTGCTGCCCGAATCGGGCGCCATTGCGCTCCATCACACCGGCAGCGATGAGGCCGCCATGCTCTTTCACTTCGACGCCCTCATCGATGTCGCTGGCGCGTGGCGTATGATGCGGGCAAAGGCGCGCGAGGCACCCTATGGCTCGGCGCGAAGTCTGCGGACCTGGATTTTACAAACCGCGCTAGCCCTGACCGAACCGAATGTGACCTTTAGCGTGGAGGCCACGGAAAGCGCCGTTGCCGCCGCGCTGGCCGCGGTCGAACCGGTGAACATGCATATCGGGCGCGGTGAAGTGATTGTGCGCGAAGGAGACCGCGTGACGCCGCGCGCACAGGCACGCCTCCTGGCCCTGAACGAGGCGCGCCAAGGCGGCCTCGGCTGGGTCGACAGCGTGGCGTTCGCCGTCTTTCTCGCCGGCCTGGTCGGGCTCGGCGCGTTCTTTTTCCGCAGCGGCCGCCAGCCACTCCATTTCACCCGCAAGAACGGCTATATCACGATCGCCGCGATCACCTTGACCGGGCTGATCAGCGTTGGCGCGCTATATGCCGGACGCGGCATCGCCGAAGGCCTTGGCATCGACCTTCAGGTCGCGGCGTTCTTAAGCCCCGTCGCGCTGTCGGCGGTGGTGGTGTCCAACTTCGTCAATGCGCGCGTCAGTCTGATGGTCGGCGTCGTTCTCGCGCTGCTCGTCACCTATCACGCCGATGGCGATATCTGGCTTGCCGCCTATTATCTCATCGGCGTGCTGGTCGCCGGCATTGCCGCCCGGCGCTGCCGCCATCGCAAGGATTTGCTCAAGGTTGGGGCCGCTGTGGCCGCCGCGCAAGCTGTCGCCGTGCCCCTGGTGCTGATATTGGGCGGCGGCACGCAATATGCCGATATTCCTCTTGTCATCGCCTTTGCGCTGGTCTCGGGCAGCATGGTTGCGGCATTCGCCATGGGTCTGCTGCCCCTGTTCGAATATGTTTTCGACGAAATAACCGATGTTCGTTTGATGGAGCTTGCCACCGGCGACCATCCCTTGCTCAAATCCCTCGCCCTGCAATCGCCCGGCACCCACCACCATTCGGTGATGATCGCCAACCTCTCCGAAGCCGCCGCCGAGGCGATCGACGCCAACGCGCTCAAATGCCGGGTGATGGCGCTTTATCACGATATCGGTAAATCGGTGCGCCCGGTTTATTTCTCCGAGAACCAGCGCGAGGGCAATATCCATGATGGCCTGCCGCCGGAGCTCTCGGCCCGCATCATCTTCTCGCACATCACCGAAGGCATCCATCTCGCCCGTAAACACCGCATGGGGCGGCCGGTGATCGAAGCGGTAACGCAGCATCAGGGAACGACTCTGTTACGGGTTTTTTATCAGCGCGCCGTGGAAAATTCGCAAGACTCGGGACAGCAGGTCAGCGAGGCGGATTACAGATATCCCGGTCCAAAACCTCGGACGCGCGAATCCGGCATTCTCATGCTTGGCGATTCGGTCGAAGCCGCCACCCGCGCGCTCAACAATCCGAGCCCGGCGGAACTGAAAGAGCGGGTCGGAAAAATCATCGCCGAGAAAATGAGAGACGGCCAACTGTCCGACTGCGCGCTGACGATCGCCGACCTGACACGCATCGAAGACGCCTTTACCCGGGTTCTTGTGCTTGGCGTCTATCACAGCCGTATTGAATATCCGGCTAGCAACCTGCCGCCGGACAACAGGCAAACCCACGAACGAAACAGCAAAGATATTAATGGAGATCGGAATAACGATACGCCACACGGCATGGCGGACAGCGCTTCCTGAAGCGCGCCGCGTGACACGCAAGGCGGCGTTGGCGGCCTTGGCGTTGGCCAGCGAACCGCCGGCGAACGAGCTTGCCATCGTGCTCGCGGATGACGCCATGGTGCGCGCCCTGAACAAGGATTATCGCGGTATCGACAAAGCCACCAACGTGTTGGCCTTTCGCTACGCCGATGGCCAGCCGGCGCCAGTGCGAGCATCTGAGGCCAGCGAGGCCTTGGGCGATGTCGTGGTGGCGCTGGAAACGGCAAGCCGTGAAGCGGAGACAGCGAAGCGAAGTTTGCACGAACATTTAAGCCATCTCGTGATACATGGCGTGTTGCATCTTTTAGGCTATGATCACGCGAATGACCTAGATGCCGAGACAATGGAGAAACTTGAGATTCAGGCGCTGGCAGGCATTGGCATTGCCAATCCCTACGTGCCGGCTGGCGCTATGACAAAGAAATGAACGAAAGCGACAAACCTCCATCTGGAATCGACGCCGCCGCTACAAAGGAAGAGGGCCGCGACGAACCCTCTATCGTACGCTCCCTCAGTGGCTGGCTGTTGCGCGCCTTTGCCCGCAACGACGACGCAACGTGGCAGGAATCCCTCGAAGAGCTGATTGAGGAAGAAGACGAAATCGCCGAGCAGATCACGCCCGAAGAACGTGATCTGCTGATGAATTTGCTGCGCTTTGGCCGACTCAATGCCGAAGACGCCATGGTGCCCCGACCCGACATCATCGCCATTGAAGAGAGCGCGGCGCTGGACGAGGTCGTTGCAGCGATCAAAGAAAGCGGCCATTCCCGTATGCCGGTTTACCGCGATACACTGGATGAAGTGGTTGGCATGGTGCATATCCGCGATGTCATGGCGTTCTGGGGCAGCACCAAGAAATTCGACCTCGGATCGGTCATGCGGCCATTGCTGTTCGTGCCGCAATCCATGCCGGTTGTCGACCTCCTTGCCAAGATGCGCACCAGCCGCCTGCACATGGCTGTCATCGTCGATGAATATGGCGGCACCGACGGCTTGGTCACGATCGAGGATCTGGTCGAGGAAATCGTCGGCGAGATTGAGGATGAACATGACGCCGCACCGGCGCCCACCCTCAGCGTATCGCCTGAGGGCATCGTCGAGGCTGATGCGCGTACCGAAATCGAGGCGCTGGAATCCCATTTCGGCCTGGCCTTGCGCAATGGCGAGCTTGACGAGGATATCGAAACCGTGGGCGGCCTGGTGTTGCGCCTCGCTGGACGGGTGCCGCGCCGCCATGACCGCCTCAGCCATCCCGCCGGGCTGAGCTTTGAAATCGTCGACGCCGATCCGAGGCGGGTCAAACGGGTGCGCGTGAGCGCGGCAGCGCCGCCGGACGAGCCCGGACAAACGTGATCTCGCTCAGCGCCGCCGGCGCATTGTTGCGGGACGAAAAAGGATATATGGCGGCCTTGTCGCGCCGCGTCTCGGCGCTTAGTGGTTGGCGCCGCTCGCTTCTCGGATTTCTCCTTGGGCTCTTGGCCGCCGCCGCCCTGCCACCGGCCAATGCGCTGCCCCTGTTGCTGCCGGCCTTTGTTGGCCTGCTCTGGCTCATCGCTTCCTCGCAAACGGCATGGCGTGCCGCCCTGGCCGGCTGGTGGTTCGGCTTTGGCCATTTTCTTGCGAGCTGCTATTGGGTCGGCGCCGCGCTACTGACCGATCCGGATAAATTTGCCTGGGTGGCGGTGCCGGCCGTGATCGGCCTCTCCGCCGGCCTGGCTCTGTTCCCCGCGCTTGCCGCCATCACGGCCTTCGTCAGCCGGCGCAGCGGAATCGCGCGCTTGCTCGTCTTCGCCATTGCCTGGACCGCCGCGGAATGGCTGCGCGGTCATCTCTTGACCGGCTTTCCGATGAATTTAATCGGCACGTCGTGGAGCCTTTCGGAAGGCATGATGCAGTTATCCGCGCTCACGGGCATATATGGCCTTAGCTTCGTCACCATTCTGGCGGCGGCGGCGCCAGCCCTGTTGGCCGAGCGGCGCGGCGATCGGGCGGTGGCGGCACACTGGCGCACGCCCGTGACGGCGATCCTGCTTCTCGCCGCGATCTGGCTTGGCGGAACCATTCGTCTTGCCGTGGTGCACCCGCCCGAGCTGCCCGGCATCAAACTCCTGATCGTCCAGGCCAATATTCCGCAGGAACTGAAATGGCGTGCCGGATCGCGCCAGGCGGCGCTCGAAAAACATATGCGCATGACGCTCACCGCCCTGCCGAACGGCGCCAGCCATGTTATTTGGTCCGAAACCTCCGTGCCCTACGACATCAGTAATGATGCGCGCCTAGCGGATTGGCTGGCGGGTGCTGTACCCGAGGGCGGCCTGCTGTTCACCGGCGCACTGCGGCAAAATAGCGCCGGCGATGCTTCGCCGCGGCAATTGTGGAACAGTCTTCACGCCATTGATTCGAGCGGAAATATAGCCGCCACCTACGACAAGCATCATCTCGTGCCGTTTGGTGAATATATGCCGCTCAGAAGCATCATGAGCGTTGCCAAATTAACGCACGGAAATATCGATTTTTCATCAGGCCCCGGAGCCCAGACATTACAGGTACCAGGCCTGCCGCCGTTCAGCCCATTGATCTGTTATGAGGCGATATTTCCCGGCCAGGTTGCGTCCGGCGATGTGCGGCCCGGCTGGCTGCTCAATATCACCAATGATGGTTGGTTCGGAAATACCGCCGGACCTTACCAACACCTTCAGGCAGCCCGCCTGAGGGCGATCGAGGAAGGCCTGCCGATGGTGCGTGCCGCCAACACTGGAATCTCAGCCGTCATCGACCCCCTTGGCCGTATCTTGGCGCACCTTCCCCTGGGACAGGAAGGCGTGCTGCAGATTGCCTTACCCCGTGCCCTAGGACGAACGCCTTATGCGATGCTGGGTGACTGGACTTTGTTTTTAATCCTTATTATCCCGCTGGGCCTAGTTAGTATTCGTGCTATGCGTGAGAAGAATTAAATAAAGTCAACCGCAATGAAAAGGTTTGTACAATAATTCCTATATCAATAATTGGGAAAATGAAGCAGTTGTTGACATAATAAATTGAAATAGGTTAAGAGAAACGTGATCAAAGGGTCCTACAAATTTAAGCCCTTTTATGTTGCAGAGCACCGTTCCGGGGCGAAGCGTAAAGTTGAATTCTTCTGATAAAGAGAAACCATGGCACTTCATCCAAATCCAATAGACATCCACGTTGGAAAACGTGTTCGCTTGCGCCGCACACTGCTCGGTATGAGTCAGGAAAAACTTGGTAAGGCGATAAATTTAACTTTCCAACAAGTTCAAAAATACGAGCGTGGAACGAACCGAATCGGCTCAAGTCGCCTCTATCAATTATCGCAAGTACTCGACATTCCTGTGTCATACTTCTTTGACGATTTACCGGCAGAAATATCGGGCCAAAAAACTCCCGGACTGGCCGATATTAAAATTGCCTCCTTCGAGGGCGACCCTTTGGTTAAAAGGGAAACACTTGAACTGGTTCGCGCCTACTATCGCATCACCGAGCCGAGTGTCCGCAAACGTGTATTTGAGTTGGTAAAAGCCGTCGCCGGCCCGGCTGCTGGCGATAAACGCAGCTCCGGCAGCTAACTTACCTCGTCATTTTTTCGCCCGTCCTATCAACGCTCTCGGCGGCCGCGCAAAGCGCTTGACCGGCAGGATAAAGATTGCCACAAACCGGCGTGGCGATTGTGCCGCGCTGCGTGGAAAATCGGCCCTCTCTTAAAAAGAGCCGCGCCGTGTAAAGGGGAGTTCGTTTCTTGACGTTATCTAATTTCTTATTTACCAGCGAATCCGTTTCAGAAGGTCACCCCGACAAGGTGTGCGACCGCATCTCCGACGCGATCGTCGATACCTTCCTGGCGCGTGAGCCTGAGGCACGCGTTGCGTGCGAAACAATGGTCACAACCAATCGCATCGTTTTGGCCGGCGAAGTGCGCGGCCCGGAATCAATCACGCACGACATGATGGAAGATGTGGCGCGCGAAGCGGTGAAACAGATCGGCTACGAACAGGACGGATTTCATTGGGCGCGTGCCCATGTGGAAGTGCATGTTCACTCCCAGTCCGGCGATATTGCCATGGGTGTCGATGGCGGCGGCAACAAGGACGAGGGCGCCGGTGATCAGGGCATTATGTTCGGCTATGCCTGCCGCGAGACCGACGTGCTGATGCCGGCAGCTATTCATTATTCCCATGCCATTTTGCGCTCGCTCGCCGATGCCCGACATTCGGGCGCCGAGCCGGGCCTGCTGCCGGATTCGAAAAGCCAGGTGACGTTGCGCTATGAGGGCGGCAAACCGGTCGGTGCGACCTCGATCGTCGTCTCGAGCCAGCATCTGGCGACCCTTAGCCAGGATGAAGTGCGCGAAATCGTGCGCCCGCATGTGGTCAATGTCATGCCCGACGGCTGGATGTGCCCGGAAGAGGAATTCTACGTCAATCCGACCGGACGCTTCGTTATCGGCGGGCCGGACGGGGATTCGGGCCTGACCGGGCGCAAGATCATCGTCGATACCTATGGCGGCTCCGCGCCGCATGGCGGCGGCGCCTTTTCCGGCAAAGATCCGTCGAAAGTGGACCGCTCGGCGGCCTATGCGGCGCGCTATATGGCCAAGAACATCGTCGCCGCCGGCCTTGCGGATCGTTGCACGATTCAGCTCAGCTATGCCATCGGTGTGGCCAAGCCGCTCTCGCTTTATGTCGACACGCACGGCACGGGACAGGTCGATGAGGCCAAGCTTGCCAGCGCGCTTGGCGACGCCATGGACCTCACGCCGCGCGGTATTCGCAAGCATCTCCAACTTAACAAACCGATTTATGCACGCACCGCAGCTTACGGGCATTTCGGCCGCGAGCCCGACACCGATGGCGGCTTCTCGTGGGAACGCACCGACCTGGCCGAGGCGTTAAAGAGCGCCCTCGCCTAAGCGCGCCTTTTATTATGTGAGGGCTTGGCGACATGACGGGCAACCCGGAATTCGGCCGCCAAGTCGTTTTCGGCCGCCGCCAAGGGCATAAACTAAGGCCGGGGCGCCAGGCCCTGATGCGCGATTTGCTGCCGCAAATCGGCATCGACCTGGAAACCGCGGCCGATACCATTCAACCCCGTGCCCTCTTTGCACCGGGCACCAAGGAAATCTGGCTTGAGATTGGCTTCGGTGCCGGCGAGCATTTGGCCTGGCAGGCGGCGCGCCATCCCGATGTCGGTTTCATCGGCTGCGAGCCATTCCTCAATGGCGTCGCCGCCTTGCTCGACCAGCTCGCAACGCAAAATCTCAGCAATGTGCGCATTTTCCCCGACGATGCCCGTCGTCTCATGGCCCGTCTCGGCGGCGGCGAAATCAACCGACTCAGCCTGCTTTATCCCGACCCGTGGCCGAAAAAGCGGCACAACAAACGGCGCATCGTTTCACCTGAGAATGTCGCCCGCTTTGCCGATATCATGGCGGTTGGCGGTGAATTCAGATTCGCCACCGATCACGCCGAATATGGCCGCTGGACTCTCCAGAGAATGCTTGCCGAGCCGCGTTTTCGCTGGCTCGCCGAGCGCCCCGGCGATTGGCGCGAACGGCCCGGCGACTGGCCTGAAACGCGCTATGAAGGCAAGGCGCGAGCGGCCGGCCGGGCGCCGATGTTTCTCCGTTTCGAGCGCCGTGCAAGCTCGTGAACTTGCAAGCCGATCAAGGCAAAATATATAAAGCGCTTGAAGCGGCGGGCCAAAGCGAAGTAGTTTAGGCACAATAACGACGAGGTAATAATTGTGATGACGTTTAAGGTGGGCCGCTGGCCCGCTTTTTCATTTCTGCTGTCGGCAGATTGACGATGTGGTGCCAACATGGAACAGACGCACCGTGTCGAGGAGTTGATAGCACCGTCTCTTAAGGCCCTGGGCCTTGAGGTCGTGCGGGTGCGCTTTGGCGGCCCCGGACGCCCAACCCTTCAAATCATGATCGAACGGAGTGACCGCGCCAACCTAACGGTGGATGAATGCGCGCTCGCCAGCAAAACCGTTTCGGCCTTGCTCGATGTCGAGGACCCGATCGGCGGCGCCTATAATTTGGAAGTCAGCTCACCCGGCCTCGACCGCCCGTTAACCAGGATCGGCGATTTTGAGCGCTTTGCCGGCTTTGAAGCGAAAATTGAGATGACGGAGGCGGTCGAAGGACGCAAACGCCTACGCGGGCAGGTCCTCGGTGTCGAAAACGGGAATGTGCGGATATCCCAGGATGATGGTCCTGCTGTCGTGCCGTTCTCAACCATTAAAAAGGCCAAACTGGTGCTCACGGATGAGCTCATTTCGGCTGCACAGACGCAAAAACGGATGTAACGCAAATGGATACGGAAACAGTCGGTCTCGCGCGCTTTGAACTGCTGCAGGTTGCGGATGCTGTGGCGCGGGAAAAAAGCATAGAACGCGACCTTGTGTTGGAGGCGATGGAGGACGCGATCACCCATGCCGGCAAGCGCAAATATGGTCAGGAACATGATATCCGCACGGAAATCGACCGCGATACCGGCGAAATTCGCCTGATGCGTTATCTCGAAGTGGCCGACCCGGTGGAAAATGATGCAACGCAAATCAGCATCGCCAACGCCCAAGAGCGCAATCCGGCAGCGCAAATCGGCGATTATTTAGCCGACGCCCTGCCGCCAATTGATTTTGGCCGCATCGCGGCGCAAACCGCCAAACAGGTGATCGTGCAAAAGGTCCGCGAGGCGGAACGCGCGCGCCAGTACGAGGAATACAAGGACCGGGTTGGCGAAATCGCCAGCGGACTGGTGAAACGCGCCGAATTTGGCGGCGTCACCATCGACCTTGGCCGCGGCGAAGGCGTTATCCGGCGCGAGGATCTGTTGCCACGCGAATCATTCCGCAACGGTGACCGGGTGCGCGGCTATATTTACGATGTCCGGCGCGAGCAGCGCGGGCCGCAGATTTTTATCTCCCGCACCCATCCCAATTTCATGGCCAAACTGTTCGCCCAGGAAGTGCCGGAAATTTATGACGGCATCATCGAGATCAAATCGGTCGCCCGCGATCCCGGCAGCCGCGCCAAAATCGCGGTGTTTTCGAACGATGCCAGCATCGACCCGGTTGGCGCCTGCGTCGGCATGCGCGGCTCGCGTGTGCAAGCGGTGGTAAGCGAACTGCAAGGCGAAAAGATAGACATCATTCAATGGTCGCCCGATCCGGCCGCCTTGATTGTTAACGCGCTGGCGCCGGCGGAAGTCTCCAAGGTCGTGCTCGACGAAGATGCCAAGCGCATCGAGGTCGTGGTGCCGGACGAGCAGCTGAGCCTGGCGATTGGCCGGCGCGGCCAGAATGTTCGCTTGGCTTCTCAACTGTCGGGCTGGGACATAGATATCCTCACCGAGGCGGAAGAATCGGACCGCCGCCAGGAGGAAGTCCGCTCGCGTACCGAGCTCTTCATGGCAGCGCTCGATGTCGATGATGTGATCGCCCATTTGCTCGTGACCGAAGGCTTCGCCAGCATCGAGGAAGTCGCCTTTGTGCCGACCGAGGAGCTCGCCTCGGTCGAGAGTTTCGACGAGGAAATCGCCGAGGAACTGCGCAGCCGCGCGACAGAATATGTCGACAAGATGAATAACGAATTGTCCGACAAGCGCGTTGCCCTGGGCGTCGAAGACGAGTTGGCGGCGATCGAGGGCCTGAGTCCGGTGGCATTGGTGATACTCGGTGAAGCCGAAATCAAGACGCTCGATGATCTCGGCGACCTCGCGGGCGATGAACTGATCGAAATATTGGGCGATCTCGCGCCCAATCTCGACGATGCCAATGCCATCATTATGGCTGCCCGGGCACATTGGTTCGACGATGAGCCGGGCGAGGAGGAAGGCGCCGAGTTAGACGGCGAAGCGCCGCAAGGCGGCGAAGACGCGCCGGCCAATGAAGCGGCCAGTGAGGAGAGCACCACGCCGTGAACCTGGCTGCGCCTGACATCGCTTCACCCGAAAATACGCCGCCGCGGAATGACGCCGACGGCAAACGGCGGCGCTGTATCCTGTCGCGCCAGGAATGCGCCAGCGAAAATTTGATCCGCTTCGTTGCCGGCCCCGACAACCTCATCGTGCCCGATGTGGCCGAACGCCTGCCGGGGCGGGGATTGTGGCTCCGCGCCGAACGCAGTGTCGTCGACCAGGCGGTGGCGGAGCGGTGTTTTGCCAAAGCGGCGCGCGCCAACGTCACGGCGGAAGCCGGGTTGGCCGATCAGGTCGCGCATCTGCTCACCCAGCGCAGCCTCAATTTTCTCGGCCTTGCGCTGCGCTCAGGCGTGATCGCGATCGGACATGACCAGGTTCGCGCCGATCTCGGCGCCGGGCGGGCCGCTGTTCTGGTGCAGGCCAATGACGGCGCGGCGGCGGCGCGCAGCCGTCTCCGCGCCGTGGCGCATGGCTTGCCGTCCATTGAAATGTTTTCACGCGGCGAATTGGCGCAGGCCCTCGGGCGCGCGGATATCGTCCATGCGGTGCTGCGTGATTCGCGCCTGAGCACCCAATTTTTACGCGAATGCGGCCGTCTCGCCGGCTTTCGCGCTATCGGAGAATCGCGCCTGCCGGCAGTGGATCGCGGGCAGCCAACGAAACTGTGGATCGAGTAGGCATCGAATGAGCGAAGACGGTACGACTGAAAGCGGTAAGGGAAAGAAACCACTGTCGTTGAAACGGCAGGGCGGAACGGGGGCCAACCAGCCCAGCGATGGCGGCCAGGTGCGTCAGAGCTTTTCGCACGGCCGCAGCCGCTCGGTTGCCGTCGAGGTGCGTAAAAAGCGCAGCATCACAGCCGGCAAACCGAGTGCTGGCACAGCAGCAAATGTCCGGCCCGCCGGCACCCTAAAAGCGGCTGACCCAGGTGCCGCGAAATCGACAACCACCTTAAGCGCGCCAAGCGAAGCGGCAGCCACAAGTGCGGCTTCGGCAAAAACTGCGGCGACCGAGGCGGACACACCCAAATCGCGTGTCGTCCTGCGGACATTAACGCAAGAAGAAAAAGCCACCCGCGCCCGCGCCGTGGAAAGTGCCGTCAAGGAAGAAGGCCGCAAACGCCTCGAAGCGGAAAAAGAAGCAGCACAACGCGCAAGAGAAGATGAGAGCCGGGCGGCCGAGCGCGAAATTGCCGAACGCCGGGCGGCCGAGGAAGAATCGCGCCGCAAGGAAGAAGAGGAAAAACGTCAACAGGCGGAAGCCGAAGCGGCGCGCCGCCTCGCAATATCTGAGGAAGCAGCACCCGAAGAAGCACCCGCACCGGCACCGGAACGTCCCAGTGCCGCCAAGGCGGCAGACAGCGACAGCGAGGAAGCACCGCGCCGCGGGCGCCGTCGGGCGGAAGTGCGCCGCACGCCGACACCGGGCAAACGCGACCGTGACTCGAGCCGCCGACGCGGCGGCAAACTCACCGTCTCGCGGGCCCTGGAGACGGAAGGCAATGAAGAGCGCAGCCGCAGCCTGGCGTCCTTGAAGCGCCAGCGCGAGCGCGAGCGCCGCATGGCGAGCGAAGCCGGCGGCGCCGAAGACGCCGGCCCCGTGGTGCGCGAAGTGGTGATACCGGAAACCATCGCCGTGCAGGAGCTCGCCAACCGAATGGCCGTGCGCGGTATCGAGGTTGTCAAGAAACTCATGCAAATGGGCATTGCCGCTTCGATGGCGCAAATCATCGAGGGCGACACGGCGGAACTGGTGGTCCATGAATTCGGCCACAAGGTGAAGCGGGTCAGCGCCTCGGATGTTGAAATCGGCCTGAAGGGCGATACCGACGAGGAAGGCACCATGATCGCCCGCGCGCCGGTCGTCACCGTCATGGGCCATGTCGACCATGGCAAGACCTCGCTGCTCGACGCCTTGCGCGCGACCGATATTGCCTCGGGCGAGGCGGGCGGCATCACCCAGCATATCGGCGCCTATCAAGTGAATTTGGCCGGTGGCGCCAGCATCACCTTCATCGATACGCCGGGCCATGCCGCTTTTACGCAAATGCGCATGCGCGGTGCCAAGCTCACCGATATCGTTGTTTTGGTGGTTGCCGCCGACGATGGCGTGATGCCGCAAACGGTCGAAGCGATTAATCATGCGCGCGCGGCAGAGGTTCCCATCATCATCGCCATCAACAAGATTGACCGTCCCGATGCCAAAGCGGACCGCGTGCGCCAGGAACTGTTGCAGCACGAAATCGTCACCGAGGAAATGGGCGGCGACGTGCTCTCGGTCGAAGTGTCGGCGATGCAGAAAACCAATTTAGACAAGCTCGAAGAAGCCATCATTCTGCAATCCGAAATTCTCGAACTTGCCGCCAATCCAGAACGTGACGCCGATGGCGTGGTGATCGAATCACGCGTCGATAGGGGGCGTGGCGTGGTGGCAACGGTGTTGGTACAGCGCGGCACGTTGCATGTCGGCGACATCGTCGTCGCCGGTTCAGAATGGGGCCGCGTGCGCGCCATGACCGACGAGCGCGGCAAAAACCGCAAAGACGCGCCGCCGTCATGCCCGGTCGAAATATTGGGCCTCAACAATCCGCCCAATGCCGGCGAGGATTTCGTCGTCGTGGAGAATGAGCGGCGCGCCCGCGAGATTAGCGAGTTCCGCTCAAAGCGCACGCGCGACCTCGCTTCCGCCCGCAGCGCGGCGCCGATGGATGTCGAGCAAATGTTCTCCCAGGCCGGCCAGGACGGCGTGCAAAACCTGCCCCTGCTCATCAAGGGCGATGTGCATGGCTCGGTCGAAGCAGTGCGCAGCGCGCTTGAAAATCTGGCCACTGAAGAAGTCGCCGCCAAGGTTCTGCACGCTGGCGTCGGCGGCATTACCGAATCGGATGTGGTACTGGCCAGCGCATCGAATGCGCAAATAATCGGCTTCAACGTACGCGCCAACCCGCAAGCGCGCGCCCAGGCACAACGTGACGGCATCGATATTCGCTACTACTCGATCATTTATAATGTCGTCGATGACGTCAAAGCGATGCTCGAGGGCATGCTCAAGCCGGCGCTGCACGAACGCATGCTCGGCAATGCGCAAATCCTCGAAATATTCAGCGTTGGCAAGGTCGGCAAGGTTGCCGGTTGCCGGGTGACGGACGGCCTGGTGAAGCGTGGCGCAAAGGTGCGCCTGCTGCGCGACGATATCGTTATCCATGACGGTGCGCTGAAGACGCTGCGCCGCTTCAAGGATGATGTGCGCGAGGTCAAGGAAGGCTATGAGTGCGGCATGGCGTTCGAGAATTATTCGGATCTGCGTGAGGGCGATATCATGGAGTTTTACGAAATCGAGGAAGTCGCGCGGGCGCTCGATTCCTGATTTTTCCGGCAAGGCTTGCTTCCGATCCATTAAGTGGAAAGCCACATCATGGCACGCGCAAACAGCTTAAAATCGCGGGCTCCCTCTCAGCGCCAGCTACGCGTTGGCGAGGTCTTGCGCGAAGCCCTCACCGATACCTTTCAGCGCGCGCCGATCCGCGATCCCCTGTTGGCCGAGGCGGCAATTACGATTACCGAAGTGCGCCCGAGCCCAAACCTTAAACAGGCGCGCATCTTCGTCATGCCGCTCGGCGGCGGCGATGACGGCGGCGCACCGATCCTCGACGCGCTACGCCGCGCGGCACCCTATCTGCGCGGCGAGGTCGCGCGCCGGGTGAATCTGCGCTTTGCCCCGGTGCTTGAGTTCGAGCTCGACCACTCGTTCGATGAAGCCAATCACATCGACAAATTGCTGGACCAAGTCGCGGCCGAGGATGACCAAGCCTGACAGCGCGCAGGGGCGCCTGGATGGCTGGCTGATCATCGATAAGCCGCTCGGCCGCTCCTCGGCGCAAATCGTCGGGCGTATCAAATATCTCATCAAACAGGCCGGCTTTAAGCTCAAAGTCGGCCATGGCGGCACGCTCGACCCGCTCGCCACCGGCGTGCTGCCGATTGCCATCGGCGAAGCGACCAAAACCGTGGCTTATGTCATGGACGGCCGCAAAGCCTACCGTTTTACGGTCAAATGGGGCGAGGCGCGCGACACCGACGATGCCGAGGGCAAGGTCACCGAACGCAGCGACAAACGCCCAATAAAGCAGGAAATCGACGCCATTTTAGGCAGTTTTATCGGCGAAATAAGCCAAATGCCGCCGAAGTTTTCAGCCATTAAGGTTTCCGGCCAGCGTGCCTATGCCTTGGCCCGGGCCGATAAGGAAGTCACCCTTCAACCCCGCCTGGTGCGGATCGAGCAGCTCATATTGCGCGACCACGGCCCTGAGACGGCAACATTCGACGTTATTTGCGGCAAAGGGACCTATATTCGCTCGCTTGCGCGCGACTTAGCCCTGTCACTTGGCACGGTGGGCCATGTTTCAGAGCTGCGCCGGACAATGGTTGGTCCGTTCACCGAAAATGCGGCGATTTCACTGGATAAAGTAGAATCGCTGGTGCATAGTGCGCGCCTTGCCGCCCAAATCCTTTCGGTCGAGGCCCCGCTGGCCGACATCCCGGCACTGGAATTGAACGAAATGGACGCGGAACGCCTGCGCTTTGGCCAGGCAATACCGGTGAGTGGCGCGGACGCGAAAACCGTCCGGGCCAGATCAGATGAGCGGCTGGTTGCCTTGGCCAAAATTGAATCGGGCAAACTCCAGCCGCTTCGCGTTTTCAACTTATGACAATCGGAGACTAGAAGATGTCGATTACCGCTGAGCGGAAATCCGAACTTATGACCGAGTTCGGGAAAACAGCCGGTGACACCGGTTCCCCCGAAATACAGGTCGCAATCTTAACAGAACGTATCAACAACCTTACGGGTCATTTTCGCACCCATAAGAAAGACGTGCACTCGCGCCGTGGCTTGCTGAAGATGGTCAGCCGACGCCGCAGTTTGCTCGACTACCTAAAGCGTGAGGACGGCGATCGTTACGCCGACGTGATTCAGCGCCTGGGACTACGCAAGTGATATTCGGGTGAAATCGTAGATCACCCTCACTGGCACAATTGGAGAAATGAACGTCGCATGATCGCCGCTGGCTGAGCCGCGGCGCATATGGCGTTAGCAAAATACTTGGCCCCTGAAATGGTTCAGGACCAAAACTGTACACGGACAGGTCTATCGGCCGGTCCACCGGGACGGAGCGCATCGGGCGTCCGTCCCGTAGGCATAAGGGAAATAGAATATGTTCAATATTACACGTAAAGAAACGATGTGGGGCGGACGCCCGTTGGTTTTTGAAACCGGCAAAGTGGCGCGCCAGGCCGACGGCGCCGTGATGGTAAGCTACGGCCAAACCACCGTACTTTGCACCGTCGTGGCGCAGAAGAGCCCACGCGAGGGTGTGGATTTCTTCCCCCTCACGGTGAATTACGAAGAGAAAGCATTCGCCAACGGCAAGATTCCCGGCGGCTTTTTCAAACGCGAAGGACGGCCGGGCGAAAAAGAAACGCTCGTCTGCCGCTTGATCGACCGCCCCATCCGGCCGCTGTTCGCCGCCGGATTCCGCAACGAAACCCAGGTGATTTGCACGGTTCTGTCGCACGATATGGTGAACGACCCGGACATGGTCGCCATGGTCGGTGCTTCCGCCACCCTCACCATTTCCGGCATTCCCTTTATGGGCCCGATTGCCGGCTGCCGGGTCGGCTATATCGATGGCGAATATGTCCTCAACACGACGCTTGAGCAGCGCCCCGATACGGTGCTTGATCTGGTCGTCGCTGGCACCCAGGAAGGCGTGCTGATGGTCGAATCCGAGGCCAGCGAGCTGAGCGAGGACGTCATGCTCGGCGCCGTCACCTTCGGCCACAAGGAAATGCAGCCGGTGTTCGATGCAATCATCGAGCTCGCCGAGGCCTGCGCCAAGGAACCCTGGGATACGCCGAGTGTAGAGAAGGACCAGGACCTGGTCGCCAAGGTCGGTGACCTGGCCGGCGATGGTCTCAAGGAGGCCTACGGTATCAAGACCAAGTCCGACCGCCAGGACCGCATCTCCGAAGTCAAGAAATCGGTCGCCGAGAATTTGGCGGACGCCGACGGTGAGACGCCGGGCGACATGGGGTCGATCCTGAAAGACATGGAACGCGACATCGTACGCTCGCAAATATTGCAAACCGGCGACCGCATCGATGGCCGTGGCACACGCGACGTACGGCAAATCGTCGCCGAAGTCGGCACCTTGCCACGCAGCCATGGCTCGGCGCTCTTTACGCGCGGCGAAACCCAGGCCTTGGTGGTTGCCACGCTCGGCACCGGCCAGGACGAGCAGATCATGGATGTGCTTGAGGGCGAGTATCGCGAGCGCTTCATGCTGCACTATAATTTCCCGCCCTATTCGGTTGGCGAGGCACGTTTCCTGCGTGGCCCCGGCCGGCGTGAAATTGGCCATGGCAAATTGGCGTGGCGCGCCATTCACCCCCTTCTGCCGACTGCCGAGGATTTCCCCTACACCATCCGCGTCGTCTCTGAGATCACCGAATCGAACGGCTCGTCCTCGATGGCAACCGTCTGCGGCACCTCGCTTTCGCTGATGGATGCCGGTGTCCCCTTGACCCGCCCGGTGGCCGGTATCGCCATGGGCCTGATCAAGGAGGGTGATGATTTCGCCGTCTTAAGCGATATTCTCGGCGATGAGGATCATCTCGGCGATATGGACTTCAAGGTTGCCGGTTCGGAAAACGGCATCACCTCGCTGCAAATGGATATCAAGATCACCAGCATCACCGAGGAGATCCTGAAGGTCGCGCTCGAACAGGCACATGAAGGGCGCCTCCACATTCTTGGCGAAATGAACAAGGCAATCGGCGCATCGCGCGACAGCGTCAGCGATACGGCACCGCGCATCACCACGATCACGGTGCCCAAGGATCGCATCCGCGAAATCATCGGCCCGGGCGGCAAGGTGGTGCGTGAAATTTGCGAGACCACCGGCACCAAGATCGATATCGAGGATGACGGTACGATCAAGGTTGCCGCGGTCGAGGCTGAAGCCGGCGACGCCGCGCTGGCCATGATCCGCGACATCATCGCCGAGCCGGAGGTCGGTGAAATCTACACCGGCAAGGTGGTAAAAATTATGGATTTTGGCGCCTTTGTGAACTTTATCGGCAAGCGCGACGGGCTGGTCCATATCAGCGAAATCGCGCCGACCCGGATTGGCGCCGTCAGCGATGTGCTCAATGAGGGCGATGAAGTCAAAGTCAAAGTGTTGGGCATTGACGATCGCGGCAAGATCAAATTGAGCATGAAAGTCGTCGACCAGGAATCCGGCGAGGAAATAAAGAAAGAGGCGGAAGCCGGATAGTCCGGATAATCGAGGCTCGCGGCACCACGGCATATACCTTTATGATTATGCCGTGGACTTGCCCCGGGCGGAGAAACGTCCAACTTAATCATTGATCGCTGTGTCAAGGTACCTACCATGCGACGGCACGGTCGTTCGATTAGCAACGTAGCGAGGATGAATTGAAAAAAGCGCTTCATCCACTGATCGTTTCAGGCAGGGAAGTCCTGCCCCTGATTGAAGGCGGCAAAGGCATTGGCGTGACCAATGGCTTGTCTTCCGGCGCCTGGGCCGCGGCCGGCGCGGTCGGCACCTTCTCGGGCGTCAATGCCGATTCCTACGACAGCAATGGCGAAACCATTCCGCAGATCTATCGTGGCCGGACACGAAAAGAGCGCCATGAAGAGCTCGTCGATTATGCCGTCGAGGGCAGTGTTACCCAGGCGCGGATCGCACACGAAACATCGCGCGGCGAAGGCCGGCTGCACATTAATATCCTGTGGGAGATGGCGGCCAGCGAGCGAATCTTACGCGCCGTTCTCGAACGCACCAAGGGAATGATCCACGGCGTCACCTGCGGCGCCGGCATGCCCTACCGGATCGCCGAAATCGCCAACCATCACCAAATACATTATTACCCCATCGTCTCCTCGGGACGCGCCTTCCGGGCGCTGTGGAAACGCTCCTACCACAAATTTTCCGGCTGGCTCGGCGGCGTCGTCTATGAGGATCCGTGGCGCGCCGGCGGCCACAATGGCCTCTCCAACAGTGAAGACCCAAGTCAACCGGAAGATCCCTACCCGCGCGTCCGCGACCTGCGCACCCTGATGAACAGCTTCGGCCTGAGCAAGGTGCCGATCATCATGGCCGGCGGCGTGTGGTATTTGCGCGAGTGGGAAGACTGGCTCGACAATGCCGAGATCGGCCCGATCGCATTTCAACTGGGCACGCGGCCGCTGGTGACCAAGGAAAGCCCAATTTCCGAAACCTGGAAGCAGCGCCTGTTAGGCCTGAAGAAGGGCGATATCGGCCTCAATAAGTTCAGCCCGACCGGCTTTTATTCCTCGGCCGTGCGCAATAAATTTATTCAGGAGCTTGAGGAGCGTGACAGCCGCCAGGTGGCGTTTACTTCCGAGCCGCTCGGCGATCATGACCAAGAGCTGACCCCAGGCCCGCGTGGACGATCATTCTATCTCACCAGGGGTGATTTCAAACGCGCCCAGCAATGGCTGCGCAAAGGCTTCACCCGGGTCATGAAAACACCGGATTCGACCCTGATATTCGTCACCGACGATAAAGCGCGGGAAATCCGCAATGACCAGGCAGCGTGCATGGGTTGCCTCTCGTCGTGCCGCTTTAGCAACTGGGCGACCAATCCGGACGGCACCACTGGCAAGAAGGTCGACCCGCGCAGCTTCTGCATCCAAAAAACCCTGCAGGACATCATTCACGGCGATGATGTCGACAGTCAGCTGATGTTTTCAGGCCACGGCGCCTACCGCTTCGCCACCGACCCATTTTATTCCAATGGCTTTATTCCGACGGCAAAAGAGCTCATCAACCGCATGACAACGGGTGATTAAAGCTATTTTTCCGCTATTGGCGCGGCCCGGGGTGCGGCAAGACCACGCACAAGCCATGATTATTGCTATTCCCTTCTTGATTTAGGGTTTATCTGCTCTATTTTGTCCGTCGAGGCGAGAAGTTTTAAGCCACGCAACTTGGAACATGTCATGCACAATGCCGTTGAAGCGATCGATTTTGCCGAACTGGTGCGCCAGGCCGGCCTTCGGCCGACCCGCCAGCGCCTGTCGCTGGCACGCCAGCTGTTTATGGATGGCGACCGGCACGTGACGGCGGAACAACTCCATTCCGAATCACTCGGCCAAGGTTTCGGCGTCTCGCTGGCAACCGTCTATAACACACTGCATCAGTTCACCGCCGCGGGATTGCTGCGCGAATTGGTCGTCGATGCCGGACGCTCTTATTTCGACACCAATGTCAGCGCGCATCATCATTTGTATTTCGAGGATAGCGGCGAATTGCGCGATGTCCCGGGCGACAATGTCACCATCGAGGATTTGCCGGCACTGCCCGACGGCGCGGAAATTTCGCGCGTCGACATCATCATTCGTGTGAAGAACAACGCCAGCTAATTTCCGGCGCCAGCCAGCGCCAAAATGCCCACCTGAAAGGCCGCATATTAGTTTATTAGAATGATTCTAATTTGACTTGACGATGCTGCTTGCCTGCGGCATATAAAGTTGCCAAGCAAAAAGCCGCACTAAAAAATCAGCGCGGTGGTTACGTAGTGCAGACAACAATTTGGGAGTGAAACCAATGCCGGGACTAAAAGGCACCAAGACGGAACAGAATTTGAAAGATGCTTTTGCTGGCGAAAGCCAGGCCAACCGCCGTTATCTCTATTTCGCGCGCAAAGCGGATGTCGAGGGTTATAACGACGTGTCGACCATTTTCCGCTCGACCGCCGAGGGTGAGACGGGTCACGCACACGGCCATTTGGATTATTTGCAGGAAACCGGCGACCCGGCAACCGGCATGCCGATTGGTGATACCTCGAGCAATCTTGCCGCTTCCGTGGCCGGCGAGACGCACGAATATACCGACATGTATCCCGGCATGGCGCGGACCGCGCGCGATGAGGGCTTCGACGAAATCGCCGACTGGTTCGAGACTCTCGCCAAAGCCGAGAAGTCGCATGCCGGCCGTTTCCAGAAAGCGCTCGATTCGCTTTAACCGGGCCGAAGCGCAAGACATCTGAAATGTAAGACAGCGGGGCTTTCGAAGATCACCTTCGGAAGCCCCGGTTACGCTGTTTCTAAATAGGCATCCGAAATGGCTGTGGATCCCGGCGCCCCAACACGCCATCCCGTTGCGTGGCGCGAGCCAGAATTTTTCGATGAAAAAGCACTCGACGCGGAATTGCGCCGGGTGTTCGATATTTGCCACGGATGCCGGCGCTGTTTCGCCCTGTGCGATTCCTTCCCGCGCCTGTTCGACCTGGTCGATGAATCCGAAACATTCGAGGTAGACGGCGTCGCCTCAGCTGATTTCGAGAGCGTCGCCAACGCCTGCACGCTCTGCGATATGTGCTTCATGACCATGTGTCCCTATACCCCGCCGCATGAATGGAATATCGACTTTCCGCATCTGATGCTGCGCTACCGTGCCAAGCAGCACCGTGACGGGCGGGCGCCGACATCGGCAAGCCCGCGCCTCGCCGAAACAGATAAGAACGGCCGCCTTGCGCGCCTGGCTGGGCCGCTGATGAATTGGGGCTCCAAGTCGGATAACAGCCTCACCCGGCCGATAATGGAAAAGTTCGCCGGCATTCATCGGGCCGCGCGCCTGCCGCAATATCACAATCCCACTCTGGTCCGCCGCGCGCGCAACAATGTGCCGGAGGTGAATCGCAGCGCACCCGCGGCGGGGCGCAAAGTGGCGATCTATGCCACCTGTTTCGCCAACTACAATTCACCGGCTATCGGTGAGGCGGCGCGCGCGGTCCTCGCTCATAACGGCGTCGAGAGCGAGGTGGTGTATCCGCGCTGCTGCGGCATGCCGCAGCTCGAACAGGGCGACATCGCGCGGGTTGTCGAGAATGCGCTAGAGACTGCAGCCGACCTCGCCAGCTGGATCGACAAGGGCTATGACATTGCCGCCCTGGTGCCGAGCTGCGCCCTGATGCTGAAGCTTGAATGGCCGCTGCTGGCGCCCGGTGATGTGGCGATCGAACGCCTGGCTGCGCACAGTTTTGATATCACCGAATATATTGTCGCCATCGCCCGCGACGAGGGCCTGGCCGACGGGCTGAAAGCACTGCCAGGCGGCGTGACGCTGCATATGGCATGCCATGCCCGGGCACAGAATATCGGCCACAAGGCGGCGCAAATGCTGAATCTCGTGCCCGACACGGACGTCAATGTGATCGAGCGTTGCTCGGGCCATGGCGGCTCGATCGGCGTCACCCGCGATTTTCATGAAACCGCGCTCAAAGTCGGCAAGCCCGTCGCGCGGCGCGCGCTTGAGGCCGGCAGCCGCTTCGTCGCTTCAGAATGCCCGCTCGCTGCCAGCCATATTGTCGCCGGCATGGAACAGCTCGCAGACGCGCCGGGCAAAGATGGCGCCACGAACGAGTTTGACAATAATTTGCCCGAGGCCGGGCGTGCCTACCACCCGATTGAGCTCTTCGCCATGGCGTACGGCTTGGCTGATTAGGAATATTTCGATGCCCCGGAAACACGAAATTCTACCCTCCGATATTATGGAAATGGCGGCTTACGGCGAAATCCGCACGGCACGGCGGCGCGAAATGAGTCTTTTAAAGCGCAATCGCCGCCTCGCGGTCGGCCCGTTCGCGACATTCTATTTCGAGAATTACGACACCATGTGGACGCAGATCCACGAGATGCTGTTTGTCGAAAAGGGTGGCGCGGAGCAGATCGCGGGCGAGCTTGAGGCCTATAATCCGCTGATTCCGAAGGGCCGGGAACTGATCGCCACGCTGATGTTCGAAATTCCCGATGCGGAGCGCCGGGCGCGCGAGCTGGCCCGCCTCGGCGGCATTGAGGAGACCATCCGCCTTGAGCTGGATGATCACGCGATCGCCGCCGTGGCGCTTCAGGACAATGTCGAGCGCACCACGGATGCCGGCAAAACTTCAGCGGTACATTTCCTGCGCTTCCCCTTTAGCGACGGCGACGTGGCAAAGTTCCGCGACCCCTCTGTGCGTGCGCTGATCTCCCTAAACCATCCCAATTACGGCCATATGGCCGTCATCGCGGAAGAAATTCGCACCGCTCTCGGCCAGGATTTCGACTAGATCGGAAGATGATTAAATGGAACCGTTTCGCGGTTCCATTTAATCATGTGAATCTGCTCTAAGCGGGAGCGCTATTCAAGCGCCTCCCCCGGATAGACACCCCATAAACCTTCCTGGCGGGTCCATGCCCTGGTCTCGCCATGCGCCACATGGCACCAGCTGCCATCGCAGGAAACAATATCCACCAGCACGCCCTGGCCGGCACGAAAAGCGGCAGGCGCATCCGCCTTCGGCGCACGGTGAAAGAGACGCTCTGGCTCCGCCACCATGGCGGTACGCCGGCCGCTCAGAAGCGAGCGGTGAATCCACCCGACCACACCTTCCGAATCGCGCACCCGGCGCCAATTGTCGAACTCAGCCGTGATCTCGACCGGAAGCGCGCGGCGCTGATATACCCAATCGATGGGGTAGCGCGTGCCGGGGCCGGTCCGTAAATTCACTTCAGCCGATTTCAGCGACACGAAGCGTGGCAGCGGCAACGCATCGTCGCGCGCTAAAATCTGGTTGGAAAATGGCAACACCATCGCCAACAGACAGCCCAGAGCGAGAATTGCAGCGATCTGACGCGCGAAATACATTTGGCCCAATTGATCGAAATTAACGGGTATTATTGTGAGGGTGATTTTACACCAGTTTGGCCGCGCCGCACTTGATTGTCTCACCGAGCGCGCTTTGCTAAACAAGTATCGTTATTTCCCCCGCCGCGCGCCACACCAGGCGCGCGAGGGATAAAATCAAGGAAACTTATGCCGTCGTCGAGCAAAAAGCCGATCGTTATCGTCACCCGCCGCCTGCCGGATCAAATCCAGGCGCGGATGATGGAGCTGTTCGACACGCAGCTGAACGAATCGGATACGCCGCTCAGCCAGGCAGAACTGATTGAGGCGGTGCAAAGCGCCGATGTGCTGGTGCCGACCGTCACCGATTCGATTACGCGCGAAGTCATCGCCAGTGCTGGCGATCAGCTCAAATTAATCGCCAGTTTTGGCACTGGGGTCGATCATATCGATCTCGACGCCGCCAAGGAGCACGGCATCCTTGTGACCAACACGCCCGGTGTCCTGACCGAAGACACGGCCGACATGGCGATGTCACTGCTTCTCGCCGCCCCCCGGCGTCTGGTCGAAGGCGACCGGCTGGCGCGTGGCGGCGCCTGGGGCGGCTGGGCGCCAACCGCCATGCTCGGCCAACGGATATGGGGCAAACGGCTTGGCATCATCGGCATGGGACGCATTGGCCAGGCAGTGGCACGCCGGGCACTCGGCTTCGGCCTCTCGATCCACTATCACAACCGCAATCGACTGCACGGCGAAATCGAGGAAGAGCTCGAGGCGACCTGGTGGGAAAGCCTCGACCAGATGCTCGCCCATATGGATCTGATCACCATCCATTGCCCGAGCACACCGGCGACCTTCCACCTGCTCTCGGCGCGCCGTCTCAACCTGATTCGCGCCACCAGCTTTATCGTCAACACCTCGCGCGGCCATGCCATCGACGAGGCCGCCTTGGCCAAGCTGATCGAGGACGGCAAAATCGCCGGCGCCGGACTCGATGTCTATGAAAACGAGCCGGCCATCAATCCGAAGCTTTTGAAGCTCGACAATGTTGTGCTCCTGCCGCATATGGGCTCGGCGACCCTCGAAGGCCGTCTCGATATGGGCGATAAAGTGCTGATCAATATCCAGACCTGGGCCGATGGTCACATGCCGCCGGATCGCGTTATCGAAATCGAGAAATAGCCGCTTCGCCAGCAAACGCGCGGGGAGATAGGCCGTGATTAAACTCTACGATCACCTCGCCTCGGGCAATGGCTACAAGGTCCGCCTGCTTTTGTCGCGGCTTGCAATTCCGTTCGAGCGCATCGAACTTGACATCGATGCCGGTGAAACGCGGACGCCCGAGTTTCTCGCGCGCAACCCGTCGGGACGCATCCCCGTGGTCGAGCTTGTTGATGGCAGCTATCTCGCCGAATCAGGCGCCATTCTGTTTTATTTCGCCGAGAATACCGCTTTCCTGCCCGACGACCCGCTCGCCCGGGCCAAAGTGCTGCAATGGATGTTCTTCGAGCAGTATGAACATGAGCCCAACATCGCCGTCGCGCGGCATTGGCTGGCGCACGGCGCCATCAGCGCAGAGCAACAACAACAATTGGCCGATAAACAAGCGCACGGCGTGGCCGCTCTAAAACGGATGGAAGGGCATTTGGACGGCCGGCAATGGTTTGTCGGCGGGCATTGCTCAATCGCCGATATCGCGCTCTATTCCTATACACATGTCGCTGCGGAAGGCGGCTTTGATCTCGCGCCATTCCGCCATGTAAACGCCTGGCTGGAACGCGTGGCCGGCGCGCCAGAGCATATTCCAATCACGCAGGCTTGAACGGACTTACGATTTTCGCGCCGCGACGATGATACAGGTGATTTTTTCGTCGCCGAGGGCGCGGCACGCCTCAAGGCGGTGCAGGCCCTCGACCAGAACATAGCGGCCATCGCCTTTGCGCACCTGTATCGGCACTTTCATGCCCTCTTCGAGAATGTTTTCCGCCAGCGCCGCGACCGTCGCTTCGTTCAGCGTCTTGCGCCGCTTTGTCGGCACGTAGATTTCATCGATCGTGATGGACTCATCCTTCAGCACAGCCCGGGTTCCCGTTATGCACCGGCCACATGCGACGACAAGTCGGTAATTGTCGGCGCATCACCGCAGAGTGGGCAGGTGGGATCGGGCTTGACGCGCACATTGCGGAAAGTCGCGCTCAACGCATCATAGATGATCAGGGTGCCGGAGAGACTCTCACCAATGCCCAACAGCTCTTTCAGGATCTCGGTCGATTGCAGCGCCCCCATTGAGCCGGCGACGGCGCCGAGAATACCGCCTTCGGCGCAGGACGGGATCAAGCCGGCCGGCGGCGGCTCGCGAAAGATGCAGCGGTAACAGGGATGGCCATCGCCGCTATGCGCTTTGAAGGTCGAAAGCTGGCCATCGAAACGCAGGATCGCCGCCGAAACCAGGGTCCGCTCGGCAAAGTAGCTGGCGTCGTTGATCAAGAAACGGGTTTCGAAATTGTCGCTGCCGTCGGCGACCAAATCATAAGCCGAGATAATATCGAGGGCGTTTTCTGCCGTCAGCCGCTCCTCATGGGTGATCACCGTGACGTCCGGATTGATCGCCTCAATCGCGCGTTTGGCGCTTTCGACCTTGGCCGTGCCGACGCCGTCTGTGGTGTGAATCACCTGGCGCTGTAAGTTGGACAAGCTGACCCGATCATCATCGATGATGCCGAGCGTACCGACCCCGGCGGCGGCAAGATAAAGCAGCAGCGGCGAACCCAAGCCGCCAGCGCCAACCACAAGCACATTCGAATCGAGCAGTTTGGCCTGCCCGTGTCCGCCCACTTCCTGTAGGATGATGTGGCGCGCATAGCGCTCGATTTGGGATTCGTCGAAACTCATGGCGCTCTCCGCGGCCCGGCCCTAGACGCCGCTAAAAAGATCGGTCGAAAGATAGCGCTCGGCGAAAGAGGGAACGATCACGACGATCCGCTTGCCGGCCATCTCCGGACGCGCGCCGACCTCCAGCGCGCCGGCCACCGCCGCACCTGAGGAAATGCCGACCGGAATGCCCTCGAGCCGGGCAATCTGACGCGCCGTTTCAAACGCCGTTTCATTGCCGATCGAAAGAATTTCATCGATCGCGGAGGTCTCCAGAATTTCCGGCACGAAGCCCGCGCCAATGCCCTGGATCTTATGCGGGCCCGGTTCTCCGCCTGACAATATGGCGCTATCCTCGGGCTCGACCGCAACCACGTGCAGGTTCGGCAGGCGCGGCTTCAACACTTGCGCACAGCCGGTAACGGTGCCGCCGGTACCGACGCCAGAGACCAGCACGTCGAGCTTGCCGTCACAATCGGCCCAAATTTCCTCGGCCGTTGTCTGGCGGTGAATTTCCGGATTGGCGAGATTGGCGAATTGCTGCAACATCAGCGCATCACCGTTCTCCGCGACGATTTCCTCGGCCCGGGCGATGGCACCTTTCATGCCCTTCGGCGGCGGCGTCAGTTCAAGCTCAGCGCCGAGCAGTTTGAGAACCTTGCGCCGCTCCACCGACATGCTTTCCGGCATGGTGAGGATCAGGCGGTAGCCCTTGGCGGCGGCGACAAAGGCAAGCGCAATGCCGGTATTGCCCGACGTCGGTTCGACCAAAACCGTCTTGCCCGGAACTGCCTTGCCCGCCGCCTCGGCGGCATTGATCATGGCAAAACCGATGCGGTCCTTGACCGAGGCCAAGGGATTAAAGAATTCAAGCTTGGCAATAATTTCAGCCGCACAGCCCTCTTGCTCCGGCAACCGGTTGAGCCGCACCAGCGGTGTTCCGCCGACGGTTTCGATAATATTCTCGTAAATGCGGCCGCGCGAAAATATTTTTTGTTCGTTTTCAGACGCCATTTATTCTTTCCCGTTTCTATATGGTAAAATCGATTTTGATATCGGATGCGCGTTTGATGTTGAGGCCCGTTGCCCGCCGGCAAATATCCTCGATTGTAATTTTGTCGAGGCGGAGCATCAAATCTTCCTGCATCTCACTCCATATGGGATGGAGTACCTGATTCGCCAAATCAGAGCTGACATCCTTTTTGTCCGCATCCTCCATATTTTCCAGCTCACGCACGACCCGCGCGATTTGGCCGAGGGTAATGCGCCGCCGTTCGCGCGCCAATAGATAGCCGCCGCGCGGCCCGCGGACACCGCGCAACACGCCAGCATGCACAAGGCGCTGCATCACCTGCTCAAGATAGCGGTGCGGCACGCCCTGGCGTTTGGCAATTTCGCGGCTGCGCACCGGTTCGGCGCCGCCGTTATAAGCGATGTCGACCACCGATTCGACGGCATAGACAAGTTTTTTCGAAGGATCGAGCATGGCCGTTATCCACCGTCACCAGTTGAACCAAAGCCACCGGCGCCGCGCGCGCTCTCGGGCAGGGACGGCACTTCCGCCAGGGAGGCCTGAATAACCGGCGCAATCACCATCTGCGCGATGCGCATGCCGCGCTTGAGGACAAACGTCTCCTGGCCCTGATTGAGCAAAATAACGCCGATCTCGCCGCGATAATCCGAATCGATCGTGCCCGGGCTGTTGAGGATCGAAAGGCCGTGTTTGAGCGCCAGACCCGAGCGCGGGCGCACCTGCGCCTCATAGCCTGGCGGCAGGGCAATGGAAATGCCGCACGGCACCAAATGGCGCTGCCCCGGCACCAGCTCCACATCCGCGCCCGCATCGATGGCGGCGAGGAGATCGAGCCCGGCGCTGCCGGCGCTGCCATAGGCGGGAAGTGCCAAATCCATAGCGTGCGGCAAACGGCAAATGGGCACTTCCACCTGGCCGCTCATGCCGCGCTTCCCAGAGTCTCGGCAATACGCTCTGCCAGGCGCGCCGCCACCTCGACCTTGCTGAATTGCGGCCATTCCTCAATGCGCGGCGCACCATCCGCGCGGCTGATCAGATGAACCTTGTTGTCATCGCCGCCGAACGTTCCGGTATGGGGCGATACATCGTTGGCCAATATCCAATCGCAGCCCTTCGAAGCCAGCTTGGCTGAAGCATAGGCCACTACATCGTCGGTCTCAGCGGCAAAGCCGATGACCAGGCGCGGGCGGTCATTCTCGCGCGCCCCGAGGGTGGCGAGAATATCGGGATTTTCGACCAGCTCCAAATTGGGCGATGCGGCGCCGGTGCGCCCGTCTTTCTTTATTTTCTGCGTCTCGGCCTCGGCCGGGCGCCAATCGGACACCGCCGCCGCGCATATGGCGACATCGACCGGCAGCGCCTGCAGGCAGGCGTCGAGCATGTCGCGCGCGGTCTCGACATGCACCGTCTCGACGCCCGGCGGGTCGGCCTCAACGCTCGGTCCCGACACCAAGGTTACGGCGGCGCCGAGACGGGCGCAGGCGCCGGCAATGGCGTGACCCTGTTTGCCGGAAGAACGGTTGGCGATATAGCGCACCGGATCGATCGGCTCGTGCGTCGGGCCGCTGGTGACCAGCGCGCGAACGCCGGTGAGCGGGCCGCCTAAGGCGGCCTCAATCGCAGAAAGAATATCGGCCGGCTCGGCCATCCGCCCGATGCCGATTTCGCCTTCGGCCAGTTCGCCATGCGCCGGGCCGACGGTCATCACCCCATTGGCTTGAAGTTTGGACAAGTTTTGCTGGGTCGACGCATGCTCCCACATGCGGCTGTTCATCGCCGGCGCCACCAAGATCGGTCGATCCGTCGCCAGCAACGCGGTGGTCGCCAGGTCATCGGCGATGCCATTTGCCATCTTGGCGAGAATATCCGCCGTCGCCGGCGCGACGACGATCAGGTCGGTTTCGCGCGCAATACGGATATGGCCGATCTCGCTTTCGTCGGTGAGGGAGAACAGGTCGTCATAGACCTTTTCCTGCGCCAATGCCGAGACCGAAAGGGGGGTGACGAACTGCGCCCCGCCCTTGGTCAGAATAGGCCGCACGCGCGCGCCGTGGCGGCGTAGGCCGCGAATCAGCTCAAGACTTTTATAGGCTGCAATTCCGCCCGAAATAATGAGCAAAATGCGCATATTGTTCAGCACGGACGTAAATCCATCTATTTCCCAATATGAATCTGTGGATAACCTAAGGCCCTAAGGTGCAAAGGGCAAGCGGGGGTTTCCACAGGGCTGTGGAAGAGGCGGACAATAGCTAGATCAGTTCAAGAACGAGCAGTGCGACCAATAGGCCGGCGATGATGCCGAGTGCCGCATGAACGCCGTTCAGGCGAATTCTTCTTCCCGGTTCAGGCGCCGGCGGCGCGCGGTTCTCTAGATTTTCCAGCGCCCGCTCGGCGCGCTCCAACATGCGCGGCATACGCCGCAGTGCGCCGACGGTTTCAATGGCGGCATCACGCAAGCGCGCCTCGGGGCCAAGGTTTTCGCGCGCCCAAAGCTCGATCTGCGGCTGCGCCAAGGCCCACATATTCTCTTCCGGACTAAGACCCCGGCACATGCCCTCGGCCATCACCAGCGTTTTTTGCAGCAAGAGGAGCTGCGGCTGGGTTTCCATTTCGAAAGTCTTCGTCACCTTGAACAAATGCCCGAGTAACTGCGCCAACGATATTTCGTGCAACGGTTTGCCGAGGATCGGCTCGCCGATGGCGCGCACCGCCTGGGTGAAGGCCGCCTTCGATTTTTGTTGCGGCACATAGCCGGCCTCGAAATGCACCTCGGCGACGCGGACGTAATCACCGACCAGAAAACCGTGCAGCATTTGCGCCAAATAGCGCCGCGTATCGCGGTCAAGCCGGCCCATGATGCCGAAATCGACCGCGACCACGCGGCCCTCGCCATCAACGAGCAGGTTGCCGGCATGGAGATCGGCGTGGAAAAAACCGTCCCGGAAAACCTGGCGGAAAAAAGCCCCGGCGGCGATTTTCAGAATGTCGCGCGGCTCGTGACCGGATGAAACAAGCGTTTCGCGCTCATCGATCGGCACGCCCTCAACCCGCTCCAGGGTCAACACGCGCTGGCTGGTGCGTTGCCAATCCACGGCGGGCACGCAAAACATCGGTTCATCGTCGAAATTTTCGCGGATTTCGGAAGCCGCCGCCGCCTCTATGCGCAAATCCATCTCCATCGCCACGCTCTCGGCAAATGTGCGGATCACCTCGACCGGCTTGAGGCGGCGCCACGCCGGCATGGCGCGCTCGGAAAGCGCCGCCAACCAGTAGAACAGCTCGAGATCTCGGGTGAAGGCACCTTCGATACCGGGGCGGAGAATTTTGACCGCCACCGCCTCTCCCTCAACGGTGCGGGCAAAATGGACCTGAGCGATTGAAGCGGCCGCCACCGGCTTGATGTCGAATTCGGAGAACAGTTCATCGAGCGGCCGGTCGAACTCGCGCTCGATGATCTTCTGCGCAGCCTTGCCGCTGAACGGCGGCAGGCGATCCTGCAGCTCGGACAATTCATCGGCGACATCGTCACCGATCAGATCGGGGCGGGTGGAAAGCGCCTGGCCGAACTTGATAAAGCTCGGCCCCAACACTTGCAGCGCGGCAGCAAGGCGCTGGCCGGGCCGCCCGAGCCCGCGGCGGCGCGGTGCGAGGCCGGCAATCCAGGTGACGAATGGCGCAATATTCGCATCTTCCAGTAAAAAGAGCGCGTCATAGCGGCCCAATATCCATGTGATCCGCACCAGGCGCCAAATATTCTTAATTGACCGTCGCATGGCTTTAGACGCGCCAGCCCGAATGCAGCGCCGCGATACCACCGCTCAAGGGGCGCCAATTGACACCGCCAAAGCCGGCCGCGCGGATCATCCCGGCGAAATCCTCGGGCGGCGGAAAACGGCGGATGCTTTCGACCAGATAGCGATAGGAATCGCGGTCTCCGGCGACCATCCCGCCGAGCCATGGAATGACCGAAAAGGAATAAATCTCGTATAGCTTGTCGAGGCCCTGCGCCTGTTCGGGGCTGAACTCAAGACACATGAAGCGCCCGCCCGGTTTCAGCACCCGGGCCGCATCCTCAAGCACTTTCTCGATATGGGTTACATTACGAATACCAAATGCAATGGTGTAGGAATCGACCGAGCTCGGTTTGAGTGGCAGCGCCTCGGCGTCGCCGACCAGCCATTCGATATCCTTGAGAATGCCACGGTCCCAGCCGCGTGCACGGCCCTCTATAATCATATTCTCGCTTAAGTCGCAGACGATCACCTGGCCGTCGCCGGCCAGGCGGGCGCTCACGCGAAAAGCGATATCGCCGGTACCGCCGGCCACATCCAGATGCACGGCGCCGGGCTTGGGCGCCAGCCAGTCGATCATTTCGCGCTTCCACAGGCGGTGCGCACCGGCGCTCATCAGATCGTTCATCAGGTCGTAACGCCCGGCGACGCGGTCAAACAGATCGCGCACCAGGTGAATTTTTTCCTCCGCCTCGACCTGGCTATAGCCGAAATCGACCTGCTCGGAGCTGTTATCTTGTTTTTCCGTATCCGGCATGCGCGGAGGATAGCCTAGCGCCTCTCAAGACGCTACGTTACCCGCCATGCCGGAATTACCCGAAGTCGAAACGGTCCGCCGCGGCCTGGAAAAGCGCCTCCTCGGCCAACGCGTGGCGCGCGCCGAGGCACGGCGCGAAAAGCTGCGCATTCCGTTGCCGGAGCGTTTCGCCGCGCGCATGAAGGGGCGTCGCTTCGAGCATTTAGACCGGCTCGGCAAATATATTCTCGCCCATCTCGACGATGGCCAAGTGCTGATCATACATTTGGGCATGACCGGCCGCTTCACCCTTGACGAAGGCGGCAAGACGCCGGACGGGCGGCACGATCATGTGGTTTTTATTATGGAAGACGGCACTGTCGCCACATTTAACGACACCAGGCGCTTCGGCCTGATCACCATGTGCGGCGAAGAGGAAGTCGGGAGCCACCGCCTGCTGGCCAAAATGGGACCGGATCCGCTAGGCAATGAATTTAACGGGCTGTTTCTGGCCGATCGCCTGGCCGGCAAGCGCTCGCCCATCAAGGCGGCGCTACTCGATCAGAAAAATGTCGCCGGTCTTGGTAATATATATGTCTGCGAGGCGCTCTATCATTCCGGCATCAGCCCCCGGCGCTCGGCCCATACGGTACAGGGCGCGCGTGCCGAGCGGCTGGCGGCCGCCATACGCCAGGTGCTCGACAAGGCGCTCAAGGCCGGCGGCTCGACATTGCGCGACTATGTTCAAGCGAGCGGCGAATTGGGCTATTTTCAGCACCAGTTTTCGGTCTATGGACGCGAGGGGGAAGCGTGCCCAAAATGCGATTGCGGCAAATCGGTAAAACGCATTGTTCAAAGCGGCCGCTCGACTTTCTATTGCGCCCGGCGCCAGCGCTGATGACGAAACGCCCCCAGCATATCCTTGCCGCCTTCCTGTTGGCCGGATTTGCAACATTCTCTCCGGCATGGGCGGATGATGAACAGGCCGTGTTTCTCTCGGCTGTTGAGGATGTGCCATTGATGGCGGGCCTGACCGAAGATCGGGCGGCGGCGCTCGAATTCGACAAGCCGGACGGCCGCCTCGTTGAAGCCTATGCCTACGGCGAAATTGACAAGCAAGATGCGCGCATATTTTACACCAGCGTCATGCCCGAATTCGGCTGGCAAATTGCCAGCGATCTTGTATTTTCGCGCGAGGGGGAGATGCTGCGTATATATCTCAGCGCGGAAGACCGCTTGTTGTTGGTTAGATTTGTTCTTTCACCCGATTCATCGCAATAAATTCCGCGCCCCATTTGCTGGGCGCATAAGACGGAGCATTGGCCATGTCATATGAACATATCATTCTCGACCGTACCGAGCGGGTCGCCAAGATAACCCTCAACCGGCCGAAAGCGCTGAACGCGCTCAATTCGGAATTGGTCGCCGAGCTCAATGCGGCGCTCGATGACCTTGAGGCGGACGAGGCAATCGGCGCCATTGTGCTGACGGGCAGTGAAAAGGCCTTTGCCGCCGGCGCCGACATCAAGGAAATGCAATCGAAAAGTTTTATCGACGCCGAGACGGGAGATTTTATCGGCCCGTGGTCACGCATCACTCAATGTCGCAAACCGGTTATCGCCGCGGTCGCCGGCTATGCGCTCGGTGGCGGCTGCGAGCTCGCCATGATGTGCGATTTTAT
The DNA here is from genome assembly GCA_964429775.1 of uncultured Rhizobiaceae bacterium. GTDB lineage: Bacteria > Pseudomonadota > Alphaproteobacteria > UBA828 > UBA828 > PTKB01. Next base: position 59,782 of record CAYSDJ010000001.1, read on the forward strand.
CATCGCCGCCGACAATGCGAAATTCGGCCAGCCGGAAATTACCCTCGGCATCCTTCCCGGCGCCGGCGGCACGCAACGCCTGACGCGCGCAATCGGCAAGGCCAAGGCGATGGAAATGATTCTATCCGGCCGCATGATCAGCGCCGAAGAGGCGGAGCGCTCCAACCTGGTCAGCCGCGTGGTGCCCGCCGCTGAGCTGATGGATGAGGTGCTGAAAGTTGCCGAGCGTATTGCGCATCTCTCGCAACCCGTTGTCGCGATGGCAAAATCCGCCGTCAACCGGGCCTTTGAAACGACTTTGCAAGAGGGTGTCAGGTACGAAAAAGCGGTATTTTACTCGGCCTTTGCAACCGAGGATCAGAAAGAAGGCATGGCTGCGTTCATCGCCAAGCGGGAGCCCTCCTTCAGCAATAAATAAGCGCCCGGACAAGGTGCAGAGAGGCGGTTGACGGCGCGCTGGCGTGCCGATATAACCGCCCATCCTGAAACAGAAAATAATAGGAACGCCATGGCGCACACAGTGCAGGCGAAAAAGCGAATTCGGCAGCTCAAAAAGCATACCGAGATCAACCGTCGGCGCATGAGCCGGATCCGCACCTTCCTGCGGACCGTCGAGCATGCCATCGAGAGCGGCGACAAGCCCGCCGCCCAGGAAGCGCTGAAAGCCTTCCAGCCGGAAATCATGCGCGGCGTATCGCGCGGTGTGTTGCGCAAAAATACTGCGGCGCGGCGCATGTCCCGCCTCAACAAGCGCATCAAAGCAATCGGCTAGAACTACACCCGGCCCGAACGGAATTACTGCGCCATAAAGTGTAGCGATCCGTTCCGCCGCCTCGCCTGCCCGACAAAGATTACATAGCGCAAATCTCCTCCCGACGTGGCTCCCGCGGCGATCAGGAATTGTGCTGATTTGTCGGCGCGAAAAAAATTTTTGTCTGTGACATTTTTTCTGCACTTGTACCGTGCGGTCCAAAACGGCTGTTTTTTTTGCCGAGAATGCGGCTTGTCCTGAGAGTCCAATTGCTTAGCTTTCGCCGCTCAGTCTGAAGCTCAAATCGGTGCGAAAAAAAATTTTGAAAATATTTTGACGTTCCTATTAAGGACCTGTTGCCAGCGCTCCAGCGCGCCATTACTGTAGCGAACCTGCTGGAACAAACTGGCGGGAAAGCGAAATAAAAAAGATTTTCTTTGCGACGCACGATTAAAAACCACGCGCCGCAAACAGGGGGATTTGGCCGGTTTCCAACTGATATGAGCAGAATTGCCAACAGTATAATTGCGCCAAACGAAGTGGTGGGAATGGGTCTGGAAAATGTGCGGCGCCTTGCCAAGGATCGGCTTGCGCCAGGGTCTTCGTATGCCGGCGACGTCACGCCGGATGAGGCGTGGGACATCCTGGCCGCGGATGCGAAGGCGGTGCTGGTCGATGTGCGCACAGACGCCGAATGGAATTTCGTCGGCATCGCCGATTTGCGCGCACTCAATAAGAAACCGGTGTTTATTTCCTGGCAGCTTTATCCCGGCATGGCGAAGAATGAGGCGTTCCTCGCCGATTTATCCGATGCCGGCGTGACACCCGACATGCCGATCCTTTTCCTTTGCCGCAGCGGCGCACGTTCGGCCTCTGCCGCCCAGCACTGCACGGCGGCAGGCTTCAGCGAGTGTTTCAATATTCTTGAGGGCTTCGAGGGCGACGCCAACGGTAGCAAACATCGCGGCCAAATTTCCGGCTGGAAAAAACACGCGCTGCCGTGGGTACAGGGCTGAATCATGGCCGACACACCGCAATCCGCACATCCCCTGCATGAGGAGCAATGGTCCGCCATTCGCGCCCATCTGCAGGAGGAATTGGGCGATGCGGCCTTTCGCAGCTGGCTTAAGCCGCTCTCGCTGCGCCGCATTGAGGACGGCGAAGCCCAGGTGGCGGCGCCGACGCGCTTTCTGCGTGACTGGGTGAGCGCGCGCTACGCCGCACGGATCGCCGAGCTGTGGAACCAAATGAACCCCGATGTCCGCTCGGTGGCAATCGACGTTATCGTTATTGGCGGCATCGCACCGCCGGCGAGCACCGATGAAGAAACCGCCGAACCATCGTCCGGCAGCACCGGCGCACCCTCCGGTGAGGCGTCGTCACGCGGCTCGTATTTGCGCTTACGTGCGGTCGAGCAGGAAAATGACGGCCTCTCTTCGCCGCTTAACCCGCGCTTCAGCTTCAACGAATTCGTGGTCGGCAAACCGAATGAGTTTGCCCACGCGGCGGCGCGCCGTGTCGCTGAAGCGGACAAGACTGTGCCGTTTAATCCGCTTTATCTCTATGGTGGCGTCGGCCTCGGCAAAACCCACTTGATGCACGCCATCGCACGCCATATTCGCGAGCGCGACCCGACCCGGCGCGTGCTCTATCTCTCGGCCGAAAAATTCATGTATCACTTCGTCCGTGCGCTTCGCTACAAGGACACCATGGCCTTCAAGGAGCAGTTCCGCTCGGCCGACGTGTTGATGATCGACGATGTCCAGTTTATTTGCGGCAAGGACAGCACGCAGGAAGAATTCTTCCATACATTCAATGTATTGATCGACCATAACCGGCAGGTCGTAATTTCCGGCGATCGCTCACCATCCGATCTCGACGAGATGGAGGAGCGCCTGCGCTCACGCCTCGGCTGGGGGCTGGTCGCCGATATTCACGCTACCACCTATGAGCTCAGGCTTGGCATTCTACACGCCAAGATGGAGACCTCGGGGGTGACCGACGTGCCGCGCGACGTGCTGGAGTTCCTGGCGCGGCGCATCAGCAGCAATATCCGCGAGCTCGAAATGGCGCTCAACCGGGTGACCGCCCATGCCACGCTGGTCGGGCGGCAAATCGATCTGGAAATGGCGAAAGAAGTGCTGCGTGATGTCTTACGCGCCAGCGAGCGGCGCATTACGATTGAGGAAATTCAGCGCCGCGTCGCTGAGCATTACAATATCAAGCTGTCGGAGATGTCGTCCGAGCGCCGCGCCCGAGCCGTTGCCCGGCCGCGCCAGGTGGCGATGTTCCTCAGCAAACAGCTGACCTCCCGCTCGCTGCCCGAAATCGGCCGAAAGTTTGGCGGGCGCGACCATACGACGGTGATGCACGCCGTGCGCCGGATCGAAGAACTGCGCCAGAGCGATGCGGCAATCGCCGAAGATGTCGAACTGCTCAAGCGCACATTGGAAAGCTGAGAAAAGGCGCCGAACTCACACCCGAATTTGACCTTTCGCAGCTTCAATAGGCGCATTTTCAGGGCTCCTTTTTAGTGCCGATTCTGACCACAATCTGATATATTTAGGCATCATTTAAGGGTTGCGATTCGCGGCATCGGGAAGGGCCTTCGGGTGGTGCCGTTTCGGAATTCGTTTTTGTCATTCTCAATTAGATAACTGTAATTGTATTGCCATGAAATTGACCATCGATAGGGGCGCGCTACTGAAGTCGCTGGGCCATGTTCAGAGCGTCGTCGAGCGACGTAATACCATTCCTATTCTCTCCAATGTCCGGCTCGATGCGGGCGATGACGAAAAACTGCATCTAACCGCGACGGACATGGATCTGGCGGTTATTGAGGCGGCCGGCGCCAATGTGACGCAAGCCGGCGCCACCACCACATCGGCCCATATGCTCTATGATATTGTGCGTAAACTGGCCGAGGGCTCCGAGGTTGAGCTGTCTCTGATCGAAGATGGCGGCAAGCTCGAAATCCGCTCCGGACGCTCGCGCTTCAAACTGGCCTCTTTGCCGGTCGAGGATTTTCCCGTCATGGCCGAGGGCGATCTGTCGCATCATTTTTCGCTCTCCGCGGGCGATCTCCGGCGCTTGATCGACAAGACCGGTTTTGCCATCTCGACCGAGGAAACGCGATATTATTTGAACGGTATTTACCTGCACGCGACAAGCGACGAGGGCCCGGCCTGCCTGCGCGCCGTGGCGACCGACGGCCACCGCCTGGCCCGCGTCGATACCGCCTTGCCGGCCGGAGCTGCGGATATTCCCGGCATTATCGTGCCGCGCAAAACAGTCGGCGAAGTGCGCAAACTGATCGAGGAGAGCGAAGGCGAGGTTATGATCGCACTCTCGGACAGCAAGATCCGCTTTGCCCTCGACGGTGCCATTTTGACATCCAAATTGATCGACGGCTCGTTTCCCGATTATGAGCGGGTCATCCCGGCAGGCAACGACAAGATCATGACCGTCGACAATAAATCCTTCGCCCAGGCGGTGGATCGGGTATCGACAATCTCGACCGAGAAATCGCGTGCCATCAAAGTGACGCTCGAAGAGTCCGTCATGACCCTCTCGGCCACCAGCCCGGATGCCGGCGCCGCCTCGGAGGAGCTCGAAGCCCAGTACAATCTGGAAAAAATCGAAATCGGCTTCAATTCCCGCTATGTGCTCGACATGGCCAAGCAGATCAAAGGCGAGACCATCGAATTTCGTTTTGCCGATTCGGCCTCGCCGACACTGGTGCGCGATTCGGAGGACGAAAACGCTGTCTATGTCATCATGCCAATGCGCGTTTAACCAGTGCGCGTGATTAGGTGAGCGCCGCACTGTCTTATTCTGACCCGGCTTATCCTGGCCCTGGCTCCGGCTCGGCCCCGCGCCTTGCGCTTAGCCGTGTCACGCTGAGCAATTTCCGCTGCTACCAGACGCTGCGCCTTGACCCGGGTGCGGGACTTGTGGTCCTCACCGGCGCCAACGGCGCCGGCAAGACGAACCTCTTGGAAGCGCTCTCGCTGCTCAGCCCGGGACGCGGCCTGCGCGGCGCGCGGCTGGCCGAAATCTCTCGCCTTCCGCACAACGACAATCAAGTATCCGCGCCCGAGTGGGCTGTCGCGGCTGAATTCGCCACCCCGCACGGCGCGCTCTCGATCGGCGTCGGCTGGGCCGAGGAGGATGGTGAGCGGCGCGCCGTGCGCATCAATGGCGCGGCCGCGAGCGGTCAGACGGCGCTCTCGGAGCATGTCTCGATGGTTTGGCTGACCCCGGCCATGGACCGCCTGTTCGTTGAGGCGCCGGCCGGCCGACGGCGCTTTTTGGACCGCCTGGTATTTGCCTTCGACCCCGCCCATGCGGGACGGCTGCAAGCCTATGACAAGGCGCGGCGCGAGCGCGCCCGGCTGCTGCGCGAGGGCCGCGCGGACGAATCCTGGCTTGGCGCGCTTGAGCGCAATATGGCGGAGCGTGCGGTTGCCATCGCCGCAGCGCGGCTCGATCTGATTGAGCGCCTGAAGCGGGCCATTGCCGAGGAAAGCGGATCCTTCCCACGCCCCGAAATCGCCGTGCGCGGCGCCATCGAGGATTGGCTCGGACAACGGCCGGCGCTTGAAGTTGAAGAATTCTACCGCGCCGCCCTTGAACGGACCCGTCCGCAAGATGGCGACAGCGGCAGCTGCGAAGGCGTCCATCGCAGCGATCTTATGGCCAAGCTCGGCGCGAATGGCCCGGGTGCCGAGCAGGCCTCGACCGGCGAGCAGAAAGCGATTCTCATTTCCCTGATTCTCGCCCATGGCCGCCTGCTCGCCCGCCTGAAAGGCCGGGTGCCGGTGCTGTTGCTCGATGAAATCACCGCCCACCTTGATTCCGCACGGCGCCAGGCGCTGTTCGAGGCGATTGAGGATCTCGGTGCCCAGGCGTGGCTGACCGGCACGGACGAGGCCCTGTTCGCGCCGATTCGCCAAAGCGCCCAATTCTATTCGGTCGCGAACGGCCGAATTTCTCAACAGGAAACCCATGGCTGACCCGATCGCCGATACCACCGCGCCACAATCCGCCGAGCCACAGGCCGAGGATTACGGCGCCGATTCAATTAAGATTTTGCGCGGCCTCGATGCGGTGCGCAAACGCCCCGGCATGTATATCGGCGATACCGATGACGGCTCGGGCCTGCACCGCATGATTTATGAGGCCGTCGACAATGCGGTCGACGAGGCCCTGGCCGGCCATTGCGATCAGGTCGATGTCACGCTCAACGCCAACGGCTCGGCGACAGTGCGCGACAATGGCCGTGGCGTGCCGACCGATATCCACGAGGAAGAAGGCGTTTCCGCCGCCGAGGTCATCATGACCAAGCTGCATGCCGGCGGAAAATTCGACCAGAACACCTATAAGGTCTCGGGCGGCCTGCACGGCGTCGGCGTTTCCGTCGTCAACGCACTCTCGGACTGGCTCGAACTTCGCGTCTGGCGCGATGGCTCGGAGCATTTCATGCGCTTCTTGAGCGGCGAAGCGGAAGCGCCGCTTGAAATCACCGGAAAATCGGGCGGGCGCACCGGCACGGAAGTGACCTTCCTGCCGTCGAGCGGCACCTTCAGCCGCACCGAGTTTGATTTCGACATCCTCGAACACCGCCTGCGCGAGCTCGCCTTTCTCAACGCCAATGTCAAAATCGTGCTCACCGATGAGCGCGCCGCCGAAACCAAGACCTCCGAGCTGCACTATGCCGGCGGCATCATTGCCTATGTCGATTATCTCGACCGCGCCAAGCAATCGCTGGTCGGCGATACCATTACCTTCCAGGATGAGAAGGACGATATCGTCTGCCAAGTAGCGATGCAGTGGAACGACAGCTACCACGAGACAGTGCTGTGCTTCACCAACAATATCCGCCAAACGGACGGCGGCACCCATCTCGCCGGTTTCCGTGGCGCGCTGACACGCTGCGTCAACGCCTACGCGTCGGAGAGCGGCCTGGCCAAGCGCGAGAAGGTATCTATTTCCGGCGACGACGCGCGCGAGGGGCTCACCTGCGTCCTCTCGGTTAAGGTACCCGATCCGAAATTCTCCTCGCAGACCAAAGAGAAGCTGGTCTCCTCCGAAGTACGGCCAGTGGTCGAAAGCGTGATCGGCGATCGCCTCGGGCAATGGTTCGAGGAACATCCCAACGAAGCCAAGGCGATCATCGGCAAGGTTGTCGAAGCCGCAGCAGCGCGCGAGGCAGCCCGCAAGGCACGCGACCTGACGCGGCGCAAGGGCGTGCTCAGCGTCTCCAGCCTGCCCGGCAAACTGGCCGATTGCCAGGAGCGTGATCCGAAGAAATGCGAGCTCTTCCTGGTCGAGGGCGATTCCGCCGGCGGTTCGGCCAAACAGGGCCGCGACCGGCGCAATCAGGCGGTTCTCCCCTTGCGCGGCAAGATCCTCAATGTCGAACGCGCGCGTCTCGCCAAAATGCTGAACTCGGCCGAAATCGGCACCATCATCACGGCGCTCGGCACCGGCATCGGCGCCGATGAATTCGATATCACCAAACTGCGCTACGACAAGATCATCATCATGACCGATGCGGATGTCGATGGCTCGCATATCCGCACGCTGTTGCTCACCTTCTTCTTCCGCAACATGCCAGCGCTTATTCAGGACCCGACCTATGAAGAGGATTACGGACATCTTTATATCGCCCAGCCGCCGCTCTACCGAGTCAAACGCGGCAATAGCGAGCGCTATTTGAAGGACGACCGTGAGCTCGAAAACCATCTTCTTGAAGCCGGCCTCGAAGACACCGTGTTGGAGTTGCATGGCGGTGAGACGCGCGGCGGCGCGGACCTCGCCAAAATTCTCGAGGATGCCCGCACCACTGACGTTCTGGTCAAGGCACTGACGCGGCGCATCGACCAGCGCATTGTCGAGCAGGCTGCCATCGCTGGCGTGCTTAATCCGGATATTCTCAACGATACGGCACAGTCGGCGGCGGCGGCGACCTACATCGCCGGACGCCTCGACAAGCTCTCCTCGGAGCTTGAGCGCGGATGGGTCGGCGAGGCGGTGGACCTGCCCGAGGGGCGCGCCTTCAGATTCAGCCGCACGCTTAGGAGCGTCACCGAAACCCACCATATTGATTCGGTTTCGATCACCACGCCCGAAGCCAAGAAACTGGACGGTTTCGCCGCCAACCTGCAGGAAATATACAGCCACCCGGCGACGCTCCGGCGCAAGGATTCTGAGCGCGAAATCACCTCGCCGACAATGTTGCTGGAGGCGGTATACGCGGCCGGACGCAAAGGGCTCTCGATTCAACGCTACAAAGGCCTCGGTGAAATGAACCCGGACCAGCTGTGGGAAACCACGCTCGATCCCGATGCCCGCACGCTGCGCCGCGTCGAGATCAAGGACGCGCTTGAAGCCGATGAAATTTTCTCGACCCTGATGGGCGAAGTGGTCGAGCCACGCCGCGACTTCATCCAGAATAACGCTCTCAAGGTCGTCAATCTGGACGTCTGAGGTCCGCCGCGCCGACCATGGCCAAATCGAAAAGCCCGCCGCGCAAGAAAGCACAGCCGAAAGGCGGCGTTAAAAAGCCGAACAGTGGCGCCAAGGCAAAACCGCAAAAGGCGCAGAAGAAAAGCAAACAGCGGCGCAAATCACCATGGCGCGAAATCAGGCTGGTCTTGATCGTGCTGATTTGGCTGTCTGTGCCGGCCGCCGGCTTTATCGCCTATGTCGCCCATGATCTGCCCGGCAGCGACAGCTTTACCGGGCCGAAAAGCGCGCCATCGGTGACACTTCAGGCCAGCGATGGCGCGACGCTCGCCACTTTCGGCAGCCATTGGGGCGAGTTTGTCACGGTGGCGGAGATGTCGCCGCTGCTGCCGCAAGCGGTGGTGGCGATTGAAGACCGGCGCTTCTATGAGCATGGCGGCATGGATGTGATGGGCGTGATCCGCGCCATATGGCGCAATATCACTGCCGGGCGCATCAGCCAGGGCGGCAGCACCATCACCCAGCAATTGGCCAAGATCGCCTTTCTCACACCGGCCAAAACGCTCAAACGCAAAGTTCAGGAGCTGTTTCTCGCTTTTCGTCTGGAGCGCGAATTTACCAAAGACGAGATCCTCACACTCTATCTTAACCGGGTCTATCTCGGCGCCGGCAGCTATGGCGTCGATGCGGCGGCGCGGCGCTATTTCGCCAAACCCGCTAGTAAGGTTGGCCTCGCCGAAGCCGCACTCCTGGCCGGTCTTCTGAAAGCACCCTCGCGCCTTTCGCCGGCGCGCGACATCGCCGCGGCGCACGCCCGAGCCGCACTGGTGCTCAACAGCATGGCCGAGGCCGGGTTTATCACCGCCAAGGACGCCGCGCGGGCAAAAAAGGCGCCGGCGCGCCTCGCCAAACAGCAAGCCCGCACGGGCGGCGGAACCGGCTATTTCAATGACTGGGTAAGAGCGCAACTGCCCGCCTATGCCGGGCGCGACGCACCGGCGCTGAGCGTGCGTACAACCCTCGATGCGCGCCTGCAACGCGCCGCCGAGGCAGCATTGGCAACGGGGCTTAAGAACGCCGCCGCGCGGGCCGCCGGTCAGGGCGCGCTGGTGGCGCTCTCGCCGGACGGGGCGGTGCTCGCCATGGTCGGCGGCAAGGATTACGGCGCCAGTCAATTCAACCGCGCCAGCCAGGCGCTGCGCCAACCCGGCTCGGCCTTTAAAACCATCGTCTATCTCGCCGGCTTCGAGGCCGGATTGAAGCCGGATGATATTTTCGACGATGCACCGATCGAAATTGCCGGCTGGGCACCGCGTAATTATAGCGCCACCTATCAGGGACTGGTGACATTGCGTGATGCCTTCGCCGGCTCGATCAACAGCGTCGCCGTACGCGTCGGCCAACATGCCGGCATCGGCAATGTCGCCAAATTGGCGCGCCGCCTTGGCATCAGCAACGATCTACCGCCCGACGCCAGTCTCAGCCTCGGTAGTGGCGAGCTCTCGCTGATCGAGCTGACGGCTGCCTATGCCGCGCTCGCCGGCAACGGCACCCGCGCCCTGCCGCACGGCATTCAGGAGGTGCGCAACCGGGGCGGCGATATTGTCTATGGCCGGAGCGGATCCGGCGCCGGGCGCGTGGTCTCGCCCGAGGCCGCCAGCGCCATGCGCGAGCTGCTCGCCGCCGTGGTGAAGGAAGGCACAGGTCGCAACGCCGCACTGCCGCAAGGGCTCGGCCCGGCTTACGGTAAGACGGGAACCAGCCAAAATTTCCGCGACGCCTGGTTCGTCGGCTTTGCCGGCGATATGGTGGCCGGCGTCTGGCTCGGTAATGACAATGGCAACCCGATGAACAGAGTCACCGGCGGCGGCGCGCCGGCAACCATCTGGCGCGACTTCATGACCCGCGCGCTTTCGCCGTAATTAAGCGTATTGCAAACGGCACCACCCTCCGGAATGCGTCCAGCATTCCGGCAAGTGCGACTGCGCGCCCGAGCTATCGAGGTAGCCAAGGGTGCGGATGCACCGGCCCGGCGTTTGAGGGCTTATTTATCAAGCAGCAGGGTCACGCACGTCCCACAGGCGCTTGGATGTGTGCTGCTCATAGCCGCGCCCGGCCGGATAGCTCACCAACTCCATCTGGGCACCCCAGGGAGTGAGGAAATAGCACCAATATTCACCCGCCTCGGCGCCAACATTGAGCGACGGCTCACCCAGAATCGTCACGCCATGGCCGCGCAAATAGTCGACGGCTACGAAAATATCATCGACGTAAAAACACATATGGTGGCCGGCATTATCAGAATTTTTTGCCTGCTCCTGGCGCTTGTCCGGCGCTTCATATTCAAACAGCTCGATATTGGCGCCATGGCCACAGCGGATCATGCGCATGTTAGTGATCTCAGCGCGGGCATGCACATTGAGATGCTGCGTCATCCAGTCGCCTTCCTCGACCTTGAAGGTGCCGAGTTTGTAGAGCTCTTCACAGCCGAGCACATCGCAGAAAAAATCCACCGCCGCGTCCACATCCGGCACCGTCATGCCGTAATGATCCATACCGCGCATGCCCGGCATGCCGGGGCCGCGTTTTTTCGTCGCGTAGCTGCTTCTGCCTTCGCTCATCACATCGTCGCTCATTATTCTTCTCCTTTTTTGCGTTTTCCTGTTTATGAAACCGACTGAAGAACGTCGAAGCCCTCGAAATTGGGCGGACCTAGATACATGCCTTCTTTCGGCTTGGCGCCTTGATGCGCTTTGCGGAATGCTTCCGACTGGGTCCAGGCTTCGAAAGCCTCCCTCGAGGCCCAGACGGAATGGGAGGAATAGAGCCGGTGATCTTCGCGCTCGGGGCCCTTGAGCAAATGGAACTCGACAAAGCCCGGCACGCCCTTCAGATGGGAATCTCGGCTCAGCCACAATTCCTCAAAATCGCCCTCGCGGCCCAGCGCCACCCTGAAACGGTTCATGGCAATAAACATTTGTCCCTCACTCCTTTAGTCGGTCTTTGGGCGCTTGGCCCAATCCTGGCTGTCCATCCAAATCGTCACTGGCCCGTCATTGACCAGGCTCACCGCCATATCGGCGCCGAATTCACCTGTCTCAACGGTAATGCCATGTTCGCCAAGAAGCGCGCAGAAATGCTGATAGAGCTGGCGCCCGAGTTCCGGCGCGGCGGCGCGCGAAAAGCCGGGCCGGTTGCCGCGGCTGAGATCGGCTGCGAGGGTGAACTGGCTGACCACCAGGGCGCCGCAGCCCGCGTCCAATATCGAGCGGTTCATGCGGTCATCTTCGTCGCGGAAGATACGCAATTTGGCAATCTTGCCGGCCAGCAGCTCGGCTTCCGCCTCGCTATCGCCTTCAACGGCACAAATCAATATGAGCGCACCGGCGTCGATTTCCCCGGTGACGCGCCCGTCAACCATCACCCGCGCTTCGCTCACGCGCTGCACCAACGCCCTCATACCGGACTGGCCTCGAACCAGCGCTTCTCTGCCAGCACCACCGAGGTTTCGATCTGGCGCTCCGGGATGGTCCAGTAGGTGCGCAACAGGCGTTCTTTTTCCGCCATGCTGGTCTGTTGAAAGCCGTGTTTTTCGTAAAAGCGAATCGCCCAATCGGCAGCGGCCCAGGTGCCGATCAGGAGCGGCCGCTCTGTCGTGGCCCGGCAATGCGTCAGCAAATCAGAGCCAATGCCTGTCCCCTGAGCTTCGGGATCAACATAGGCGTGGCGGATCAAGGTCACATCCTTTATCTCCTGCACCCCCATCACGCCCTGGAGCGCGCCCTCTTGCTCAAATACCTGAAATTTGACCCCGGCGGCGATCTCGTGGGCGAGCTCGTCGCCGGGCATATAGGGCTCTTTCCAGCGGTCCGGTGGAATAATGCCGCGATAGGCCTCGGCGGCGGCGTTGATAATCGACAAAATCGCCTGATAATCGCTCTCCGCCGAGGGGCGTATCATGACCGCCGCCGTTCGCCCCGGCTATCCGCCGTAAAAGACGTTGTCGCCCAGTTCCTTCATCTCGAGGATCGCCTCATCGGGACGGCCATCGGGGGTCTTGTGAACCACGGCAGCGACGACCTCGCCGACGACAATGTGGTGATCGCCAAGCTCGACGATATCCACCAGCTTGCACTCGACCGCGGCCTGAGCGCTCTCGATAATCGGGCTGCCCGTCTCACCGGCAACGAACGGCTCGCCGCTCAGCTTGTGGCCATCGACCTCGGCCGGGCGGAAAAAAGCGAAAGCCATGGCCTGCTGGCCCTTGCCGAGCATATTGAGGGCGAAATGGCCGGATTTCTTGACCACATCATAGGTCACCGAATCGGTTTTGACGCCGATGGCGATAAGCGGCGGGCTAAAGGCGGTCTGGGTGACCCAATTGACGGTCGCCGCGCCAATCTCACCGTCATCCGTTGTCGTGGTGAGCACATAAATTCCATAAGGAATCATGCGCAGCGCCGTTTTTCTTGTTGCTTCGTCCATTTTCCGTCTCCCTGCAAGGCAATTTGAAGTGCACATATAGCGCAGCCGCTACCGCAAGCTCAACGCGCAAGATTCGGAATCCCAGACAGGCTCTGTTCCGATGCCGCCATGCGGCCTATATTTCCGGGCGGAAAATTTTCGGAAGGCTAAATTTACATGCGTGATTTGACGGGAAAAGTGGTTTGGGCGATCGGCTCGGGAACGGGCATCGGCGCCTCCGGCGCGGAACTCCTGGCAGGTGCCGGGGCGCGGGTAATCCTCTCGGGACGGCGCCGGGAACCGCTCGAGGAAATGGTGGCGCGCATCGAAGGGGCCGGCGGCGAAGCTTATGCGGAGCCGCTCGACATCGCCGATGGCGAAGCCGTGGCGGCGCTCGGCGCGGCGCTTATCGAGCGCTTCGGCAGGCTCGACATCATGCTCAACAGCGCCGCCATCAACGTGCCCAACCGCGAATGGGCGAATTACGAGGCGGCGAGCTGGGATAAATTGATCGATATCGACGTCAAGGGCGCGCTCTATTGCATGGCGGCGGTACTGCCGCAGATGCGGCGCCAGCGCGACGGCCTGATCATCAATATCTCGTCCTGGGCCGGGCGTTATGATTCGGCCATCGGCGGGGTCGCCTACACGGCGGCCAAACGCGCCATGATGGCGCTCACTACCAATGTCAATCTTGAGGACGGCCGCAACGGCATCCGTGCGTGCGCCATCTGTCCGGCCGAAGTGGCGACACCGCTGATTGACAAGCGCGCCCAGCCTGTGCCCGATGCGGTCAAGGCGCGCATGCTGAAGCCAATCGATCTCGGCGAGACGATCCTCTTCGTCGCCCGCATGCCGGCCAGCGTCTGTGTCAACGAAATCCTGATGAGCCCAACCTGGAATCGCGCCTATGTCGGCAATGACGAGCCGGAAGAACGCTTAAGCTGAGCGTATCTCGGAGATAAAGCTGTCCATTTCACGGCGCAGCGTTTCCGCCTGTTCGGAAAGTTCGGCTGCCGCACCATTCATCTGATCCGCCGCCGAGCCAGCCTCACTCATGGTATCCCGTACCTCGCCGATATTGGACGTCACGGTCTGCGTTTCGGTTGCCGCATTCTGAACACCGTTGGAAATTTCGCCGGTGGCAGTGCGCTGCTGCTCGACCGCGGCAGCGATGGTGGTGGCGATTTCGTGGATTTGGTGAATAGTTTTGCCAACCCCGTCGATCGCCGTTACCGCCTCGCCGGTGGCGTTTTGCACGCTGGAAATTTGTTTGGAGATATCTTCCGTTGCGCGTGCCGTTTGGCTAGCGAGATTCTTAACTTCATTGGCCACCACGGCAAAACCCTTGCCTGCTTCGCCGGCGCGTGCCGCCTCGATGGTAGCGTTCAGCGCAAGCAGATTGGTTTGCTCGGCGATATCGCTGATGAGACTGACCACTTCGCCGATCGACTGCCCGGCTTCCGCCAGACCATGAACGGTTTCGTTGGTTTGCGTGATTTGTTCCACTGCTTCCTGGGCAATGGAACTTGAACTCTCAACTTGGCGAGAAATTTCACCGATCGAGGCGGTAAGTTCTTCAGCCGCGCCGGCCGCGGATTGCACGCCGGAATTTGCCTGAAGGGCGGCCTCCGCGACCGCATCGCTCTTTTTGCTGGCGGCGCCGGTGGTTTGACTCATCGAGCGCGATGTACTTTCCATCTCGGTCGCCGCCGAGGTCACGCCATTGGCGACGCTGCCGATCGATTCCTCGAATGAGTCGGCCATCGTCAACATGGCTTGGCGCTTCTCTTGTTCAGCCTTGATCCGGCTCGCTTCCTGCTCTTCGCGCAGGTTTGTCATCTCAATCGCGTTTTCCTTGAATACCTGTACCGCGCCGCCAATCGCGCCCAATTCGTCTTTGCGGTTGCGCGAAGGTATTTCAAAATCGGTATCACCGCCGGCAAGCTGCTTGATCGCGCGGGTGATCGTGGTGAGTGGTCCGGTCACGCCGCGCGCCATCAGAATGGCGATGATCACGAGTATCGCGGCTGAAATGGCCAGCGCGATCACAATCGTGTCACTCAACTCCCGGCCCGCCGCAAGTTCTCTGCTAATGACGGTATCGATCTGCAGGACGCCCCGGACATCACCCAGTTTCCAGTCCGTCTTGGGCGATGCCGCATGGCTGTTATGGCAGTTCACACAACCATCCGAGACCATTGTGTCGGCGATGGCAACGCGCACCACTTCCACGCCGTTACGCGTTTCCTGCTGCGAGAAAACGCTGGCCGGATCCGAATTCAGCGCATTCCAGGCTTGTTGTTGAAACTCGTCGAGCTGGCGTTGCTGGCGCACCGAGAAGGGATAGGGACTGTAGAGCGCGATGTTCGTATCCTCTTCGCTTAGCAATTCACTCATATCGTGAATGAATGTCGCCGGTAAGGGGATCGAGTTGGGCTCGGCCTTGTGGTCGTAAGACGGTTTCAAACTGCCGTTGGCAACTACCTTTTTCACGACATTCTTGGTGTAATAGCCACGCATGGCCTTAAATTGATTAGCGGTTCGAACCGCCGATTCAACGGCCGACTCACGCGTATTTTCCGCCACCCAATTTGGTACTAATATCCACGTTCCAATGATGATAGCGACAAGTATTACGGGAATCGGCAAAACCAATCGCCAAACGACACTGTGTCCAATTTTAAACATTAACCTGCTCCACCGAGATGCGCTGATGATACCCTCCGCCCAAACAATGGCGGCACGGAGATAACCACAATGATTCTCGGATGATTCCAGCAAGGTGTTAACATATATTTATGATAGGTATTTATACTTACGATATGACTCGTTCGGCGCATGTCGCATTGCACCCGCGGCAATAGGTGTATTTTCTGTCTGACATAGGCGCTGCGGCGCTGCGCTGCCTGCCGCCGGAAACGGCGCATGAGGTGGCGCTCGGCCTGTTGCAGCGGAACATGGTTTCACCGGCTGCGAGCGCGCCGCCGCAATCTCTGCGCGTTAAATTGTGGGGATTGGGTTTTGCCTCGCCGCTTGGTCTCGCCGCTGGCTTCGACAAGGATGGCGTGGCGCTACAGGGGCTTTATCGTCTTGGCTTCGGCTTCATTGAAGCCGGCACGGTGACGCCGCGCCCACAAGCCGGAAATCCGCGCCCGCGCCTGTTTCGCCTTTCCGCCGACGCCGCCTTGATCAACCGCATGGGCTTCAATGGCGGCGGCCTCGATATATTCACAGATAATGTAAGGCGCGCCCGCGAGCGTGGGCTTGGCGGGCCGCTCGGCATCAATATCGGCGCCAACCGCGACAGCGATGACCGCAGCGAAGATTACGTCACCTGCCTCAAGCACCTGGCGTCGCTCGCCGATTACATCACCCTCAACCTGTCCTCGCCCAACACGCCGGGCCTGCGCTCGTTACAGGAGGGCGAGGCCTTGCGCCGCCTGCTCGGACGCATGGCCGAGACCGTGGCCGGATTGGAGAAGCCGGTGCCGCTTCTCCTCAAGCTCGCACCCGAGCTTGAGGGTGCCGCATTGCAGGAGAGCGTGCGCGCCGCGTTTGAATTCGGCCTGGCCGGGTTGATTCTGTGCAACACCACAACGGCACGCCCGCAATCCTTGCGCTCAGCCGCGCGGGGCGAACAGGGCGGCCTCAGCGGCGCACCGCTGTGCGCGCCGGCACTCAAGATGATGCGCGAGGTCTATGGCCTGAGCGAGGGCCGTTTGCCGCTGATCGGCGTTGGCGGCATTTCTTCCGCCGATGACGCTTATGCCCGCATCCGAGCCGGCGCCGCGTTGATACAAATTTACACCGGATTTATTTTTCGCGGCCCGCGCCTGATCGACGACATCACCGCCGGCCTTGCCAAGCGCTTGAAAGCGGACGGGTTCGAACATATCCAACAGGCTGTCGGCAGAGACGCATGAAGCTGCACCTGAGCGCGCTGCCCGGGAAGTTCTGTATCGTCCTCCAGGATAAGGACGCGGCGCTGCCGGACTGGTTCTCGCTCAGTTCCCCGCTCGCCTGCGCCTGCCGCACAGCGGATGAATTGTCGCTCCTATCGCCCGAACAGGACGTGCCGCCGGAGGTTTCGGCTGAGCGGGATTTACGTGCCTTCAAAGTGGCTGGGCCGCTCGAATTCACCCAGACCGGCATTCTCGCCGCCATCGCGGCGCCGCTCGCCGAGGCGGAAATTCCAATCTTTGCGGTATCCACTTTCGAAACGGATTACATCCTCGTTCCCGTCGCCCGCTTCGAACAGGCGGCGCGGATTCTGTCGGAGGAATTCAGCGTCTCAATCTAGGCGGCATCGATCTCGCGGCGGATTTGCGCCGCCGCCTCGGCCGGATTCGCGGCGCCGGTGATTGGGCGGCCGATCACCAGGGCGCTGGCGCCGGCGCGCACCGCCTCGCCCGGTGTCATAACGCGTTTCTGATCACCCGTGGCACTGCCGCCGGGGCGGATGCCGGGCACGACGATATCGAAGCCTTCGCCGCAAGCGGCGCGAATTGCGGTGATCTCACGCGGGCTCGAGACAATGCCGTCGATCTCGGCTTGCCGCGCCAACTCGGCCAGACGCACCACCTGCTCGCTGGATGTGCCGGCAACGCCTTGCTGAGCCAAATCGCTGTCATCGAGGCTGGTCAATACCGTGACCGCCAAAAGGCGCGGCGGCGCCAGCGACAGGCGCGCCGCTTCCTCATGCGCCGTTTGCCGTGCCGCGCGCATCATCTCCGCCCCGCCGCCGGCATGGAGGGTGAGGTAATAGGGTGCCAGCGGCGCCAGGCTGCGGATCGCACCGGCCACCGTGTTCGGGATGTCGTGCAGCTTCACATCGAGAAAAATCGGCACGCCCAATTTGGCAATATCGCGAACGCCGGACGGCCCCTGGGCTGAGAAGAATTCAAGGCCGAGTTTAAGGCCGTCGACCGCGCCGCTGATGGATTGCGCCAGAGCGCGCACCTGTTCAAGGTCGGCACTATCGAGAGCGCAGAAAACTCGGGCTGGGTTGTCGGTTGCATCTGTCATCCAGCTAGATTATTCAGTGTTGGCATGAGCGACAATGCTTCTCATATCACGGCCCGCGCATTGCTTGATGCTGGCGCTTTTTTAATCCGGCCAAATGATCCCTTCCGGCTCACCTCCGGATTGTTGGCGCCCTTTTATATCAATTGCCGGCTGATCCTCGGCCACGCGCAAGCACGCAAACAGATCGCCGATGCGCTGGCCGATGATGTCGGCAAACAGGGCGCGGATATTGTCGCCGGCGGCGTTACTGCCGGGGTGCCCTTTGCCACCATGGTGGCGGACCGCCTCGGCCTGCCGCTCTGCTATATCCGCCCGCAACCGAAGAGCCACGGCACCGGTGGGCAGATTGAGGGGGGCGACGTGACCGGGCGCAAGGTGGTGCTGGTCGAGGATTTGATTACCACGGCGACCAGTATTGTCCTCTTTACCAATGCCCTTCGCCTCGAAAACGCCATCATCGATCATGTCTCGGTGGTCTTTGCCCGCATGACCGACGCCGCCCAGCCGGCACTAGATGATCTAAATCTCAGTTTGAACGTGCTGTGCGACCTGGAGACCCTGCTCGACATGGCCCAGGAAGAGGGCGCGGCTTCGGTGGCGGAGATCGCCGAAGTGCGCGCTTTTCTCCGCGACCCGGAAACCTGGTCGGCAGCGCGTTAATCGGCGGTCACGCCCTTTACCACTTCGCGGTCCGAATCTTGGCTCCATTCCGCCATCGAGCCATCATAAAGCTGCGCCGCATCATTGCCGAGCAGCGCATAGGCGACAAACCAGCCGAGCGCGGCCATATGGCCGGTATTGCAAAAACAGGTGAGCGGCTCCTCTGCCGCCACATGCGCCTCGGAAAACAACTCCGCCAATATAGCCGGGGTCTTAAAGGTGCCATCAGTGGTGAGGCCGGTAAGCGGTAAATTCCGCGCCCCGGCGATGGTGCCCTTCTCAGGCATGAAACGCGGACCGCGGGCACCGGTGAACTGGCTTTCAGGGCGAAGATCCAGCAGCGCACCGCCGGCTTGCTGGGCGCTCATCACATCCGCCTTGCTCGCAACCAATGCCGGGCGGTACGTGGCGACAAATATCGCCTTCTCATGGTTTACCGCACCGCTTTCCAGAGGCGCGCCGGCGAGCGCCCGATAGGCGGTCATGCCACCATCGAGGATCGATACCGCGTCATGGCCGAGCACCTTGAAGGTCCAAAAGACACGCGCGGCGCTGGCCATCTCGACGGCGCTGAGGCCACGCGCCACGATCACGACATGCATGGCGTTTGAAATGCCGAGCCGGCCCAGAAGCCGCTCGAGATCGGCCACGGGCGGCAGCATGCCGGGCGTGCCATCCTGGCCGGTGACGCGCCAGCCGGCGCTGAAATAATCGCTGTAGACAGCGCCCGGAATGTGCCCGGCCTCGAAATCGGCCGCGCCGCCGCCGCGAATATCGAGGAAACGGACATTTTCCGCACCGATCCGCGACAGCGCCCAGGCCGCATCGACCAATGGATTGGCTGTGGCTGTGGCCGGCAGGGCAAAGCAAACCAGCAGCAGGCCCACAACCCAACCACAAGCAAAATATTTGTTCGCACGCATGCGCATGGCCTAGCCTATCCTGATATCCTTGCGTGCCGCGATTGTAGCGCCGCACCAACAACGGGAGAATAAAATGCCGCGCCGTACCATTGCCAGAACCTTCATATCCGCAACCGCGTTGGCGGTTGGCTTGGGCGTCGCAGCGCCTTCGCCTGCATCTGTGCGTGAGATATTCGCCGGCAAACAGTCCGCGCCCGCTATCGTCGGCCTGCAATTTGCCCAGGATGAGGGCGAGCCGGCGCTGGCGCCGCAGGCAGACGATGCCGCCGCCGCTGTTGCCGAGGAAGTACCGGTTAACGGCGACGAACCGGCTTTGGCGCCACAGAAAGAAAAAATCAATCCGAGCGATGAGATCAAGAAGGCGGTCGAATCGGCCACCGGCACACGCAGCGAGGACAAGGGCGAAGGCGCCAATCCGTCCGATCAAATCAAAGCGGCGGTCGAATCCGCCACCGGCAAAGTGAAGGGTGATGAATCCGACGAGGACGAAGAAGAGGACAAAGACGAGGACGACAAGGACGACGAAGAAGAGGACGACGGTGAGAAGAAGGACAAAAAGAAAAAGAAAAAAGGTAAAAATAAGAACAAGGGAAAAAACAAGAAAAAGAACAAGAAAGATAAATAGCGCCGTCCCGGGCACATCGCCTCCGGCACAAAAAAACGGCCCACAAGGGGCCGTGAGGGAGGAGGGTAGGCGGCCGTTGGCGGACCGCCGCGTGAAGCCGGGAGTTGGATCCATAGTTTCCGGACCCGTTGCCCACCGCGGCGCGGACAGGGGGGTGTCGCACCGCCTTCACTTATTCTCGGGTTATGCCCGCTTGTTTTGTTACTCCGATTGTCAGGTTGAGAAATGAGGAGCGCGCCCAGGGATCAGCGGGCGCGCTCCGTTATTCCATATCTCAGGCGGCTTCCGAAGATTGCTCGGCCGTGCTGAACTGGCCGGCCTCGGTTGAATCAGCCATCGCCGTGGTCGAGGACTGGCCGCCGGTAATGGCCAGGCTAACGGCATCGAAATAGCTCGTGCCGGCCTCTCGCTGATGGCGCGTCGCGGTATAGCCGGTGCTCTCCGAATCGAACTCCGCCTGTTGCAGCTCCGAATAGGCCGCCATACCGCGCTTACCGTAATCGCGTGCCAGCTCGAACATGCCGTGATTGAGGCTGTGGAAACCGGCCAGGGTCACGAACTGGAATTTGTAGCCCATGGCGCCGAGTTCACGCTGGAAGCGGGCGATATCGGCCTCATCCAGATTGGCGCGCCAGTTGAACGAGGGCGAACAATTGTAGGAGAGCAGCTGGTTGGGGAACTCCCTGTGGATCGCCTCGGCAAACGTCTTGGCCTGCTCAAGATTGGGGCGTGAGGTTTCCATCCACAGGAGATCGGCATGCGGCGCATAGGCGAGGCTGCGCGCGACGCAGCGTGCCATGCCCTCGTCTTCGCGAAGACGGTGGAAGCCTTCCGCCGTGCGCTCGCCGGTGATGAAGGGACGGTCGCGCTCATCGACATCGCTGGTCAGCAATTGCGCGCTATCGGCATCGGTACGGCACACCACCAGGGTAGGCACGCCGCTGACATCGGCGGCGAGGCGGGCCGCGCTTAGATTGCGGATGTGGGCTGCCGTCGGGATCAGCACCTTGCCGCCCATATGGCCGCATTTCTTCTCGGACGCCAATTGGTCCTCGAAATGCACCCCGCCGACGCCGGCTTCGACATAGCCCTTCATGATCTCGAAGGCATTGAGGGGGCCACCGAAACCGGCCTCGGCATCGGCGACGATCGGCGCAAACCAATCGATATCGCCGCCCTCCCCATTGAGCCGTTCCATGTGCTGGACCTGATCGGCGCGTTGCAGCGCCTTGTTGATGCGCCGCGCCAAAGCCGGGCCGCTATCGGCCGGATAGAGGCTTTGGTCGGGATAGGTCTGGCCGGCGCCATTGGCGTCCGCCGCGACCTGCCAGCCGGAGAGATAAATCGCCTTCAACCCGGCGCGCACCATCTGCACCGCCTGGCCACCGGTCATGGCGCCGAGCGCCGCCACATGGTCTTCGGTATTGACCAATTCCCACAAACGATTGGCCGCATGCTCGGCCAATGAATGCCTGATCTCGATCGAACCGCGCAAGCGCGATACTTCGTCGGCGCTGTAATTGCGCTCAATGCCGTCGAAGCGGCCCTCGGGCGCGCTCGGGATCAGTTTATCGAATGTGGAATTGCTCATTTACTTATCTCCTGGGTTCAGCCGGCTCTCGCCTCGCCTTCGTCGAGAAGGCCATAAGCCGGCAGTGTCAAAAATTCTTCGAATGTTTCGGACGTGGAAAGATCGGCGAACAGCGCGATGGCTTCGTCGAAGCGCCCGCCACTGATTCGTTCTTCACCGAGTTCCTGATGCAGCCCGTCGGTTTCTTCGCTCAAAAGCTGGTCAAAGAGGGCGCGGTCGATCACCCGGCCATCGTCGAGCTGGGCGCCATGCTTCAGCCATTGCCACACCTGGGCCCGGCTGATCTCGGCGGTCGCCGCATCTTCCATCAGATTGTATAGCGGCACGCAGCCCTGCCCACGCAGCCAGGATTCAATATATTGAATGCCGACGCTGATATTGCCCCTGAGGCCCGCCTCAGTGATTTTGCCGGTCGGCACCTCCAAGAGGTCACCTTCGGTAACGACCAGATTGCCATGCGTGCGGCTCACCTGATTGGCTTCGGGCATCAAGCGGTCGAAGACTTCCATCGCCACCGGCACTTGGCCCGGATGGGCAACCCAGGTGCCGTCATGGCCGTCACCGGCCTCGCGTTCCTTGTCGCCGCGCACTTTGGCGGTGGCGGCATCGTTGGCTGCCGCATCGCCCTTGATCGGAATCTGTGCCGCCATACCGCCCATCGCATGGGCACCACGGCGGTGGCAGGTTTGGATTAGGAGGCGGCTATAGGCGCGCATCAGAGGCTGGGTCATGCCGACATCGCCGCGATCCGGCAGCACCATATCGGCGCGATTGCGGAACTTTTTGATGACGCTGAAGATGTAATCCCAGCGGCCGCAATTGAGGCCGACGATATGCTCGCGCAGCTCGTAAAGAATTTCATCCATCTCGAAGGCGGCGGTAATGGTCTCGATCAGCACTGTCGCCTTGATGGTGCCGGACGGCAGGCCGAGGGTTTGCTGAGCGTGCACGAAAACCTCGTTCCAGAGACGCGCCTCCAAGTGATTTTCCATTTTCGGCAGATAGAAATAGGGGCCGGTGCCGCGGTTGAGCAGCTCCTGGGCATTGTGAAAGAAATAGAGGCCGAAATCGACCAGCGCCGCCGAGGCGGGCTTGCCATCGACAAGAATATGGCCTTCTTCCAAATGCCAGCCACGCGGCCGTACGATCAGCGTCGCGATCTTATCGCCAAGGGCGTAATCCTTGCCGGATTTTGGGTCGGTGAACGCTATCTCACGCCGCGCCGCATCGCGCATATTGATCTGGCCACTGATCATCAGCTCCCAGGTCGGTGCCGCGGAATCCTCAAAATCAGCCATGAACATGCGTGCGCCGCAATTAAGCGCATTGATGACCATCTTGCGGTCGACCGGGCCGGTGATCTCGACACGGCGGTCCTGCAAATCGGCCGGCGTACCGGCGATTTTCCAATCGCCGGCGCGGACGTCCTTGGTCTCGGGTAGAAATGTTGGGTTCTCGCCACCGTCGATACGTTTCTGAAACTCCGCCCGAGCTTCGATCAGACGTTTGCGCTCGGCACCGAAGCGGCGCTCGAGCGAGGCGACAAAATGCAGCGCCTCGGCTGTGAGAATTTCCTCAAAGCCCGGCGCCATCTCGCCTGTGATCTCTATGCCCGCGTTAAGTTCCATCTCATTCCCGTTCATTTCTTCGCTCTGCGGCATCGCTGAATTCCTTCCTTATGCCGCGCTGCAAACACGGCAAACTTTCTGCCGTTACAGCGCAATTGTCCATAACTTGTTGATATTAAAAAGGTATTTCTGTGCTAATTAGTATGTTATCAAAAGTAAATTTGTAAATCTTGTAAATATTTCTGCGCTGCGGAATAATGCTGAACCAGACCAACGAGCAAGCCTGAGGAGAAGGCAATGGCGGAGCGCAAAGTAATGGTTGGGCCGCGCGTGCGGCGGATGCGCCTTGAACGCGGCCTCACGCAAAAGCAAATGGCCGAAGAGTTAGGTATATCAACCAGTTATCTGAATCTGATTGAACGCAATCAGCGCCCGGTGACGGTCCAATTGCTGCTTAAACTGGGGCAATCCTACGATATCGACCTGCAGCGCTTTGCCGTTGATGACGAGGCCCGTGTCGCGGCGCTGCTGAAGGAAGTATTCGGTGACCCGCTGTTCGCACGCAGCGGTGTAACAAATCAGGATATCCAGGATATGGCAGCGGCCAGCCCGGTCGGCGGCGAGGCCGTCTTCGCACTGTTCCGTTCCTACCGTGAGCTCGTCGACAATGCGCTAAATCTGGCCGAAGGCCTGAGTGACACGGACAAGCTCGGCGAAGTGGCGGCGCTCCGCCTCGCCAGCGAGGAAGTACAGGATTTCATTCAGGCACGCGACAATTATTTTCCCGACCTGGAAGACGCCGCCGAGCAATTGTGGCGCGATGCCAAACTCGACAAGGAAGCACTTTACGAATCCCTACGCGCCCACCTTATGGCGGCGCACAGCATCAAAGTGCGCGTCCTGCCGTTCGACGTAATGGAAGACACGCTGCGCCGCTATGACCGCCACGGCCGGCGCGTGATGCTGTCGGAAATTCTCTCACCCGAAGCGCGCACCTATCAGCTCGCCTACCAGATCGCTCTCCTCGACCGCTCGGAACTGCTTGACGAAATGGTCGACAGCGCCGGGCTGGAAGGTGCCGAGACCAAGCGTCTCCTTCGTATCGGCCTGGCCAACTATATGGCCGGTGCGGTGATGATGCCCTACGGCCGCTTCCACGAAGCGGTAAAGGCGTTGCGCTACGACATCGACCTCCTGGCGCAGCGCTTCGGTGCCGGTTACGAGCAAGTCTGCAACCGCTTGACCAGCTTGCAGCGCCCCGGCGACAAAGGCGTGCCGCTTTTTCTCGTGCGTATGGACTGCGCCGGCAATGTCTCGCGCCGCCTCAGCGCCAACGGTTTTCATTTCGCCCGCTTCGGCGGCCTCTGTCCGCGCTGGGGCGTGCACCGCGCCTTTCGAACGCCGGGCGAGACACGCACCGAGTTTGTGCAGATGCCGGACGGCGCCACTTTCTTCAGCGTCGCCCGCCTGGTCGCCCGGCCGGGCGGCGGCCACCGCGTGCCGGCGCAACAATTCGTCGTCGCTATTGGCTGCGAGGCGAGCCATGCCGGACAGATGATCTATGCCGACGGAAAATTGCCGGCCGATGCGGAGCAGGCACTCAAGATCGGCGTCAATTGCCGCCTCTGCGACCGTCTGGAATGTAACCGGCGCGCCTACCCGCCGCTCAACCGGCGTCTGGTTATCGATGAAAATCATCTTGGCCTGGCGCCATATTTCTTCACTTAAGTCATATTTCTTCACCTAAGCATAACCTCGGGCGTATGATGGCACAGCGTTAATAAGGATAAGGGGAGACAACAAATGAGCCAGGAACTGGTGCCGCCACAATTAATCACCAATGCGCGCATGCTCTATTTTTGCTGGGTGCCGGCCGACCCAGCTGCCTGCGCCGCCTTGTTGCCGCCCGAGCTCACGCCGGCAAAGAACCATGCCATCTACATCAATCAATATGTCGTCGACACGGACGAACAGACCTCACATTTCGGCGCCTATTCGCTCACCTATATGGGTCTCGATCTCGGCGGCCTGGATGTCGATGAAGACACACCGGGACGCTTCTGGACGCATTATTTCAATTCCAACCCCGGCATGCGCGCCTATGCCGCCGAACGCGGCATTCCGGCCGATAGCGGAAAAACCGAGCTCGACATCGCCGACGGCGTGCTTACCGCCAACACCTATTTGGGCGATGGCACGCCGCTGTTTCGAACCAAAGCTCGATTGTCCGAGAAAGTTGGCGAATCCGTACGCGGTCATCTGCGCTATATCACACGCAATGACGGCATATTGGAAAGCGGACGCTATGCCTATGTCGGAAATATCGTCGAAGAATTTGCCGTGGAAAGCTTGGAGTTTCTCGCCCCCGACCATCCAAGCTATGCGCTGCGCCCGGCCGATCCGCTGGAAATCACCTTCGGCTTCTATTCGCCGAACTCATCCTTCTGCTACCCCGGCGGCGTCGAGCCTCTATAGACATTAGCGTGCGCTGCACACGGTACGGGTGCGGCGCGGGCATTCGCCGGTGAGTTCGAATTCGCGCTGCTGGAATGTCCAGGCGCGCACGGCGTTGTAACTATTGTCGGCATGTTCGACGAGGAAATCGATCGGGTCGATCAGCTCTTCACGGCGTACAATGCCTTCGCCGGCAAGCAGGGCGAGGCGTTCGGTCGAGCCAATGAACCAGGAGCGCGGATCAAGCAGGCTGTCGATACCGATACCGACCGCGTCGCGCGCCGTGGTCGGGCCGAAAAATGGCAGCACCAGATAGATGCCATCGCCGACGCCATAGGTATAAAGGGTCTGCCCGAAATCAGAACTATGCCCCTCCAATCCCAATTCCGCCGCAACATCAAACAGCCCCAGCACGCCCACGGTGCTATTGATGACAAAGCGGGTAAAGGTCGTGGCAGCACGTTGAAAGCGGAACTGTAGAAGATCATTGGCAAAGGTAATGGGCGAGGTGAGGTTGTCGAAAGCGCGGCTGATGGCTTTTCGCGCTCCTTCCGGCGTGATGTAGCGGTAGCCATTAGCGAGCGGCTCAAAAACAAGAAAATCCAGCGCGCCATTGGTATAGAAGAAGACCTTGTTGAGGCCTTCGAGCGGATCCTTATCGGCATAGCCATCGACACCGCCCTCTTTCGGCAGTATCGGCCAATCCTCGGGACGTTGATCCGGCGGCGCCACGCCGGCAATCGCTTGCGCCCTTGGATCATGCCCGGGGCGTGTGCGTTTTGCCGCCAACGCCTCCTGCTCACTCTGCGTGCGCGGCGGCGGCGCGACAGTAGGGGAGCGCAAGGTGCCGGCAAATCCCGGGAACATGCCGGCCACCGTCTTGTTCAGGCTGGCGCGCGATTCCGGCGCCTGACGGTGCGCTTCCAGCATGATCGGTTGGAACAAATCGGGGCGCTGATTGATCGCCGCGATCACCACCGTTTCCAGCTGCCGGTTGGCAGCCTGGCGCCGTTCGTCGATGACATCGCTCATCGCCGCCTTGTGCTGTCGGCCCTGTTCCGCCGCCGCACCGATGCGTTGCGCCATTTCCGGCGGCAAGATTTGCGCCTCGGCCTCTGTGCCAAGGAGCGGCACCAGGCACAGCACGGTCAGCGCGAACAAAACGGCGAGAATTTTAGCCATCGCCGCCCTCCTGCAAGGCGAGACGGAATACATCCGGATCGACATTGCCACCCGACGCGACGACCAGGACGGTCTTGTCCTTGATATTCAATTCTCCGTTCAAAACGGCGGCCAATGCCACAGCGCCACCCGGTTCGATCACCAGTTTGAGATGGTGGAAGGCGGCAGCCATGGCGCGCAGCACCGCGCCGTCATCCGCCGTCACCCCGCCGCGCACCCGGCGATGGTTGATGGCGAAGGTATGCTCGCCCGGCTCGGGCGAAAGCAGCGCATCGCAGAGCGAACCAACGCTCATATCTTTCACCCGCTGGCGCGTGCCGGCGAAAAAAGAGCGCGCATGATCGTCATAATCGCTGGGTTCGGCGGTATAGAGCGCGACCTCCGGCATTTCAGCGCTGATCGCCAAAGCGCAGCCGGCCATCAGGCCGCCGCCGCCGGCCGGTACGACGATAAAATCCGGCGCGATGCGGCGCACCCGGCACTCCGCCGCGATCTCAAGGCCGACCGTGCCCTGCCCGGCAATGACATTAAAATCCTCATACGGCCGGATCAGGGCAGCACTCTTTTCCCGCGCAATATGCTCGGCGATTTCCTCGCGGATTTCCGTCGCCCGGTCGTAACCGACAATATCGGCGCCATAGCGCCGCGTGCCTTTGACTTTCACCGCTGGCGCATCGTTCGGCATGACGATCGTCGCCTGGATATCATGCAGCCGGGCGGCGGCGGCGACAGCCTGCGCATGATTGCCCGATGAATAGGCAACCACACCACGCGCGCGCGCGCCCGGTTCGATTTGGCTGATGCAATTGAAAGCGCCGCGAAATTTGAACGAGCCGGTGCGCTGCAACGGCTCGGCCTTGATCAGCAAACGGGCGCCGGTGCGCTCATTGAGCCAGGGTGATTCCAAGAGCGGCGTGCGTACGGCGGGGCCGGTGAGACGTTCCGCCGCCGCGCACACATCGGCATATTTGGGCAACACCAGGTGATCGTGTTGGTCTGCCCGGTGCGGGTTGGCTCCAGCGGTCATTCCAGTTCCTGGAGCTCCAATTGATCGCCGACCACCAATATTCTTGCCTTGACGACAATATCGTCGCCATTGCCGTCTTCGCCGATATAGGTGAAATCGAAAGCCTGGGAAACCGCCATCGGCATCAGCAGTTGACCTTCCTGAATAAGAACGCCGCCGGCTTCAACAAGATATTCGAGCGGCGCCGAAATGCAACCACCGCTCGAGTAACAAACCTGGCCATGCCTGATCTTGGCGCCGGCGCCGCCATGGTCGTGGAACTCCCGCGTGTAGGTAAATTGTCCGTGCCGGCCCACTTCTTCAAATTTGATGTCCGAGACCTTGAGCTCGATCGTTTGCTTGGGCGCCTCTTCCGACGCCGCCACACCCGGCGAAAAATGGATCATCATCGCCAAGGCCAGCCCGGTGGCTGCAATTGTCTTTAGCACTCCCGGCGTCGCCATCATGTCAACCCGTCCCTCCGCTTACGCTCGACCCGACAAAGGTACACGGCCTGGTGCAAAGGGCCAAGTGCTCGACAACCCCGCCGGCGCTTTACGGTTCAGCAATGCGCCGCCAAATCGGCCACGGCGATCGGCGTGTTGACTTCCGCCGCGCTGCACCGGCTGGCCAAAACCCGGGGCGAAACGCCGCGCGCCAAATCGCGCTCGAGGCTATCGGCCAGCACACGCACGCCCAATTGCCAACGATAGACCTGAGCGCCTTCGAGCACGCGCTGGACGTAATTCCGGGTTTCCGGAATGGAAATCAATTCGATCCAATCGACCAGATCGACGCCAGGATCGTGCCTCGGGTCGCCATTATCGCGCAGCCAGCGGCGCACATTTGACGGCCCGGCATTATAGGCGGCAAGCGCCAGGACATAGGAGCCGTCATATTTCTCGATCAGATCGGCGAGATAGGCGCTCCCCAGTTTCACGTTATAGGCGGCATTTGTAAGCTTGCTCTTGGCGTAAGGCAGGCGAACGCGGCGTGACACGACGCGCGCCGTCGCCGGCATGAGTTGCATCAGGCCGCGCGCGCCAGCGTGACTTTTCGCATTTTTGTCGAACAAGCTTTCCTGGCGCGTGAGAGCGAGAACAAGCGCGTGCTCAAGCACACTGTTTTCATAGGCAAACGGTATATCGACGAGCGGAAAAATATGGGCGTTCGAAACATAGCCGTCGCGCGTCGCCTGCTTGGCCGCGCGGATGGCCAAATCATGGCGTCCGAGGGTATGGGCGAAATGCGCGATGATGGTATGATCCGCCGGCCCCTTGGAAATCTCCACCAAGCGTCTGGTAAAGGTGCCGGCCAACCTGTCCTGACCGAGGAAATTCAGCAGGCGGACGACGGCAAACAATTCATGCCCGGCGATTGTCGCCGGTTTCGTGTCGCTGCTATTGCCGGCCAAGGGCAGCGCGCGCGCGCCGAGCGTGCGCGCCGAGGCGAGTTGACCGTAATAGGTGCCGGGATATTGCGCCGCCTGGGCGTACCACAGCGCCGCACCCTCGGGATCGCCCATGGCGTCGGTCGACCGCCCGGCCCAATAGGCGGCCCGTGCACGGCTGATCGGCATGAACACGGCATCATAGAGGCGGGTGAAATGCGAGAACGCACGTTCATTCTCGCCGAGGAAGCGCAGCGCAATCCAGCCGGCCAGCCACTCCGCCTCGGCAAAGCTCGAGCTTTCGATCTGGCCATGCTCGCTGGCCAGGCGGTAGGCATCCGTGATGTCGCCCCGGTTGAGCGATTTGCGCGCCTGAAGCACGCGCTCGCGCCACCACAGTTTGGCAACGCCCAAATCCTCTGGTGCTGCGAACAAAATTTCCCGCGCGTCTTCGTCGCGGCCCTTGCGCCGGCGCCAGCGCAGGCGTTCATACATCAGGCCGGCGCTCTCGACCAATTCATCCGGCACCCGCGCGATGGCGGCATCGACGCCGCCGGCAAAAGAATGCAGCGCCATGCGCGCCTGGGCCAGCGCCTGCTGCCCCGGGTCGACATTGCGCAGCATGCGCCTTGCGTCGCGCTGGCGGTTTTGCCAGATCAGCCGGTCAAGCCGCGCTTCATGATCCTCTTTGCGCAACATGTTCTTGTAGCGCCGGTAGATGATTTTCAAATCCTTGCTGGAAAAATTATCGTTCACCCAGGCATGACGAACCAATTTTTCGGCCCGTGCCATATCACCGGCATTGATCAGGGCATCGGCGAAACGCAGGCGGCCATCGCGGCTGACCGGATCGCGCCAGCGGAACCAGGCGGTGACCACGCTGTCTTCGACATCGCTCAACATCGCCGTCTCGGCGCTGGCTTGCAGGCCGCGCTGGCGCGGCCAATCCGGATTGGCCGCGATGAAAGCGGAAATATCGGCGAACGAGACGTAATTGTAGGCGCGCGAATAATCCATCCAACGCAACACCCGGGCGCCAAGCCGATCGTGCGCGCGCGCGGCAATGCGGTGGGCGACGGACCAACGGCCGCGCCCGGCCTCCTTGAAGGCGCTCTTGTAGATGATGGCGTCTTTGCCCGACACCGGCGGCGGCAACAGCACATCGGCCGCCGCCCGGCTTGAATGCGCTGCAACCGACCAAGCCAAGGCGAGCGCCAAGATTACGGGTAGAATTAGTCGCACAATTGCCCTTCCATTATCTGAGAATACCTCAAATACAGGCTGCGCGCGATCTTAGGCGCAGCCTCCACAAGGCTGCAAGCGGCTTCGCGCCAGCCTTGTTGTTTGGCCAACGGCAAATTATGCTCTCCTAAATCCTAACAAATTGAGTGCGGAGAGCGCGATGTTAGAAGGTTATTTCACCGCCCTGATCACGCCGATGCGTGACGGCGCGGTCGATGAGGAGGCGTTCCGCGCCTTTGTTGAGTGGCAAATCGGCGAAGGCGTGGCCGGTCTGGTGCCGTGCGGCACAACCGGTGAATCGCCCACCCTCAGCCACGCTGAGCACAAGCATGTGACCGAAATATGCGTCCAAGTGGCAAACGGGCGGGTGCCGGTGATCGCCGGAACGGGCTCGAACAGCACCGCCGAGGCGATCGAACTCACTGAGCACGCCAAATCAGCCGGCGCCGACGCGGCACTTCTGGTGATGCCTTATTATAATAAACCGACCCAAGAAGGCATGTATCAGCACTTCAAGGCGGTGCAGGACGCGGTCGCTATACCGCAAATCATTTATAATATCCCAGGTCGTAGTGTGGTTAATATGTCGGTCGATACCATGGCGCGGCTGGCAAAACTGCCCCATATCATCGGCGTGAAGGATGCCACGGCCGATCTCACCCGCCCGACAGTGACGCGCAATGCCATCGGACCGGAATTCACCCAGTTATCGGGCGAAGACGGCACGGCGATCGGCTTCTATGCCCAGGGCGGGCACGGCTGCATTTCGGTGACATCAAACGTCGCGCCGCGTGCCTGTTCCGAGTTTTTTGCTGCCTGGAAAGCAGGGGACAGCGCGAAAGCCTTGGAACTGCACGCTGAGCTGATGCCGCTGCATGATGTGCTGTTCTGTGAATCGAGCCCCATCCCGGTCAAACATGCCGCCTATCTGCTCGGCAAGTGCGGCCCGGAGATGCGCCTGCCGCTGTGTCCGCCATCGGACGCCAGCAAACAGCGTATCGAGGCGGTTCTCGCCGCGCTCAACATGTTGAAGGAAGCGGCGGCATAAGCCGCCTCGGAAATGGCGGCAAAAGATAAAGATAGCCGTAAATTCGTCGCCAAGAACCGCAAAGCCCGGCACAATTATCACATCGCCGACAGGTTCGAGGCGGGAATTGCGCTGACCGGTACGGAAGTTAAATCGCTGCGCCAGGGCCGTGCCAGCATGGGCGAAGCCTATGCGGTCGAGCGCGATGGCGAGATATTTCTGATCAACGCCCATATCGCCGAATATGACGCCGGCGGGCGCTACAACCATACGCCGCTCCGGGCGCGCAAATTGCTGCTGAAGAAACGCGAGATCAACAAACTGATCGGCAATTTACGCCGCGGCGGCATGACCTTGGTGCCGCTCAGCCTCTATTTCAATGAGCGCGGCCGGGCCAAGATCGAGCTCGCGCTCGCCACCGGCAAACGCAAATACGACAAACGCGCCGCCGAGAAGGACCGCGACTGGAAGCGCAACAAAGCGCGCCTGTTGCGCGCGCGTAACTAAAAACCAGCAAATCGTTTATTCAGAAGATCTTACAGTACAAGAACGCCGATTTTCTTGGTGAATTCGCCATTTGCGGCAAAACTGTTTCTCCAAGTTGCATAGGAGGGTGCAACATTCTTCAACACGAAGTATGGAAAAAATCATGAACGAGGACTTTAAACCCTACGACCCCTTCAGGCGCCAGCGCAAGAAACGCACCGGTTTTTCGAACGACCCGATAAAATTATACCAGCAGGATGTCGACCAGCCGATGATCGCCAAGATCGTTGAGGCGGCGCGGCGCACAGAGCGCGGCGCAGGCGAGCTTGACGACGTACGGGTCGAGGAGCGGGCCGAATGGATCGACGATCGAGCGCGCTCGGCCGCATCTAAAGCGCTGTACCGCAACATACCCTTCGCACCGCGCGATTTCGCCGCCGAACACCGTATCGACCTGGCCGAGCTCAGCAAGGATGACAACAAGCGTCACCCTTTTGACTGGGCTCTGAAAGGCAGCGAAGAGCGCGACTACCGGCAAGCCAACAACGCCTTCGGTCCGCGTGACTATCTCGACCTGATGGCAATACCGGAACAGCGCAAAGTAGCGCGCGCAGCCACATCCGGCAGCACCTTCGGTCAATTGCAAGGCGGCGGCGAAACACCCAACAAGATTACCGGTCAAGGCATGGGCGCATTGGCCAGCGCCGGAACAGAGGCGCAGACACAGGGTGCAAATTCCAACACGGAGCAGCGCACAAATATTGACAACGGTGCGCTCGGCAAATCCGAGGAATCGACGCCATGACCGCAAAAAAAGCCAACCCATCACAGTACGTTCGGCCAAAATTGGAAGAAAGCAGACAAAACGCCGAATGCAGATTTCAGAAAATTTTACACCACCCGTGCTTCACGATTTTTTCCGGGCGCAAATGGCGCGGTAATTACCTCCGGATGGGGCTGGCGAACGGTTAAAGGAAAACGAGATTTTCACGCCGGCATCGATATGCGTGCGGAACCCGGTGAGCCGGTGGTTAGCGCTCAGAATGGGACGATATAATATGTCGCAAACAATGGCGGAAAATATGGAGTCGTAATCGAAGGCGACGACGGCAGGATTTATACCTACTGGCATATTAAACCGGTTAAATACATGGCGCGCGGTCGAAAGTTGGTGAGAGGCCAAAGAGTCGGCGCCGGGATGTTGCTCGGAACGATCAGGGACAGGAAAGAAAAGGGTTCACACCTGCATTACGCCGTCCATGATCCGGATGAACCCAAGGACCCAGAACTGAAAAGGTGGGAGGACCGCAAGGATTCGAATTCCCGCGATCCGTTGCCATAGTGGTTGTCCAACCGCCGGAATATTATTGATGAAATTCTCGTTGTGTTTGTTCCTTCTTTCCCCGGTGTTCATTGTTTGCGCCGCGAATATCAGCGCCAACGACCTTGAGAAGCGCAATCCCGGACACATCAATCCTCGGGATTTTCCCGAATGTCTTCATATCGGGCGGCCTTCCAAGGCGTTTGTCACGGTTGACGCCGGTGCGTATGGAATGTTGTTCGATCTCGTCTTGATTTCGCAATCGGGAAAGATAAGTGCAAGCTTCACCCGGACGGGCGGGATCGGCGCGCCAATTGCGGTGACGTTTCACGGAGAAAAATTCGGCACGGACATCGTTACAATCTTCGCACCCGGTCAACCTGACATACTGCCATTGACTGCGACTATTCGGGTCCTTCCATCGTTCGATCCGCCGCAAGAGCTATCCACGCATCCAACCGACAAAATGTCACATCCGGTGCCGGACGCGGAAGACTACCTTCTTTTTCACGAGATAATTTACCGATGGCGGTCCAAGGAAGGTGTGATGGACTACGGAGTGGATACATACGATGCCGAAATACAAATAACAGAGGGATCCATATTTTCCGGCCGTGGCAACAGAGGAAAGGCATGGGTCACTCCTGGAGAGCGCTATTATTGGCGGGTACAAGCAAAGATCGAGACATGCGACGGCCGAGAGGCATGGACACGTTTTAGTCCCTATATTCCATTTGATGGTTAGCAACTTGCACAATGCCCGGGAAAATTAATATTTATCTCAATCCATTAGCCGGGATTGGCCAAGTCCGGTTGGCGACCTTGAGATCGACCCCAAACGCTGCCAATTGATAAAACGAGCATATCCCGAATAAACGGAATCAACTGCATCGAAGAGTTGCCTTAATTCCGAAGAAATAGTGCCCTTCGCGTTATTGCATGTGAACGTGACATGCTCTAGCCGGCGCGATTCAGCACTTCACCAATATCCTCGAACACGTCATGAAACATCGCCTCTGTCAGGCGCCCGGTATTGGTGTTGAGACGCGAGCAGTGATAGCTGTCGATCAGGACAAGTGAATCGGAGAGCGTGAAGCGGGCGCGGTGGCCGAATTTATGGGCGCTCACCTTGTGCCCGAGGGTGCGCAGGACCGCCTGATGGGCGATACCGCCAAGCGCCAGAATGACGCGCAATTTCGTCATCGCGCCGATTTCGCTGATCAAAAAAGGGCGGCAGGCCAAAACCTCCGCGCCGACCGGCTTGTTTTGCGGCGGCACGCAGCGCACCGCGTTGGTGATACGGCAATCCTTTATCTTCAGGCCGTCATCCGCCGCGCGGCCATAGGTTCCCTCGGCAAAACCATATTTGACCAAGGTGGGAAACAGCAGATCGCCGGCGAAATCGCCAGTGAAAGGCCGTCCGGTGCGGTTGGCGCCTTTCATACCGGGTGCTAAGCCGGCGATCAGCAGGCGTGCGCCGATCGGCCCGGCGCTTTCCACCGGTGCGTTGTGCCAACTCGGCTGTGCCGCCCGGCTCGATTCGCGGTAAGCGACGAGGCGCGGGCATTTGGCGCAATCCCGCCCCGGCGCAAGTAACTTGGCCATGCTATCCGGCGTCCGCGAATTCTTCGCCGCCGTCGTCGCCGCCATCCTCGGCTAAATCGGCCGGATAATCGTCATCATCATCAGCAAAAGGTTCGTGCATCGGCGCCGGGTCCGGAGCGTGATGTTCATCACCCTCACGCCATTGCGGCGCGCGCGCGATTTTTCCCTGCAGATCTTGCAATTCGATGAAATTATCCGCTTGGCGGCGCAATTCATCCGCCACCATCGGCGGCTGCGAGCGCACTGTGCTGACCACCGTGACGCGCAGGCCCTTGCGCTGCACCGCCTCCACCAGCCGGCGGAAATCGCCATCGCCGGAAAACAGCACAATATGATCCAGAACCGGCGCCATTTCGATCACATCGATGGCCAGTTCGATATCCATATTGCCCTTAATCTTGCGCCGCCCGGTGGAATCGGTGAATTCCTTGGCCGGCTTGGTCACCATGGTATAGCCATTGTAATCAAGCCAATCGACGAGCGGACGAATCGGCGAATATTCCTGATCCTCGATCAAGGCGGTATAGTAAAAAGCGCGGATCAGACGGCCACTTTCGCCAAAAGCATCAAGCAGACGCTTATAATCGATGTCGAAGGCAAGGGAGCGGGCGGCGGCATAAAGATTGGACCCGTCGATGAACAGTCCAACGCGTTCCTTGGGATAAAACATGGTCATAAAAATAAATCCAAATTTATTAAATTCGATCGCACATTTGCGAATTTTAAGTGTTCAGAGCTGATACGATAATGCAGCGGCAAAACGATTTTCTTATAAAATCAATAAGATACGAAAGACATGCCAAAAGGTTACGGTTAATATCTAAGTCGTTCTCCCATCCAGGGCAAGTCCCGGGAAAAATTGTCCGCCGATCATGATATTAATCGCTTTGGGCGCCAATCTAGAAACCGAGCGTTACGGCCCGCCGGAGCGCGGGCTGCAAGCGGCATTGCGCCGCTTGAAGGAAATGGGAGCGAATCTCCGGCGCCGCTCAAGCTGGTATCGCAGCGCGCCGGTGCCGACAGCGAGCCAGCCCTGGTTCATCAATGGCGTTGCGGAGCTCGATTGCCAGCTGTCGCCAGCGGCGTTGATGGCGCTCCTGCTCAGAATCGAGGCGGAATTCGGCCGCCGCCGCAGTGTCCCCAATGCGGCCCGGGTGCTGGATCTCGATTTGATCGATTTCAGCGGCAAAACCCTCGACAAAGCGGCGGACAATGACGGCCCGGCGCTGCAATTGCCCCATCCCCGCCTCGCTGAGCGCGCTTTCGTGCTGCTGCCGCTGGCCGAAATCGCACCGGATTGGCGCCATCCCACGAACGGCCGGCACATTGACGATCTCATCGCCGATTTGCCGCCGGGCCAACAAATTGAACGCTTGGACGACTAGAATCCCCTTGATTCCCGCCGAAAACGGCTCATTTAACTTGCATGGGCGAAGGCGAGCAGGTAGGTTGCCGGCGCTATTTGATCCGCTTTTGTTTGATTTTAATGGAGTGCTCCCAGCATGGCGCGTGTAACTGTTGAAGATTGCGTCGATAAGATTCCGAATCGCTTTGAACTGGTTCTGCTCGCCGCCCGCCGGGCGCGGAATATTCATTCCGGCGCGCCGCTCACGGTCGAGCGCGACAATGATAAAAATCCGGTCGTTGCATTGCGCGAAATCGCCGATGAGACGATCGAGCTCGATGCGCTGCAATATGAGCTTGAGCATGGCGCCGATATCGACCAGGAGTTGGACGAGCCGGAAGAGGAGAATCTGGCGGTGCTCTCGGCCGAGCAGGCCTGGGCCGGCGTGACCGGATCGAATGGCCCGGACGACGACGCGGCGGATGCCGCCGCCGTCGGCGCCGACGCCGTATTCAAGCCGGCTCTTGATTCTGCTGAGCAGGAAAATAGCGAGGCGGCGCCGGGTGGTGCCGACGAGGAGGCCTGAGCGCCAATTGTCCGGGCTGAAACTCTTCGGGCAGGTTTACGCTGCGGGGGTTTCGCGGGCAGGCCGAGCGCATGACATTCAGTGATTCGCCAATATGAACTGGTCGAGCGCGTAAAGGCTTACGATCCCACTGCGGATGAAGGCGCGCTCAACCGCGCCTATGTTTTCTCCCTCAAGGCGCACGGCGCGCAAATCCGCGCCAGCGGCGATCCCTATTTCTCCCATCCACTCGAAGTCGCCGGTATCCTGACCGCGCTCAAGCTCGATTGCGATACCATCGTGACGGCGCTGCTGCACGATACGGTGGAAGATACTCTGGCCTCGCTTGACGAGATCGAGAACCATTTTGGCTCGCCGGTCGCCCGTCTGGTTGACGGCGTCACCAAATTGAGCCAGCTTGAGCTGCAATCCGACCACACCAAGCAGGCCGAGAATTTCCGTAAATTCGTCCTCGCCATGTCGAAGGATATCCGCGTTCTGCTGGTCAAGCTGGCCGACCGATTGCACAATATGCGCACGCTGCTGTTCATCGAGAACGAAGACAAGCGCCGACGCATCGCCAATGAGACCATGGATATATACGCGCCCCTGGCCGAGCGCATCGGCCTGCAGACGATTAAGGACGAGCTTGAAGACCTGGCCTTTGCCGAGATCAATCCTGATGCCCGCGATTCGGTGCTAACGCGCCTCGATTTTCTCAGAAAAGAGAGCGGCGATATTGTGCCGCGTATCCTGACAGCGCTGCGTGAAATGCTGGCCGGGAACCGATTACGGGTCGATGTGGAGGGGCGGGAAAAGCGCCTCTATTCGATCTGGCGCAAGATGGAAACCAAGAATATCGCCTTCGAGCAGCTCTCCGATATCGTCGCCTTCCGCATCATTGTTGAAACCCCGGAGGATTGTTACCGCGCGCTTGGCCATGTGCATAGCGCCTATCCCATGGTGCCGGGGCGCTTTAAGGACTTCATCAGCACACCCAAGCCGAACGGCTATCGCTCGATCCACACCAGCGTCATGGGCCCGGAACGCCAGCGCATCGAGATTCAAATTCGCACACGCGAGATGCACGAGGAAGCGGAGCTCGGCGTCGCCGCCCATTGGGCCTTCAAGCAAGTCGAGGCGGGCAGCGACGGCAAGCAATATCGTTGGCTGCGCGAGCTTTTGGATATTCTCGACACGGCGGCCGGGCCGGAAGAATTTCTCGAACACACCAAGTTGGAAATGTTCCGCGACCAAGTGTTTTGCTTTACCCCGCACGGCGACCTGATCAATCTGCCGCGCGGTGCAACGACGGTGGATTTCGCCTATGCGGTGCATTCGGATGTCGGCGATACCTGCGTCGGCGCCAAGATAAACGGCCGCATGGTACCGCTCAGGACGCGCCTGTCGAACGGCGATCAGGTCGAGATTATCCGCTCGACCGTGCCCGCGCCCTCGCCCACCTGGGAGGGATTTCTTGCCACCGGCAAGGCGCGCGCCAGCGTGCGCCGCTTTATCCGTTCCAAGCAGCGCAAGGAATATGCCGCGCTCGGTCGCTCGATTGCCGAGAAGGCGTTTCGCGAGGAAAACGAGACCTTCGCGCTGCCGGTCATCGAGCAGGCTTTGCCACGGCTCAAACTCAAAACGCTGGAAGAGACATTCGTTGCCCTTGGCCAGGGCAATTTGACCGGCGAGGAACTGAGCGACGCCTGTTTTCCGACCCGCCGGCGGCCTGGCGTTGCCTCGCGCGCGCTCTCCCTGATGCGCGGCCGCTCCGGCCCGGCCAAGGCGGGCGACGCCGCCATTCCCATTCGCGGCCTGATGCCTGGCATGGCGGTCCATTTGGCCGATTGTTGCAGCCCGCTGCCGGGCGACCGCATCGTCGGCATTGTCGCCACCGGAATCGGCGTTACCGTCCACACAATCGATTGCGATACGCTGGTCAGCTTCGGCGACACGCCGGAGCGCTGGCTCGATTTATCGTGGGACAAGGTCGATAGCGAGACCAGTGTGCATGTCGGCCGCCTGAGCCTGATCGTCGCCAATGAGACTGGCTCGCTGGCCGAGTTGGCGACGGCGATCGCCAAATGCAAAGGCAATATCACCAATTTCAAGATCACCAGCCGCTCGGCCGACTTTTTCGAACTGCTCGTCGATGTCGAGGTTGAGGATGCCCGCCATTTGACCGATATCATGGCGGCGTTGCGCGCCATTCCCTGTGTCAGCAATGTCGACCGCGCGCGTGGCTAGGCAAGCGACATGAGCAAATACCGGCCCGTGCCGCTAACCGGCTACGTGACACGCGACGGCGCCCAGATGCAGCGCCGCGCCGCCAATTTCTACCGCGGCATAAAAACGCGCCGCACCGTGCGCATGTTCTCCAAGCGCCCGGTGCCGCGGGGCGTGATTGAAAAATGTGTTTTGAGCGCCGCCTCTGCCCCGAGCGGCGCGCATATGCAGCCCTGGCATTTTGTCATTGTCAGCTCTCCCGCAGTGAAGCGCCGCATCCGTCTCGCGGCGGAAAAAGAGGAACGCGAATTTTACCGCAAGCGCGCGCCG
Source organism: uncultured Rhizobiaceae bacterium (assembly GCA_964429775.1). GTDB lineage: Bacteria > Pseudomonadota > Alphaproteobacteria > UBA828 > UBA828 > PTKB01. Next base: position 99,044 of record CAYSDJ010000001.1, read on the forward strand.
AAAGCCTGGCTGAAGGCGTTGGCGCCGCTCGGCACCGATGCCAACAAGCCCTATCTCGAAACCGCGCCCTATCTGATCGTCGTCTTTCAGCGTAGCTATGAAGTCGACGCGGCGGGCGAGCGCATCAAGCACTATTATGTTAGCGAAAGCGTCGGTATCGCCTGCGGCATCCTGCTGACCGCGCTGCACCATGCCGGTCTCGCCACCCTTACCCACACACCGAGCCCGATGGGGTTTCTGCGCACCCTCTTGGGCCGTCCGGCGAACGAGCGCGCGGCGATGATCGTGGTCGCGGGCTACCCGGCCAAAAGCGCCAAAGTGCCGGATATCGAGCGCCAATCCCTGGCCGATATCGCCACCTTCGTCGAATAAACCGGGCGGCGGCGTTTTGCGCACCGCTTGCGCAACACCCTGTTTTTGCGATATCTAATAGGGTTCGAGGCCAGCGAAGAACAACAAGAGGCCTTCGAAAGGGAGAAGGATGGCGATTAGAGCGATGCATCGCGAGGCGATAGCCGGTTTCGGGCCGGTTGCCGATGGTGGCGCCAAATGAGTGTCTTCCGCCGCCGGCGTAAACGCGCACTGCTGATGCGCCTGCTCGAACTTGTCTGGCCGCGCATGGGCTGGCGCCGCGCCGGTAAATATTACGCTTCCCGCATCAAGCGCATGCCCGGCACGCCCTACTCCATTGCCTGCGGTTTTGCGCTCGGCGCCGCCGTGTCGTTTACGCCCTTCATCGGCTTGCATTTCGTCCTGGCGGGCCTCCTGGCTTGGGGATTGCGCGCCAATATCCTGGCATCGGCGATCGGCACAGCCGTCGGCAATCCCTGGACTTTCCCGGGAATTTGGTTCGGCGTGCTGTGGCTCGGCAGCAAGATCATGGGCCGGGACATGCCGCAGATGAGCTTTTCCGACCTCAGCCTGACCATGATTTTCGATCAATTTGCCACCATCGGCGTGCCGATGCTGGTGGGTGGCGTTCCGGCCGGCCTTGTCGCCTGGGTGGTCTTCTATATTCCCATTCGCCGCGGCATCGCCAATTATCAGCATCACCGCCATACCATGCGCCTCAAACGCCGGCAGGTTTTGGCCGAGGAGCGGCGTGAGCGCGAATCGGGGGTGGCCAACAGCAATGCCGAGGATCCCTTTCTAAGTGGCGTCGAGGCAGGCGACGAACTGACCATTCCGGACCCTGCGCCCGAACAACATGAACGGCCTTCCGCAACCGTCACGCCCATCGGCCGGGCGGCGGGCGAGAGCAAATCCTGATGAGCGAAAAACTGCGCCTCGGCGTCAATATCGATCATGTCGCGACCATTCGAAATGCGCGCGGCGGCGGCCTGCCGGACCCGGTACGGGCGGCCAAGCTCGCGGCCAGCGCCGGAGCTGACGGCATCGTCTGCCACTTGCGCGAAGACCGCCGGCATATTTCCGACAACGATCTGAGCCGCCTAATGGCCGAGATCGAACTGCCGCTAAATCTTGAAATGGCGGCGACCGATGAGATGCGCGAGATCGCGCTGCGCCACACCCCGCCGGGGATTTGCCTGGTGCCGGAAAAGCGCCAGGAACTGACCACCGAAGGCGGCCTTGATGTGATCTCTGCCAAAGCCCATCTGGCGCCCTATATCGAACCGTTAAAATCAGCCGGATGCCTGGTCAGCTTGTTCATCGATCCGGATGCTGCGCAGCTCGATGCCTCTTTGGCGGTTGGTGCGACAGCGGTTGAGCTTCACACCGGAACCTATTGCGACGCCGCAGCCGGTAAAGCGCAAGAAGCGGAACTGGCGCGCATCCAAACAGCCGCGCTCTATGCCGCGTCGCTCGGCCTCGAGGTCCGCGCGGGGCACGGCCTCAGCTTCGATGATGTCGCACCGATTGCCGCCATCCAAGATGTGGTCGAGCTCAATATCGGCCATTTCCTCATTGGCGAAGCGATTTTCTCCGGCCTCGACAGTGCGATCCGGCGCATGCGGGCGCTGATGGACCGGGCCCGCGCCGAGGCGTCGGGTGAGAAAAGCGCCTGAGTTTGCCTGCGCATCATTTTCCCGACATGATAATTGGCCTGGGCAGCGACCTTATCGACATTCGGCGCATCGAGCGCACCTTGGAGCGTTTTGGCGAGCGATTTACCAACCGCATCTATACCGAAGGCGAGCGCGCCAAGTCGGAGCGACGAGCGGCGCGGGCCGAAAGTTATGCGCGCCGCTTCGCCGCCAAGGAAGCCTGTTCAAAGGCGCTCGGCACGGGATTTCGCAAAGGCGTGTTCTGGCGCGATATGGAAGTCGTCAACCTGCCGTCGGGAAAACCCACCATGCGACTCACCGGGGGTGCCGCAGCGCGCTTGCAATCCCTAACGCCTTCAGGCATGACGACACAGATCGACGTTTCCCTAACCGACGAACCGCCGACCGCCCAGGCTATTGTGATCATCACCGCACTGCCCGCCACATTAGAGTGAAGCAAGCGCGGTACGCAACGGCCCAGGGTTTTCAGTACCGTAAGTTTAGTCAACAACCATAATCGGATTCCGCCAGCCCCATGGCCAAAGCGACGAGCAGTGAAAAGACCAAGAAACGTAAATCCAGTGGATTGTGGGACACAATCCGCACGGTGGCCTATGCGGTTATTGCCGCCATGGTAGTGCGTTCGGTGGCGCTCGAGCCATTCAATATCCCGTCCGGCTCGATGATTCCGACTCTGCTGGTTGGCGATTATCTGTTTGTCTCCAAATATGCCTATGGCTACAGCAAATATTCGCTGCCGTGGAATATCGATTTGTTCGACGGGCGGATTTTCGGCTCCGATCCGGAGCGCGGCGATGTCGCTGTCTTTAAACTGCCGCGCGACAATGAAACCGATTACATCAAGCGCATCGTCGGCCTGCCCGGCGACCGCATACAGGTCTTGGACGGTGTTTTGCTGATCAATGAAGTGCCGGTTGAAAAGCTGCGCGCCGAGAATTTTGTTTTTACCGACCTTTATGGACGTAAACGCACCATCGCCCAGTTCGAGGAAATTCTGCCCAGCGGCGTACGCCACCATACACTCGATTCGAATCCCAACGGAAATCTCGACAACACCAAGATATTTACCGTTCCGGAAGGGCATTTCTTCGCCATGGGTGACAATCGCGACAATTCCCTCGATAGCCGTATCGACAACGCTTATTCGGGTGTCGGCTTCATCCCGGCGGAAAATTTGGTTGGCCGGGCCGAGTTTATTTTCTACTCGACCAATGGCGGCGCCGAGATTTGGGAAATTTGGAAGTGGGGCAAGGCGACACGCTTTGATCGCTTGTTTCTCTCCGTCGACTAGTGTCTGGGCGACACAAACCTGCTCCTCCGTTCACGCCTGAAAGCGCCGAGGCGATAGCCCGGGCGCTCGCAGTGGATCTCTTTCATCACTTTACCGATTGCCAACTACTGGCCCGCGCCTTCGTCCATCCGAGCGCCGTCTCAGGCGCCGTACAATCCAATCAGCGGCTCGAATTTCTCGGCGACCGGGTGCTCGGCCTGGCGGTGGCAGAGATGCTCCATGCGCGCTATCCCGGCGAAAGCGAGGGCGCGCTATCGCCGCGTTTCACAGCACTTGTGCGGCGCGAAGCGTTGGAACGCATCGCCCGGCGCCTGAATCTTGGCGATTATTTGATTTTGGCCAAAGGCGAAGAAGACAGCGGCGGACGGGAAAATTCGACCAGCCTTGCAGACGCCTGCGAAGCCGTGATTGCCGCCCTCTTTCTCGATGGCGGCTACGCGGCGGCGGCGAAATTCATCGAACATTATTGGGCCGAGCCCATGGCGGAGGATATCAGCCCGCCGCGCGACGCAAAATCGGCGCTGCAGGAATGGTGTCAGGCGCACCACGGCACACTGCCGGTTTATCAAATCATCGGTCGCGAGGGCCCGGCCCATGCGCCGTCTTTTGAAATCGAAGCGCGGGTCGCCGATTTTCCCGCTGCCCTTGCCAAGGGCGGCAGCAAACAGGCCGCCGAGCAGGCGGCAGCGCAAAAATTGTTGGACCGGCTGGCAACAGACGATGGCAGAGATGAAGGATAAGCAACGCGCCGGCTTTGTCGCTATCCTCGGCGCACCCAATGTCGGTAAATCCACCCTCATTAACCGCCTTGTCGGCACCAAGGTCTCGATCGTTTCGCCCAAGGTACAGACCACGCGGGCACGGGTGCGCGGTATTCGCATTGTCGATGACGCCCAGCTCGTTCTCGTCGACACGCCCGGCATCTTTCACGACGCCAAGCGCCGTCTCGAACGCGCCATGGTGCACGCCGCCTGGAGCGGCGCCCAGGATGCCGATGCCATTTTGCTCCTAATCGACGCCGAGCGAGGCCTCGATTCGAATACCCGTAACATCCGTGACGGGTTGATTAAATCGGGACGCAAGGCGGTGGTGGCGATCAATAAGATCGACCAGGTGGCACATGAGAAATTGCTACCGCTCGCCGCATCGCTCGATGACGGCGCCTCGACCGAACGCATCTTCATGATCTCCGCCCTCGACGGCCAAGGTGTCGAGGATTTACTCGGCCATCTGGTCGCCGTGCTGCCCAATGGGCCATGGCTCTATCCCGAGGACCAATTGAGCGATATTTCCGACCGCCTGTTGGCGGCTGAGATCACGCGCGAGAAATTGTTTTTACAGCTGCATCAGGAGCTGCCCTATTCACTGACTGTTGAGACGGAAAGCTGGCGCGAGCTGAAGGACGGGTCGGTTCGCATCGAGCAGATTGTCTATGTCTCGCGCGGCACCCACAAGGCGATGGTGCTGGGCAAGGGTGGCGGGCGCATCAAATCGGTTGGCCAGGAAGCGCGTAACGAACTGCAGGACCTGCTCGAGCGCCGGGTACATCTCTTTTTGTTTGTAAAAGTGCGCGAAGGCTGGCACGACGACCCGGAGCGCTATCGCGACCTCGGGCTGGAATTTAACAGCTAGTCGGTCTGGGTATTTTTCCGCTTCAACGCCCGGGCATCGATAACTTTTGCCGCCGTAAATACCGCCCGGACGACGAGATCCGCCGCTTCCTCGCCGCCGCGCAACAATGCCAGAAGCGCCTCGCCATGGACGCGCAACAGAGCAAATAAATTTGATTCCGGGCGCCCTTCGAATACCGCTTCGTTCATTATTTTTTGCATCGAAGCAACCAGATCGAGCACTTCCGAACGGGTATCGTCTTGCGTTTGGCGTCCGATATATTGCACCAAATCCGCCATTTCGGAAAGTTCGCTGCCGGGCACTTTGTCGCCAGGATTGTCTTTTGTAAAGTGCTCCAGCTTTGCGGCGATGTGGTCGAATTGCAACGTGGTGCGGCGCAGGCGGTGCTCCTGGACGATGCGATTGGCGCGTTCAATCTTTTCATAATCAACCTTCGCCGACTCATCGCCGGTGGCCTTAAAGCGCACGCCGTTGGGAACTTCGAAGCCACCAGGATCGGTGGGATCATTTTCGCGGGCTGGGTTACGCCGATCGGGACCGACATATTTCGATGTGGCGATAAATTTCTGACGATTTTCGACAATATGGTCGACCCGGCTGGTGACCGCGCCAATCGATATCGGCATCATGATAATGTCGTCAGCACCGGCATCGACGAACTCGCGGATCACCACATCGTTCGGATTCCAGGTAATAACGGTGATAACGAGGTAGGGATTCTTGCCGAGCCGGCCGTGGCGAATGTCACGAATATGTTCACACACCTCATCGACATGTTCCTTGGCTTCGAGCACAAGCATATCGAATTCGGACTCGCGCACCGCGCGACGCAGCTTTTCAACCGAATTGACCACATTGACCCGGCGGAAGCCGGCGCCGTGAACGGCATCACGGATGACGCGACGTGTGTTCTGAACCGGACTGAACAGCACCACCTCGACATCGGCCAGATCATATCCGGGCGCACTGCTTGAGGCCTCGACGAAGGGGGACGCGCTTTGAGCGCCTGATTGACTCATAAAATCCGGTTCTAGTTGAGGTATTTCTACGGGAATTCGCCGCCAGCTTGGAATAATAAGATTAAGCAAATGATAATATTAACTTTGGAGTAGCACCGTCAGGCGGGTGAGGAGGCCGCTTCGCATGCTATAAACCGGCCATGGAATGGAGCGATTCAGCCATTGTTCTCTCGGCCCGGCGGCACGGCGAAACATCGTCTCTGGTGATGTTGTTAACCGAGAGGCATGGCCGCCACGCCGGGCTGGTGCGGGGCGGCCAGGGCCGGCGTGCGCGCGGCATCTATCAGGCTGGAAACAGAGTGAGCGCCGTTTGGCGCGCCCGCCTTGAGGAGCATCTCGGCAATTACGCGTGCGAATTGGTGCATGCCGCCGCAGCCGGGCTGCTCGACGATGCGCTGCGCCTTGCCGCCCTGTCTTCGGCCTGCAGCGTGGTTGAAGCCGCCCTCCCTGAACGCCATCCCTATACCAACCTCTATGGCGAATTTCTAGGCCTGGCGGATGATATTGAAAATGGCGCGGCGTGGGCCGAATCCTATGCGCGCTTCGAACTAATGCTGTTGGCCGAGCTCGGCTTCGGCCTCGATCTATCAGCCTGTGCGGTAAGCGGCGAAACCACAGATTTGATCTATGTCTCGCCGCGCTCCGGGCGCGCCGTATCGGCCGAGGCGGGCACCCAGTGGCGCAAAAAATTATTGCCCCTGCCGGCGTTTCTCATTCGGCCGGAGCCGGCGGAGCCGCCAACGGCCGAAGAGCTACGCGCCGCACTCAATTTAACCGGTTGGTTTCTCACCGGCCATGTTTTCGCCGGCGCCAAACTACCGCCGGCGCGCGAGCGCTTCATCGAGCGGTTGACGCCCGACGTATGATCGGGCGCGCCCGCCTAGTCGCCCGGCACGATCATCGTGCCGGTGCCATGCTCGGTGAAGATTTCCAATAACAGCGAGTGCGGAATACGGCCATCGAGAATATGCGCCGCGTCGGTCTCGTTCTGGAGCGCCTGGAGGCAGGTTTTGAGTTTAGGGATCATACCGCCCTTGACCGCGCCGCTTTCCAAGAGCTGCCGCGTTTGCGCCACATCGAGCGAGCTGATGAGCTCTCCCGCGTCATCCAGCACGCCGGCCACATCTGTCAGCATAATGAGCTTTGCCGCCGACATAGCCGAAGCGATGGCACCGGCCGCCGTATCGGCGTTGATATTAAAGGTCTCGCCATCCGGGCCAGCGCCAATCGGTGCGACGACCGGAATGATGTGCGATTTCTCGAACGATTGCAGCACACTGATATTGACCTCGGCCGGCTCACCGACAAATCCCAAATCACCTTCCGACCCAGGCTCGGTCAGACGCCGCGCTTCGAGCAGCTTGCCGTCCTTGCCGCTTAGGCCGACCGCCGTGCCGCCGGCCGCATTGATGGTGCTGACGATCTCCTTGTTGATGGTGCCGGAAAGCACCATCTCGACCACTTCGATGGCGGCTTCATCCGTCACTCTCAGACCATCGACAAAACTGCTTTCAATGCTCAAGCGCTCAAGCATCTTGGCGATTTGCGGCCCGCCGCCATGCACCACTACCGGGTTGATGCCGACTTGCTTCAAAAGCACCACATCCTTGGCGAAATTCTCCGCCAAAGCCGCATTGCCCATGGCATGGCCACCATATTTGATGACAAATGTACGGCCTGAGAAGCGCCGCATATAGGGCAGCGCTTCGGAGATGGTCTGCGCCGCGCGCAGCCAATGCTTGGTCTCGCTGATATTCTTTGTCGTCATGTGCCGGACCTTAATCGTTCGAAGCGGCGCTGGCCAGCGCGCCAAGATGGGCACGCAGCTCTGGGATTCCAGCACCCGTGCGTGCGCTGGTAGCAAGCAACAGCGGATAGGCGGCGATATGGAGCTTCAAGGCGGCTTCGCTTTCCTTCAGCAGGCGGGCGAGCGCCGGCGGCTTCAGCTTGTCGGCCTTTGTCAGGACCACGAGATAGGATACCGCCGCGATATCGAGCGCCTTCATCACGGCAATATCGCTCGCCATAAATCCGCGTCTGGCATCAATCAGCAGGCAGGCGCGGCGCAGATTCGCGCGTCCCTTGAGATATTCTTCGGCCAAATTCGACCACGCCTTGACCACGCCCTTGGGCGCCTTGGCAAAACCATAGCCGGGCAAATCCACCAGCATCAGCTGGCCGCCGAGATCGAAAAAATTTACCTGCTGTGTGCGCCCGGGCGTATTAGAGGTGCGCGCCAATGCGCTTTGCCCGGTGAGCGCATTGATGACGCTCGATTTACCCACATTGGAACGCCCGGCAAAGGCGATTTCAGGGAGTGCCGTATCGGGCAAACCGGCCATATCGACGGCGCCAGTGATAAAGCGGCACGGACGGGTGAAAAGCCTGCGCCCGGTTTCTAGCGCTTGGGCGTCGGTTTCTTGCCCTTGGCCCGGCGCGACGGACGCTTCTTGTCCTTTTCCCATTCGCCGCTCTCACTCTTTCCTTCTGCCGCATTATCCGCTTGTTCCGCCCTGGCGGCGCGTCGCTGGCGGCGCGACAATTTTTCCTCTTTCGCCGGCGCGGCTTCCGCGGCGGGGGCGTTTTTACGCTTTCCATCGCCACGTTTCTTCGCCCGCTTCTTGGCTTCTCTTTCCTGCAGCTTGCGTTTCTTCTGGCGAAGTTTCTCGCGCCTGAGCTCTTCCGCCTGTTCGCGGTAGCTTTTCTTGCGCTTCGGCTGTTCGGCGCTGCTTGCCCGCCGGTTGCTTGCCTTGCGGCGTGCGCTTGATGTTTTGCGTTCGCTGCGTTCGCTGCGTTCGCCGCGTTCGCCAGCAGGCCGCTTTTTCTTGCGGTTCGGCTGGCGCGAGCTGCTCGGCCGCGGCAGCGTGCCGGCAGCGGCCTGCTCCTTGATCTTTTTAATCTTCGCCGCATCGGCGGCGAGCGAAGCGCGGGTGATGCCCATGCGCCGCATGATCAGCCATTGCTGGGCGATCGAGAGCACATTGTTCCAGGTCCAATAAACCACCAGTCCGGCCGGAAAACGGGCGAACATAAAGAGGAACAGCAGCGGCAGGAACATCATGATCTTCTGCTGAATCGGCTCGACCGGCTGCGGGTTGAGCTTCATCTGCAACAGCATGGTCAGGGCAAACGCGATCGGCCAGAGGCCGATCATGAGGAATTCCGGCGCCGGCCAATCGAGTAGGCCAAAGGCCGTGATGAAGGTCAGGGGGTCGGGCGCCGAGAGATCTTGAATCCAGCCGAAGAAGGGCGCGTGGCGCATTTCGATGGTGGCGAAAAGAACGCTATAAAGGGCGAAAAACACCGGTATTTGCACCAGCATGGGCAAACAGCCGGCCATCGGATTGGCCTTTTCCTTGCGATAAAGCGCCATCATCTCGGTGTTCATCTTGGCTTTATCGTCTTTATAACGCTCGCGCAGAACGATCGTGTCGGGCTGCAATTTGCGCATCTTGCTCATCGACGCATAGGCCTTGTTGGCCAGCGGGTAGAGCAGAATGCGCACGCAAATGGTCAAGAGCAGGATGGCGACGCCGAAATTGCCGATGTGACGGTAGAAGTAATCGATCGGATAATAGAGCGGACGGGCGAGAAACCAGACCAGGCCGAAATCGACGGCGCTGTCGAAATCGCGCACGCCATGCGTCTCTTCATACGCATCAAGGGTATTGAATTCCTTGGCGCCGACAAAGAGATGGTTCGACACCTCTTTGCTCTCGCTCGGCTGGATTACCACGCCATTCTGCCAGCGGTAATTGACCTGATAAATATCGCGCTGGTTGGGGAACATATGCTTGAAATCGGCGGTGATCGGCTGCGCCGGGTCCGGGATCAGGGCGCTCAGCCAATATTTGCCGGTAATCCCCATCCAGCCGTCATTGCTGTTGATTTCGGTGGTGCCGACTTCCTGCATGTCTTCATAGGAGAATTCCTGCTTGGCGCCATTGAGAACGCCAACGCCACCATGGGCGAACATGCCCCAGGGAACGAATTCCTCCGAATTGACCGCGAACATACCGGTGAGACCCGAGGCCGGCGTGTCGTAGCGGGCAATATAACCGTACGGCACCAGCGTGACCGGCATGGCGCTCTTATTCTCAACCCGCTGTACGGTGGTGAAGAGGAAATTTTCATCGATCGATATTGTCCGGCTAAAGCGTAATCCCTGGCCATTGTCCCAATGGAGCGTTACCGGGGAGCCCGTCTTTAACACCGTATGATCGCTCTGCCAGACAGTATCCGAATCCGGTAGCGCAATTTCGCTCGCCGCATCCTGCGTCCAGCGCATCTCGGCGAAATAGGGATGCTCGGCATTGCGCGGCGAGAAGACATTGATGTTGGGGCTATCATCCGGCCGCTCCTCGCGATAATCCTTGAGCGTCACATCGTCGAAGCGCGCGCCTTTCAGCAGGATCGAGCCGCGCACCCGCGCGCCATCGACAATGATGCGCTGATCGGCGGCAATCGCCGTGATCCGGTCAAGCGCTTCTTCCACCTGAGCGGTATCGACCGTCACACCCTCAGCCGAGGTTTGGCTTTGACCGCTGCTCTGGGCGGGTTGCTGGCTCTCGGCCGTCACCTCGCGCGGCGGCGCCGGCTTTGGTTCCGGCATGATCAACGGCATTATGAATTGCCAGCCGACCAGGATCACCAGCACCGCGGCGACGACAAGGACGAGATTGAGTTTGCTTTCGCCAAACATGATCTAGCGTGTACGCCCGTTGGCCTTGGAACAGCGATGCGGGCGCCGCGAAAACAGGGTTTCGGGGACCGGGTCATAGCCCTGGCCGCCAAACGGATTGCAGCGCGCGATCCGCCAAAGCGCCAATAGCGGGCCAAACAATGGACCGTGCTGCTTCACCGCGTGCAACGCATAATTGGAGCAGCTCGGCTCAAAGCGGCACGACGGCGGCAACCATGGGGAAATCATCAACTGATAACCCCGGATAAGAAGCCAAAATATGAAACTGATCGGGTTCATAACCAATTCGCGACTTTAGATATCCTAAAAATTATCCGACACGCTATTTCGCACCGAGGCGCGCCAAGGCCGTCTCCAAATCCTTGAGTAAATCATCGAACGCGCGATGCAAGGTCGCGGCCCTGGCAATCACCACATAGTCATGCCCGGGCTTCGCGTGAGACGGCATAACACGCGCCACAGCCTCGCGCAATCGGCGCTTGGCGCGGTTGCGCTGGATTGCGCCGCCAACCCGGCGGCTGGCGGTAAAACCGACGCGAAACGGCGCCTCGGCATATTTCTCAGTTTGCCCAACAGGGGAGCGGACGGCTTGTAAAACAAGCCCCGGCATGGCCGATTTACGGCCCGAAGCCGCAGCATGGAGAAAATCGGACCGCTGCGTCAGGCGGGCGATCCTTTGGGCCACCGGCCTACACCGACAGGCGTTTGCGCCCTTTGGCGCGGCGTCTGGACAGAATCCGGCGCCCACCAACGGTTTTCATACGGGAACGAAAGCCGTGCCGCCGTTTACGGACTGTATTGCTTGGTTGAAATGTTCGCTTCAATGGCTTGCCTCCGTAAAAATTCCAGAGACATATCTCCAGCGACAACGTTCCAGCGCCGGGCCGATGCACCGGAGTAGAAGTGTGTCGCTGCTCTGGAAGAGCCCGGTCTATACGGAGTTGGTGGCGTAAAGTCAATGCATATACCGGTTTTTTAGCGCCGGCGGCATGCTCGCGCGGCAATCACATTCACGCGCGGCAGTTAACATTGCGGTGAGGTGCCCTGGCGCAAGGCTGGGATGAGCGTATGTTCAGGCCACGCGACACCAAGTTGACGTCTTACAACCCTTGTTTTAATCACCAACGGTCTCTTCAGTGCCCACTCCATTTAACCCTTTAAAAGGCGCCATTCCGGCGCCGTGCGAGCCCGCCCCGGCGACTTTAGAGCCAGCGCCGGCCTATGCGGAAGCGCACGCCCGTTTCTCGGCCCGCCGCCTGGCGCCGGCGGCGATCCTGGTCGCCGGCATCGCGCTATTCTTCGCTTTCGGCCTGCACCACCATTTCAGCTTCGATACGCTGCGCCAAAACCGCGCCGAGCTGTTGGCCTTTGTGACCGATTCCTGGCTGCTTGCCGCCCTCCTATTTTTGCTTGTTTACACCGCAACCACCGCCTTTTCGCTACCCTGGTGTTCGCTTCTGACCTTGGCCAGCGGCTTCTTGTTCGGCCCGGTGATCGGCACCGTGTTGGCGGTTATTGGCGCAACGGCCGGAGCCTTTGTGCTCTTTACCATCGCCAAATCGGCCCTCGGCGATCCATTGCGCGCGCGCGCGCAGCGCTCGCTGAAGTCCGGCGCGCTGCAGCGCGTCGAAGCGGGCTTTCAGGCCAACGCGCTGAGCTATCTGCTTTTTCTTCGCTTGGCGCCGATTTTTCCCTTTTTCATCGTTAACCTGTTGCCGGCGTTCCTCGGCGTCCGTCCGCGCACCTATTTGCTTGGAACCTTTTTCGGCATCATTCCCGGCACTTTTGTTTTCTGTCTGGTCGGCTCGGGCCTCGGCAACATATTCGAGCGCGGCGAGAAATTTTCGCTGCAGAATGTTTTGAGCGCGGAAATGGTGGCCGGGCTTGTCGCCCTCGCCTTACTCTCTATGATTCCAGTCGCGTATAAATTCTGGCGCAAACACGCGGCCTGAGATATCCCCCGCTGCGGAACGTGGAGAGACGGTTGTCTGAAACCCTCAACTGCGATCTATGTGTGATCGGCGCCGGCGCCGGCGGCCTGACGCTCGCTGCCGGAGCCAGCCAAATGGGCGCTTCGGTTATTTTGGTTGAGCGCGCACGTTTGGGCGGCGAATGCCTCTATACCGGCTGCGTGCCATCTAAGGCGCTGCTCGCGGCGGCGGCGCGGGGCGATAATTTTGACGCCGCCTTCGAGCATGTCGAGCGCACCATCGCTGAAATCGCACCGCATGATTCGCCCGAGCGTTTCGAAGGATTTGGCGTGCGCGTCATTGCCGAGGATGCCCATTTCAGCGGGCGGCGCAGCCTGATTGCCGGCGCCTTTGACATCCGCGCCCGGCGTTATGTTATCGCCACCGGATCAACGCCCACCATTCCCGATATTCCCGGCATCGATACGGTCGCGGCGCTGACCAACGAAACCTTGTTCGCCGCCCGCCCGGCACCGAGCCATTTGATCGTGCTTGGTGGCGGCCCGGTCGGCGTCGAGATGGCCCAGGCCTTCCGCCGCCTTGGCGCCGAGGTGTCTTTGGTCGAGGCGGAAACTATGCTCGCCAATGACGACCCGGAGTTGGTTGCCGTCATACGCCAGCGTCTGCTGAACGAAGGCGTGGCGCTATATGAGCAGAGCAAGGCGGTGCGCGCGGCGGCGACGGGCGGAGATGTCGTGCTCTCCTGCGCCAACGCGAGCGGAGAGTTTGAACTGGAGAGCTCGCATCTTTTGGTTGCCGCCGGCCGGACGCCGAATGTTGAAGGACTGGGCCTGGAAGCCGCCGGCGTCACGCTTCGCGGCGGCGCCCTCGTGCTAGATAGGCGCCTGCACACAAGCAACCGGCGCATCTTTGCCATTGGCGATGTCGCCGGACCCTACCGCTTTACCCATATGGCCGCATATCAGGCCGGCATTGTGCTGCGTAATATTCTCTTCCGCCTGCCGGTAAAGGTTAAGTATCAGGCCGTGCCTTGGGTCACATACACTGATCCGGAACTGGCCCATGTCGGCCTCAGCGAAGCCGGCGCGCACGCCGCCGGAATAAAAATAAATATTCTGCGCTTCCCGTTTGCAGAAAACGACCGCGCCGTGGCCGAAGGCCAAACCGACGGCCTGATCAAAGTGGTGGTGACGCCGGGCGGGCGCATTCTCGGCGCTTCGATCGCCGGCGCCCATGCCGGCGAGCTTATTCATATCTGGTCGCTTGCGGTCTCGCGCCGGCTCAAGGTCTCGGCCATGGCCAAGGCCATTACGCCCTATCCGACCCTTGCGGAAGTCAGCACCCGCGCGGCGGGCAGCTATTATACGCCGAAGCTGTTCAGCCCCGGGACCAAACGCCTTGTCCGCTTTCTGCAACGCCTGGGATAATGATGCTGAAGCGCCTATAGTGGCCCTATTCCCCAGGCAACGAACATAATCCAGTTGGCCAAACCTTCACTTTCTCTACCGCCCTTCACCCGCAGCCTCTCGGCACGCCTGCTGGTGCTGACGGTGATCTTTGTCCTTATCGGCGAAATTTTCATCTATGTACCGTCGGTGGCACGCTACCGGGTTGTCTATCTGCAGGAGAAGATCGAGGCGGCGCGCATTGCCGCGCTGGCGGTGGAGGCCGCGCCCGATCAAATGGTGACCGAGGAATTGCGCAAGATCCTGCTCGTGCATTCCGGCGTCCTGCAGGTCTCGATCAAGCGTGACATGCAGCGCACGCTGATCCTGGTATCCGAGATGCCGCACGCCATCGGCGCCACTTTCGTGATGGCGGACAACACGCCGTGGAGCCTGATTCGCCACGCCTATAGCGCCATGTTCGGCGACGGCGAACGGGTGATACGCGTGATCGGCACGGTGCCCGAGGACCCGGAGGGCATCTCGGTCGATATTCTCCTCGATGAAGGACCGCTGGTAGCCGAAATGCTGGATTATTCACGCCGCATTCTCGAGCTCTCCCTGGTCCTCGCGGCGATTACCGCCGGGCTAATTTTCCTCAGCCTGCACCTTCTGCTGGTGCGCCCGTTGCGTCAGATGAGCGATAATCTGGTGACCTTCCGGCGCGACCCGGAGGATGGTACGACGATCATGCGGCGCAGCCGGCGCCAGGATGAGATTGGCGTCGCCCAGCGCGAGCTTCGCGTCATGCAGCAGCGCGTGCGCGCCGCCCTCAGGCAAAAGGCGCGCCTCGCCGCCGTTGGCGGTGCGGTGAGCAAAATCAATCACGATCTCAGGAACATGCTCGCCACCGCCGTGGTGGTGAGCGATCGCCTGGCGACCAGTGAGGATCCGGAGATTCGCAAGGTTTCGGCGCCGCTTCTGGCCGCCCTCGACCGGGCGATTAATCTCTGCAGCCAAACCCTCAGCTTTGCCCGTGCCGAGGAGCCCGACCCGGAACGCGGCGAAATTGCCCTGGCGCCACTGGTCGATGAAGTCGCCCTGGTGCTGCCACCGGCGCAAATCGATCTCATCCAATGGCGCAACGACATGCCGGACGATCTCCTGCTGTGGGCGGATCGCGATCAGGTTTATCGTATTCTGATGAATCTTACGAAAAATGCCGTCGAGGCGGTCTCGGCGCACGGTCCGGGTGGCACAGTCAGGGTAACCGGCGGGCGCGACGGCGACAGCACTTTCATTGAAGTCGCCGATACCGGCCCGGGCCTGCCCAAAAAGGCGCGCGAGCACCTGTTCGAGGCGTTTTCCGGTTCCGTCGGCGGCACCGGTCTCGGCCTCGCCATCGCGCATGAATTGGCGCGCAATCATGGCGGCCGGCTGGAACTGCTCAAAAGCGACCCGACGGGGACGGTTTTCCGCGCGACATTTCCCGTTTCAACCGCGCCCGGGCGGCAAAAATAAAGTTTCTCTTAACTTTCCAGTAGCACTCTTCGGTCACAATGCTGACTTCACCACTCGGGGGCAGCATGATGGCCGATATAACCTTTGATCGTTTGAAGCCAGGCGGCAAGATTGAGCGTCTTATTGACGATTTGCCGAGAGATGTGCGTGACAGCTTTACCGAGGCCCAGCGCGACGCGCTCAGCGAGGCGATGAGCACCCGCACCTGGCGCCGGCAAAAGGTGGATATCCGCCTTTCTCTGCCGATCCTATCGAACCGCTTTTTCATGACCGTGGTTGCCGGGCGTGAGCAGCGGCCGCGCATGCGGCGCCGGGCGGAGCGGGTATTTCACCCTCTGGGTACGATCGGCAACACGCTTTTCATCGGCGCCATCACCACGGTTATTCTTTCTGTGGTCATGATCGTGACGCTGGTTTACAGCTCGATTCTGGTGCCCTGAACCGGCCTAATTGGCGCTTGGGCGCTGCAAGACGGCTTCATACCAACGATTGAAGTTCCCACATGAATCGGGAATTTCCACCTTGCAGACCTTGCAGGCGAATTGCGTCGCGCAAAATGCGGTGATGTCGGCAACCGTGAAACGGCTGCCGGTGACGAATTCATTATCGCCGATCTGGGTGTCAAATTTCTCGAAAAACCACCCAACCCGCGCCCGGCCGCGCTCGATAAGTTCGGGGATTTGCTCAATTCGCTCGGCACGGCCCGGCAATCCGCGCCCCTCGAAAGCAGGATGGGAATTGCGGAACAATTCGCCGACCGCGCCTATCCCCTCCATATCGGCGCGCCGCTCCCACATATCCACGTGCGCCCGGTCCAGCAAATCCGTCCCCATCAAGGGCGGTTCGGGATAGAGTGCCTCCAAATAGCGGCAGATCGCCATGGATTCGCCAAGCAATGTGCTACCGTCGTCAAGCTCCAGCGCCGGCACCAGCCGATGAGCGCCGGCCGCCAAATAATCATCGGAAAGCCGCGCCCCCTTGGCGCCGACATCAATGGTCTCGATATCGAGATTCTTTTCCTTGATGAACATGGCCACTCGGCGTGGATTTGGTGCACTGCCCCAATTGTAAAACTTCATCACCTTTCCTCCCCGCGAATTGGCAATCCTAA
Source organism: uncultured Rhizobiaceae bacterium (assembly GCA_964429775.1). GTDB lineage: Bacteria > Pseudomonadota > Alphaproteobacteria > UBA828 > UBA828 > PTKB01. The sequence goes on from CAYSDJ010000001.1 coordinate 115,663, forward strand.
TCGAAGGCTAACATCATAAACGTCAAATAGGCGGATTCCGGCAAAGCCGGATGAACCGGATGATCCGCCGCCGCGCCGGAAATGCGCACTATCCGAGCCGCGCGCCCGGCATCGCGAAAGCCGCGCGTCACCGCCGCGGAAAAATCCGCCGCGCCGATGTGATGCGAACAGGACGAAATGGCGAGAAAACCTCTCGCCGCCACCAGTGCCGAAGCAAGACGCGTGAGTTTGCGCACCGCCTTCAGGCCGGCCTTGGCATCCTTGCGCGATTTGGCGAAGGGCGGCGGATCGGCAATCACGAGGTCGAATTTTTCGCCCGCATCATGCAAGCGGGCAAGCTCGCTGAACATTTCACCCTTGGCAAAATGACAGAGATCCGCCAAGCCATTATGCGTCGCCGCTTGGGCCGCGAGATCGAGGCAGGCCTCGGCGCGGTCGATAAAGCTCACCGACGCAGCGCCGGCCTTGGCCGCACGCAGGCCAAACGCGCCGCTATGGCAATAGGCGTCGAGAACGCGCCGCCCCCCGGTCAGGGAGGCGGTGAAGCTGCGATTGTCACGCTGATCGAAATACCAGCCGGTCTTCTGCCCGTGCGTGAGGTCGGCGAAAAATTTCAAGCCGCCCTCGCGAACAATTTGCGGTCCGTCCAATGTGCCTTTGGCGACATGGGTTTTTGCATCGAGACCTTCAAGCCGGCGCGCCGGGCTGTCGCCGCGCACAACGATCGCGCGCGGCTGCAACACCTGTTCAATGCCGGCAATGATATCATCTTCCAGCAAGGCCATGCCGGCGCTGTTGATCTGGCACAGCGCGACATCGCCGTAACGCTCAACCACCAGGCCCGGCAGACCATCCGCCTCACCGTGGGCGAGACGGTAATAGGGCGCATCAAACAAGCTTTCGCGCAAATTCAACGCGCGTGATAGGGTGCGGGCGATAAATTTACCATCGATAGTTGCACCCGGTTCGCGGCTGAGCAGGCGCCCGGCGATCAGCGAATGGGGATTGAACATGGCGACACCGAGGCCGCGCCCGTCGGTGCCAATAATCTCCACCAGGGCGCCCGGCGTTAGCGCGCGGGCGGCATCGTCCATGCGGATTTCGTTCGAGTAGAGCCAGGGATGACCGCGCTTGAGGCGCTTGCCGTGTCCAGGCAGCAAGCGAATCTCTGGCCGGTGATTGCTGGCCATCAGTTGCCGAGCACCACGCCTTCGCGCCGGGGATCGGCGCCGCCGCTTAGTCCATTGGCGTCGATACGGACCGCATGCAGGCCGCTCACCAGGGCGCGGATCTTCACTTCGTGGCCAAGCGCCTCGAGGGCCGGAGCAAGTGCCTCCAAATCGCTGCCCTCTTCGAGTTCGGTTGCACCGTTGCGGTTGACGTGATGGGGCAGCGACACGGCATCTTGCGGGCTCATCCGCCAATCGAGCGAGGCGATCAGGGCGAGCGTCACAAAGGCGATGATACGTGAGCCGCCGGGCGAGCCGATCGTCAGCAGGAGATTGCCGTCCGGGCCGAATACCAGGGCCGGCGCCATGGAGGAGCGCGGCCGCTTGCCGCCCTCGACCCGGTTGGCGACGGGCTCACCATCATGCTCTGCTTCAAACGAGAAATCGGTCAATTGATTGTTGAGCAAAAAGCCGCGTACCATCAGGCGCGAGCCGAAGCCACGCTCAATCGAGGTGGTGAAGGAGACGGCGTTGCCGGCGCCATCGACGACCGACAGGTGACTGGTCGATTGGCCGTGCTCGCGCGCCTGCATCGCATAGGCGCGCCGGTTGGAGCCGGGCGGCGCACCGGCCTCGGCCTTGCCCATCGAAGCGTCGCGGCGAATGAGCGCCGAGCGTTCGGCCAGATAGGCGCGGTCGATCAGGCCCGCGACCGGCACCGCGACGAAATCGCTGTCGGCCATAAACAGCGCCCGGTCTGCGAAGGCAAGGCGGCTGGCCTCGGATATGACATGTACGGCGCCAAGCGAATTGGCGCCCAAACCAGCGATATCGAAGCGCTCGACCAGGCCCAATATCTGCAACGTGGTCAGCCCGCCCGAGCTTGGCGGCCCCATGCCGCACACCATATAGACGCGGTAGGGCGCGCATACCGGTGGGCGCTGACGGGCTTGGTACATTTCCATATCAGCGGCGGTGAGTGCGCCCGGATTGCGCACCGCGCCCTGCACAGCGGCGGCAATATCATCGGCGATCTCACCATAGTAAAACGCATCGGCGCCACCGGCGGCAATGGTGCGAAGCGTTTCGGCATAAGCCGGATTGTCGCGCCTGACGCCGGCTTCGAGCGGCGCGCCATCAGCGAAAAAATAGTCGCGCGCGGCGGGGAAATCGGCGAGATCGACATTGCCGGCGATAGACACTGCCATGCGCGGCGAGACAATAAAGCCCGCCTCAGCCAGCTTGATTGCAGGCTCGAACAGGCGCGACCAGGACAGCCGGCCATGTTTGCGATGGGCCAGCTCGAGCATGCGTAGCAGGCCCGGAACGCCAACCGAAAGCCCGCCCGAGGCAGCCTCGGGCCAGCTCATCAGCGTACCATCGGCTTTGCGGAATAGATCGCCGCTCGCCGTGGCCGGCGCGGTCTCGCGCCCGTCAAAAGATTCGATGGCGCCGGAGGTGGCATTGAAATGCAGCAAAAACCCGCCGCCGCCGATGCCGGAGGATTGCGGCTCGACCAGGCCAAGCACCATCTGCGCCGCAATCGCCGCGTCGATGGCCGAGCCGCCGGCTTTTAAAATATCCGATCCGGCGCGCGCTGCATGGGGATTTGCGGCGGCGATCATGGCTTGGTCGGCGGCCTTCAGACTGGTGCTGGAGGTAGAAAAATATGCCGCCGCGAGGGCAACGAACAACGCGCCAATCTTCCCGGCACGTCGGCACATCCCGGTGCGGCGTGCGGCCATCGGCGTCACTTAACGGACGTAAATGTGGACTTCGTTGGTCTGAACGCTCGGGCTGGTGGTCGAGGACAGCGTCACCCGGCTGTTGGGCAGACCCATCTCGCCGAGCGCCTGAAGCACCGATTCGGCATGGCGCTTGGAGGCGTTGGTCGCCAGCGCCACATCGGCCGGGCTGCCCATATTGGGTGCCACCGCAATGAGGTCGAATACCGTTTGCGGGCGGCGTTCCAGGGCGGTCGAGATGGCCGTGTAAAGCGCCTGCTTGAACTCGACATTGGCGCGGTCAAAGCGGATCACCACCAGCGGGCGGCGCTCGCCAACCACGCTTTGCGGCTCATCCACTGCGGCACGCATGCGCCCGGTGGAAACATTTTCGTTGCGGTTGCCGAGGCTCGGGCCGAGATATTCGCCGTTCTTGATGGCGAGCGAAAGGGCGGTCAGATTGCGCCGCTCGGCATTCACATAATCGGTGTAGCGCCCAATGGTCTCGCGCAAGCCGGCGAGCAGGCGGTCGATCAGCACGACGTTGCGATTGACCTCATCCTCGATCAGGGCGAGTTGGCGATGATCTTCATCGACCGCGCCCTGCAGGCCGTATGTGGCGCGCACGGATTCGAGCAGATAGCTCGACATTGCCGAATCGGCGGCCACCTGATTGCCAAGCGTATTGAGCGCCGCGATATCGGTGAGGATACGGTCAAGCTCGCTCTGCGCCGCGTTCCACTGGCTGACCAGTACCGGGTTGCCGGGCGTCGTGCCGATGCGCAAGCGAGCCGTAACGGCGGCGATGGTGGCGAAATAGCCTTGCGAATTCTGCCGCGCGGTATTTCTCACCTGCTCGAATTGAATGCGCCGGTTATTGACCGAGGCCTTGAGGTTTTCGAGCTCGGAGCGCTGTTGGGCAACCTTGGCGCCAACGAAGGTGCCGGTCGGCGTGCTCGCCATGAGCGCGTTGTCGGGCTCGTACGAAGCCTGGGTGATCGGCTGGGTGCGAATCGGCGCTGCTTCATCGGCATAGACCGCCTCGCTGCGCAGCTCCTCCTCCGACGCCGGAATTATGACTTGTTCGCTAGGGCCGGCCGGGTCCTCTCCCGTGAGGGAGGGCCACAGCGCGTCCTCGGTAAAAGAGCAGCCCGCAAACAGAAATGCAGCCGCTGAAACCAGGAGAAATCCCCTAAAAGGTGCTACCACCTGAAACCACCCATTACTCTAATTTACGCGATATGCCCGATATCGTCGTCACATTCGATGCGCAGGTTTTAAAATTCCCACTTGTCACAAGACTATATTACGGCAACCGCCCCCACAAAGATTCGCGGATAGTAACCGTATGGCGGGTCGCTCACAAGCAAGATTTCCCACTTATGCCAATGGCTTCCGCCAAATGGCCCGGCACGGGCAAGCGGCGATTGCCGTTCATCGAGGGGTATGCCGTGGCGCCATGGCCATCTTCCGCTTTCCACCCCTTGCGGCGTATCCCTGAAATGAGTAATGTCCGCCCGCTTCCGCGCGCCCGTAGCTCAGCTGGATAGAGCACCAGACTACGAATCTGGGGGTCGGGAGTTCGAATCTTCCCGGGCGCGCCATTACTTTCAATATGTTAAGCCTTAGCGCCTTGCCTTCGCAGGCGCTTTTTTTGTAATTCCTGTGTAAACGTGTCAGGAACTTTGCCTATTCCTGATCGGTACAGGTTCAGGTTTCGTTTTACCTTTTTCCAACCGATCCAGCGCTGCATCCACCTGTTTGTCGCGAGCGTGGGCGTACCGCATGACCATTTCCAAACTACGGTGTCCACTAAACTCTTTGATGGTTGGAATGTCGGCACCGCTTTCCGACAGATAGGTAATGGCGCTATGCCGGAGCGTATGAGGCGTTATCTTCACTGGGTCTAGTCTCGCAGCTACCACAATCCGACGAAATGCTGTTTTCATGCTTTCTATGTGTCCCGCACGGCTCGTTTTGCTCGGGAATATCCATTCCTGCTCATCGTCGGCCATTTCGTGCTCTCGCAAGAGAATATCCGTGATGGTTTTCGTAAGCGGTTGTTCGCGCCATCGACCACCCTTCACCTTGACTCGTAACCTCCTTCTTTCAGAATCAAGATTCTCAAAGCGTGCGGCTAGAATTTCGCTATGTCTGAGACTCGTATTCAGACCCACCAATAAGAATAGCCAGACGTAGGAGTTGCTGTCGCTTAAAGCCGCACTCTTGAGCGCTTCGACCTCGCTGTCGGACAGAACATATTCCCTCCGGTTCTGTTCGCGGGAGATTATGACGCTCGGTAGCGGCCTCTCTATTACCTCCCAGTCGAGTAGCCGTCGAGCCATTCTTCGGTACGTGGCAAGCGTCCGGTTAACAGTCGCGCTAGACAGTCCCTTCTCGATGCAGTGCCGGCGATACTTGTCCAATGTGAACCTGGAAAGCCTGTCTAGGCGCATAGCGCCAAAATATGGCGTGAGATGCAGGCGAAGATGCTGTTCGTTATTGTCGTAGTCTTTTCCGCCTGTCTCTTTGAGCTTTGCAAGGTAAAGGTCTGCAGCGCCTGAAAATGTCAGGTGCAATTTGCGGCCCTTCGGCAATGCGAGCCTTTGTTCTTTCGCTTCAGTGCGCGTTCTTTCGACAAACCTCTCAGCCTGACTTCGAGTAGTGTTCTCGCTCTCCTTTCCGATGACGCGATGAATACGCTGTCCGTCCACCATTATATTTACGGTGTATCTCACATCACCGTCTTTGAGGCATTCTGCTGTGATGCCGCACTCGGTAATTTTTTCACCAGGTCGGAGTTTGCGAATTTCAGGTCGAGTAAGTCGTGCGAATCGGAGGACCATTGGCTTAGCTTCTATTTTTTCCGCGTTGCGACTTTGCTTTAATTTTTTTGGCCACCATTTCGCTCCGTGCGTTTACGTGCATTTCGGCAATCTTCCGACCAGCGCTCTCGATAAAATCGCGTTCAGACTCGGGCGGTTCTCCCGGGCGCAAAATTTCTAGGATGTTGCGAATGGCGTTCTCGACGACAGCATATTCGTAGGGGTCATCACGAAACCACGGTTTCGGTTTCTGCGAACTCGAGTCCCGTAGTATTCCGGACGTACGGATTGCCGCTCCAAACAATCGAGCGAGCTCGCCTCCGTCTTCACCCACAAGCGCCTGATATCGCTCATCCTCTAAGAACGAGCGTTCAAGCCGGTATTCGACCTCCTGAGCCAATGACCGCCCTGAGTTTATTCGTGCCTCTTCGAGCCAATCTCGCACGTTCTGAGTGGTTCGCATACTCAAAGCAACACGCTTTGGGCCTGCGGCCGATTGTGCGGGCCTTCCCGGTCTTCGTTTCCTTTGCTGCGACATAAGTGGCCTCAATAATTTATTGCGTTACCAATAACGCAATAATAATTGCATCGTCAAGACGCTTACAGTATAAACTAGATAGAGCGTTACCGATAACGCATAAACAAGGAGAATATAGATGAATGAAATCGTGTTGAACGGGGCCGTTGAAATTCTGAGGGTTCGTGTTCTTCCGGATGGCAGAATGACTCGGGCAGCCTGCCCTTTGCGCAACGTTTGTTGGCGATGACTTATGCGCAAGCGGGCGAGACCGAAAAAGCCAAGTCCGCAGCCAAGCGCTTTTTGCAACGCTATCCCGACTTCACCATCACCGAGCATTTGGCGAACAAGGATATTCAGCGTGCGGATCAGCGCGACCATTACCGAGAGGGCCTCAGAAAAGCCGGTTTCCCGGATTAATTTTCCGCGAGAACTTTTCCAATAGTCCGCGCCACAGTCTCGGCCCCCTGGCCGAAGACGAAATGGCTGACGAACTCGCCTTCGGGATCCATCAGATAGACCAGCGAAGTGTGATCGACGAGATAATCCTCGCCCTCCGCTTGTTTGAGCGACTTGCGGAAAAACACCCGATAGGCCTTGGCCGCCTTAGCAACCTGTTCGGACGTGCCGGTCAGGCCGACCAAATCGGGATGAAAATTCGGCATATATTCGGCTAATTTTTCCGCCGTATCGCGCTCCGGATCGACGGTAATAAAGAGCGCCTGAACGCGCGCCGCATTGGGCCCGAGCAAATCCAGCGTTTGGCCGAGCACCAGTAATTCGGTCGGGCACACGTCGGGGCAGTAGGTATAGCCGAAGAAGACGAGAAGATGTTTGCCCGGATAGGACGCCTCGCTAACGGCGTTGCCGTGATGATCGGTGAGCGCGAACGGACCGCCGATATCGGCGGCGCGCGCCGGCGCCGGGCCAGCGAGCAACAACACCAGAACAAGTGCGGCAGCAAGGTGCGCAACTCTCATGTCATTTTACTCGTGATGCTCCTGGTGGTGTTCCTGGTGCATCTCCTGGTGTTGTTCCTGCTGCATGTGATCCTGGTGATGCTCATGATGTCCGTTCGGCGCATTTTTCGCAGCCACGCCGGCGATCTTTACATCAACCTTCACCTCGCCCGCCTGTTCAAAGGTCAGGGTGAGCGGAAAACTTTCCCCTTCGACCAGCTTCTTCTGCAGGAAGGTCAGCATCAGATGCAGACCGCCCGGCTCAAACATAACTTTACCGCCCGGCGCGATCTCGATATCTCCGGCCGGGCGCATCTTCATCACGCCGTCTTTCATCAGCGATTCATGCACCATCGCGTGTTTGGCGACCGGCGTATCGGCGCCGAGCAGGCGGTCGCTTTCAGCGCCGTCATTATAGATCATGAGATAGGCGACGCCCGGCCGTTCGGTGCCGATGGAGGCGCGCGCCCACGCATGTTTCACCTTAATGTCGCCGGCCAAAACGGTGCCGGCAAAACTGAACGTCAATAATATTGCCAAGGCCGCAACAATGAGCCGCATGGCCGTTCTCCTTTGTATTGGACAAGTGGTTCGGGCAAATTCCGCGGGCGCGGATCAATCGCCGAACCGGAATGTAAACAATTCCGGAGCGTCGGCGCCAGGGAACTTGACATAGGCTTCGATCACAAAGGGGTGAGTGAAATCACTGCCGAGATCGGCCTCTAACACCGACCCGTCCTCGCTGGGCTGCAGGAAGCGGTGGCTTTCCGCTTCGTCCTCGGCCGCCGGGACAACACGGACGAAGGCACGGAAAGGGTGCACCCGGACGGGCTCGGTAAAGGCGTTATAGAAGAAGAGACGAAAGCCGCAGCGTTCGGAATAGGTGCCTTCGAGGTGATTCATTTTATTTGGCGCCATGATGAATTGACCGCCGTGGCGCGCATTGTGGTCCATATGTGCGCCCTTCATTTCCGGCATATCCATATCCTGCGTGCCGTGATGAACGACGGGCAGCCCGCTATAGTCGGCACCTCCAGGCTTGCCTTCGGCGTCTTTGCTGAAATGAACCTTTACGTCACACGTATCAGACGTCGCCATTTCCATCGGTTTCATCATGTGATCACCATGATCGCCGTGATCGACATGGCCGGAATCCTCCGATGCAACAGCCAAATCAATCGTCAGAAACATCGCCAAAATCGCAATTGCAATGCGCATTGATAATTTCCTCATTAACTAGATGAGCGGTTGAGATAGAATCCAGAGGCCCGCGATGGTGTATCCGACCATCAGGAGGAGCATCGGATATTGGCTGCGCATGGCGCGCCAACTGTCGCCATGAATCTTCAGCGCCACCGCATGGGCGAGAGAAACGGCGATGATATGGCCAACAACAATCGCCACCAAGGCTGTGTACCAGGCGAACTTTGCTCCCACCACGGCGATATCGGCTTTGTAACCGGCCGTGCCGAATAGATCCCAGCCGAAGCCGAACGGATCCGAAGCGAGCGGGATGAGAAGCTGGCCGTTGATCAGCAGGAAGGAGAGATAATGCGCCAGGTGATAGGCAATGGCGATCGGCACCAGGGAGGTAACGAATAGCCCCGCCAGCGCCACCGTGCTTTGCCCACTGCCGCCCGCCAGTGCCATCAACCGGCAGGTCAATAGAAAAAGCAGCATAAAGAGCAGTGGAAAAACCAATAGACCGAGGGTCACAGGCCATATCCCAGGCTCGCCGACGCCCGCCAGCGCATTGTCAATTGCGACCCAGGCGGCGGTCTCCTTGAAGCCGTCAAAAGTCACGGTCGAGAGCAATAAGAGGACGAAGATCATGCGCGACGGCTGGGCCGGCTCGCCGGCAATCAGGCCGGTGGCGGGCAAGCGCAAATTCAGACGATGCGCGCCACCCGCTTGCAATGGCGCGAAACGCGCGAACAATCCGAAGGCGACCGAGAAGGCCTCGCCGCCGCCGAGCCAGGCCGTGCGGCCAAACAGCAGCATGCCGCCCCAGGTAATCGCTGAGTAGGCAAGAATGATAATCGCCAGGCTTGACGGCTCGGCCCGCGCCGGCCACACCAGCTCGGCCCAGGCATAGGCGAGAAACAGAATACAGGCCGGCCACACGCCGAGCCAGGACGGATAGGCCAGGCCGAAGCCGAGCCGCTCACCCGGCCTGAGAACGCCATAAAGCCGCTCCGCCGCCTCAAACAGAACGTTCCACGGATTGATCAACGCCCAGAGATTGCCAAACAGGGCCGAAACATACGCCATGCCAACCCACCAGATGATCCACACCATGGTCGGCGCGAGATTCTGATAGGGATCCTGATCGCCAATCAGGCCGGCGGCGATGATCAAAACGAAAAGCGCCGCGGAAGCGAACTTAGCCGTCCAGCGCACAGCATCCGACGACAGCACCCGCGCCCAGCGCCAGCCGAGGAGATTCAAGCCGGGGCGGTCCTCAGCACCGACCCGGCCGCGTACAAATACCGTGGCGACAACAAACGACAGCACCACCGCAGCCCCGGCGCCGATGAGATAAAGCGAGAGCGGCACCGGCAAGTCATAGCGCACGCCAAAGGCATGCGCCGCCGCCGGGTTCGCCCCGGCAAGAGCGAGGAGCGCAACCGGCGCGAAGACGAATGCCGTTTTCAGGAGTTGCCGCATAGGACGCCTGTCTAGCGCGGATGCACTTCCACATAAAGCAGCGCACCATGCCCGCCGCCATGATCGTGGCCGCCATGCAGCTCAACCGGAAAGCGCCCGGTCGCCTCGGCCTCGAATGTCATCACCGCCGTCTCGCCGGCGTGCAAGTGAAGTTCGATATCATAGCCATGTAAATGGACCTCGGCAGCGGCATCGCTCAGCCAGCGCAATTCCACCCGGTCGCCTTGATGCACGCGAACGGTATTTTCGGAGCCGCTCAGCGTATGGTCCTGGATGACCAGATCAAAGGTGACAATCTCGGCCGAATCCGCAGCCGCACCACCGGCCAGTCCGGACAGCATGACCAGAGCGAAAAGGGCCGCCAATGGCCAGCGCCATTTGCAAATTAGTGCCACTTGTATTTCCTTCCTGAAAACCAAAGTCTCGGCTTTCTATCATATGGATGACAAACAAATCTTGAGCCACCGCAATTAATCCCGTCATGATATGGCCGGAGCAAGGAAAGCACGCATGGCAAATTCATCACTTCCGCCGATCTTGCGCACCAAGGCGCCAGGCGAACCCTCGATATTCCGCCCGGCAAATCTGTTGCGCGAGGGGCGCCGGCAATTGGGCCGGGAGGAGGGCGAGGTGCCGCCGGTCTGCCTGCTCGATCCGGATGGCGATATTCTCGATTGGCTGCGCCATAAGGGTTTGGCGAAGAAATCACCAAGCTGGGCGTGCTACCACACAGAGTTGTTTGAGTTTGATTATCAGGGACAGCGCCATGGCATTGTCGGCAATGTCGTCGGCGGGCCGTTCGCGGTTGTCGTCGCCGAACAGATGTTCGCCTCGAACTGCCGCTTGCTTGTCAGCATCACTTCGGCCGGGCAGATTGCTCCCGATCTCGATCTGCCCTGCTTCTTTCTGATCGAACGCGCGCTCAGGGACGAAGGGGTGAGCTACCATTATATCGAGCCAAGCGACTATGCCGCCTGCCGATCCGATTTGCTGACACGCCTGAAATCGGCCCTGAAAGCCCTGCCCTTTGCCGTGCGCTCGGACACGACCTGGACCACCGACGCACCCTACCGCGAGACCGAGCAGGCGATTATGGATGCGCGCGGGCGCGGCATATTGGCGGTCGAAATGGAGGCAGCGTCGCTCTACGCTTTCGCCAGTGCACAAGCGCGCGACATCGTCTGCTTTGCCCATGTCACCAACCGCATGGCGGTCGACGGCGAGGATTTCGAAAAAGGCGCCGAGGACGGCGCCGCCGAGGCGCTCAATATCCTCGCCGCCAGCGCCTCGCTGCTCGGCGGATAGATGCCTTATGCCTTGATGCGCTCGGATTTCGGATCGTAGAGCGGGCGCAGCGAGGCGGTGGCCGGATAGCGCACGCCGGCAATCTCGATTTCGTATGAAGCGGAATTTACATAATCCGCATCGACACCACCCGCATGTTCGATATAACCGAGCGCGATGGCGCCGCCGAGGGTGTGGCCATACATGGCCGAGCGAATATAACCGGCGAGCGCGCCGTCGCGCCAGATCGGCTCATTGTGGTAGAGCATCGGATCGGGGTCGGTGAGCTGGAACTGAACCAGTTTCTTGTTCAGCCCCGCCTCTTTCTGCCGCATCAACGCATCGCGGCCGATGAAGCCGCCCGCCTTGTCGAGTTTGACGGCGAAGCCGAGGCCGCCTTCGAGCGGCGTGTCAGTATCGGCGATATCGTGGCCATAATGGCGATAGGCCTTCTCGATACGGAGCGAGTTCATGGCGTGCATGCCGGCCGGACGCAGGCCGAATTCGCCGCCCGCCTCCATCAGCACATCATAAACGCCGGTGGTGAATTCGCTTGGGATATAAAGCTCCCAGCCAAGCTCGCCGACATAGCTGATGCGCGACGCGCGCACATAACCGTAGCCAAGCTCGATCTCGCGGCTGGTGGCGAACGGAAAACTATCGTTCGATAGATCGTCCGGACTGAGAGATTGCAGCAGATCGCGCGCACGCGGGCCCATCAGACCGAGCATCGACACACCCGAGGTGACATCGTTCAGCACGGCATGGGCGCCTTCCGGAATGTGGCGCTTGAGCCAGTGGAAATCGCGCACCTGGAATTCGCCCGAGGTGACAATGAGATAATCGTCCTCGGCCAGGCGGGTGACGGTGAGATCGGCCTCGATACAGCCGGACTCGTTTAGCCATTGCGTATAAACCACACGCCCCACCGGCACATCGACGTCGTTGGCCGCGATCTGGCCCAGCACACTTGCCGCATCGCGGCCTTGCAGGCGGAACTTGGCAAAACTGCACTGGTCGAGAAGACCGACCGCCTCGCGCACCGCTTTGTGCTCCTCGGCCGAAGGGCCGAACCAGTTCTGCCGGCCATAGCTATATTCGTATTTAGCTTCCATGCCCTCGGGTGCGAACCAGTTGGGCCGCTCCCAGCCGAAAGCGAGGCCGTGACAAGCGCCCCTGGCGACCAGCCGGTCATGAATCGGCGAGCGGCGCACACCGCGCCCGGTCTCGGCCTGGTGGAACGGCCAATGCATGGCATAGAGCAGGCCGAGTGATTCCGAAACCCGGGCTTGCAAATATTTGCGGTTGCTCTGGAACGGCATATTGCGCCTAACGTCGACCTCCCAGAGATCGGGCGGCGGCCGGCCGCTCTCGATCCATTCTGCCAGCACCTTGCCGATGCCGCCGGCGGATTGTATGCCGATCGAATTGAGACCGGCTGCAACGAAACAATTGTCGAGCTCGGGTGCCTCGCCGAGATGGTAGCGCACGTCCGGGGTGAAGCTCTCCGGTCCGCAGAAGAATGTCTGAATGCCGGCGATCTCGAGCGCCGGCATGCGGTGCATCGCCTGGCGCAGCACCGGCTCGAATTGATCGAAGTCCTCGGGCAGTTCGTCGAAGCTGAAATCCTCCGGGATGCCGTCCATGCCCCATGGCTTGGCATGCGGCTCAAACGCGCCGAGTAGAATCTTGCCGGCATCCTCTTTGTAATAGGCGCAGGCATCATAATCGCGCAGCACGGGCAGATCGGGCGTCACGCCGTCAAACGGCTCGGTGACGATGTAATAATGCTCGCAGGCATGGAGGGGCACATTGACGCCGATCGAGGCGGCAAGGTCGCGCGTCCACATGCCACCACTGAGCACCACCGCATCGGCCTTGATCTCGCCTTGCTCGGTTTCCACGCCGGTCACGCGCGTGCCGTCATGCTTGATTCCGGTCACCTTCGTGTCCTCCAAGATCATCACGCCGCCGGCGCGCGCGCCCTTGGCCAGCGCCTGGGTGACATCGACCGGATTCGCCTTACCGTCGGACGGGATATGAACCGCGCCGAGCACGTCCGAGGTATTGATTAGCGGATAACGTTCCTTGGTTTCCTCCGGCGTAATAACATCGACCTGGAGATCGAATATCTTGGCCATCGAGGCCATGCGCTTGAGCTCCTCGAAGCGCCCTTCGTTGGTCGCGATCGAGATCGAACCGGTCTGTTTGAAGCCGGTTGCCTGGCCGGTCTCGGCCTCGAGGCCGTGATAGAGCTCAGCCGTATACTTTGCGAGTTGCGTCATGCGCTGCGAGCCGCGCAGCTGACCAACCAAGCCGGCGGCGTGCCAAGTGGTGCCGCAGGTCAGTTGGCCGCGCTCCAAGAGGACGGTATCCGAGATGCCGAGCTTTGCCAGATGATAGGCGACAGAGCAGCCGATAATACCGCCACCGACGATGACAACCCGGGCCGAGCCCGGCAGTTCCTTGGCCATTAATCTCTACCTTTAGCTTGTGGTGGCGAGCTGGCGAATCTCGCTCAGCGTCGATTCGAGATCCCGTACCTCGGCCCAGCCGACCTGCATCATTTCAATTGCCGGGTCGTGCAAATGCGGCAGTGTCGTGCCGGTGCACTCCTCGATAACGATCGGTTTGAAATCACGGAACATGGCGTCCTTGGAAGTTGCCGCAACGCATTGGTTGGTGAGCACACCGGTGATCAGAACCGTGTCCGCTTTGAGAGATCTTAGGACGGCTTCGAGATTAGTTTGAAAGAACGCGCTGAGGCGGGTCTTCTCGATATACCAATCCTCTTCGCGCGGCCCCAACTCTTCATAGACCTCATAACCCCAGGTGCCTTGGCGCAAGCCGCCATCGGCGAGGAACGGGCGCAGCCGCATGAACGGGCCGCCATCCTCCAGGCCGCGCGTGCCGTGGCGCGTCCACACCACCGGAATGTTCTTGGCGCGCACGTCTTTGAGCAGTTGTTTGAGCGGCTCGATGCAGCGCCGCATGTGTTCGATATCGATTCCCTTCTCGGCATAGCGCCCCTCAAGGTGCAGAAAATCATTCTGCGGATCGATGATGACCAGCACGGTGCGCCCCGGTGTCAAATCCCAATGCGCCGTCTCAAACGGGACGGTCGAAGCTGTTTCGCTATTCATGGCTTGTTGCCTCCTCTGAGTCGGATTAGCCGCGCCGGCCCTATTCGGCGGCGAGCGGTTTGATGATCTCTTCGCCGACGCGCTTCATCTGGTCGTAGGCGCCATTGAGATAGGCCGAGGAAATCTCACCGACGCCAAGCGCGCGCAATTCGCGGATCGCTTCCCGGCAATGTTCGGCCGTGCCAGCGATGGCGTAATCGGCGATCAGCTCATCGGTCAAATATTCGGTGTGCTCGGCATCGGAATCGAGATGTCCGTCATAATAATCGTAATGGTCACGTCGCGTCGCGATCAGGCGGGTCAACTCGTCGGGCATGCCATGGTCCTTCACCCGGCGCGCCACATCGTCAAGGTGGTTGGCGGCGCAGGCCGCCGACCATCGTGTCTTGTCGAGCGCCTCGCGCTGATCGTCCGACACCCACATGCCGCATAGCAGGGAAATATCGACCTCGGCCGGATCGCGCCCGGCCTCGCGCGCACCGGCACGGACATGCTCGATAGCCCAGCTGACAGCGCTCGGATGGGTGCCGACCTGAAGCATGACAATATCGGCGAGCGCGCCGCCGAGGCGGAGATTGCGCGGGCCGGTGGCGGCATACATGATCGGCACGTCTTCATGCGCCCAACGCAGGCAAATCTCGGCGTCTTTTTCCTGCACTTTCTCGCCCTTGGTGAGGGCGCGCACCTTCTTCAGCACATGCTCCATCTTGGCGGTCGCGAGCTGTTTATAGCCGAGCGTGCGGATCGCGCTGTCGCCGCGCCCAAGGCCGAGAATCTGGCGGCCCGGATGCATGCGCGCCAGTGTCGCCGCGGCACTGGCGCAAACCGTATAGTGCCGCGTGATCGGGTTGCTTACCGCGGTACCGAGTTTGATGCTCTCGGTCTCGTTCAGGGCGCACGACATATAGACATAGGCGTCCTCCCACAGCATCTGTGAATCGACCACCCAGGCGCGGCCATAACCCTGCTTTTCGGCCAGCTTGACCGATTCGAGATAGGTCGGGAAATCTTCACAAAGAAATTGCGCGCCAATAATCATCTGCCGTCTCCCATTTGTGTTTCAGCGTATCAGCTGTTCTTTTGGCAATTTATTATTGCTGTATGAAAAATCTATAGTAAATTTTCACGAAAGTGAATAAAAATTGCTTCAATAGGATGGCGGGGTGAGCACCCAGATCACTTTGGCCATCGTTTCGCCGGGATTGCGCCAGCGATGCGGGATCGTGCCCGAAAAGGCGAAGCTGTCACCAAGGCCGAGATGAAAATGTCGCTCGCCGACCCACAGCTCAAGCTCACCGGCGATGACAACACCGGCTTCGTCGGTCTTGTGGCTGTAGGCCTCGCCGCTGTCGGCGCCGGGCTCAAGCATGCTCATTATGAGCTCAAGCGGCCCGCTGAGCGAAGGTGACAGCAGTTCCTCAACCAAACCGGCGGCGGAAATTTTTATTCTGCGCCGGTTCTTTGCCCGCACAATGATACCGTGCTCCGGATCATCCGCATCAGCCGGGATTTGAAAAAACCAGTTGATGCTGACATCAAGGGCGCGCGCGATGCGCATCAGATTGGCGACAGTCAATTTCGAGCGGCCGCGCTCGCATTGGCTGAGATAGCCGACCGAAAGGCCAGTATTCTGCGCCAGGGTTTGCAGCGTCTGGCCTTTTGCGGCACGCAATTCCCGCACCTGCACGCCAAGCTGATCGTCAACTTCTCCGTCTTGCGGAAATTGCCCGGGAAGCTCAACCGGATGGCGAAGCCGTTCGGCGCCGTCTAGCGACATATTCTCTCCTCTGATACCGCGCAGATAAAATAGGGCGCGGTCATGATAATTATTTATCTGTGAAAAAACACAGTAATATTATCATATATTTGGGAGGGCATGAAATAAATTACGTGGTCGGCGGCGGATTGATTTGCCACAGGTCGCAGTCGAAGAATTGCGCCGGCTAAAGCGCGAACAGGCGACGCAGAAGCTTCGCCTGGGCCAAATCTATCAGGACAATGATCTGGTATTTGCCGAGCCTGACGGCAGGCCCTGGGCGCCCAACAAGCTCTCGAGCGCCTTTGCCGCTTTGGTGCGCCGCGCCGGGATCGCGGGCTTGCGATTTCACGATCTCCGCCACACTCACGCTACCCATTTACTAACCCAGGGTGTCCATCCCAAGGTGGTGAGCGAGCGGCTTGGTCACGCCACCATCGCCATCACCTTGGATACCTATTCGCACGTTTTACCTGGCCTGCAGAAAGAGGCGGTCCAAAAGTTCGACCAGTCGTTTCGGATCGCCCTGTCGGCGCGAGATCAGTCGATCTGATTTTTGCTCCGGCGGATTTAAGGAGAGGCGCATGTCCGCGCCAAGCGCCTCTTCGAGGCGATGTTTGCAAAATGTTTGCAGATGGCGCTCCTGCGCCCATTGTTCCGGCGTTGTTCCCTCTTCCGAGCGCGGCGTATAGCGCCTTGAAACAACTAACAAAAACTGGCGGAGGGGGTGGGATTCGAACCCACGGTACACTCGCGTGTACAACGGTTTTCGAGACCGCCCCGTTCGACCACTCCGGCACCCCTCCGCACGGGTCCAGCGAGACGAATGACTTCATAGACTACTGTCATGCCAGCGGCAAGCGGGCTCCGGCACAATCTGTTAAAAAACAGCGGATTAACGGCTCCTCTTGTTGACAGCGCGGCCAGTCGCGCTATAGTGCCGCGCCGAGGCTGGAAGAGCCTTAAACAACATTAGTTCCGGAACGAGAAAGCCATGTTCGCTGTTATTAAAACCGGCGGGAAGCAATACCGTGTTTCGCCGCAGGATATCATTCGTGTCGAGCGGCTTTCTTCGCCTGCCGGCGAAGTCGTTGAATTGACCGATGTTCTTGCCATGAGCCGCGAGGATGGCGTCAAGCTGGGCCAGCCCCTGGTGGAGGGCGCGCGCGTTGCCGCCACGGTGCTTGAGCATTGCCGCGATGACAAGATCATCGTTTTCCGCAAACAGCGGCGCAAAAATTTCCGCCGCACCAAAGGCCATCGCCAGCATCAGACGGTGCTCAGGATCGAAGAGATTCTGGCCGAAGGCGAAAAGCACACCCCGGCAAAGCCGGCGAGCAAGAAGAAGCCCGCCAAGAAGAAAGCGACAGCAAAAAAACCAGCCGCGAAGAAATCGGCCGCCAAGAAGCCCGCCGCAAAGAAAGCAGCGGCGAAGAAGCCTGCGGCAAAAGCAAAGGCTGATGACGCGAAAGCCGCGGACACAAAAGAGAAAGACAGTTCCAGTGCTGAGGAGAAGTCGTAATGGCACATAAAAAAGCAGGCGGCAGCTCACGCAACGGCCGCGATACGGCGGGCCGGCGCCTTGGCATCAAGAAATATGGCGGCGAGGCTGTGCTTCCCGGCAATATCATCGCGCGCCAGCGCGGCACCAAGTGGCATCCCGGCGAAAATGTCGGCATGGGCCGCGACCACACCCTGTTCGCGCTCGCCGAGGGGCGTATTAAATTTGCCCACAAGTCGGGCGGAAAAACCGTGATCGACATCGAGCCGGCGGGCTAACACCCGTAATCCCGGCGCACAACTGATAGAGGGAGCGGCGGGCCGCTCCCTTTTTTCGTTTTAGGGCCGAATGGATAGAGTCCATGCGTTTTCTAGATCAAGCCAAGATTTTCGTTGCCAGCGGCGCCGGCGGCAATGGCTGCGTCGGCTTCCGGCGCGAGCGCAATGAACCGCGCGGCGGCCCCGATGGCGGCGATGGCGGGCGAGGCGGCTCGGTTGTGGTAGAGGGCGTTGCCGACCTCAACACCTTGATCGATTTTCGCTACAAGCAGCATTTCAAAGCGGCGCGCGGCCGTCATGGCCAGGGCTCGCAGCGCACCGGCGCCAACGCCGACGAGCTGGTGATTCCGGTGCCGCTCGGCACCCAGCTGTTTGAAGAAGATCAGGAAACCCAGATTGCCGACGTCACCCGGGCCGGGCAGCGCATTGTGCTGGCGAAGGGCGGCGGCGGCGGCTATGGCAATTGTCATTATAAGTCCGCCACCAACCGGGCGCCGCGGCGCGCCGACCCGGGCGAAGCGGGCGAAGAGAGATGGGTCTGGCTGCGCCTCAAGCTGCTCGCCGATGCCGGTATCATCGGCCTGCCCAATGCCGGTAAATCGACCTTTCTCGCCGCCGTCAGCGAGGCCAAGCCGAAGATCGCCGATTATCCCTTCACCACCCTCAGCCCGCAGCTCGGCGTGGTGCTGGTCGATGGCCATGATTTTGTCCTCGCCGATATTCCCGGCCTGATCGAGGGCGCGCATGAAGGCTCGGGCCTGGGCGACCGCTTCCTCGGCCATGTCGAGCGCTGCGCCGTGCTACTCCATCTGGTCGATGGCACTGAAGAAGATCCGGCTCAGGCCTACCGCACCATCCGCGCCGAGCTTGCGGCTTACGGCGAAGGCCTGGTCGAGAAGCCCGAAATCGTTTTTCTCAGCAAGTGCGATGCGCTCGATGCCGAGCAACGCGAAACGCGGTTAGACGCGCTCGAAGCGGCTGTCGGCCAACCGGTGGCGGCGATATCCAGTGCTTCCGGCGAGGGCGTACAGGCGGCGCTGCGTGGTTTGTGGCAGTGCGTCGCGGAAAAGAAACGCGCCGCCGAGGCCGCCGAGGAAGGGCCGGTGGAGAAACAGGTTTACGACCCCATGGTGGGGCTCAAATGACAGCAAGCCTGCAACAATCACGCCGACTGATCATCAAGATGGGCTCCGCTCTTTTGGTCGATGAGGAAAACGGCACCATTCACCATGCCCGCCTCAAAGGGCTGGCCGAGGATGTCGCCGCCATGCGCGCCGGCGGCAGCGAAGTGATGATCGTCACCTCGGGCGCGATTGCTGTCGGGCGGCGCTATCTCGGATTTGCCGAGGGCGCGCTCAAGCTCGAGGAAAAACAGGCCGCCGCCGCGTGCGGCCAGATCCGTCTAGCGCACGCCTATCAGCAGGCCCTGGCCGGGTTTGACATTACAGTGGCGCAGATTCTCCTCACCATCGACGATACCGAAGAACGGCGCCGTTACCTCAATGCGCGCAACACCATCAACACCCTGTTGGCAGCGGGCGCGGTGCCGGTGATCAACGAAAACGATTCCGTCGCCACGGCGGAAATCCGCTTTGGTGACAATGACCGCCTGGCGGCGCGGGTGGCGGCAATGATGAGCGCCGATACGCTTCTGTTGCTGTCCAATATCGACGGCCTCTACAGCGCCGATCCGTCGCGCAACCCAGACGCCGAGTGGATTCCCAGGGTCGAGGCGATCACGCCCGAAATCGAAGCAATGGCGGGCACCGCCGTTTCCGCCGATGCGTCGGGCGGCATGGCGACCAAGATCGCGGCGGCGCGTATCGCTATGGCGGCGGGTTGTCATATGGTTATTGCGAATGGCGATCTGGACCGCCCCGTGGCGGCGCTTGAGGCCGGTGCGCGCAGCACTTGGTTTGTGCCCAAGGCAACGCCGCGCGCAGCGCGCAAGCAATGGATCGCCGGCAGCCTGCAACCGCGCGGCACACTCACCATCGACGCCGGCGCCAAAGCCGCCCTGGTGGCCGGGCGCAGTCTTCTGCCGGCCGGTGTTTGCGCCGTCGAGGGAGAGTTTCAGCGCGGCGAGGCGGTAACCGTTAAAGATGCCGGCGGCAGCATTCTCGGGCGCGGCCTCAGCGCCTATTCGGCCGCGGATGCACGCCGTATCCTGGGCCATAAAACGGGTGAAATCGAGGCCATACTCGGCTACCGTGGCCGCGATGCGATAATTCACCGCGACGATCTGGTGTTGGAAGAAAGTTCGTAGTATGAGCGCCGTCAAATCAGTAGAAACGAATGCCCTTGAGACGCAAATGGCCGAGCTCGGCGCCAATGCACGCGCCGCGGCGCATGTCCTTGCGGTCACGCCAGCGGTGCAAAAGCGGCGCGCCATCAAAGCGGCGGCGGATGCGCTTGAGGCCGCGCACGAGATCATCCTTGCGGCCAACGAGAAAGACATGGCCGAAGCCCGTGCCGCCAATCTGAACGCCGCCATGCTCGACCGCCTCGCCCTCGATGGCGGGCGCATTGACGGCATGATCCAGGGCCTGCGCGAAGTCGCCGCGCTCGATGATCCGGTCGGGCGGATTCTGGACGAGCGCACGCGGCCCAACGGATTGCGCATTCAGCGTGTCTCGGTGCCGGTTGGCGTGATCGGCATTATTTATGAATCACGCCCCAACGTCACCGCCGACGCCGGCGCGCTGTGCGTGATGTCGGGCAATGCCGCCATCCTGCGCTGCGGCTCGGAGAGCTTTAACTCCTCGCACGCCATCGCCGCCTGCCTCAGAAGCGGCCTCAAGGCGGCGGAACTGCCCGAGGATTGCATTCAGATTATTCCGACCACCGACCGCGCGGCGGTCGGCATCCTGCTCGCCATGGATAGCGACGTCGATATCATCGTGCCGCGCGGCGGACGATCCTTGATCGAACGCGTAAAGGAAGATAGCCGCATCCCCGTGATGGCCCATCTCGATGGCATCTGTCATGTCTATGTGCATGGCGGCGCCGATCCGATTACTGCCCGGGATGTGACGTTCAATGCCAAGATGCGGCGCACCGGCATTTGCGGCGCAACTGAAACGCTGCTGATAGACCGCCAGGCGGCAACCATGCTGCCCGAGATACTCGCGCCCCTCTTTGAAGCGGGTTGTGAAGTGCGCGGCGACGCCGACACCATGGCGCTCGATTCGCGCGTCGTGGCGGCAAACGAAATCGATTGGGATACCGAATATCTCGACGCCATCATTTCGGTGCGCGTCGTCGACGGGCTCGATCAGGCGATTGCGCATGTCAATCTGCACGGCTCGCACCATACCGACGCGATTCTCACCGAGGATGAAGCCGCCGCCGAGCGTTTTCTGGATGAAGTCGACAGCGCCATCGTCGTGCTCAATGCCTCGACCCAATATGCCGATGGCGGCGAATTCGGCATGGGCGCGGAAATCGGCATTTCCAACGGCAAACTGCATGCCCGCGGGCCGGTCGGGGTCGAGCAATTGACGACCTATAAATATAAAGTCTTCGGTACGGGTCAGGTGCGCCCCTGAAACCCCTGCAACCCCTGAAGCGCGCACCAGCCCGCCCGCGCCCGGCGCGCGCGGATTGTGTGGCGCGGCGAAAGGGCAGGCGCATCGGCCTCTTTGGCGGCTCGTTCAATCCGGCCCATGAGGGCCATTTCCATATCAGCCTGCAGGCGATCAAACGGCTCGCCCTGGATGAGCTGTGGTGGTTGGTGTCGCCGCAAAATCCGCTTAAACCCGAGCACGGCATGGCGCCCTTCGATGAGCGCCTGGCGGCGGCGCGTCAATTGGCCCGCCACCCGGCGATTAAGGTAAGCGATTGCGAAAGGCGCTATCGCAGCCGCTACAGCGCCGATACCATCGCCCATCTTCGCCGCCATTATCCGCACGACCATTTTGTCTGGATCATGGGCGCCGACAATCTCAGCGAATTCACCCGTTGGCGCCGTTGGCAGAACATCTTCGAGGCGCTTCCCATTGCGATATTTGACCGCCAGCCCTATGCTCAAAGCGCCTGTGCGAGCAAGGCGCTGCAACGCTTCACCGGCCAGCGGCTGCCGGAGCGGGCGGCCGATGAATTGGCGTCGCTGAAGCCGCCGGCCTGGGTATTTCTGCATGGCCGCCTGCATGGCGCGTCGGCAAGCGCAATTCGTGATAAGGTGGCAACCGAGGACTAGCAAAGAGGAGACGACAGATAACCAAGCCGAAAAAGACCGGTTCAGCGAAAAACGCCAACGCCGCCGAAGAGATGCGCCGCGTTGTCATCCAGGAACTGGAAGACGTCAAGGCCGAGGATATTGTGACCATTGGCCTGAGTGGAAAATCCGACATTGCAGATTACATGATCGTGGCCTCGGGCCGCTCGCAGCGCCAGGTCGGCGCGGCGGCGGAGCATGTGCGCAAGGCCGCCAAGGCATTGTCCGGCCGCCCGGTCGCCCTCGAAGGTCTGCCGGCCTGCGATTGGGTGTTGATCGACACCGGCGATGTGATTGTTCATATCTTCCGGCCCGAAGTGCGGGAATTTTATAGTCTGGAGAAGATGTGGTCGGCCGAATTGCCGCATCATCCGATCGACGAGGCCTCGGATGACGCGGGAGAGAGCGCGTTATAGCGCTAAAGCCGAATAAACCTCGAGAAACCAGCCGATGCGCGTAGTGGTGCTCGCCATCGGCCGGGCGCGAGACGATCCGGCGAAACGAGTCTATGACGAATATATGGCGCGCCTGCCGTGGCCGCACGAACTAAAGGAACTGCAGGAAAACAAGCCCCTGCCGGCGGCCAAACGCAAGCAGCGCGAAGCGGAATTGCTGCTCCGCGCCGTACCGGACGGGGCAACCATGGTGGCGCTCGATGGCGCTGGGCGGGCGCTCTCAAGTGAGGATTTCGCCCGCCGCATCGGCGCTTGGCGCGATGACGGTGCGCCGTGCCTGGCTTTTCTCCTCGGTGGCGCGGATGGCCATGGCGATGCGGTATTAAAGCGGGCGCATTTAACCCTCTCGTTCGGCCCGATGGTGTGGCCGCATCTTTTGGCCCGCGCCATGTTGGCCGAGCAGTTGTGGCGCGCCGCCAGCATCCTCTCCGGCCATCCCTATCATAGAGGTTGAATTGCGGAAGCAAACGCGGGTAACACTGAGCCATGAAAAAGCGTAGCACCACCCGCCCTGTTGTGTTGTGCGTGCTGGATGGCTGGGGACAGCGCAGCGAACCCGCTGACAACGCCATCGCCGAGGCGCGCACCCCGGTATGGGACGCGCTGGTCGAGAAATATCCGCACGCGCTCTTAAACACCTCAGGCCTCGATGTCGGCCTGCCGGCCGGGCAGATGGGAAATTCCGAAGTCGGGCACATGAATTTGGGCGCCGGGCGCGCCGTACTGCAGGATTTGCCGCGCATCGATGCGGCCATTGCCGACGGTTCGTTGGCGCATTCGCCCGAACTGAGCGATTTGATTGAGAAACTGCGGGCGAGCGGCGGGCGCTGCCATTTGATGGGTCTGCTATCGCCGGGCGGCGTGCATTCGCATCAAGATCATATCGCTGCGTTGATCAATATTTTGAGCGCCGCCGGTGTGGCGGTAAGCTTGCACGCCTTTCTCGATGGCCGCGATACGCCGCCTTCATCGGCAGCCGGTTATGCACGAAAGCTTGAAGCCGACGTGGCGGCGGCGGAGAATTTTTCCTTCGCCACCATTTGCGGGCGCTATTGGGCGATGGACCGCGATCAACGCTGGGAACGACTTGAGCGTGCCTATCTCGCCATTAGCGAAGGCACAGGCGGATTCGGTGGCGAAACGGCCCCAAACGCTGCGGCCGCCATCGAAGCGGCCTATGCCGCCGGTGAAAGCGATGAGTTCGTCGCTCCAGCGGTGCTCGCCGGCTATGCCGGCATGGCCGATGGCGACGCCATCCTGATGGCCAATTTCCGCGCCGATCGGGTGCGTCAATTGCTGAGCGCATTTTTGGATCCGGCCTTTGACGAATTCGAACGCCCACGCAAACATCGCTTCGCTGCCGCCCTCGGCATGAGCGAATATTCAACTTCGCTCAACAATTTCATGACCTGCATGTTTCCCCCTGCCAGGCTCAAGAATGTGTTGGGCGAGACCGTCTCCGCCGCCGGCCTGAAACAATTGCGCCTGGCCGAGACCGAGAAATACGCCCATGTGACATTTTTCCTGAACGGCGGCGAGGAGCGGGTTTTTGCCGGCGAAGAACGTATTCTGGTACCGTCGCCAAAAGTCGCGACCTATGACCTACGACCCGAAATGTCTGCCCGTGAGGTAACCGACCGTCTGGTCGAGGCAATCCTCGGCCAGACTTTCGATTTGATCGTGGTCAATTACGCCAACACCGATATGGTCGGCCACACCGGCATTATGGCTGCCGCGATTAGGGCCGTCGAAACGATTGATTCATGTCTCGGCCGTATGATGGCGGCGCTCGAGAAAACCGGCGGTACGGCACTCATTACCGCCGATCATGGCAATGCGGAGCAAATGCGGAATTCGGCTGAAAATATCGCCCACACCGCCCATACGACCAATCCCGTACCCGTCATATTGGCCGGCGAAGGGGCGCTCGGCGGGCAGTTGCGCGATGGGCTGCTTGCCGATGTGGCGCCGACGCTGCTGCAATTGATGGCGCTGCGGACACCGCCGGAAATGACAGGCCTCTCGCTTTTCGACGCGCCCGGCAAGGCGGAGGGTGAACACCGTGTGGCGCGTGCCTAGATCTAGCCTTTGCGCCGCGCTGGCTTACGCCGTGACCTTGTCGGCCTTCGCCGACGCGCGGGCTGAAGATTCGGTGATCCTCAATATTGATGAAACCGGCGAAGCGCTCAGCCAAACCGAGAGCGCGCTCGATGAGAGCCGGCGCGCCACCGCCAAGCTTGGCGTGCAAGTGACCGAGATCAAGCTTGAGGTTCTGCGCATTCGCCGTGAACTGGTCGCCGCCGCCGCCGAAGCGCAGGATATGGAAGCGCGTATCAGCGCGCTGGAAGATAATCTGCAAACCCTCACCCGGCACCGAGCTGATAAACGCCAAGCCTTGGCACAGCGCCGCGATGAGCTCACCCAAACCTTTGCCGCGCTGCAGCGCATCAGCCGCACACCGCCCGACCTGCTGATATTCATGCCGGCATCGGTACAGGATATTTCCCGTGCCCGGCTCCTGCTCCGTGCCGTCGCCGGAGAACTTGACGCGCGCACCGCCTCGCTTGGCGATGAGCTTCTCGATTTGGCGCGGATGGGCGATGAAATCTCCATCCAGCGCGAATTGATCGATATTGAGATTGGCCACCTCGAGGCTCAGCGACGGCGCCTCGGTGTTTTACTGGCGCGCAAGACCATGGTGCAGGATCGGACGGAAGCACAACATGACCGCGCCGAAACCCTGGTCAGCCGCTTGGCGGATGAAGCGGAAACTTTGCAGGATTTACTAGGCCGGTTGGAACAGCAACGCTTTACCCGGCCGGAGCGGGAAATCGACCTATATCAAGCGCCCGCGCCCGAACAGGCCGTCAATGACGATCCTGTGCAAGAGGATATTGCGCCGGTTGAGAGCATGCGCAGCGTTACGCTTTCACTCGCACCTACCGAACAAACGGAAAACGCCCCGGAAGTCACCCCGAAAGCTGTTGTCTCGCTTGCGGATGAGGCGCCAGCGGCGCCTGTGACCGGCACGGACACGGACCGTGAAAACAGTGAAAACAGCGATATTGGGCCAGTGGCAGCGCTGGTGCCGGCGCGCCCACCGGTGAGCGCTTCACGCGGTGCCTTTGCCATGCCGGCGCGCGGCCAATTGATCAGCCGTTTCGATGAAACGACGGCGCTCGGCCTCTCGACCAAGGGAATTATCATCGAGACACGGGAGAGCGCGCAAATTGTGGCGCCCTTCGACGGCCGTATCGCTTTTGCCGGCCCTTTTCGCGAATATGGCCTGCTCTTGATCATAGACCATGGCGAGGGATATCATACGCTGCTAGCAGGAATGGGACGGATCGATGCCTTGCTGGATCAGCAAGTGCTGGCTGGCGAGCCGGTCGGCGTGATGGATACGTCCAATGGCGAGAAGCCGCGGCTTTACGTAGAGTTGCGCAAGAGGGGTCATCCGATTAATCCGCTGCCATGGTTGGCGGCCGAAAGCATCAAGGTAAGTGGTTGATATGCGTAGTCGATTATTGGCCGGTCTGACCGGCTTGGTATTGTTTGTTGTTCCGCTCACACTGCATGCGGAAAATAATGAGACATACCGGCAATTGAACTTGTTCGGCGATGTGTTCGAGCGCGTCCGCGCCGATTATGTCGAAGAAGTGAGCGATACCGAGCTGATTGAGGCGGCGATCAATGGCATGCTGAGCTCGCTTGATCCGCATTCGCGCTACCTTAACGCCAAAAGTTTCCAGGATATGCAGACTCAGACGCGCGGCGAGTTTGGCGGCCTTGGGATTGAAGTGACGATGGACAGTAACGGCTTCGTCAAGGTCATCACACCGATTGACGATACGCCGGCCCAGCGCGCCGGTCTGCAGCCGGGCGATTTCGTCACCCATTTGGACGGCGAGCCGATTCTCGGACTGACATTGGCCGAAGCGGTCGATAAAATGCGCGGCCCGATCGATTCCGGCATTGTTCTGACCATCCAACGGCCCGGCGCCGAAGCGCCGATGGATGTCGAAATTATCCGCGCCGTCATTACCATCCGTTCGGTGCGAACCCGTATGGAAGGCGATGATGTCGCCTATGTGCGGATATCCTCATTCTCCGAAAAGACGACGCGGGAATTGGAAGCAGCGGTCGATAAATTTTACGAGGAGCATGGCGACACCTTAAAAGGCCTGGTGCTGGATTTACGCAACAATCCCGGCGGTTTGCTGGATCAGGCGGTTTCGGTTTCCGATTCATTTCTCATCCAGGGCGAAATCGTCTCGACGCGCGGGCGGCGGGCCGATTCAATTCAGCGCTTCAATGCCAAATCCGGCGACCTGATCGACGGTATGCCGATGATCGTATTGATCAATGGTGGCTCCGCTTCGGCCTCGGAGATCGTTGCCGGCGCGTTGCAGGACCATCACCGCGCGATCATCCTCGGCACCCGCTCGTTCGGCAAGGCATCGGTGCAGACGGTCATTCCGCTTGGTGGCCATGGCGCCATGCGCCTCACCACGGCACGCTACTACACGCCGTCCGGCACATCCATTCAGGCACGCGGCATCCATCCCGATATCGCGGTCGAGCAAGCCAAGATCGAGCGCGTCGATCGGGGCCAGCGCAGAAGCGAAGCAGACCTGCGCGGCAGCCTGACCAACGAACAGGATGACAATGAGGGCGGCGCAGCCGATGCTCCGGCGGAAGGTGACGCGAAGAAGACAGAACCCGCCGCAAAAACACCCGACGAATCCACGGCGCAGGATGATTACCAGCTGGCACGTGCCCTGGATTTGCTGCGCGGACTGCAACTATTGTCGAGTACGGTTGTCAACTAGCACCTTGGATGACAAGCGTGACCGGCCGAGGAGGGTAACCTCTCCGTTTTGAGCGATCCGTCTGAGCAACCTCCCGAGGAACGCGGTGAAGGCCGTCCGATCAGGCGGCGCCCGAAACGTTCCGTCAGCCCGCCGGCATTCGCTGCGGTGCTGCTTGCCCTGGCGATCGGCGGGGTGTTGGCATGGCTCGCGGTGAGCGCCGATAAATCGGCACTGCCCACCGAGGAAGCGATAAATGCCACCCTGACGGTTGACTTGGAGGACGAGAATTCCGAGGCGGCGCCCGGGCATGATGACGCTGAGGATGAAACCGCGAGCGAAGCCGAAAGCGAGCCTCCTCAATCGGACGAACGCGAAGCGAAGACCGAGGCGGCGCATGATGCCACCGAGCCCGCTGCTGCTGAATCCGCTGCCGACCATGCGGCCACGGCGGAAGAAGGCGAAGAGCAGGGCGCAAAAGAAGAGACAACGGCGACGCTGCAAATCCCGCTGGTCGAGCCGCGCGCCGTCAAGGAAGTTGTTGCGCTGGCATTGCCGGATCCGACACTGCTGCAGGAAACCAGCCGCGGCGCCTTGCCGATTATCGGCCCCGATGGCCGTGAACCGTGGCGCGAATATGGCCGCAAGACACCGCCCGCCGGCGATATGCCGCGCCTCGCCATCATCGTGACCGGCCTTGGCCTCTCGAGCGCCGCGACCGAGAACGCAATCAAGCTCGCCAAGGAGGTCACGCTCTCCTTTACGCCTTACGGCGCCGACCTGGAAACCGACGTGGCCAAGACGCGCGGCGCCGGCCATGAGGTATTGCTCGACCTACCGATGGAGCCGATCTCCTATCCGGCCGATGACCCGGGCCCGCACACCCTTCTTACCTCGCTCAATCCGAGCGACAATATTGCCCGCCTCGAATGGCTGCTCGGCCGCTTCAAGGGCTATGTTGGGGTGATCAATTTTATGGGCTCGCGCTTCACCGTCTCGCCGGAAGCGCTCCGGCCCATTCTCCACGCACTCAAGGAACGCGGCCTGATGTTTGTCGACAGCCGCTCGACCAGCAAGAGCGTGGCGGCGGGTCTGGCCAAGCAGATGGCGCTGCCGCGCGCCCTCAACGACCGCTTCCTCGATCATGAACCGACACGCGGCGCCATCGATCAGTCCTTTGCCGAGGCCGAAGGTACGGCGCGCGCGCGCGGCGTGGCGCTGGTGGTGGCGCGCCCATTCCCGGTGACGCTGGAGCGCCTCGCGGCGTGGCTGCCGATGCTCGAATCACGCGGCATTGAAATTGTTCCGGTGACAGCGCTCGCTGATATCCAAGCCAATCGATGAACCAAACGCGGGTTGAAGAGAGAGGGTACCGGCCCTGCGCCGGGATCATGCTGATCAACCCGGCGCGCGCGGTTTGGGTCGGTCGCCGCCGCGACATGACAACCCATGCCTGGCAAATGCCGCAGGGCGGTATCGATGCGGGCGAGACGGCGGAAGCGGCGGCACTGCGCGAGCTTGAAGAAGAGACCGGTGTTGCCCCGGCGCTGGCCGAAATCGTCGCCGCCTCGCGCGATTGGTATCAATATGATCTGCCGCCTGAACTGCTCAACAATGCCTGGGGCGGGCGCTATAAGGGGCAGCGCCAGAGATGGTATGTGATGCGCTTTTTGGGCCGCGACAGTGATATCAATATCGCTACCCATGAGCCGGAATTCTCTGAATGGCGCTGGAGCCCGGCAGCCGAACTGCCGCACCATATCGTGCCTTTCAAGCGCCCGATCTATGAGGCGCTGATCGAGGAATTCGCGGCTTTTCTTTAACGCCGGCTAACGCAGCGTAACCTCACGCAGGGCGCCAATCAGGGCGCGGCGCTCACCATTGATTTCGCGAAAGAGCAGATATTCGCCGCGGTAATCGCCGGGCGGCCAGCCGGCGGCTGAGGGCCGCAAGCGGCCGATCGACTGAAAATGCTGATGCGCCGCGTTTTCCGCTCTTTGCTCGCGTTCCGCCACCACGCTGCCATCCGGCGCAACAATGCGGAAACGCTCGACGTCTCCCGCCGAGAGGCCGAACATATCGACCCAGAAGATGAGCACCGGCGCAAGCCTCGACAAAATCTCGGCGCGGTGCTCACCGGCGCGCACGTCGCGGCGCTCCGGAATCTGCCCGGCGAAACCGGCGAGCAACACCGCGCCCGGAAGATAATCCAGTTTTTTCGCCGCCGCCGCCGACCATAAAGGCAAACCGCCGCGCGCACACGGCTCAGCCGCAGCGCCACCGCTAAACGGATCGACGACTTTGCCCGCATGGCGCACGACGAAATCAAGATGCGGATAGCTGGAATTTCCGGAAAGGCCAATCAAACCCAGCGTCTCTCCGGCACGCACGCGCTGGCCCTTTTGCACCGTGATACTGCCTTTCATGAGATGGCTGTATTGCGTTTCCCAGCCATCGTCATGCATCAGCACCACGGCGTTGCCGGCTTCGCGGCCCTCCAGGGAGCGCTCGCTTCGATCCGCACTGATATCGGGCTCGCCATCACGGATGGCGCGCACCGTCCCGCCAGCGGCGGCACGCACCGTCACGCCGCGGCGCATGGCGGGAATATCGGCGAGGCGGAAATCCGTCCCCCGATGACCGTCATAGGTCAACCCGGCGCAGCGATAATCCGCGATGCCGGCACCACTATCCCGATCGACATAAAATTGGATGAAGCAGTCGCGGCCGGGCTCGCAGGTTACCGGAATATCCAAAACCGGCGGTGCCGCGGCCGCGCGGCCATTCCCAATCAGCACAACAGACAACAGCGTCAGGCACAACAATGCGGCGACAGAGCCGAAATACCTGACAGCCTTATGCACCGGCATCACCTTCAGGCAAACGAATGGTAAAACCGGCGCCGCGCACCGAACCGTCCGGCGCCTGGCGGTTGCGGCAGCGGATGGTGCCGCCATGGGCGTTGATGATCTGCCGCGAGATGCTGAGGCCAAGGCCGGAATGGGCGCCAAACGTTTCATTCTTCGGTCTCAGGGTATGAAATCTGTCAAATATGGCTTCATACAAATCCTCGGCAACGCCCGGGCCCTGATCTTCAACATCGATTTGAATGTCGCCACCCGCACGCGCGACACGTATCTTGATCTCACCACCGCGCGGGCTGAACGATTGGGCATTGCTCAACAAATTCTGAAAAACCTGCACCAGCCTGTCTTCCACACCACTGACAATAAACGGCTCCCCGTCCGCCAGATCGAGTGTGAGATGCAAATCCTCGGCCTGTACGGTGGGGCGCTGCATCTCGACCAGCATGGCCAACAAGGCGCCGATATCAACCGGCTCCGCTGTGGCACGCGACAACTCCGTGTCGATGCGCGACGCATCGGCGATCTCGCTCAGAAGACGGTCGAGCCGGGTCACGTCCTGGGCGACGATATCGAGCAGCTTGTCGCGCTGCACCGGATCGCGCACGCGGCGCGCCGTCTCGACAGCGTTCCTGACCGAACTCAAAGGGTTTTTGATTTCATGGGCAACGTCGGCGACGAAAACCTCGATCGCGTCCATGCGTACCCAGAGCGCCTGCGTCATGTCGCGAAGTGCCCGCGAGAGACCGCCGATTTCATCGCGCCGCGCAGTGAAATCGGGAATTTCGCTCTGCCGCCCACGCCCCGCGCGCACGCGCTCCGCCGCCTCCGCCAGGCGGCGCACCGGGCGCGTAATGGTGCCGGCAAAATAAAGTGTGAGCAGCACCGTAATGGCGAGCGCAATGGCAAAAGCCTCAAGGATGGCAAAACGCACATCGCGCACGCTGAGCGCCACATCCTCGGCCCCGCTCGATATCATCAACGCGCCCTGAATGCGGCGCAGCGGCTGCACTGGCAAGGCGACCACGGCGACGAGCACGCCCTCATCGGTTTCGCGAATGGCGCGCGCGGTGCCGCCTTCAAGGGCGTGCGCGGCTTCGGGGAAATCCGCCGCACTGGCGTGCTCCGGCTCGGCTTGGCGCGGCATGCTGGTGTGCGGCGGCATATGCTCAACGACCCAATCATAGACGGCAATAGCGGCGCGGCCGAGGGCGCCGCCAGCGGCCGGCGGCGGCAATTCCTTGGTCTGTACATGGGCGCCCGGCAGCAGCAGCGAATCGACAATCAACACACCCTCGACATCAAACAGGCGGACTCGTGTTCCGGCCGGAATTGCCAGGCGCTGCACCAGCGGGCCGGCCAAATCCGGATCGAGCCAGCTCTTCTCGCTGCCGGCAAGCGGCACCACGCTTTCACCGAGCGCGCCGGCGATCAACGCCCCTTCGCGCGCCAGACCGGCCATTTTGGTTTCGAATAAATCACTTTGGTAGCGGTCGAGATAAAGAAACCCGGCCACAACAATGGCAAGGGCGAGAACATTGATGGCAAGAATTCGCGCCGTCAGGGAGGCGACGGGAAAGCGCCACAGGCGCGCGCGGCGCCTCGGCTTGACCGCCGCACGCTCGGGCGCTCCGCTTTGGTCGCGCGGCGTGCCGCTGGCGCGACGATCCTCAGCCTTGGTTGAATCGATAGCCGACCCCGTAGAGGGTATCGATTTGCGCAAAGGCCGGGTCGACGCTGCGGAATTTTTTCCGGATGCGCTTGATGTGGCTGTCGATGGTTCTGTCGTCGACATAGGTTTGATCGTCATAAGCTGCATCCATCAATTGGTTGCGGCTTTTCACAAGGCCGGGCCGGAGCGCCAGCGATTTGAGCAGCAGGAACTCGGTTACGGTGAGAATCACTTCGGCGCCGTTCCATGTACAGGTATGCCTCGCCATATCGAGCACCAGGGCGCCGCGCTCAAGCGCCGGCTCCAATGTCTCGGCGGTGGGTGAATTTGGCTCCGTCCCGTTCGGTTGCAGGTTACGCCGCATGATAGCGCGAATCCGCTCAATCAACAGGCGCAAGGAAAATGGCTTGGAGACATAATCGTCGGCGCCATGACGCAGACCCTCCAATTCATCCGCCTCCTGATCCTTGGAGGTGAGGAAAATAACCGGCAGATCGCTTTGCCGGCGCAACCGGCGCAGCACCTCGAGACCATCCATGCGCGGCATTTTGATATCGAGAATCGCGAGATCCGGCGGGCGGCGCAGAATATCCTGCAGACCCTCAACCGCATCGCCATGGGCGCGAACGTCGAAGCCCTCCGATTCGAGCGCGATCGTCACCGAAGTGAGCAAATTTCGATCATCATCTATTACAGCAATCGTCGGGGACACGGCCACGCTCCTCGGGAATTCTAAGGGTCCGGGCAACTATAGAATAAATTACGGCAATTTTGCGGCGAATCGCCGGATGGCGCCACAATTGGCGAATGACAGCAACACCTGCTTATGACGGCGATGCATCCGAACCGGCGTGCAAGCACCACGAGCCGCGCCGCCCGCCATGATAAGCCCGCCCGAGCCCGGCTTCGATCAAGGCATCGCCGACATCGACGCCACGCGATGTCGTGACGCGGGCGGCGAATTTCCCCAATTGAATTTCGGTGAGGCTGACCTTACTGCCTTGCTCGGCCAATTCGGCGGTCAAACGGCGCGAATGCGCCGCCAATTCCCGTTCTTCGCTGCATTTACCGCGCAATTCCGGCGTATCGACGCCGAGCAAACGAACCGTCGTTTCAACCTCCTGGCCGAGCCAAATGGTGGCGCGCACGACCAGGGAATCGCCGTCGATCACGCGCAACACCGTCGCCGGAACGGGCCCCGGCAGATATTCACGCGCCGAGAGCAGCAGCATCGGCAGGAGGAAGCAAGCCAATGTCAGCAGCGCACGGGCAACCCCCCGCCGCGCCTCAGCTGCGAAATAACGCTTCAGAGATTTGATCTTGCAGACTCTAATCACTGCCCAGCATGCGCACTCTTTTAGAGTAAAAATATCTATTGTGATTAGTTTTTTCTACCTATAGGAGATAATACTCACAAATAACGGAATAAAATAAGAACATATTACGCAACAAGAAATTATACGGCGCTCAGTAATTTTGGACTAAATCAGGAACAAGAATTTAAAAATCGACGCAGCGGCCGTTTTTTTCCCAATCGCCGAAGCGGGTCGGCTCGGGGCCGTCGCGACCGCCAACTTCGCGCGGCGGTACGCTATCGCTCGCAGCTTCGCCGGGGCGCGGCGGTTTGGCCTTGGATACTGCCTTCGGCTTTTCGGCGCTCGCGCCAGCGGCGGTATTTTTCTTGTCCGGCTTGGATCGTGTCATGACCCTTGCATAGCGCGCTCTTTGTTTCACCGCCAGAGCAATTACGAAACAAGGCCACTTTTCTCGATTTATCGGTATAAGCAGGGGACATGCAGCCTTCGCGAAAATCCCGCCCACGCGGCGCGCCACCGAACAGCCGCAGCTTTGCTCTGAGCACGCTCGATTCGGTGTTGCGCAAAGGGCGCAATTTGGCCGAAGCGCTCGAAGCGCAGCCCGCCTTCGCTGCCCTGGCGGGGCGCGACCGCGCCTTCACCCGCCTGCTTCTGCTCACCACCCTGCGCCGCCTCGGCCAGATCGACGCGGCAATCGACAGCATGTTGGAAAAACCGCTGCCGGCGCGGCGCGCAGCCGTGCGCGATATTCTCCGCCTCGGTGCGGCGCAATTGCTGTTCCTCGGCACGCCGCCGCATGCGGCGGTGGACGGCGCGGTGAAACAAACAGCCAAATCGCCCCATGCCGCATTGAAGGGATTGGTCAATGCGCTGCTGCGCCGCCTGGCACGGGAAAGTTCCGCTCTCCTCGCCGCCCAGGATGCGGCGCGCCTCAACACATGCGATTGGCTGTGGCAGAGCTGGACCAAGAGCTATGGCGAGGACAATTGCCGCGCCATTGCCGAAGCCCATATGGCCGAGCCGACCATCGATCTCAATCTCAAAAATAGTGGCGAAAGCTGGGCCGCGCGCCTTGGCGGAGAGCCTCTGCCGTGCGGCATGCTGCGCCTCGCGCGGGCCGGCGCGGTGGAAGCGCTCGACGGCTATGATGAAGGCGCCTGGTGGGTACAGGATTTTGCCGCCTCACTGCCGGCGCGGTTGTTGGGCGATATCTCCGGCCGGACAATTATCGAAATCGGCGCGGCGCCCGGCGGCAAGACCGCCCAACTGGCAAGCGCCGGGGCAAACGTGCGGGCACTCGATCGCTCCCCTACCCGCCTCGCCCGCCTGCGCGAGAATATGACCCGCCTTGGATTGCAGGCTGAGATTATCGAGGCTGACGGCCAGACATGGCGGCCATCGGTCTTGGCCGACGGCGTCCTGCTCGACGCGCCGTGCAGCGCCACCGGCACCATCCGCCGCCATCCTGAGATCATGTGGCGGCGCGCCGCCAAGGACATCGCCGAGCTTGCCGAAAAGCAGATGCATCTGCTTGAGGCGGCGCTCGAGATGGTCAAGCCGGGCGGCCTGGTAGTCTATGCGGTGTGTTCGCTTGAGCCCGCCGAAGGGCCGGAACTGATCGAGAAATTCCTAAAGCAAAGCGACAATACGGAGCGCGTCGCCCTTGGCGCGGACGAAATCGGCGGGCTCGACGAAGCGCTCACACCCGCCGGTGATTTGCGCACCCTGCCCTGCCATTTAGCCGAGAAGGGCGGCATCGACGGCTTCTACGCCGCGCGCTTGCAGCGCACCTTCTAAGCTGGTACGAAACGAGACATGCAACAGGCCCTCCGGATCGCTCCTTCCATTCTCTCAGCGGACTTCGCGCGCCTCGGTGAAGAGGTTGGCGCGGTTGACGCGGCCGGTGCGGACTGGGTTCATATCGACGTGATGGATGGCCATTTCGTGCCCAACATCACCATCGGCCCGGAGATCATCCGCGCGCTGCGTCCACACAGCAACCTGCCCTTTGATGTCCATCTGATGATCTCGCCGGTCGATCCCTATCTCGACGCCTTCGCCGAAGCCGGCAGCGATATCATCACCGTTCATGCCGAGGCCGGCGCCCATCTGCACCGCACCGTGCAGCATATCAAGACGCTCGGGAAAAAGGCCGGCGTGGCGCTCAACCCGGGCACGCCGGCGCAAGCCGTGCAGCCGCTCTTGGGCGAGATCGATTTGGTTTTGGTGATGTCGGTCAATCCGGGTTTCGGCGGGCAATCCTTTATTACCAGCCAGGTCGATAAAATAAAGGAACTGCGCGCCCGTATTGACGCCTCGGGCCGGGCCATCGACCTGGAAGTCGATGGCGGCATCAACCGCAACAACATGGCGCAGGTTCGGGCGGCGGGCGCCGATGCGGTGGTTGCCGGGTCGGCGACATTCTCAGGCGGCGCCTACGCCGAGAATATCGCGGCACTCCGCGCCGCCGCCTCGCGGGACTAGCCATCGTGGCGCGCGGCCGGCGCAAGAACCCTGCCGGAGGTTCACCCTTAAACAGCGTTGTCGATAAGCTGAAAGACCTGAGTTACGCCAGCCCGGCCTATCGCCTGTTGCTCGGCGGAAAGACGCCCGATCAACTGCTCATGCAGCCGCTCGACATGCTGCCGGGTGACGC
The DNA here is from genome assembly GCA_964429775.1 of uncultured Rhizobiaceae bacterium. GTDB lineage: Bacteria > Pseudomonadota > Alphaproteobacteria > UBA828 > UBA828 > PTKB01. The sequence continues at coordinate 151,476 of CAYSDJ010000001.1, forward strand.
CGGACGGGGCAGTGCGCTGTTGGACAATCGCTATCTTTTTGCCGGCCAGGAAGTCACCGCACCAGCCGGTCCCAGGCCCGGTGTCAGCCAGGACGGCCCGCCGTGGAAACATGACGGCGCCGGCGAGGTCTGGTACCGCGAACTGCAGAGTTTTGACTGGCTGCGCGATTTGCAGGCCGTCGCCACCCAGGCGGCGCGCGCGCGTGCGCGCAAGCTGGTGCTGCATTGGCTTGACCTCCATACCGCGATCGACCCCCGGCCGTGGAGCTCCGGCCTGGTGGGCCGGCGCGTCGCGGCCTGGCTGTCGCATGGCGAATTTCTTCTCAAGGATGCGGATGGCTCGTTTTCGAAGCGCTATTTTCAAGGTCTCGCCTTACAGGCGCGCCATCTTTCACGCACGGCGCGCAGCGGTGAAGACGGCGCCGAGCGCCTGCTCGCAATCAAGGGCCTGCTTTATAGCGGCCTCTCGCTTCCCGAAGGCGAACGGCGCACGCAACAGGCGCTCAAATTATTGGAAAGCGAGCTCACGCGGCAAATCCTGCCGGACGGTGGACATTTCGAGCGCAGCCCCTCGGCCCACCTCGCCGTTCTGCGCCACCTGATCGATATGCGCGGCTCCCTGATCGCCGCCGGGAAGCCCTCGCCCGAGGAGCTGAACAACGCCATCGACCGCATGGCGCCAATGCTGCGCGCCTATCGTCACGGCGACGGCGCGCTTGCTCTCTTTAATGATTCGATTGAGGAAGAGGCCTGGCTGGTCGATCTCGTCCTGGCGCAAAGTGGTGCCAAGGGGCGCGCCCAGGCCAACGGGCCGCATGTCGGCTTCCGCCGCGTGCAAGCCGGGCGAACGCTGTTGATCAGCGACCAGGGTGCGCCGGCCAAATATGGCCGCCGCGTTCATGCCGGCTCGCTCAGTTTTGAATTGAGCGCCGGGAAAGAACGCCTGATTGTCAATTGCGGCCCGTGGCAGGGTGGCGATGTGACCTGGCGCAAAGCGCTCCGCGCCACCGCCGCGCACAGCACGCTTACGGTAAACGACACCAATTCGTGCGAACTGTTCGATGATGGCTCGATCGGTATCGGCCCCAGCCAAATCGCCAGCTGGCGCGAGGACCAGGAAGGCGCCGCCTGGCTCGAGGCGAGCCATGACGGCTACCTGGAGCCGTTCGGCCTCAACCATAAGCGGCGCATCTATGTGTCGCCCGACGGCACCAATATTCGCGGCGAGGATTCGCTCGCCCGCGCCGATGCCGCCAATCGCGGCGGGCGCTCTTTCACGGTGCGCTTCCATCTCCACCCCGATGTCCAGGCTTCGCTGGTGCAGGACGGCGAATCGGTGTTGCTGCGCCCGCCAAGCGGCAATGGCTGGCAGATGCGCGCCGCCGGCGGCGCCATCGGATTGAATGAAAGTGTTTATGCGGCGGACGGCTTCCATCGCCGGCGCAGCGAGCAGGTGATTATCACCGGGCCGGTCGAGGCCGAGGAGACGATGATCAAATGGGCGCTACGCCGAATTCCGAAGAACTGACGCGCTCAGTTTAGTCCAAGCCGCTCCATTTGCCGGGCAATAACTTTGGCTTCGTCATAAAGCGCAAGGGCGCGGGCGCGCCCCGCTTTGCCCATTGCCCGGCGGCCGGCCGGATCGCCGGCGAGCTGACGAATTGCGTTCGCCAAGGCCTTGGCATCATTGACCGGCACCAGGAGGCCGGTCTCGCCCGCCACCACTTCCTCGCGCGAGCCGCGGATATCGGTCGCGATCACCGGCAGGCCTGTCATCATCGCCTCGATGATCGAGCGCGGCATGCCTTCGCGGTGCGACGGCAGGGTGAAAATATCCGCCGCGCGCAACAGGTCGGGGATGTCCTGGCGGTGGCCGAGCAGGCGCACATTGTCCGGCATCGCAGCAGGGCTTACCGCCGCAGCATGATCGCTGGCAAGGCGATCACCGGCGGCCCAGAGAATGGCATCCTGACCCGCCATCGCGGCGAACAATTCGGGATAGCCCTTCTCCGCCACCATGCGCCCGGTCATCATGATGACGGTCGCGTTTTCGGGCGTCTCCAATTCAGCGCGCAACCTGCGCCCTGCTTCGCCATTGTCCGCTGGCGGCAAAAAACGCGCCGGATCGACACCATTGCCGATGGCCTCGATCACGCCGCTCCGGCATAGGCCGAGACGGCGCGCGCTCGCCGCATCTTCTTCAGCCTGGGTAAAAAGCACATCGGTATAACGCCCGCCCCACTTCTCCAGCGCGACAAAGAGCGCCCGCTTCCCGAGCGCCATACGCTCGTGGAAATAAAAACCGTGCGCGGTATAGACGACCTTGCCGACCCCGGTGCGGCGCGCCGCAAGCCGGCCCAAGAGTGCGGCGATTGGCGTATGGACATGCACCATGTCGAAACGCTCTTTGCGAAACAACCGCACCAGGCGGCGGTAGCTTGCGCGGTGCTGGATCGGATTGAGGTTGCGCGCGATGGGCAACGCCACGGTGCGCAGGCCCTCGGCTGATATCTTTTCCATCCACGGGCCATCGGAGCACACACCAACCACCTCATGCCCGGCCTCTTGCTCGGCGCGCATCAACGGCAGAATAAAGTGGTAGAGGGTGAAATCGACGGCGCAGAGTTGGCAGATTTTCATAAAATTACGCGGCCAGATCAGGACGAAAATTTTCGCACCAGGCTTGAAAGGCAATCAGCGTCCACAGTTTTTCCGATGTGTCGCGCCGTCCCGCCTTGAGGTCATCATACCAAAGGCGCGGCAGTTCAGGCTGAAAGATTCCCTGACGGTCGAGCCGGCCCGCATCGATCGAACGGCGGGTTAAATCCTCAAGCGGGCCGATGAGCCATTCGGCAATGGGTATTTCAAAGCCCTTCTTTGGCAAGCTAAACACCTGCGCCGGCAGGCGGTCGGCAAAGGCGCGGCGCAGCACCCGCTTACCCTCACCCGGCGCCAGCTTGTACGCACCCGGCATGGCGGCGGCGCATTCGACCACGCCGTGGTCGAGAAACGGGCAGCGCACTTCCAAACTGTTGGCCATGCTCATGCGGTCGCATTTGACCAGCATATCGCCGGGCAAGCCAAGATGCGTATCGGCATAAAGCATGGCATTGAGTGCATCCGCGTCGCCGCTTTCGCGGCGCAATGTCGCCACCTTATCGCGCAGGCTCGGCGCGCTATGTGGTTTGGCAAAAAGCCGGGTCATTTCAGCCTCGCTCATCAGACGCATCCAGCCGGCCTGGCGGCCAACCGCATCCTCGCCGGCATGCTGGGTAAAGCGGCGCAGGCGCCGCGCCCGCTCCAAGAGCGGGCTCGATTTACGCTCTGGCAAAGCCGCGACAAGCGGTTCGATCAACCCGCGCCGCAACAGGCGCGGCAGGGCGTGGTAGCGCGCCGCCATCAGCTCGCCCTGATATTTGCGGTAGCCGCCGAAAACTTCATCAGCGCCATCGCCGGAAAGTGCCACGGTGACATGGCGGCGCGTCTCGCGTGCCAAAAGAAACGTCGGGATGGCCGATGAATCGGCGAAGGGTTCGTCAAGGCCGATAAATACCGCATCCAGCGCAGCGCGCGCATCATCCGGCGAGACCTCGAGCTCGGTGTGCTCGGTGCCGAGATATTCTGCCACGCGCTCGGCAGCCGGGCGCTCTTCATAATACTCCGCCGCACCGGCGAACCCGACGGTGAAACTGCGCACCGTCTCACCGGCGCGCACCATCGATGCTGCCACCAGAGCCGAATCGATACCGCCGGAAAGAAACACGCCAAGCGGCACATCGGCGACCAGGCGGCAGCGCACCGCTTCATCGAAACGCGCCACCAGATCGTGCTCCGCTTGCAGCGGATCGAAATAGCTTGGCGGGCGCGCGGTTTGCGCATCGTACCAGCATTTGAGCTCGACACCTTCCGCCGTCACCCGGGCCAGATGCCCGCCGGGCAGTTTGTGCACACCTTCCAGGATAGAGAGCGGCTCCGGCACATAGCGCAAGGTGAACAGCATGTGTAGAGCCGATGTGTCGAGCGCCGGCGCGCTGTCAAGCAGCGTCTCCAGCGCGGCGAGTTCTGAGGCAAACGTGCAGCGCCCCGCCTCGGCCTTATAGAGGAGCGGCTTCTTGCCCAGACGGTCGCGCGCCAGGACAAGCTCCGATTTCTCCGCATCCCATATGGCGCAGGCGAACATGCCGGCGAGGCGCGGCAGCAAGCCCTCGCCCCAGGCCCGCCAGCCGGCGAGCAACACTTCCGTATCGCCGTGACTGGTGAAGTCATGGCCGAGCGCTTCAAGCTCGGCGCGGAGCTCACGAAAATTGAATATCTCGCCATTATAAGCGACCACCAGGCCATGCCCCGCCATGGGCAGGGAGCCGGCAGCGCTGAGATCCTGAATGGAAAGCCGCGTATTGGCCAGGGCGCAGCGTGCATCGAGCCAAGTTTCCTGGCTGTCGGGACCGCGCGGATAGAGGCGCTCGAGCGCACGCGCGAGGCGTGGCGCCATGGCGGCGGGGCTTATCCCCGAAAATGCGACCTGGCCGGCAAACCCGCACATCGCCTTAGACCACCTGTCGCTCAGACCAGGGACGCATATATTTGCTCATAATTTTTGAAGTTTTCGACCACGGAAAACCGAATTTCGATCAAGGTACGGGCATGCAATTTGCGCGCCGCACGAAAGGTGAGCGGCTCGAACGCCAACTCATGGATCGCCTCCGCCAGCGCATCCATATCGCGCGGCGGCACGATGCGCCCTGAATCACCAACAATGCGCGCCGCGTCGCCAACATCGGTGGCAACCGCCGGCAGCCCGGCCGCCATGCCCTCCGCCAAGGCATTTGAAAAACCCTCGCCGTAAGCCGAGCTTGAAACGATCAGATCCGCGGCCGTCAGCAGGCGCGCCACATCGCTGCGCCGCCCGAGGCCAAAACAACCGGCGCGCCTATTAAACTGCTCCGTGCCAAGGCCAATCAGCAACAGCGCCACATCGGGAATTTTGTCCATGGCGCCGAGCAGGGTTTCATAATCCTTCATCGGATCGACGCGCGCAACCTGGGCCACCAGCGGCACATTGGGATCGATGCCGAGCTCGGCCCGGACTTCAGCGCGAAGTTTCACATCGGGGCGGTATTTATGCGTATCGATGCCATTGTCGATAACCCGGCTGCGAAACGGCCGGTAGCCCAATTTGTGGTGCGCCTCCAGGCCGGCCTCGGAATTGGCGATGACGACATCCGGCAGGTGCGAATAGCGCGCGCAGAGACGCACCGTCCATCGTAAAGACCGACCATAATCCTTGAGGTTCATATCGGAGCAGCGTATGCCCCAGATCAGTGGCGTTTCCTCCCACCGGCCCGACAGGCGCAAGGCAACAAGCGCCATCAGGTCGGCATGATACATCCAGCTCTGAACCACATGCGGCTTATGGCGGCGGTAGAGGGCAATCAAGCGCAACAAGGCGCGCAAGCTGGGGCGGCCGCGCGTCATGCCGAGATCATGAACCGGCACGCCGGCATGCTCGAACTCTGAACGCAAGCTGCCGCCGGCAATCATGCTGACCACCCGGTCATCGGCGCCGGCCTTGCGGCGCGCAGCCACCAGATGGAGCAATTGCGTCTCCGCGCCGCCGGTGTCGAGCCCGGTAATGACATGCATGACGCGCGAGGTCCGTTCGGCTACGGTCATGTCATGTTTTTTGGATTCGCCGAACCATGAATATGCGCGCCATCATCAAGCGCAGTGTGGTGCTCACTTGTGCCTATTATCTGTTTGACGATTGGCGCGCGCGCCGCCGCCTCGCCAGTGGCCAGCTTGAAACCAGTTCGGGCGCGCGCCATGCCGCGCTCGATATCGATGCCTCGCTGGCCTATGTCGAGCGCGTTTACGGCGATTATCTCGCCTATGGCGGCGTCAAACATTTCAGCGGCAGCGTCGCCGAGATCGGCCCCGGTGACAGTTTCGCCGTGGCGCTGCGCTGCCTTGGCGGTGGCGCCGAACATGTTCATGCAATCGACCGCTGGGTTTCCGAGCGCGACGCCGAAACCCAGCGACGCATCTATGGCGCCCTGGCGGCGCAGAACGATCTCGGCCATCTGTTCGATGGCGCGCCGGGCGAAGATACGATCCGGAACCTCACCTATCACGCCGGACAACCGGCCGAGACTTTCTTCCGCACCTGCGGCCTCCGCTTCGACGCCATTCTCAGCCGCGCCGTGATGGAGCATCTCTACGATCCGCTCGCCGCACTTGACGACATGGCGGCGTGCCTGGCGCCCGGCGGCATCATGATCCACCGCATCGACCTGCGCGACCATGGCATGTTCGCCGGCCATCACCCGCTGACGCTGCTCACCCTTGGCGACGGCCTGCATCGCCGCATGACGCAGGGCGGCGGGCGGCCCAACCGGGTGCTGATCAACGCCTACCGCGATTGGCTCGCGCGTTCCGGCCTGAGCGGCGAATTGACCATCAGCCGCCTCGCCGGAATCGCCCAAGAAATCGAGCCCGCACCCTGGGCAACGCTCGATAAAAGCGCCACATCGCGCGCCCTCGCTTGCGTACGCGCCATCCGCCCGAGTCTCGCCGGTAAATTCAAAGGCTTGGCGGATGAGGATTTGGCGGTCGCCGGGCTGGTGTTGGTGGCGCGCAAGAACAACGCCTAGCATAATTGCCTGAGAATATTCTCGAAGCGCCGGGCAACAGCAGCGGGTTCATGACCGGGCGGCAACAGGCTCGGCCTCGGCTTGTCCTCGCCGCTTTTGCCGAACTCAGCCATCGCTGCAGCGAAGCCCGCGCCCCATGGCGCCACCGTTACGGCGCTGGCGGGCGCAGCCTTGGCTATTTCGGCGATGGCGCCCGATTCGGGCGTGGCGATCACCGGCGTGCCGCAGGCCAGCGCCTCCAATGCGGCATTGGGCATGCCTTCCCAGCGCGATGGCATCAGGAAAGCATCCGCCGCTGCATAATGCGGCCACGGCTTTTGCACAAAACCCGGCAAATGAACTTTGTCACTCAGCCCAAGATCGTAACGTTTGGACTCGAGCGCCTTTCGTTCCGGGCCTTCGCCGAGAATTGTCAGGCGGTTCTCGCCAGGCAGGTTGGCGAACGCCTCTATCAAGCGATCAAAACCCTTTTGCCGGGTGAGGCGGCCGGCGGCGATAAAATGAACCGAGTTCACATCTTCCGCAGCCAGCGTACCGATCGCGGCGCGGAGCGCCGATGCGTCAACCGGGTTTGGCAACAGATGCAAACGCGTGCGTGCCACGCCGATATCGCCCGACATTTCCCCCATCATCATATGCGAGGTACAGAGAACGGCATCGGCGCGCGGATAATAGCGCCGGTAGAGCCAGCGCATCAGGCCGGGCCGGGGTCCGCCCGGCAGGCTGAGCGTCGGCATGTTCGCCTCGCGCACAATGATCTTTGTTCGAAACGGCAGCAGGATACGGCAGGCAAGGAGGGCGATATTGACATAGCCGAGCGAGGAGACCACGGCGCGTGGGCGCACGCGGCGAATCGCGCCGAGAAGCGCCGGCAAGGCATGGCGCAGGCGCGGCCGCGCCAAATCGGTGAGCGGCACATCTCCGGGCAAAGAATCCGAAAGCGGCCCATCGCCGTTCATGACAATGAGGGAGGGTGAAAATTGCGAACGATCGATGGCGGCGAGCAGTTGCAGCATCACCCGCTCGGCGCCACCGCCAGCGAAGGACGGTAAAACAAAAGCGACGCGTGTGCTCACGCGAACGCGTTATTCCCTCTGCGCGGCATGATCGGGATCAATTTGACCACTGCCCATCCGCGGTGAAAAATATTTGGTCCATATGGCGCACCATGCGCCGGCCATACGGTATCTTTGCCTGATAGGCCCGGACCGCATCAGGCGAGATCAAACCAAGCGCCAATTTGATCGCCAACCAGGGCTCATTAAAATCCCGGTCGTAGATGAACGTACTTGTACGGGGATTAATTTCGATAAGTTTTCCGCCGATGAACTGGATGCTGAGATTATAGGAAAGCGGTATCTTGGCAATAATCGCTGCGGTTTTTTGCACCAGCTCCGGACGCTCGATCAACTCGCCCTTGTCGATCACGCCCCAGCGATGGCTCTCGCGCGATTTAACCGTGGTCAGCAGAGCCTCGCCCTGATAACCGATCGTCATGACATCGCATTCCTCACCTTGCATGACTTCCATGAGGAGCAATTCAGGGAAATCCGCTGCATCGCGAAAAATTCCACTGAATTCTTCGAGCGTCATATAGCGCGCTGTCGGTTTCTGATTGAGCAGTTGGTCGCGCCGGTCGACATTCTGCGAAAGGATGCGGAATCCCCGGCTCCCTTTGCTGACATGGGGTTTGAAGCAGAGATCGCGCTCTGGATAGCCCATATCGTGCGCGCAAGCGATGAAGTCATTCAGGGTTTCGGGGCTTACATATTGCGGCGCCAATTCAGCGCCGATCTCCGCAACGGCGCCGTAAAGTCTGAATTTATTGTCGGCGAGTTCGATCAAGTCGGCGTCGGAACCGACAAGGGTAACGCCCAGGGCTTCGATCTCGTTGCGCATGGACATGACATGCCAGACATCGTTGCCTGAAACGTTCAATAGCGCATCGGGGCGTACGCGCTCCAGGCACTCAAGGAGTGAGTCGCGATAGCCTTCGCCGCCCGCTTGCGGAATTTGTTGAAAGCCGTCACAGAGAAAACGCCCACATGCCTCGCCATCCATATCGACGCCGAAGATACGGACCTCCCGTTCGCCATTGCCTTTGAGTTGGCGAATAAGGGTCGGACTTTGCGGTGCACCTGCGGCGGTAATGAAAATCGTTAGAGGTGCGCTCACGCCGCCCCCAGTTTTGAGCTACCGCTGACAGGCGCGAGACGCACGCGCGCCTCCTCGGCGAGACGGATTTGGCGGATGCCGACGGCATCTTCACGCGCATTCATCGCGTTTGCCTCATTGTCCTTGGCTTGCGCCAAAACGTAACCGACGGGGCGATATTGCGTGCCGACCAATTCCAGGCTTGAACTTGCGAGGCGGCCCGCCGTCAGGCGCCGGCCTTCGGCCACGGCGCGGGCAATGCCATCGGTCACATCTTCCGCATTGATCAGCCGGCCATCCTTCAGCCAGCCGACGATCGGCCGGCTCATGACCGTGTGGTGCCGGATAAAGGAGGTCATGACGCGCACATCGAGATGTTCGCCCGAGCCAATTTCGGCAAAGATCAGCGGCGCGACCAGGCGATCGGTAAAGACATAGTCACCGCGCCGGAGGTATCGCGTGCGTTCCATGAATTCCTGATAGATCGAGACGAGCCCATCACGGCCTTTTGGGGAATAAAGCGCCGGCATGAGGATATCGGGGGTAAGCAAATTATCGTGCAGATCCTTCATCGCATCGTCACGGCGGCCGATAATGCAGCGATACTCATCGTCCGGGCCAATATGGGTGGGGCAGATATCGCAGGCAATGCACGGCCTGATTTTGCGGCCAACCGGGTTGAGCAGACTGACCTCGGCATTGGCCGCCGCGAGGAAGGGCTCCAACGCCGCCGCCATTTCACCTTGCCGGTCCTGCAGCAGCCAAACGCCGAGCCGTGGCGGATCGGAAAGCTCGGCCAGTTTTCCGGCGCCAAGCTCGGCCGAGACGCGCGCGATACGCTTACCGGTGCCGATACATGTGTTGATACCGTAGGAGTCCTTCGGCGATGTTCCGACATCCCCGGCATGGGTGGTTCCGCCATATTGGGAAGTTGTGTCGGAATCGTTGCCGACGGCAAGCAGGCCCATATCGATCATGTCGAGCATTTGATAGATCAGGGTCGTTTCCTGCCCGCCATTGCGTTTTGCGCCGACGGCAAGCCCGCCATAAATTTTTCCGGCAAGGGCAGTGCGTAGACTTTCATCGGCCCGGATCATTTCGATCAGCCGCTGGCTGAGCGAGCCGCGATCGCCAAAATAAACCGGCGTGCTGAGAAGAATGCCATCGGCCGCGACCAGTGCCGCTTTAAGCGCGTCCAGCTCAACACCCGTACCGTCGGCACGAAAATGATTGGAGAGCGCAATATGATCAATGTCGGCGCCCTGATCGCAGGCCCCCCAGAGCGCGGCGGAGAGACATATTTCACTATTGGACAGGCCGCGCAGCCCTTGGGTCTTTTGCAGTTGCCGGTATATTTGATCGAACGGCAGGCCGTCCTTTCGGCCGGCCTCGACAAATTGATCGAGATGAATTTTCGCCTGCTCGCCGAGAAACGCATCGAGGCGTTCGCGGTTCTCCAAGGCGGCGATTTCCTGGGTTAGAATTTCCGCACCGGACTTCGATCGCGCGGCGCGCAAACTGGCTGACAGACCGAGGATAATGGGCTTGCTCATGATCTAACCTTCCATGACAGATTATGCGATTGTCTCATTCATGAATCGACATCACAAGTTTTATGTTCAAAAATTGAACACTACTGTTTTAGCGGTCTTTGGGCTTGGAAAGGCGCTTTCCACATCGCCGATACCGTGGTCATGCAAAGCGCCGCCATCGAGTTTCATATGACATTCGGCGGGTGGCTCGGCGAGCTTGTGAAAACCTGATATTTCGGCCGCGCTATCCAACTCCATGCGCCGATAAAGGCCGGCCTCCAAGTGATTTCCAAGCGCCGTCTGAACGCCGTTGCCAAACACCACGCCAAGGCCCAGGTCGCGCGCCAGGCGAGCCAGTGATACCGTTTCGGCCAGGCCGGCATGCTTGCACAGCTTGAGCTTGACCAGGTCTGCCGATGGCGCGGCGCGCTCGATATCCCGCCGTGTCCATATCGATTCGTCGAGCATCAAAGGCAGAGGATTTTGCGCCGCAAAGCGCGCGTGCAGTTCCCATTCGGCGGGGGTAAAAGGCTGCTCGATGAGCGCCACCGGGCATTCCGCCACGGCGTGGCTCAGTTCCATCGCCGCCTCGAATGTGAGCGCCTGATTGGCATCAAGGCGAAGCCAGACGCCATCGGGAACAGCCTTGCCGACAGCGCGAATGCGCGCGATATCCCCTGCAACGCCATCGGCGCCGATTTTCAGTTTGAGTGTTTCGAATCCGGCGTCGGTCAGGCGCCGCGCGGCACGCGCCGCCGCTTCCGCCGTCTCGCCACTACACAGCACGGCAACGGGAATGGCGCCTTCAACCGGCGCGGCAAATGATTTCTCGACCCCTTCTTGCCAGGTTTCCCCGGCGCAAGCCAAGGCACTCGCCACCATCGGCGCGCGCCCGCAAAGTTCATCCACCACCGTTTGGAAGGGAACGGAACGGCTTAGAGAATCCAGAGCGCCATCCAGCGCCGCCTGCACGGATTCGATTGTCTCATCGGAATAGCCGGGCAGCGGAGTCACTTCAGCAAAACCGATTCTTCCCGCGCCTTCAATTTTCACGAAGGCCGTGTCGAAGGCGTGCAATGTCGCAAAAGACAGATGGTAAGGCTGCTTGAGCGCATGGCGCCGGACCCAGTAGGACAAATTCATCTACCGAGCACCCGGTCATAGATTGCCGAAACCTCGGCGGCGCGCCCCGCACCATCAAACAGCGCCGCCGCTTTTTCCCGGTTTGCCCGGGCAAATTTATCTCTCAGGCCGGGCTCATCGCGCAGCCGCACAAGATGATCCGCGATGCGCTCTGCATTAAACTCAACATCCATAAACCCGTTCACACCATCTTCGATAAAGGTTTGGTAATCACCGAGGGTCACCACGCCGCGCCCGGCGGACATCGCCTCAATAATATCGCGCCCCCAGGGATTCGATTCACGAGTCAGCTTTATCAGGCAATCGGTCGCGATCAGTGCCCGGTCAGGTGGCGTCACATGCCCGGGAAGAAGTACCGTTTCGCCAAGGCCGCTTGCCGTGATACGGGCCAAGATATTGTCCAAATAGCGGTTGCGCGCAAACGGCAGGCGGCGCGTATTGGCCAGGCGGCCGCATAGAAAAAAAACAATGTCATCGCGCCCCCGGCGATGCAGAATTTCAGCCACATCGACCACCCGGTCGACGCCCCGGTTGGGCGAGAAATTGGTGAGCGACAGGACGCGAAGGACATCGGCCGGCTCGCTCAGTTCCGCCAGCGGCACAAGGTCCTGCGGCACGGGCGGCGAGATATTGTAGACCGTGGATGTATTTTCGTCGCTAAATACCGCGCCGGCAAGTTCGCGAAAATGATCACGATTGCGCTCGGTAATAAAAATGACGTGCGCGGCATCGCGGGCAATGGCGCGATAAGCCCGGCGCGCAAAATAACCGGATATCAATTGTGTGCGCACATGGCACACCCAGGGAAGGCCCAATCGGCGGGCGATCTCCCGGCCAACCAGCGCTAAACTTTCATGATTGACATGGACAAGACGGATATTCTCGCGCGCCTTAATTTTCTGCAGGCGCACCATGACGTCGTTCAGTTTTCGGCAGCCCCAAAGATAGATCAGGTAGGCAAGGGCATTTTTCCGTTCGGCCGGACGAAAGGAGGGTATTTCCGGCAGCGTCATATGAGGAACGCCAATCTCGTCATAGCGCTCTGAAATCGGCCCGTCCCGGCGGGTCACCGCGAACGGGCGGTAGCGCCCGCGATCGAGATGCTCGATCAAATAAAACATCGAGCGCGAAGAGCCGCCCCAGCCACCTTCCAAATCGAGATAAAGAATTCCGGGCGCCTCGCTCACGGCCTCACCACAGCACCGGATCGTCGTCGCGGCAGACCTCGAGGCGCGCCCAACCACCAGACCCGTAGCGCCACAAATCGCTGACATGTCCGTTTGGCCCTTCGCCGCCAAACAACCACAACTGATTGTCCGTCGAAGCGCAGGCGGCCTTGGCGTGATACCCCGGACCGGCACCCGCCAGAGCCTTCCAGGCACCGTCGAATATCCAGCTATCGCTAAAATTCATTTTAGCATTGGTTTTGGAGCGCCCACCGAACAGGAGCAGCTTTCCATCGCGCAAACCAAAAGCCGGACAGTAGCGAGCGGGCGGCCCGTCCGCCGTCAATTGACGCCAGCGGCTGGTGGCGAACTCAAAGCGCCATAAATCCGCCCGGTCCTGAATTCCGTCATAGCCGCCAAATACATAAAATCCCGTTTCATCCGCCACCCAGCCGAAGCCATAGCGCTCACCGGGCCCGCTCGATGCTTGCGCGACCGGGCGCCAGCGGCATTGCTTGGGATCGAATGCCCACATGTCGTCAAAATACTGCGCCTGTTTGGTGCCAGGCGCCTGCGCCATGCCGCCATAGAGAATCAAACGCGAGCCATCTGAAACCAGCGCGGCGGCGTAGCGCCGGGGCGGGCGAATTTCTCCCGCATCAATTTCCCGCCACACGCCGTCATAGCGCCAAACATGGTCGTAAAAGATAACGGCGCCATCTGAAACGCCGCAGCCGCCAAACAAATAAAGTGAATCATCATATACGCAGAGACTGGCATAGCGCGCCGCACCTGGCCCACCCTCCGCCAAACACTGCCAACTTCCATCGTAGCGCCAAAGCTCGGCGCTGACATCGGTCGGCGCGACCCCGCCGCCCGCGCCGAAGCCACCGAAGAAATGGAAATCGCCGCGCCACACGGCCGCCCCGGCGGAGCGCCGTGCACGCGGCGAGGTGTTATGCGTCACGCGTTTAGAGATGACGCTCGATCGCCTCGCAGATTTGCCGGTTGGTGGCCTCATCCATATCGGGATGCATGGGCAGGCTCAGAACCCGGGCCGCCAAATTTTCACTCACCGGAAGCGACCCGGGACCATCACCATAGCGGAGATAGGCGGGTTGCAAATGCAAGGGCCGGGGATAGTGAATCGCGGTCGGAATGCCGTCTTCGCGGAGCGCCGCCGCCAAATCGTCGCGATCCGCTACCTGGATAGTGTATTGCGCCCAGGCGCTCTGGCTGCCCGGCATGCGTCCCGGCCGCAAGGCGGCGGCGGGCAAATGCTGATCATAATATTGCGCCACCTTTTCGCGCGCTTCGATTTCAGCCGCGAAACCCGGCAGCTTGGCCAGCAGCACCGCCGCCTGAAGCGTATCCAGCCGCGAATTCATGCCGATGCGCACAACATCATATTTAGCGTCGCCGGTGCCATGGCCGCGCAGCGAGCGCCACAGCGCGGCGCGCGGCGCATCATCGGTAAAGAGCGCGCCGCCATCGCCGTAACAGCCGAGCGGCTTGGCCGGAAAGAAACTGCTAACCGTCGCCGGCGCCAGCGCGCCAACGGCGCGGCCGCGATATTGCGCGCCCATGCTTTGCGCGGCATCGGCGAGCAGAAAGAGATCATGCGCGGCGGCAATCTTGCCAAGTTCCTCGTAATCCGCCGGCAGGCCAAAGAGATCGACCGGAATGACGGCGCGCGGCGTCAATCGTCCAGCTGCCTTCACTGCCGCGATCTTGCGCTCCAGATCAGCGTGATCGATGAGAAAATTCTCACCGTCGACATCGACAAACACAGGTTCGGCACCGACCATCAGCACCGTCTCGGCGGTCGCGGTAAAGGTGAAGCCGGGAATAAACACGGCATCGCCCGGGCCGATATTCTCGCCCATCAATGCCAAGGTAAGCGCGTCGGTGCCGTTGGCGCAGCTCACCACATGGGCGACACCGACATGCGCCGCCAACGCCGCTTCGAATTCGCCCACTTCGGGTCCGAGAATAAACCGGCCATGCTCGAGCACACGCTCAATGCCGGCATCTATTTCCGGCTTGAGGCGCCCATACTGGGCCTTGAGATCAATAAACGGGATGTTCACTTGAGTTATCCTTTGAGAATGAGTTGGCCGTTCGTTTCTTCATATTGTTCGCCGCTGCGCGGGCACACCAGATCGCCGCCGAGCACTTCGCCGGTGCGCGAGACCCAGCCCGTCCGGCGCGCGGGATTGCCGAGCACAAGGGCATGCGGGGAGACGTCCTTGGTGACCACCGCGCCAGCGCCGATCATGGCGAATTCACCGATCGTCACGCCGCAAATGATCACCGCGTTGGCGCCGATGGTGGCGCCCTTTTTCACCAGGATGGGAAGGAACTCGTCCTTTCTCTCGACAAAGGCGCGCGGTGTCAGAACATTGGTGAACACACAGGAGGGACCACAGAAAACATCCTCCTCCAAAGTGACGCCCTTATATATAGAGACATTGTTCTGAACCTTGCAGCCCGCGCCAATGGTGACATCGGGACCGACCATCACATTCTGACCAAGTATGCAATTGTCGCCGATGCGGCTACCGGAAAGCACATGCGAGAAATGCCAAACCTTGCAACCGGCACCAAGAATGGCGCCTTCGTCGACGACGGCAGAGGCGTGAATGAAAGCTGCGCCCGTCATCAGAGCGGCAAATCCACAGCCTGGCCTTGCAAAATCGATTGTTGGCACGCATCCAGCACCTTGAGAACACGAATGCCTTCAGCCGCATCAGACGGCGGGGACGATATGCCGGCCACGGCATCTAGAAAAGCCTGGCACTCGTTGCGCAGCGGTTCACTCTCAGCGAAGGCCACTGGCTCGGGCGCAGCCTTGGAAACAATTGGAATTTCCCCTTTCCAGCCAACCTCGTGGCGGTACAGGAAAAGTTTTTCCGATGGTTTCTTTGTATCGTCGAATACAATCATTGCCTTGTCTCCCACCACGACAAGTTTCTGCTCTTTGAAAGGGTGGAGCCACGAAACGTAAATATGCGCCTGAAAATTATCGTTGAAAACCAAATGGGAGAGCGTGGTGTCCGCCACGCCATCGGTCAGATAGTGGGCACCATTGGCAATCACACGCTGCGGCATACTTCCCGCCAATTGCAATATCATGGAAATATCGTGCGGCGCGAAGGACCACAGTGCATTCTCCTCACGTCGAATTTTACCCAGGCTCAAACGGTTGGAATAAACGTAACGCAGCTTGCCCAATTTCCCATCTTTTAGGGTCCCATATAGGATTTGAAAGGCGGGGTGATAAAGCAAGAGATGCCCGACCATGAGAACCAGCCCCCTATCATTGGCCATCTCTTTAAGTTTTTCGGCCTGGGCGACATCAAGGCAAAGTGGCTTTTCCACGAAAACATGTTTGCCGGCCTGGAGCCCCCGTTCCACTAGATCGCCATGGGTCGCCGCCGGCGTTGCGATCGCGACAGCCGATATGGCGGCATCAGCCAGCAACGCATCAAGGCTTTCAAAATTTTTGGCAGCGGGGAAAAGAGCTGCATACTGCGCCCGGTTTTCGGCCGAAATATCAAAAAACCCTGCCAACGCCGCCAAGTCTTCGAAGTTGCGCAACAGGTTCTTGCCCCAGTAGCCGGTGCCGATCAATCCAATACGGCATTTTGCGTTGCTCATGTTCCCTCTTTGGTTAGGCGGGGCGTATAGGCAGCGCAATGCTCCGCTAATTCAGATTCCAGAAGTGATATGCGTCGATCAAGATAGGCGGTCAGTTTTTCCTGCGCCGGTGCGTGTTCCCCAATCCACCAGATAGCGTGGGTTAAAAGCTGTAGCGCTCGGCACGCATTCAATGATTCATGATCCAGCGGATAGCCGTGGCGCCAACCGCCGCGCGAATCCGAGCAATAACCTATCGCATCGAAATAACGCGGTTCATAAGTATTGCCGCGACCCGCCAAAACACGCTCAAAGGGAATTAGGCCAGGCGCGGGACGGTGAAAACTGATCATCTCCACTTTCCGCCCGATGATCATTTCCAGCATCGTGCATTCGCGCCCGGCGGCTATTTCCAGAGCCTCGGCATCACCACCATAGAGCGCCGCATCGAGGTGCAGGCCGATTTCATGGCCACCGGCGGAGATTGCTTCGAGTGCGCGCACACCTGCGGGACTAAATGGATTGTACAATTCACTCCGCATCAAAACAAAATAACTGGCGTGCCAGCCTTGTTCGGCTTCAAATGTGGCAAGCCGCGCGGCGGCGTTGAGGCACTGGTCGATATCATGGCGCAATATCAAGTGCGGCCGTGCTGCATCCGCCTCGGCGAAACTTTTGATGTCATAGCCACGTGCGAGAATGGCCGCAATCATTTCTCGGTACCCAGCGAGGGTGAATTCAACCCTCATAAACCACATCCGAATAGGAATGGCGTGTCAGCCAACTGGAAATAGTCAACAATTCGAGCAGGAGTTTACGGTGGCTGATACGCCCACTGAGATGTTGCTCGACGATTTCCCGGAGGCCCCGCCGATCGAACAGGCCGCTATCCAGCAAGGCGGTGTTTTCCGCCAAACCGTTGAGGCGTTCCACAAAGAGAGAATCACGACGCAGCAATTCGTGTAGATTGCTCCAACTGCCATGCGTCCAGGTTACCTCCGCCGGGCGCGGCGGTCGGGCAACCAACCCGCTCCGCCGCGCCGCGCGCGCGAAAAGGAGCATGGTCTGGGTAGCGAATCCAAGGTTGGCGGACAATCTACTATTGGCATCAGGTAACGCCATCAAGTCGGGTGCCAAGCTTTTCATGGCCGCATGCGCCATGCGCCCGGAAGCACGCCAGGCCGGCTTCATGGAAAAGTAAATATCCAACACATCCGGATCAAAGGCGACGGCACGCTGCGCAATCACCGAGCTCATTGCAACAAAGTCGCTGTAGGCGTAGTGACGGCCGAGACAATGCAACACAAACGCATCCCAGGCATTGTAGGGATCATCGATATCGGCGGACGAAAGCGCCAACGCCATGGCGCCGACGCGCCGTTCGTCCCACCCAGCACGCGCTTGCGGCGACAGCACGGCTTGCAAATCGTGTGCATTAATGCCGACGCGCAAACTGTCAGAAACGGTTTTTGGTTTGCCGTCAGCTATGGTGCGGAGTCTCGGCAGGCGGGTGGTCGAGCCGGCGATACGTACCATGCTGCAGGGCAGATAATAGCCGCGCAGCGTATAATCAAGACCGTGACCCGAAAGCATGACATCATGGCTGCGCGCAATTTCCGGAAGCATTCCGAAGAAATTGAGCGGCGCGGTAAATAAACCGTCGCTGGCATTAGCCGCGTCGTCGAAATGGGCCGACAACGCGCCCGGTGGATTCTCAATAAAGCGAAAAGGCATATTCGCTAATTTTGCACTTTTTCGGGCGATGCCGACCTCCAAATTATCGTGACTGGCAAGTGTCACGCAGGAAACCTCATGCCCGGCGGCGCGTGCACCGGCGAGCACCCAACGCGCATCCAGTCCACCTGACAAGAGCAAGCCATGGCGCGCATTATCGGCGGTACGCCGGTTGACGGCGCGCGAAATTCCTTCGGCGAGGCGTGCTGCCCCCTCCACCTGATCGAATTCGGGCGTATGCCACGCCAGTCGGCGCGTTTCCGCTTCGTGCCAACTTTCACCCTCAGCAGTCCAAATTTGCGCCGCTGGCATCGCACGAATATCGGCATATTGCGTATGGTCCGAAATCGTCCGCTGGTAAGAGAGAAGTTCTGTCAAGCCTTGCACACTGAGACGCTTCGGCACCCGCGCATCGGTAAGCAGTGCATCGAGCCGGGAGGCGACAGCCAATTGCCGACCCTGCCGCCATACGAACAACGTGCGGCTGCCCATACGATCTGTGGCAAGAACAATCCGGTTTTTTGCGGGATCGAACACAATTGCCGCGAAGCTTCCGTTGAGCCAGGCCAAGCGATCCAATGTGTCGACACTATAATGATCCGCGATTACCGCCGCCGGATCATCAAGTGGCCCCGCCTGATCAAAAATTTCTCCATCTACCGCGACCATCAACCCATTGGGATTTTCCTGCAATGGCTTGTCTCCCGGCAAGCGGGCATGGCGCGCAGCACCGAGCACCACGCCCGATTCCGGCCCCAAAAACTCTTTCTCTTGGCCATTCCGGGCCATACAGGCAAGCATGGCGCTCACACTCTTGCCCGGGTCGGGGGCGCCGGCGACAAGGCAAATACCGCTCATGTCGACTCACCCATGAGCAGGGAGCGAAATTCGCTGGAATCGACCCGTTCAGACCCGCCGCATAGCGCTTCTTGCAAGGCGTCCCAATCCACCAAGGGCCGGTTGCGGCTGTCAAAGCGAGCGCTGATGACATGACAGCGTCGCGCGATCATGTCTTTTGCACGAAGGTTGAATATCGGATTTCCCATGTCTATGAAGATGATCGGACGGTCGGTACACAATGCTTCGGCGAAAGTGGTCGATTGGCCGTAATCGAATAGGAAGCGATCCGCCCAGGCAATTTCCGATTCAAAGGGCTGCGTGCTGGTCGGCGCGATGTCGGTCAAGGGATGGCGTTGCCCGCGCAGCAATCCCTCAGGATGCGGTTTGCACTTGAGACTGATGGGCATGGCTTGCATTGCCTCGACGAGGCGGAGCTGCCAATCAAGATAAACGACGTCGGGCAAGATAGGCGGTAGAAATTGTCTTTGACCGCGCAAAATAGTTGGCGCGTAGATCACCTGCGGCGGTGAGTTCGCACGCCCCGGGCGCTCAAGCTCAAGAGCGGCGAGGGCGGATGTGCCGGTATGTCCGATGATGTCAGCTACGGCACAATTCACCATGGCGCCATTTTCACTCGCGCTCTTCAAACAACTGGCGCCGGTCGGCGTTTCCACGACATAGCGGTCGCTCACGGCAAGCTCCGAAAACGCAATGCTATGTGTGACTCCTGCCATGCCTGCAAACCAGCCATGGGCAAAGCGCGTCACCTGCCCGCCCCGACGGCGCACTTCAATGCCGACGGCGCGGGCGGGATAGTAGCCGCCCGAGCCCGACCACATTTTTTCCGGTAATTTCTTAAGCTGGCGCATGCCGGCCAAATCATTGACCGCTTTCAAGAGCGCCGGCGTAATCAAGGGGTTGATCAATTGTTCCAGGCGCTCGCGATAATCCGGCGCTAGCCCCTCAATGTCAGCGAGGCGCGTGGACAAGCGAGCGGCAATTTCATCCAGCGCATCCAGCGGTACTTTTGCCGCCGCTGTGGATTGCGCCCGCGCTGTCCGGAGCAAGGCCTCGGCATGGTAGAATTTTACTGCCGCGCCGCTGTGGCGCGCCGCATCGCGCAGCATGCCATTGTGACTGACAGCGGTAATCTTCGGTGACAGAATCGCTGTAGGCAGCCGCCACGCTGGCGTCCAACTCGCGGTACGGGCGAACCTGCGCAGCGCCTCGCCACGCGGTGCGCTCATGGGTTTGAACAGGGCGGGGTCGTCCAAATCAGAGGATCGCTCGAGCCGCGCTTCGCCGTTCAGCACCGCCAACTCGGGTGGACCTCCCAGGAAGTGGATGCCCGATGTGTTTGCCGCCTGGGCGACAAAGGCGTTTTCCACCAAGCTACGCGATAGCGCCAGGACGGAGCCGAGGCCCAGCAACGCCGCCGGCCGCAACATTTCTTCATCCAACTGGTCAATAAGGCTGAGTGCCGCGCCGGTGGCCGCGCGGGTGACGCGAAACGCTTCCGCATAGGATAGCGGCCAAGCCATCGATTCACGCCAATCGGGTGTATCGCACGCCGCTCGATAGTCGAATGGCGTGGCAAGCCGCGTCATCGCGGTAGAATGAGAATGGGCCACAATGAATCCGCTATTCGGCCAAGTCCGACCAATCGAGAGGCGTTCCGCGTGATAGATCTCTGATGGTGCGGCGCCCAAGCAGGGCCGGTAAGTGTTTCGGCGACAATCCGTGGCCAGGACGAATGGAGCGAATATTTTTCGCTGTGAGCACTTCGCCGGCCTTGATATCCGCTACCACATAGAGCGAACGGCGTAGCACGACATTGCCGGCTTCACTTGGCGCGCGCTGATAATCAGGTCGGCCGATTGCCTGCCACGCTGTCACGCAGGCCTTGGCCATTTCAGCCAATTCCTCCGGCTCAAGCGAAAAGGCGGAATCGAGACCGCCATCGGCGCGCCGCAGGGTCACATGTTTTTCGATGATGGCGGCGCCGAGCGCCACCGCGCCGATCGGCACCGCGATGCCGAGCGTGTGATCCGAAAGGCCGGTCACCACATTGTACTGGCTAAGAGCGTCCAGCGCCGCCAGGTTGGAATCCTCCGGCGGGGTCGGATAGCCGCTGGTGCAATGGAGGAGCGCGATCTCACGGCAGCCGGCGCCACGTGCCGCCGCTACGGCTTCACCAATTTCCTCGGCGCTGGCCATGCCGGTCGATATGATGAGCGGCTTTCCGGTCGCCGCCATGCGCTCGATAAGAGGCAAATCGATGATCTCGAAGGATGCGACCTTGTAGGCCGGCGCATCGAGCTGCTCGAGAAAATCCACCGCCGTCATATCGAACGGGCTGGAGAAGATTGTCATGTCGAGCTCACGCGCCTTGGCGAACAAATCTGCGTGCCACTCCCACGGCGTATAGGCTTCCTGATACAATTCGTAAAGTGTGCGGCCATGCCACAGTCCACCTTCGATGGTGAAGCCCGGCCCGTCATGATCGATGGTGATGGTGTCGGCGGTATAGGTCTGAATCTTGACCGCATCGGCGCCAGCTTTCTTGGCCGCCGCCATGATCTCAAACGCCTGCTCGATATTACCACGGTGATTGGCCGATAGTTCGGCAACGATATAGGGCGGCTCGGCGGCACCGATCGCGCGCCCATCGATGGTTATTTGCGCACCCGCCATATCAGCGCAACTCCCGGATAACGGTGAACGCCTCGGCGGCGGCGCAGCCGACACTGGCGCCACGATAGGCGGCAAGGGCACGAATCGCCTCGATAGAGCGCGCATGCGGCCACGGCCGCATCTCGCTTGCATAGACTTCGAGCGCCGTCATTTTCGCATCCATATAGCTGCCCACATCGACAAAGTGATTGGGGCGAAAGGCGGCATGCGTATCGGCAACCGCCCATTCGGTGCTGGACATGGTCTCGAAGGCGTAGATGGCGCGCGTCGACGCGCCGGGTAGCGGCCGGCAGGCGGTCGCCACCGCCTCACAGGCAATGCGGTGGTCGATATTGAGATCGCCGCCATGATGGCTGTAGACAATTTCCGGCTGGACCGCTTCAACCACCGCTTCTATGGCTTTGACAATATCCAACAGCTCCATACCGTCGAGGCGATTGTCAGCGAAACCGGCAAAGCGCGGCGCCTCAGCGCCAACTGCCTGCGCCGCCTGCCGGGCCGAGGCCTCGAGCGCTTCGATTCCGCCGGCCTTGACCGCACCGCGCGCGGCCAGGCCGGTGGCAAGGATAAGAATATGCACCCGGTCGCCAGCATCCGCGTGGCGCGCGAGCGTCGCACCGCAGCCGAGAATTTCGTCGTCCGGATGCGCCGCCACGACGAGGATTTCGCTCATGCCGTCCCCTTGCGGCCAATCGCCGCCATGACATGTTTCTCCAGAATGAATTCGCCATGGCGCTCGAAATGGGCGGCCAGGTCACGCGCCACTGCCGCCTCGTGCGGCGCGCTGAAAAATGTCGAATTGCGCCAATAGTTGAGCACCTCGTCCGGACCCGGATAGCGCACCGGATTGACGA
Source organism: uncultured Rhizobiaceae bacterium (assembly GCA_964429775.1). Classification (GTDB taxonomy): domain Bacteria; phylum Pseudomonadota; class Alphaproteobacteria; order UBA828; family UBA828; genus PTKB01. Next base: position 173,882 of record CAYSDJ010000001.1, read on the forward strand.
AAGTTTGCGTCTCCAGGCGAAGGTCACGCGCGATAACAGGCAAAACGGTTTCGGCCATGAAACTGGCCGCACTTGTCAGCACTGCCGGCGGAACCTCGAAATGACGCTGCAGAAGCTCGAACAGAGCCGAATTATTGCTGCCGTGCGGGCCGACGATTAGCACCGCGCCGCTTTCGCTACATTGCGCGATCATTTGCGCCAAGGTGTGCGCCGCGTCCTCGGCATAGTAGAGACCGTAAAAACATGACGCCAAATCGAATGCCTGGCCGTCTATGGCGGGATGGGCGAAGGCATCCTCCATCGGCGTCTCAATAAGTTCGCAGGCAACATCCAGCTCACCGAGCCGCGCCCGCGCTTTTTCCAGAGACTGCGCGGACACATCGACCCCGACCAAATGCGATACATCCGGACGCGCACCATAGAGCGCCAACTGATTTCCGGTACCGCAACAAATATCGAGCACGCTGGTAAACGACAAATCATCCAAAATGCTGCTAACCCAGCCGTCAAAATCCGCCCCGGCGAAACGCTTATTGCCCGCCGCGCGGGCGCTGAGAAAATCGCTATTGGTGGCGCGCTCGCTCATTGTACTGCTTCCCTCGGTCCGTCACGTAAATCCGGTTCAATGCCGGGTCGGCTGATATACCAACTCCCCTCGGCGCGATAGCCGGCAGCGGCGAACAGCGCCTGCGACGCCTTATTATTCGCCTGCACTTCGGCCCGGAGTTCGGCTTCGGGCAACAAGCGGCGTGTCAGGACGAGCGCCACGCCAGCGATGCCGAGGCGCCAGCGCTCCGGCGCCACATAGATGGAAACTTCATAGGCATTGCCTCCGGCGCAGTATTCGAGGCGCAACACGCCGGCCGGCTCGCCGCCATGAAGAATAATATTGAAGATGCATTCAGGGTCATTAAGCCGGGCGGAAAACCAGGCATTGTGCTCGTCCGCCTCGGGAGCCCGCGATGTGCGGAAATGCCGCCGTGTACGCGGATCACGCTGCCAGGCGAGCAAGCGCTCAGCATCCGCCGCGATAGCGGGGCGCAAATATATAGCCGCGCCGCCATGGGCATGGGGCGGATTGAGCGCCGCAACAAGGCGTTCTGCGCCGAGCCCGTCACACAGACAGGCGGCCGCGCGCGCCATGCCGCGCCGCGCCGTGCCGTCCTGGGTCAAATGATTTAGGGCATCGATCAAATCGCGATCGACGACATTTTCCGCATCGCCCAAGACCAAAGCCGCTCCTGCCGCGTGCAAGCTGTCCGCCACGCCATGCTGATTGTCGGCGGTACACATCACGACCGATGGCAGTCCGAGGCAGCAACGCTCCCAGGCGCCGCCACCACCGGCACCGACTGCCAAATCCGCGGCACTGAGAAGCCCAGCGACATCATCGATGGCGACATGAAGGGCCGCCTGAAAAGGCATTGCCGCCGCCCTGATGCGCACTGCCTCGAGATGGGGCGCGCCCGAGCCAAGCAGAATATCGACCGCCAACGGCCAATCGGCCCGCGCCAATATGTCGAGAACTGCCGACGTAACATTGTCAGGGTCGGTGGCGCCAAAGGAAAGCAGCAGACGGCGCGGTTGCACCTCTTCGGCGCGCCGCGCCATGGCGGAGCGGCGCGCGGCGGCAAACGAAGCGCGCAACGGGAGATAGGCCGGACCCAGCAACAGCATGCAGCCTTCCGGTACGAGAGCCGCATGATCCGTAGCGCGCCGGCTGGCCGCCGGGTCGAGCAGGATATCGCAATCATGCCGCCGGTCGGCAAGATCATCGAGCACCAGTATGCGCCGCGCCCAGGGGCGGCACGCGTGCTCGAAATTTTCGTCCCGGTGATAATGGTCAACCACCAGAAGATCGGCGCCCTCGGGCCATCGGGTGGCTAGTTCGTCCGCTTCCGCCGCCGCGTCACCGGCGAGCTCGGTGGCCGCAATATTTGCCGGCCAGGTCGACGGCAGCGCGTCATTGGCGCCGCGCCCGCTGACCAGCACGCACGACCATCCCGCCGCCGTGAGGCTACGCGCGAGGGAAAGACAGCGCACCACATGGCCCGCTCCGATCTCGGCGCTGGCATCGGCGCGGAATATGGCGAGGCGGGGCTCAGCCTTCATCCGCGAGATCACCCTTGACGCAATAGGCTGTCGGCGTTGGGCTGGCAGCGAGAATCTTGAGCCGTGGCGGGTGTTCGAGGGTGGCAAAGACCTCGTCCACCGCATCCGATTCGCCCCAGCGTCCAACCGCATATTCATCGAACACGGCGATGCCGCCAGCCACGATGCGCGGCCAGGCAGCGGCAAGAAGTTTCGCCGTCGGCAAATACACATCTAAATCGCAGTGCAGCAGGTTGATGCGAAAACCCGGATTGTCGGCCAGGTAGCGTGGAAATTCGCTGACGATATCGCCCTTGATCAGCTCGACCCGATGGCTCAGGCCAAGGCGGTCGAGCGCCGCCACGAGATTGTCATAGGCACTGGCATCATAGCTGGTCTGGTGAATATCGACGGCGTCACGCTCGTCCGCCCGGGCATGGCTGAATTCTTCCTCAAAGGTATCGAAAGCAATGATTTTAGTGCGCGAATTGGGCTGGTAGGTTTCCAGCAAATGCGCCCATAGAATGGTACTCGTCCCTTTATACACACCGGCATCGACGATATCGCCGGGCACATCCATGACCATGCGAAACAGATCGTAGCGGGCAAACATTTTCTGGAAGCGATGTTTGTCGCAATGAAAATAGAACTTGTGGTACACCTCCCACATATCCGTATCGAAGGGATCGGATTCCTTACTCATACTGTGTGTTCCATTCGTTCTGGCGCCCAATGCCCAATATCATTCTGCTCATCATCGATACCCTGCGCTATGACCGTATGGGCATCTCCGGTTATCGTCCGGCGGTAACGCCGAATCTCGACGAGCTGGCGACCGGTGGAATCAATTGTTCCAATTATTTTTCCAATGGCTGCGTCACGAGTTTCGCCTTCCCCGGCATGTTCACTTCGTCCCTGCCGTTTGACTTCGGCGGCTATGATGACGGTATCCGCCACCGCCCGGTTTCTTTCCCGGAGCTTCTCCAGCAAGACGGCTTCGAGACCTACGGCCTGGTGACCGGCCACCCGTGCTCGTCGCACTTCGGCTACGACCGTGGCTTCGAACATTTTCTCGACCTGATCGATCTTTACCAATGGTTCCGCTCGATCTATGTCGCCGCCCTCGACGAGCTCATATCCTCGTGGCAGGCGGGGGAAATCAGCGAAGCCGAATTGATGGCCATCTTCGTGCCCAAATTCAGCCGTGTTTTGGACGACACGGAAACATTTATCACCGCTCTTAACGCCGCCGGGGCGCCGCGCAGCGGCCGTCCCCGGATGCCGTTGTTGACGGCTGTGCGGGCCGAGCGCAAATTGCTCGAAACGGCCCCTGGCGCCTGCCTCGAAAAGATTGTCGCGCTCAAATCCGATTACCAATTTGCCCTCGGTGAGAACGGGCTGAGTCGCCGCACGGCGCGGCGCATCGAGCGGCGCAAAAAGCTGTTCAAACGCTTCAACAAACGCATTCACCTGCTTTCCAACCGGCGCGCTTTCGATGCGGGCACCGTCAACAGGCAGTTCAACAATTTTTTGACAAGACGTTCGGAGCGGCCGTTTTTCGCCCTGCTGCACTATTTCGATTTGCATGAGGCCAAGCTGCAGATCTCCAAATTGTTGGCCCACCCGACGCCGGGGCGGATCAGCGGCGGCATTTGCGCCTACCGTCGTATCACCAAGGGGCGCCCGACCGAACAGCGCGGCGTTCTTTACGATATGGGGCTCGCCCTGGTCGATGAGCAGCTCGGCGAACTGCGCCGTATTCTGACGCGGCACGACGTATCCGAGGATACCGCTATCGTCATCACCGGCGATCACGGCACCGAGGCCGGCGCACCGCATCGCGGCCTCGGCAGCAATCTGCCGCGCCTGTTCTATGACGAGCACCTTCATGTTCCGCTCATTGTGAACGGTCCTGGTATCGCACCGGAGACCATCGATGCGCTCTCGAGCCACCTCGACTTGGCGCCGACCATCCTCGATACCGCCGGCATCGCGACACCGGATGTCTTTCAGGGCTTGCCGATCCGGGCGCGGCGCGCACACCCCGAAACGCTGGTGTGGAGCGAAAATGCCGGCCTCGGGCGCTGCAATATCGCCACCAAGCCGCTTTATATGAGCGTGCGCTCCGTCAATCACCGCAGCATCGTGCGGGCGGAGAATTTCGTCCCGGAACTGCGCGAATTTTACGACCTGCAAAATGATCCTTTCGCTAAGGACAATCTCGCCGGCGGCGATAAATTCATGGACGTCCGCGAGTCTCACTTGGCCGCTATCCGGAGCCGGTTGGAAAAGCTGCACGCCCAATCGGGCGAACAAAGCGCGGAATAATTCGTCAATCGCCTCATTCTGAAAATACTGCCTGCCCGGCATTAAGCTCAGCCCGCAGCATGTCTTGAATAATGTCGCGCATGAACCAATCCGGCAGCGCCTGGCCGGCGCGAAGTGCTGCGCGCATATCGGTTCCGCTAATCGGTTCCAGCGTCTGCGCCGCGTCGAGTGCCACATAGGCCTTGCCTTTCGGGTCATAGCCGATGGCGTCAAAAAAGATCGGTGTGAGACCGATATCGCCCAGACTGTCGAACAGGGCAGGAATTTCCGCCGCCGCATAAAAATCGCCAACGCCGGTATGATCACGGCCGACGATGAAATGTGAGCAACCCATATTCTTACGGCAGAGCGCCGTGAACACCGCCTCACGTGGCCCGGCATAGCGTGAATAGGTAGCGAAGCTGCCGAGCACTACCTTACCTTCTGGATAGAGCCCCTGATCGAGCATCATCTGATAGCTGCGCATGATCGGCTCGGGCAGAAAATCACCCGCTTTCTTGGGGCCGATAACCGGGCTCACATAAAGGCCGTCGGCACCGCTACGCTCCAACGCGCTCAACTGAATATGTTCGTGGACCCGGTGGATGACATTGCGGGTATGAAAGCCGACAACCCGGTTCCAACCCTTGTGAGAAAAGACAAAACGGGTTTGCGCCGGGGTGAGTTCGAATTGGCGATAGGGCGACGGCAGGCGCGCAATCAAGGTAATGTCGCCGGCGATCAGAAAGCCGCCGCCGCTGGCCAAGCGTGCCACGCCGGGATGGTCCATCGAAGCGGTGCCGAACCACGGCTCAACCACGGTATCGAAATCGAGCGGATAGACCTCGGAGATATCGAGCAGCGCATGCGCGACACCTTCTTCGTTCTCAAGCACAATGCGCTCGCCGGGATGAATTTCCCGCGCCCGCGCAGCATCGACCTGAAGCACAATTGGCAAGGTCCAGGCAGCGCCCTGCGGCATGCGGTTCTCACGCAACACCGATGTCAGCATTTCCTCAGTCATGAATCCGGTGAGCGGCGAATAGGTGCCGTGTGCGATCTGTTGGCAATCCATCAGCACATTGCGGTTGACCGTGAGGCGCGCGAGGCGCGCCAGTTCGTCCGCCGCCGGTGCCTCCTGCTCGCGGTGCACCAACCGGCCGCCATGCGGCTCGACCAGCAACGATGCCGATTCGAGATCATATCCGCCGGCCGCGGCCTCGGGTCCGGCCTCATATTCGCGGATCAATTTGACAATCATACTGGCACAGCTGATGGGATGGGCACCGATCGCGGTTTCCGCCGCCAGCACCAGACCATCGACGCCATCGACGAGCGTGTTATAGACGTCATTGACTTCGGCGCGGGTCGGACCCGGCGCAGTGATCATCGATTCAAGCAAATTGGTCGCCACATATACCTTGCGCCCGGCCACCTTGGCGACGCGCACGATATGTTTCTGCAGCGCCGGAATACGCTCAACCGGAAATTCGCGTGACAGGTCACCCCGGTCAATCAACAGGCCGTCGGATTTATCAGCGATGGCGGACAGGTTCAGGAGTCCGTTGCGGCATTCGATTTTCGAAATCACGAATGTTTCGTCGCCGACGATTTCGCGGATGGCATCGACGTCCGATGCCCTGTTGGCAAAGGATAAGGCGGCGTGTTTGAGGCCTTTCTCGCGACCGATACGGAGCGCTGCACAATCCTTTTCACTGAGTGGCGGCATGTCGATCGGGCGCTCTACCGTGACCGCCTTGTTCTGGCCGATCATGCCACCGGTCAAAACCCGCATCATGGCGCCAGCCGCCGTTATCTCGATTACCTGCACCAGCACTGCATTAAAATCGATGCTGACAAAATCACCGACTTCAAGCGAATCGACTATGCCATGGGGATAAAGGCTGAACGCCTGAGCATCGCCCGTCACCGCCTCGCGCCGGGCGCAGATCACAGCACTCTCCGGCACTGAGACACTGCCTTCCGAAAGGCTTCCGGTGCGAATTTGCGCGCCCTCGCTGTCGAGGCATACCGGCACGCTGCTGTGCGACTGAATAAAGTCGATGACTTCGGCTACATCCTCAACCCTGGTGTGCGAAAGATTTATGCGGAATAAAGTCGCACCCAGTTCTTCGAGGCGCGCCAAAACCCGTTTGTTCATCGAAGCGGGACCAATGGTGCAGAAAATTTCTTTAGGCATATTGCTCGCTTTTAGTCTTGGGTGGATTGATGAGAGCGCCAAAAGGAGCGCTTTTGGTGGCGCCGTGTCGGATATGGTTGATATTTCCGATTTCAGGATAAGCGGCGAGAACCGTGAGTACCGCGTCCATGGAATAACCTATTGGACCGTGCGGAAGATGGACGAACAAGGCCTCAAAGAAGGCATAGTCCTCAGGATAGTCCAGGGTCCAGCGGCTGTGATCCGGAAGGCCAGGCGGCGCCTCCAGATTCACGCGGGAAAGATCTTCCTTCTCGCGCATCCAAGGCGAAACATGCTCGCGTTCAAAGGCGCGTTTTGCTTTGGCATCAGCGGCGCCCAATGCGGCTCGTGTAAAGGCTTCGCAATCCAGTCCGTGCGGCCACGAAGCGGGCATGTTGTTGGCCGCATAATTGGCGCCGGTTTGTGAGCGCAGATCGAGTAGCGCGCCGCAAATTGCTGGATCAATTGCCGGGCAATCGCTCGTCACGCGCAGCACCACATCTGCGTTTGCCGCATGCGCCGCGCCGGCATAGCGCGCCAGTACATCCTCGGCCGAACCGCGATAAACCGAGGCGCCGTGGCGCTCCGCTTCCTCCGCCACAACATCGTCTTCCGTCAGATTCGTCGTCGCGCAACACACGCCGCCAACACCCGGCACGGCGGCGAGGCGCGTCAGCACATGACCGAGCACGCTTTGCCCCGCCAGCGGCAGCAATATTTTTCCGGGCAGGCGCGTTGATCCCATGCGCGCCTGAACGATTGCGATCGTCCGGCCCATCAGATTACGCAAGCAAGCACAGCATCGATCACCCGATCGCAATCGGCATCGCTCATCGCCGGAAAAAGCGGAATGGTCAGCGCGGCATCGTAATAGGCTTCGGATTGAGGAAAATCGCCGCGTTTGTAGCCAAATTTATCACGATAATAAGGCTGCAGATGAAGCGGGATATAATGCACATGCACGCCGATCCTGCGGGTACGAATTTCCTCAAATATCTGGCGCCGGCTTTTGCTCAATTTGTCGAGCCTGAGACGCAACATATAGAGATGCCAGGCGCTCTCCCGGTCGCCCTCTTGATGCGGCGGAACAAGCAGTTCCGATTGGCCAAAGGCGGCGCTGTAACGCGCCGCGATCTCGCGCCGCCGTGCGAGAAAGCCGTCGAGCTTGGTCAATTGGCTGAGACCAAGCGCGCATTGAATATCGGTGATGCGGTAATTGAAGCCAAGCTCCTGCATCTCGTAATACCACGGCGCGCGGTCCGCCGCGTTGGCTTCGCCGTGCCCCACATTGTCCCTGTCCGCCGCCTGATCGGAGAGACGCATGGCGGCATCGTTATTGGTGATGCCGTGGGTGCGGAAGAGGCGCAGCGCCGCCGCAAGTTCGTCGTCGTCGGTGGCGATCAAGCCGCCCTCGCCCATCGCCACATGCTTGACCGGGTGAAAGGAAAAAATACTCATCGCGGCCAGGGAGCCAACAGGACGGTTCTTGTAAGTCGCGCCGAGTGCGTGGGCGGAATCCTCGATAACCGCGATGCCGTGGCGCGCGGCAATTTCGTTTATCTCATCCATGTCCGCCGGCTGACCGGTATAATCGATCGGTATGATCGCCTTGGTCCGGGGCGTGATGGCGGCTTCGAGCTTGGCCGGATCGAGGCAATAGGTGTCGGCGCGGATATCGACAAATTTGACGTCGGCGCCGAGATAAAGCGCACAATTTCCGCTCGCGGCAAAGGTGATCGGCGCGGTAATAATTTCATCGCCCGGACCAACGCCGGCGGCATAACAGGCACAATGCAGCGCCGCCGTGCCGGTGGCAACGGCAACGCCGTGCCTGGCGCCAACCCGCTCGGCAACAGCCGCTTCAAAGGCGGAAATATTTGGCCCCTGTGTCAGCCAATCGCCGCGCAACACCTCCACCACCGCCGCGATATCGTCCTCGTCAAGGCTTTGACGGGCATAGGGAATAAAAGCTTCGCTCATTTTTCTCTCACACTTCCGGGCTTCAATCGAAAGCCAAATCCCGCACGGTCAGCAGGTTGCTATAGCCCGGTTGATCGAGATCACCGAGATCGCCGGATTCAAGCGCCGCCTTCAATTCTTTTACGCCGGCTGCCACAGTCGTTTCGATTTCATAGTTGAGGGTGTCGCGCAGCTTGGCGCAATCGACCCGATAATTTCTCGGGTCAACCGAGCTGTTCATCCGGTTGACGGTCATCTCAGGGTACGCCTCGGCGACAAGATCGCCGATCGCATTGATGGTGTAGTTCTGCTCGCTGTCGCCTACATTAAAAATCTCGGCCCGCACCGAATCGAGCGGCGCGTCAAGCACGCTGACAATGGCGCGCGCCACGTCGCCGACATGAACATGCGGGCGCCACTGCTCTCCGCCAAAGAGATCGATGGCGCCGCGCGTCGCCGCGTGTTTGGTCAAGGTGTTGACGACGAGATCGAAGCGCGCCCGCGGCGAACAGCCATAAACGGTGCCGAGCCTGAGAATGGTCGGCGCAAACAATTGATTGGGCCGGCGCGCCATGGACAGCACCGCTTCCTCAACCATCAGCTTGATCTTGCCATAGAGACTCACCGGCGCTGTGGCCGAGAGCTCGGTCAGGAATTCGTCGGGATTGGCGCTGGCGCCGTAAACGCTGCACGAGGAGGTGTAAACGAAGCGGTTGATATTGAGATATTCGCACAGCTGGGCGAGCGCCGTGACGGCGAGATAATTCGTCTTAAGCGCCGTTTGCGGCGCCTCCGCCACCGCCGGATCGCCGACCAGTTCAGCCAAATAGACAACCGCGTCAACACCTTCAACGGCATCAACCAGCGTATCTATATTCTTGGCGTCACCGGTCACGATATCAATCTTATCTTCCAGACCAGCGAGGGATTGGCGGCCATAAAGAAAGAGGTCGAGCACCCGCACCGCCCAGCCGTCAGCGAGCAATTTGCGCACCAAAACCGAGCCGATATAACCGGCGCCGCCAACCACAAGCGCAGTGCGCCGATGCGGTGAAAAATCATTGCCAGGTGCGCGCATTAACAGCGACTGGACATCGATCATGCCGAGCGGGCGGCGCGCGCCATCGACCACTGGAACCATGACATGCATCTGTTCGGTGGCATAAAGCGCCTTCAGGCGGGCAAGCGCCTTATTGACGCTTTGTTCGCTCTCAAGCTCGGCCTGGACGATGGTTACGGGCTCGCTGTTCATCACCTCACCGAGCGGTGCTGAACGCACCCGGCCATTGAGAATGGCGCGGCGTAAATCGCCAGCAGAAACGATGCCGGCAAGGCGCCCGTCCTCCCCGACAACGGCGGCAATCGCGCCATAGCGATCGCCCAGATTTTCAAGCGCAGTCGATATGGGATCGTCCGGGTCGAGCGCAGGCAGTGGCGCGAGGCGGTTGGCTTCGGAATTTTCTGTCATAATTTCAGGAGCACGGCGGCACGGAGCGGATTAACGCGGCACCACCGTCCACGGGTTCCAATAATCGTAAGGGTAACGCACATCGTCATCGAGGCTCTCGCCGAGCGCCACGGTGGAAAAGAAAAACAGCCGCGTATCCGGCCGCAGAGTCATGAAGCCGTGGGCATAGCCGCCGGGCACATAGAGAACGCCCGGCTTATCCTCGGCAAGCACGAATTTGCTGACTTCGAGCGCCGGGTCGGGCGACGCCCAATCATCGACCTTGACGGCGGCGAGAAGCGCGGCACCGCTCGCCACATAAACATATTTCGCTTCCTGTTTATGGGCGTGCCAAGCACGGACGAAACGCGTTTCATGGTTGGAAACGACATAAAAGCGACGCACCGCCGCCATGTCGAATTCATTGCAAAATTGCAGCTTGCCGCGATCGTCCACGGCGCTGCCACCGGCGATAAAATCGAGATCGCTGTTCATCCCGCCCTTCCAATGTCCGTATTATTCCAGTTCGCGTCTTCGGCCGGGTCTGAACCCGCACCAATATCCACCGGCCCTTGTTGCTTGGCAAAGGCCGAGGCGTACCAGCCGCCGCGCGCCAATAATTCTGTATGACTTCCCGTATCGCTGATACGGCCCGCCTCCATAATCACGATTTGATCAGCGATCGCAACCGTCGAAAGCCGATGGCCAACGACAATAATCGTCATATCGGTATCGTGCCGAATACGCTCCAAGGCGGCGCGAAATGCCTCTTCCGCGTCGGCGTCTAAATTACTCGTTGGCTCGTCAAGAACAAGAATCGGCGCGCCACGCACCAGGGTACGGGCGAGATCAAGGCGCTGACGCTGGCCGCCCGAAAGCCGCACGCCGTCTTCACCTACCGGTGAATCATAGCCCTGTGGCAAAGCCTCGATAAAATCATCGGCACCGGCAAGGCGGGCGGCGGTCTCAATATCTTGCCGCGTCACGCCCACCCCGCCATAAGCGATATGCGCCGCAGCGCTCGCATTAAACACTTGTGGTGTCTGCGGCGCATAGGCGATGGCGGCGCGCAGGCTTTTCAATTCGAATTCTGACTGTGCCGTTCCGTCGAACAGTATTTGCCCGGCGCTGGGTTCACGCAACAATGGCAGGAGGTCAATCAAAGTCGATTTCCCGGCCCCGGACGGCCCCACCAGAGCGGTAATGCGACCGCTCGGAATGTTGAGGTCTATGCTCTTCAGCGCAGCCGTGTTGGCATCGCCATAGGCGAAGCTGACAGCGCGAAATTCGATGCCTGTTTGCAATTTCGAAAGGAGATGGTCGCCGGATCCGCTTTCACGCGCCTGTTCCATCTCTTCAAAACGGCGACGCAGAGCCTTGAGACTGCCAACAAACGACACCAGAGATTGACGTGTTCCCATAACCGTACGCAGTCGCGGCATAAGCCGAAGAATGGCAGCAAGAAAGAGACCGATTTCGCCAAGTGACAAATCGAATACGGCGAAGCCTAAATAGAGAAATCCCAGTATCGCGACAGCACCAAGAACCTCTACCACGGCCGCCACTCGCGCTCCGAGAGCCAGAACATGTACGTAGCGGCCATATTGGCGCCATGCGATCTGCTTCATTGCGTCGGCTTCCGCTTCTTCGGTACCGGACAGGCGAATGAAACGATGCGATTTAAGACGCTCTAGCAAAAACGTGCCGAGCGCCTGATTGGATTGGGTGAGCTCTTCGCCGACGTCACGGCTCTTACGAATCATGCTGCGCACGCCGAGCGTGGCAACAGCCACAACAGGAATAACGGCAAGCGCCATTGGCGCCGAAACCGTCAGAATAAGACCAAAATATGCCAGAATTAGAATCAGCCCGCCAATCAGGGTCAGAACCTGAAACACACAACTTGACGCCCGCTCTGCCTCGGTTGTGAAGTCATTAACCGCTTGGCCGAGCTCATCCTCTTCACTATAGGAGAGGCGCGTATCAAGATAGCGGCGAAAGGCATTTTCGCGCATGTTACGTATCACCGCAAAACGGGCGGCACCCGAATAAACCGTGCGGCCATACACAAAGCCAATGCCAATCGCTAAAAATATTAGCGAAGACAGCAATAACGACGGCAGGGATATGCCGATACCAATTTCGTTAAATACCGTGACGAGCCATTTCCACAACACCGACTGAGAAGCCAACGCGCCAACATCACCTCCGCCTTCAAGATAATCGAGGACCGGCAAAATCATTCCTATGCCAATGCCTTCGAACACGACACTGAGGAGATCAAGACAGAGGATCGTGAGCGCCGTCGATCGCGCCAAACCAATTAGGCGGCATGTGTCGAAAAAAACTTTAGGGGACATTGTTATTGGTTATTGCGCGTTGGGTTTATGACGTCGCACCGATAGATAATGATACTCGAACGTCCGGGAACTCATCGACTCAGCTCGAGTAACTTAAAGGGCCTATCTTTTTGCAGCACACAATTGTCGCACAGCGTGTTCTCGATACGTCGCTCTATGTGGCGCTGGCGAAATTCCTGAAAATCAACCGAATGCCACGCAGGCGGCAAGCAAAAAGATCGTTGAATACTCATATGGCGAGAAGCGGTTTGTATGCGCCGCGTGTAATGGCTTAAGCCTGCTTTTTTTGTTGTTCGATCATGTCTGGGTCGAGACTGTTTATCAGCGCCGTGGTCGCATTATCTACCACTCTGTCATCATATTTCTTAAGATCGATATAGTCATAGTCCCCGAGGTTGAAAGAAGTTTTGACGATCGCATCGAGAAATCTTCTTCCGTTAACCTGAGCGGACTGCCGGTCAAAATCAGCACTGAGCAGCGGCTCAAGATGTTCACGGAGTCGCGACAAGTCAGGAACGTATGCGACATGAGGCAAGAAATTATAGTGGTTGTGTGCGCCAAAGGTGATTACAGGCGTGCCATGAGCAGCCGCTTCAAATCCGCTTGTTCCCGTAATCGTCGCCACCATCGTCGCCTGCTGGGCAATATGGATACCCTGCTCAGCCATATTGAGCCAAACGACATTCTTTAGTTCGGCAACCTGTTTGTAAAAATCGGCCGGGCGCCGCCCAACGGCCCACACCGCCTCTTTCACGGCCAATTTCATACCGGCCGGTAAGTCGCGCGATAGAGCCGCGATTGCGGCGTGCTGAAAGAAAAATTCCGGTGAATACTGACCAATGGAACTTTCGGGCTCGGTCGCAAGCGGGAAAAAAACAAACGGCGTATCCGCCAGATCAGATAGTTTCGCCATGTTCGGCCGCGTCATACGCCGCGCGTCGCGCCACTGGCGAATAAACAACAAGAGTTCGTCCCGGGCATAATAATTCTTAGCCTTTTCATAACCGCGAAGACGCCAATATGCGCGCCTTGCCGCGTGCACGCCGGTACGCCACGCGGTTCTCGAAAACGATAAATCGCGCAGAAATTTTGGCGTGTGAATTTCAGCCAGTTTGTAGGCCTCGTCTTGTCCGTGCTGTTGCGGACGATCGTCTTTTAGCGTGTGGTAGACGGCTTCAATATTTGGATTGCTAATGTATTCGTCGTGTGCCCAGTAATGAAAATTCTTATGGCGCGATCCGACCAGCATACGGAACGGCACGCTATTGGCTCTCGCGATACACGGGGTTTCGCCCGGCCCTCCCAGAATTAGGGTCAAACGTTTATCATCGATTTCCCGTTGCCAGCGATCGAAATGCTCATTGTAACTATGAACCAGCGCTGGATAATCAGACTCCGTTGCCATACGCGAACGTGGGTGTCCACTGCCGGCAAGGGCATAGCCGCGGCCGAGATGCCGGTTTCCGACGGCGAGCGAGTTGTAAGTTCGCCCGATTCGTTGTTCATACACCCGCGCCTTTGCAAACAACGCGCCAAAGTCGCCATCCGGCCCGCTGGTGAGATTGACGAGTCCCATACCACCGGTGATGCTTGTGAATACGCCATCGGTGTTCTGGGATTCATAGTGGCGTTGAATTTGTTTGTTTGTGCAGTAAAGATGAATCGTGCTGCCAAAACGTTCTTGAAGCGCCCGAGCAATATCCACCATCAAAAAACGCAATGGCGCGCTGGCGACAAGACCTATGCGTTCGGTTACAGCGCTCACGATCCGGCTTCCCGGCAAATAGGTTGATCGGCGGCCGGCGGCAGCAATTGGGCCACATGCTGGCGAAACGCATCGCGACCCTGCGCGAGACGGGTGTAATCCATCATTTTCCCGCCAATGCGTACATGTGCCCGCGTAACATCCTCTGTCCTCCAACCTAGTTTTTCGACTGTGCGTATGAATGCCGGGTTGCATGTGCCGGCTTCTACCCTGACCAGGCCCCTCTCGCCAAACAAATACCGGCTGACCAGATATATCGCCTCGCTGCCGATACCCTGTCCCCAGCACTTCCGTTCGCCGATCAGAATACTGATGTCGGCTGATTTGTTCGCCGGGTCTATTGGGCCATACTTTATGTTGCCGACATGGCCGTGCGCTGCATGGCGAATAGCGAGCACAACCTCATCTGGCGCCAGACCTGCCAGGTAATTCTCCGCATCCGCTCGCGAAACCGGCCCCTCGGCGGCGCGGCGTGAATAACGGTTGACCTCGGGATCGCTTAACCAGGCCAAGTAGGCGGCACTAATATCCCGGGCGCCAAACTGCTCCAGGCGAACGGTGCGCCCAACAAGCACAGGATGCGATTGCATACTCATGCCGCCGCCAAACCGCTCAGAAGCTCGGCGAAGCTGAGCAATAAGAGGTCATTATAACGACGCGCCACGATCTGCACGCCGACCGGCAGGCCACTGCTTCCCGTCAACATCGGCAGGGACATTGTCGGCAGGCCGCACATCGTCCAAATCAGGCAATGGTCGGGCTGGTCCTGGCCCTTCAGACCGAGCGGCGCCTCATCGGCGGTTGCCAGGCCGATGAGGATGTCAAAGCGCTCGCTATCCCGCTCGATCAAGCGCGCCAGATCGCGCTGGGTAGCGATATCCCGGCGATATTGCTGCGCCGATATGGCGTTGCCGCTTTCGATCATACGCTGCAGAACCGGGCTGAAACGGTGGCTGTCGGCCTGCCATTCGAGATTAAAATAATAGGCCAGGGCGGAACGGTATATGCGCTCATGCGCGTCATGCGCGGCATCAAATTCTGGCGCCAAGCTATATTCAAAGGCCTCGCAACCCGCCTGTTCCAGTTTGCCGATGAGCGCGTCGAGATCGGCGCGCGGCGCGGCCGCCTCGTCCTTTGTCTTCGGCCCACGCACCACGCCGACGCGCCATGGCCGGCCCGCTACTGTCTGGCGGTCAACGTCATCAAGCGCCGCCGCGCTAACCGGATAATTGTGCCCCTGCACACAGCATACTTCAAATATCAGGCCCAAATCCTCAACCGACCGGGCCATGAATCCCAGGCTGTCAAGCGTGTCGGTGGTCTTCAGCACGCCGGTGCGCGGCAACAGGCCAAAGGACGGCTTGAAGCCGTATACGCCGCAATAGCTGGCCGGGCGGATGGTCGACCCACCGGTCTGGCTCGACAAAGCCAAGGGCGCCATGCGCGCCGCCACGGCCGCCGCCGAGCCGCTCGACGAGGTGCCGGGAGAGCGCTCAAGGTCATGCGGATTGCGCGTCGGCCCCGGATGATGCACGGCGAACTCCGCCGTCACCGCCTTGCCCATAATGATGCCTTGCGCCAGACGCACGTCGCTCACAAGGCGCGCGTCATTGCCCGGCGTGTAATTGTCCATGATCGGGCTGCCCATGCCGGTCGGATAATCATAGGTATTGAAGATATCCTTGACCGCGACCGGTGCACCGGCAAGTGCCCGCCTCGATGCCCCTCCGGCCAGCGCATCGTCAAGCGCGCGCGCCCGCGTGCGCACCATTTCGCCATCGAATTTGTGCCAGGCGCGCACCGATCCATCCGACTGCTCAATGCGTTGGGCGCACGCATCGACATATTCAAACACTGAAATTTGCCCGTTTTTTTGTTGGCGCAGGAATTCACTTGCCGTCATTTCGGCCAGCGTATTGCACTCTACCAACGCACCGCCGGAGAGCGGCTGTTTTTGCCCGGACGCCTGTTGAGCTGAGCGCGTCATGGCAAACCCACAGCCTTGCCGGCTCTTTTTTCTTTGAGAATTTTATAGAACTCCTCTTCGCTATAGCCGGTTATTTTGAGGTAATAGTCGAGTGTTTCCGGCCGCTCGGCATCAACTTCAGCGGCCAGATCGAAAGCTTCCTCGCGCGTCAACAAGCCGGCGCGCACATCCTGGCTGGCAAAGTCCGTACCACGGCCGAAGCCGCGTTTGACGTATTTAGCGTAGTCGTGCACGCCGGCCATGCGGCACTCGACGCTCTTGTACCATTTGTACGATCCTTCCATTGGGGTCTCGCGCCAGTCATATTCATCAATCAGAAATTCTGTCTGGCGCTCATGATCCCAGAATATGTAATCCCCGAGAAAGGCGCCGTATACGCCGGCCGCGTCCAATTCCTCCGGCGAGGGTGGGAAGAACAGGTTTAAATCCTTGCGTGACACATCGCCGCCGACCATCTCTTCGGCCCCCACCTTCATCGATTCCTTGAGGCCGACTTTGACGAAATCCTTTTTGTCCGGAAGCTCCTGATCCCAATAGGTGGTGCGGCCGGAAAATTCGGCTGGTGATTCGCCATATATAATGAGCGAAATGCCAAACTTTGCCGCCACATGAAATGGGTAGGACCACACCCCGGCATGACAATGCCAACAGGCATCGCCGATCATCGGCAATGATTTGCGCGCCAGCTTGTCGACCAGACCGCGCTTGGGTGTGTACATCATGTGATCGACATTGAGCCGCTCAAGAATATTCTCGAGATTGTAACGCCCGGCTTCGGTGAACCAATTGTGGCTGAAGGTTACGGCGAGCGGCGTCATGCCAAATATCTTGACCAGAATATGAAGCTGAAAGGCGCTGTCCTTGCCGCCGCTGATCGGCACCACACAATCATAATTATTGCCTGATTCCGCCTTGGCTTTGTGAAGCAGCTCGGCCAGCGCCTGCTGGCGGTCGTGCCAGTTGATGCGCATTTTCTGTTCCGACGAGCGGCAAGCCATGCAAATGCCGAAATCATCGAACGCATTACCTTCATTGGTCTCGGGCATGCAGCAGCGAACACAGTAGGAAATATTTCTGAATGGCGGATCGCCTTGTGCCCGATCCTTATCGGCGGTTGGCGCTTCCGCGTGCGACGGCCGTTGGTTCCCGGTCATCCCGCCGCCCTCGTTTGTTGCCATGAGCTCGATTCCTTCAATTTTTTCTCATTTTCCTGGGATTAATCTCGTGCCCTTCTTGGGGCAATAATGAAAAGCCGTGCTGTGCGCCCATTGCTTCGGCGATAAGCCAATCTTCCGGCTCATCCAGATCGACCGAGCGAGCCGCATCCATGATGACCAGGCGCGCCGGATCGGAAATGATCCGGCCCTGGGCGCGGAAGGCGGAAACCCGCGTCGCATAGGCGCCACCGTTCGGCAGATAGCAGGTGGGCAGCGATTGGAACACGCCGCGCTCGCCTTCAACCGCACCGTCCATCAAGGGCGTCGCAGCACCGCCATCGTCGAGGGTGAACATCCATTGCGGCGGCTGGCTGGCGCGCTGGGCGGTAAAACAACATGCCGCGTCGCTGGCCGCGACGCTCTCAACGCAAGCATCGATATGTTCGGGCAGGATGAACGGCGTGGTCGGCTGTAGCGTCACGACAATGTCATACGCCTGACCTTCGTCGGCCTCGGCCCAATCGAGCGCGTGGCGCGTGACATGCTCGGTCGGCACATCCTCGGCAAGTTCAGCCGGCCGTCGAAACGGCACATCGACACCATATTGCCGAGCGGCGGTGGCAATCTCATCGTCATCGGTGGAGAGAATGACGCGGCTTAATCCGCTTGCCAGGGCGGCGCGGCCGCCATAAGCGATCAACGGGTGGCCCAATAGAGATTTCACATTCTTGCCCGGAATTCGGGTCGATCCGCCACGCGCCAGCAATATTCCAAGACTGCGCATTATCTGCCGCGCCCCTCGCGCGCGCTTGGTTGCGCGACGCCAACGCGGCCCTGGCTGTGGCCGGAATGTTCGTTAAAAACAGCTTCGGGCGCGGCGGCAAGCGCGTCACGGGCGGCCACCGTCTTGCGCACGGCCCGGCCGATATCGCGCATATCCTCGGCCGTCGACGCATGGGCAATATGATAAAACCAGATAAAGCGCTCATAGAGCAGCGCCTCGGCAACCGGGCACATGCCGGGCGCATAGGCCGCGCCGCCGCGATAGAAATCCGAGGTCCACGGGCAGCCTTCATCGCCATAGGCGATTTGTTTCATGAAGATCGGATTTTCATAAAGCGTGCGCGGATAGCCGGTGCCGACCGGCACGCCCTCGGCGCGCAGCGCCGCAACAAAGCGGTCGCGCGATATGCCCATGGCGGCATCATCAAACAGTGCGGCAAAGACATGCGGCACCTCGCGCGCCAGGCCGCCCTCGGCGCGCTGGCTTGGGGCAGCGGTGAGGCCGGGCAGATTGGCCAGCTCCTGGCGCAGGATATCGGCATTTTGGGTGCGCCACTCATTGACCAAATCGAGCTTGGCCAACTGCGCCCGGCCGAGCGCCGCCGAAAGCTCCGGCAGGCGCGCATTGAGGCCGATAATGTTGGCTATATCCTGCGCACTCGCCGCATCGTCAAAAGCCACCTCGCCATGATTGAGAATGAGACGTGCGCGGCGCGCGATCTCGCTGTCGTGGGTGACGATCATGCCGCCTTCGCCGGTCATGATATTCTTCGATTGCTGAAAGCTGAACACACCGGCATCACCCAGAGTGCCCGCCTTGGCATCCCGCCAGTGCGCGCCCGGTGCCTGCGCCGCATCCTCGATCACTATCAAGCCGTGCCGTTTGGCGATATCCAGAAGCGCATCCATATTGGCCACATTGCCAAGCAGGTGAACCGGAAGGATGGCTTTGGTGGCGGGCGTAATGGCTGCTTCCACCGCCGCCGGGTCGAGACAAAAGCTCAACGGATCGACATCGGCAAATACCGGAATGGCGTTGAACAGAAGAATTGCGCTTGCTGTCGCGCTAAACGAAATGGCGGGCAAAATCACTTCATCGCCGGGCTGAATGCCGGCGGCACCGAGAGCGACCGAAAGTCCGGTGGTGGCCGAGCTCACCGGCACAGCAAACGGGACGTCAAAATAGGCGGCAAATTCAGCCGCGAAGGTGCGCACATTGGGACCGCCAAGAAAATGCCAGTCGGCCTCGATCTCTGCCGCTTCGGCACTGGACAGGCGCAAGGCGGTTTCGAGATCGGGCGAATGGGAGCCGATGTAGCGCGAAAAATTCTTTTCGCGGATCGCCGCCAGGACAAGACGCTCCTCATTTTCATCAATCATCGGCTCGACCACAAAGGGACGGGTGCGCTCCGGCGTACCGCCGAGAATGGCCGGCAGCGGGTTGTTGCTCATGCCGATTGCCTTGCGCCGGCGGCCGCTATCCCGCCCTGCGCCATCTCTTCGAGCACGCGCTGGGTGGCGAGCGCATCGACGCCGCTACAGGTTATTTTTGTATCCGCCTGGCGCGGCAGCGCAGCGATCTCATCGCAAATTGCGGCGAAATGGGAGCTGTCGGAAAGCGCGCCATGATGCGTCACGCCTTCAAGCGCAAGCTCCTGATAGCCGGCAAAATTTTCGCTCTCCACAAAGCGCTCGTGGCGGATTGTGCCGGCGGATTCATTCGCCACCAAGCGCCCCGCCGCACCGATCGCCTCGGCCTCGACGAGCAACGCATTTTTCATTCCGGTAATTTGTATGATTCCGTAGGCGCCGTTCCGGAAGCGCAGGAAAGCCGCCTTGGCCGGCTCGTCATCCTGCTCAAGTCCGGGCAGGTCGAAGCTTTGCACATTGCTCACGGGCCCGGCGAGCATAAGCGCCAAATCGACGGCGTGGCTGGTGACGGACCACAGACGGTTGGGCATGGCGATGCGCAGGCTGACCAGCTCACCCACGGCACCTTCAGCAAGCATTTGCGAAAAATGCTGCCACAGCGGAAGCCAGCGGCGTCCGTGCGAGACCACCAGGCGAACATCCCGCGCCACGCAGGCATCAACCATGCCTTGCCCCTCGGCCAACGAGGCCGCCATCGGCTTTTCGCACCATATGGTTTGCAATGTGGGCATACTTAAAATGCGCTGCAGAACCGTGGCGTGTGACTCCGCCGGCGTACAAATGCTGGCAATGTCAGGATGCGTGTTTTGAATGAGGTCATCCAGGGTTTCAAACAGCGGGACGGACGGGCATCGCTGGGCAAAGGCGGCGCGGGCATCGCTTTCCGGATCACACGCACCGACAATTTCAAACACATCTTCGCGTCCGAGATAAGCTCCGGCGTGGGACCAAACGACGCCACGCCCCGGTTCTTCATCAAAGCGTGAGCCGGCACGGCCCAACCCGACGATGATGGTTTTCAAGTGCTCAGGCTGCTGCATGTTTCGCCCAGGGAGCTGTAAACTCTGCGCCCTCATCGGAATATCTTTTGATCAGAAGTTTATCGCGCGCCGGCATATTTTGAATCACTCTTGCAATACGGGGCGCAGCGCAACCGTCACCATAGTGGGAGACCTTGGCCGAGCGCGGCCCCGATGGCGCTTCATCGAGTTGCGCCAGCAGGCCCCGTACCGCATCCGCATCGGCGGCACAGTGGCGCACATTATCGCCGCAAGCGCGCCCCCGCTGACGGCCACCGACATCTATTACCGGCAGGTCAAACAACCCCGCCTCAACAATGCCGCTCGAGGAATTGCCGAGCATGACGGCGGCATGGCGCATGGCGTTGGCATAAAGGCGAGCGCCAAGGGTATCGCGGAACAGCACCCACGGGCGCGCCGCGGCAAATTCTTCTATTCGGGCGCGCATCTCAGCGCCGCCCGGATCGGCGTTCGGCGCGGTGATCACGGTAGCACGCGGTGCACCGTCAAGCGCGGCGAGAACCGCATCGAGCGGGCCGAAAGGATGGCTCGCATTGGTCTCGGGATGAACCGTCGCCAGAATGAATTTACTGGCGGCAGTCAGGCCAAGCTCGGCGGCCATTTCGTCAGCGCTCAATTGCGGCGCCGCCCGCAGGCTATCCAGCCCCGGCGCGCCGGTGACATGTATACGCCATGGTTCCTCGCCCATCCGGTTGAGGCGCATGGCGGCGTCGACGCTGGCGGCGCAGTGGAGATGGGCGAGCTTGCTGATGGCATGGCGGATGCGTTCATCGACCGCGCCCTCCGAGCTTTCGCCGCCATGCAGATGAATGAGCGGAAGATTGTAGGTCAGCGTGGCCATTGCGGCGGGCAGCATGTCGAGCCGGTCACCGATCACCAACACAGTATCCGGGGCGATCCGGTCGATCAGCCGTACCATCGCCGCGGCGATCTCCGGCACCGCCGCCGCCGCCTCGGGCGCCGCCTGTCCGGCAAGATCGGCGCCGCCACGATGCACCTCGACCCCCTCCGGTACGGCACCCGCAGCAGACGCCGCGTCGCTCACATGTGCGCCGGTTAAGAATATGTGCAGTTCCACACCCGGTTCGGCGGCGAGCTCATGCCACACCGGCGCCAGGATGCCAACATCGGCGCGGCTGCTGGAAACGGAGAGAACAATATTCACGCCGAGCGCTCCGCCGCCATGATATCGGCCTCGCGGATCGGCTCGTCCGCCGCACGCGCGACCTTGAGGCGTTGGCCGATCGGCGATTGCGCAGCGGAAAGCCCCGTCGCCGGGCGCTTGAGGCATACATCGCCGGCTGCCAACACGGCGCCCGCCTCCAGATCCGCCACCGCGTGCCAACTCTTGCGCGCCACGGCGGCAACTTCCAGTTCCGCCGCGCTCGGCGCCTTCACGCCATCGCCAAGCGCCAGCGCCGTGGCGCGCAGCCGCGCGCTCATGGCGGCAAATTCCGCCGGCTCCAAGGACGCCGCATGGTCGGGGCCGGGAAGGCTGCGGTCCATTGTCAGATGCTTCTCGATCACCGAGGCGCCGAGCGCCACGGCAGCGACCGCCACGTGATCGCCGAGGGTGTGATCGGAATAGCCGACCGCAACATCGAAACTATCGCGCAAAGTTTGCATGGCGCGGAGATTGACGCTTTCCATCGGCGCCGGATAAAGCGAGGTGCAATGCAGCAATGTGATGTCGCCGGCGCCGTTTTGGCGCAGTGTCTCAACGGCAAGGCGTACTTCTTCGAGCGTCGCCATGCCGGTCGACAACAGCACCGGTAGGCCGCTCGCCGCGACATGCGCCAGGGCCGGCAAATTGTTGAGCTCCCCCGACGCCACCTTGATGCGCCGCATGCCCATTTCCACCAGCGCATCGATCATCGCCGGGTCGAACGCCGTGCAGAGAAATTCGATATCGCGCGCATGGCAATGCTCGGCGAGCCCGGCCAATTGATCGAACGATAACTCAAGGCGCTCGAGCATCGCGCGTTGCTCGCCAAGGCCGGTATTTTGTTTTTGATAAGCGGCGGTCGGCGCGTCATCGGCGACCAGGTCACGGCTGCGGAAGGCCTGGAATTTGACGATATCGGCACCCGCTTCGGCTGCCGCGTCGACCAACGCCATGGCGCGGCCAAATTCACCATTATGATTGACGCCCGCCTCGGCGATAATTTGCACGGCCCTCATGCCGTCCCGCCGCTCGCCTGAGAGAGACTGTTCGCCGCCAGCAATTCGCCGTCGCCAACCTCGACTTGCGGCAACACGATCGCACCGGCGCCGATCATGGCGCAGCGGCCGACCGTAACGCCGCCGAGAAGCACCGCGCGCGGCGCCAGGTGGCTGCCGGCGCCGAGATGTGAATCATGCTCGACAATGGCGCCGCTATTGACGATGGCGGCACGCCCGATCACAGCGCCGGGCTGGACAACCGCGCCGGCAAGAATAATCGCGCCTTCCTCGATTTGCGCCGACGGGCTGACATGGGCCGCGGGATGGCGCACCGGCGGCGCCGTGCGGCCCGAGGCGAGATAGCGCTCGAACAGCGAAAAGCGGCACTTAAGCGCGTCGGACGTGACGCCTCCCACACCCAAGACGAAACTTGCTGGCTCGGCCGATTGCAGCGCTGTCTCATCATCGTCAATGCGCTGGGCAGCCAGCCACGGTGCTGCCGCGCTGTCGACATAAGCCATCAGCGCATGGCTTTCCAGCGCCTCGACAATCGCTTTGGCATGGCCGCCGGCACCGACCAACAGAATGTCGCTGTCACTCATTTCGCCACGCACCAAGCGCCGCAATAACCCGGGCCTGATCTTCGGATGACAACGAGCTTGACGACGGCAAGACGACAACACGGCCCGAGATAGCGCGCGAGACGCCGCTTAATTGCCGCGGGCAATCGGCATAAGGTGTTTGGCCAGAGAGTGACAGCCAAAAAATCGACGAATCGATCGCCTGCGCGGCAAGATGGGCAACCAGACTGTCGGCGGCATCGGCGGAGGGACACAGAACGGCATAGAGCCAATAGCTACTGAGCGCCCAGTCGCAGCGCGGCATGGGCATGAGGTCGCCGCGCCCGGCCAGCGCCTGGTCATAGGCCATGGCCAAGCTGCGCTTGGCGGCGAGCATATCACCAAGCCGTTCGAGTTGGGCCAAGCCGACGGCGGCATTGAGATTTGTCATGCGATAATTGAACGCCACTTCATCATGGCGGTAGGCCGAGGTCTCACGCGCCTGCGCGCTAAGCCGGCGCATACGCGCCGCCGCCGTGCCATCATCGGTAACGATCATGCCGCCACCGCCGGCGGTAACCGTCTTGTTGCCGTTAAAGCTAAACACGGCGAAATCGCCAAACCCGCCCACCGGGCGCCCTTGATAACAAGCGCCAAGCGCGCCTGCCGCATCTTCAATCAGTGCAACGCCGGCCTCGTGACAGATGGCGACAAGTGGCGTCATTTCTGCCGGATGGCCGAGTGCATGGACCGCGATGACAGCGCGAATGCGGTGCTCCGGCTGCTGCAATAATTGGCGCACCGCCGTCGTATCGAGGGTCCAGCTGTCGTCTGTGATATCGGCGAAGTATGGCTCCGCGCCGGCATGGAAAACGGCGTTGGCACTGGCGGCAAAGGTCCAATCCGGCAGCAACACCCGGTCGCCCGGGCCGACGCCGGCGGCGAGCAGCGCCAGATGCAGGCCCGCCGTGCCATTGACTGTCGCGACGCCATGGGCGGTGCCGGTAATTTCAGCCACGCGGCGTTCCATGTCGCTCACAAACGGCCCCGCCGAGGAGACCCAATTGTCGGCCACACAGCGCGCCAGATAGGCCGCTTCATTGCCGCGTAAATCGGGTACGGCAAGAGGAATAGGGGCGATAGCGCTCAAGCGCCGTTCTCCGCATTGGCCCGGACCAGATCATCGGGCTGACCAACATCGCGCCAATATTCATGCAGGGGAAAGAGACCGACCCGGAGGCCTTCGCGGCGTCCGGCCTCGAGAAGTTCCGGCATGTCGACCGCGCGGCCACGCGGTGTCAAGGCAACAAATTCTGGCGACAGCATGTAAATGCCGGCGGCGACAAAATAGGAATTTGTCGGCTTTTCCTCGATGCCGGAAAATAAGCCGTCTTCGCCGAGGCGCAACACACCAAAAGGTATGTGGACGTTATAGCGTGATACCGCGACGGTACCGTCATGGTCATGCTCGGCATGAAAATTGCGCAGATGGGCGAAATCCACGCGCGACACCACATCGCCATTGACGACAATTGTCGTTTCATCCGCCGCGCCGGGCATCAATGTCAGTGCGCCGACCGTGCCAAGCGGCTCCGGCTCATGGATGAAATTAATGTCAGCCCGGTTGGCGCGCGCCGCGACGAACGCCTCCACCTGCTCGGCGCGATAATGCACAGCGATGGTGATGGCCTCGACGCCACCATCCTCGAGTTGAGCCAACAGGCGATCGAGAATGGGCCGTTCGCCGACAGGCAAAAGGGGTTTCGGAACATCACGGGTCTGGGCGCCGAGGCGCTTGCCGAAACCGCCGGCCATCACCAGGGCACGGCTCGCCAAGGGCGCACGAGCCTGAATAAGTACCTGTTGAATACGCCCTTCAGCATCAACGATGGGCAGGAATTCGGCACCCCGCAGCTTATCGCGGTTGGCGGCGGTATCTCCGGACTGGCCGACGATAGGCGCCCCGTTCATGCAATTTTTCACACTGTCTTCGAGCGTGACTTCCTTCAGCATGGCGCGGCGCACGTCACCATCGGTCACGGTACCGACCACCCGGCGGTCGGTGTCGATAACGATCTGAAAGACATGCGAGCGGTCA
Organism: uncultured Rhizobiaceae bacterium; assembly: GCA_964429775.1. Taxonomy (GTDB): domain Bacteria; phylum Pseudomonadota; class Alphaproteobacteria; order UBA828; family UBA828; genus PTKB01. Next base: position 199,230 of record CAYSDJ010000001.1, read on the forward strand.
TTATTAAGCCGGCTCAACGCCTCGCGAATCGTTGTCTCCGGCGCGCAGACGAGATAATCCAGGTCGCTAACCCGTATCATGACCGGCTTTCGAAACGCTTTTGAGGGAGTGCGGTAGACATCAAATTAGAACGACGAGTTGGGCTCGCTCAGGAAGGCAATTTCCTCGGCCGTGCTGTCGCGGCCGAGTACCGCGTTGCGATGCGGAAAGCGGCCGAAGCGGACGATGATTTCCTGATGGCGCAGGGTGTATTCGAAGGTCTTGTCATCTTCGAGCGTGCGGAACAGTTCGACCGAGCGCGCTTGGTCCGCAAGGTTTTCGCTGTGCTGCAGGGGCATATAGAGGAAGCGCCGCTCGTCCGCATTCATGCCGCTATCGAAGCCGCGCGCCAGCGCGTGATCCATAACCTCGCGCGCCTGGTTGTCCGCAGCAAAGGCGCGCGCATCATCGCGAAAGAGATTGCGCGAGAATTGATCGAGCAGGATGATCTCAGCGAGACAACCGCCCGGCGTCTCGCGCCACTCAGAGAGCGCACCGGCCACCGCCCTTTCGTGCAAAGCCGAAAATCTGCCGCGAATCTCATCGTCCAAGTCATCATCGCGCACGAACCATTTATCGGGGCCGACCTGCAAAAGCCAGAAATCGAGCACGGCGCGAATTTCGGTGTTTTCGGCTGATGAATGGCTCATGCCGTGTGCCCGGAGCGAATAGAAAGGGTTTCGAGCAAAGCGAAATGGCGCCGTAGTGCGCCGGCAATTAAGCCAATCAACGGCAAGGCGATTATCGTCGAGATCAAGCGGCGCAATCTGAACGAGCCGTCATAATAGCTCGGATTGGTCACCGATTTCAGCCGCTCCAAGGTCAAATCCTGGCAGCTGCCGATGTGCCGTTTGAGCGCGCGGCGATGGAACCATGGCCAGCGCAAGCGGAGGTGGTCGGGAATTGGCGCGCCGAACAGACCACCCAACGCGCGGTGCAGCGGCCCGTCGCCCACTTCACGCGGCCTTTTGTTGGCTGCATTGATCTCCGCCCAGCTCATCCCGACACGAGCCCAGTGGACGGATTGGAAGCAGGTGTGATATGAGCGCGGCCATGATCGGGACCAATAACGGCCTTGACGGCAAGCGCGTGTTTCTCACCGGCGCCGATGGGTTCATCGGCTCGCATCTGGCGGAGGCGCTGGTGCGGAGCGGCGCCAAGGTGACGGCGCTGGCGCTTTACAACTCCTTCGGCACTTGCGGCTGGCTCGACGAGGTCGGCGAAGATGTGCGCGCCGAAATGCATATCGAACTCGGCGATGTGCGCGACGGCGCGCAGATGCGCAGCTTCGCCGAAGGCAGCGATATCATCTTTCACCTCGCTGCCCTGATCGCCATTCCCTATTCCTACGTCGCTGCTGCTTCCTGCGTCGATGTCAATGTTCACGGCACGCTCAATATGCTCGAGGCGGCGCGCGCCGGCACCGCCGGTCGCTTCATCCACACTTCGACGAGCGAGGTTTACGGCTCTGCGCTTCAACGGCCGATCAGCGAGGACCATCCCCTGCACGGGCAATCGCCCTATGCCGCGAGCAAGATCGGCGCCGACCAGATGGTCGAGGCTTTCGCCCGCTCGCACGACACACCCGCCGTCACGCTGCGGCCGTTCAACACCTTCGGGCCGCGCCAAAGCGAGCGCGCGATCATCCCGACTGCGATCCGCCAGATGCTCGACCCGGCCTGCGCCGAGATCCGCCTCGGCGATCTCAGCACGACGCGTGATTTCACCTTTGTCGGCGATACGGTGCGTGCCTTCATGGCGCTTGGTGCGGCTGAGGATGCGGAGTTCGGCACCGTCTACAATGCCGGCACCGGCGTCGAAACCGAGATCGGCGCGGTCATCAACTTGCTCAATGAGTTGACCGGCAACAACAAAGCGATCGTTGCCGAGAGCGCCCGCCTGCGCCCGGAAAATTCCGAGGTGCGCGCCCTGGTCGCCGATGCGACGCGCCTCGGCGCGCTCTCCGGCTGGCGCCCCGAGACCGACCTTCATGCCGGTCTCGGCCATTGCGTCGACTGGTGGCGCGAGCGCATCGCGAGCGGCCGGCAACGCCGCGACACGGATTTCGCGCGTTAAATTCTTGGCCTTCATTCCGGCCCCTTGCCGGCAACGTCGCGCGGCGATGCCTGCACGTCGTCGCTGAGATAGGCGCTTGCGCCGTCGCCGAGAGAAGCGAGATAGCGGCCATAATCGCTGCCCGACATTTCCGCCGCCAACTCGGCAAGCCGCGCGGCATCGATCAAACCGCGGCGGAAGGCAATTTCCTCCGGACAGGCAATCTTGAGGCCCTGCCGGTTTTCAACCGTGGCAACGAAATTACCGGCTTCGAGCAGTGATTCATGGGTGCCCATGTCGAGCCAGGCGACGCCCCGGCCGAGCACATTGACACGCAATCCGCCTTCTTCGAGATAGGCCTGATTGATGCTGGTGATTTCCAATTCACCACGCGCCGAGGGTTCGATGCTGCGCACCATGTCGCACACCCGGCTGTCGTAATAATAGAGCCCGGTCACGGCATAGGATGAGCGCGGCGCCTCGGGTTTTTCCTCGATGCTGACCACGGCGCCCGATTCGTCAAATTCAACAACGCCATAGGCTTCCGGCTGCTTGACGTAATAGGCAAAGAGATTGGCGGTGGCATATTCCATGCGCGCCGCCTGACGCAGCATACGGCCAAAACCTTCGCCATAATAAATATTGTCGCCGAGGATGAGGGCGACCGATTCGCCGGCGATGAAATCCTCGCCGATAATGAAGGCCTCGGCGATGCCGCGCGGCGCGGCCTGGGTCGCGTAGCGCAGCGAGATTCCCCATTGGGAGCCGTCGCCGAGCAAGGACTCGAACAATTGCCGCTCCTCGGGCCGGGTGATGATCAGAATGTCGGCGATGTCGGCCAGCATCAAGGTGCTGAGCGGGTAATAGATCATCGGTTTGTCATATACCGGCAGCAATTGTTTGCTGACACTGCGCGTGGTCGGCGCCAGGCGGGTGCCGCTGCCGCCGGCCAAAATGATGCCTTTTCTGATCATCCGCTGCCCCCCACGTCGCCGATCAAGCCGAGCCGTTCGCCGCGATAGCTGCCGTCGCGCACGCGTCCGCACCATGCGCTATTCTCAAGATACCACCGCACGGTTTTTTCCAGGCCGGTCTCAAAACTCTCGGCCGGCCGCCAGTTCAGCTCCCCGGCAATGCTTGCGATATCGATGGCATAGCGCCGGTCATGTCCGGGCCGGTCTGCAACGAAGGTGATGAGATCGCGGTAGGATCCTGCGCCCTTGCCCGGCGCCATGCGGTCCAACAGATTGCAAATGCGTTCGACCACGGCGATATTGGCGTGCTCGGCCTCGCCGCCGATGCAGTAAACCCGGCCCGGCGTACCGTCTTGCAGCACCCGCCAAAGTGCTGTCGCATGATCATCGACATAGAGCCAGTCGCGCACCTGCTGGCCGTCGCCATAAACCGGCAGCGGTTTGCCTTCAAGCGCGTTTAATATACACAGCGGAATCAGCTTCTCGGGAAACTGGCAGGGGCCGTAATTATTGCTGCAATTAGTCGTCAGCACCGGCAATTCAAAGGTGCGCTGCCAGGCGCGGGCGAGATGATCCGCCGCCGCCTTGCTCGCGGCGTAGGGCGAATTGGGGCGGTAAGGGTGATCGGCGGCGAAAGGCGGCGCGTCCGGCGTGAGCGCGCCATATACCTCATCGGTCGAGACCTGGAGAAAGCGGAAGCCGCCTTGGCCGAGCGGTCGCATTGCGTCGCCAACATGTTCGCCGCAATAGGCGCGGGCGCATTCGAGCAATGTGTAGCTGCCAAGAATATTGGTCGCGATAAATTCCGCCGGGCCGTCGATCGAGCGATCGACATGCGATTCGGCGGCGAGATGCATGACCGCATCGGGGCGGTGGCTCTCGAACAGGCGCGCCATCGCCGGTGCGTCGCAAATATCGGCCTGTTCGAAGCGGTAGTTAGGCGCCGAGATGGCGTCGCCAAGCGATTCGAGATTTCCGGCATAGGTCAGCTTGTCGATATTGACCACCAGATGATCCGTCCCGCGCACCAATTGGCGCACCAGGGCCGAGCCGATAAAGCCGGCCCCGCCGCTGACCAAAATCGTCAAGGGCCGGGCCGTCATGTGCCGCTCTCCGGCGAGCGCTCGACATGCAGCAAATGCGGCGTCAAGACGCGCGCCGGCGGCAGGATTTCGATGAGCCCGTCATAGACCGCCTGCGGTTCATTGAAATCGGTAACGATGACGGCGTCGGGGCGCTCGAGCGCGCCGAACTCAGCCACCACCGGCAAATCTAGGATGTGCTCGCCATTCTCGGCGCCGGCGATTACGCCTTGCAGCACGATATCATGTTCGCGCGCCGACAGGATGGCGATCTCGGCCAGCTCGCCGGCGCCGGCCAGGGCCAAGTGCCGCCAGCCATTGGCAACGCAATGCTCGTAAATCTCGCCATATTGGTTGCGCGAACGGCGGAAGAATGTGAGCGAATCGGAGAGATATTCGGCCGTCAGGCGCGTCTTTTCGGTGAAACCCTGCGGCGTGAGGTAATAGGCGTAGCGATTGGGCGGAATTTCGCTGATTTTGATCAAACCCTTGCGCACGCAGCGGCGCACATAAGTGTTGGTCATGCCAAGCGCAATGCCCAGTTCCTTGGCCAAAGTGCGCTGATTGACATGCTCCGATTCGCCGACGCGAACCAGAATATCGCGCATGATCTCGTCTTCGCGCGCCTTACGGCTCATTTCAGGAACCTAGGTGAGCGATCATGCACGACTCTTCTGTGCGTGCGCTTATGATTCATTAACATATTGATATAATTGGAATTTCCAGACGCTACCGCCGTTCCGGGTGCAGCCATAACAGCCCGGTCGGAAGCGCTTCAGGGTGCCAAATTCCGGCCCTCACTTAGGCCCGGCGGAAGCTTCTTTTTCACCGGCGTTCAAACTGTGAACGCCGGTAGTGAGCCTATCGTTCATGGATTGAACAGCGAATCAAGAAGTTTGTTCAAATATTGAACGCCGTGGGAAAATCACAACATAATCGGCGCCACCGCATGCTTCGGGCATTTTCTCGCCAGATTCGGCGTGTTACGATTCCGAATCGGGTCAGACTTATAGAATTGAGCAATTGATGGCGACGAAATTGGACGGCGTGCCAGGCGGAGAAGCGCCCGCGGCGGAAGCGCCGCGCTCGAAAGCGCAAATGCTGAAGCATGCGCTCGAAAAAGCGGAGCTCGCCTTCATCATGGAGGCGCATAACGGCCTCTCGGCGAAAGTGGTCGAGGAAGCCGGATTCGAAGGCATTTGGGCCTCAGGCCTCTCCATGTCGGCGGCACTCGGCGTGCGCGACAATAACGAAGCCTCCTGGACCCAGGTGCTCGAACAGCTCGAATTCATGGCCGATGCCACCGCCATCCCGATTTTGGTTGATGGCGACACGGGATATGGCAATTTCAACAATGTCCGCCGCCTGGTGAAAAAACTGTGCCAGCGCGGTATTGCCGGCGTGTGCATCGAGGACAAGCTCTTTCCCAAAACCAACTCCTTCATCGGCGAAGGTCAACCGCTCGCCGATATGGAGGAATTTTCCGGCCGTATCAAAGCCGGCAAGGACAGCCAGGACGACGCCGATTTTCAGCTCATCGCCCGTGTCGAGGCGCTGATATCGGGATGGGGCATGGACGAGGCACTGCGCCGCGCCGAGGCCTATCACGCCGCCGGCGCCGACGGCATCCTGATCCACTCGAAAAAAGCCGACGCCGACGAAATCCTCGCCTTCAGCAAGGAATGGGCCGGGCGGGCGCCGCTGGTGATCGTACCCACCATGTATTACAGCACCCCGACCGATGCTTTCCGCCAGGCCGATATTTCGCTGGTGATCTGGGCCAACCATAATTTACGCGCGTCCTTGAGCGCCATGCGCGACACCAGCCGGCGCATCATGGAAGAACAATCGCTGGGTTCGGTCGAGGGTGCTGTCGCCAGCGTCAAGGAAGTGTTCAATATTGTCGGCCAGGGCGAATTAGCCGCCGCCGAAGCGCGCTACCTGAAGCCCAAGGGCGGCGATCACAAGGCCATCGTACTCGCCGCCTCGCGCGGCTCGGCGCTCGGGCCGCTGACCGAACGCCTGCCCAAATGCATGCTCGATATTCGCGGCCAGCCGCTGCTGCACCGCCTCATCACCACGCTCGGCGAAGGCGGCATCAGCGACATCAGCGTGGTGCGCGGCTACAAGAAGGAAACAATCGATCTGGCCAAGGTGCGCAACCTCGACAATGACGATTTCGCCGACAGCGGCGAAGCGGCCTCATTGGCCTGCGCGGCCGAGCAATTGGACGGCCCCGCTATCCTCTCTTACGGCGATATCCTGTTTCGCGGCCATATTCTGGAAAACCTGCTCAGCGCCGAAAGCGATATTTGCGTTGTCGTCGATGCCCGTTGGCGCGGCGGCGAAAGCCGCGCGGCGGAACGCACGGTCGATCTGGTGCAGTGCAGCCGACCCTTCACCGGCGATTATCTCGACGAAGAACCGGTGCGACTGAACGCCATCCTTTCCGGCGGCGACAGTGCGGATAATATCGGCGAGCCGTCCGGCGAATTTATCGGCTTGATAAAACTTAGCGCGCGCGGCGCCGAGCTCGTGCGGCGAGAGCTGGACGAAATGGCAGCGGACGGATCGCTCAACAAGGCCGACCTGCCGACCCTGCTCAACCGCCTGATCGCGCGCGGCGAACAGATCGAGGCGCTCTATATCACCGGCCATTGGCTGGACGTGGACGATGCCTTCGACCTGGCCAAGGCGCGCAATCTGGTCTGATCCGGCACAGCGCATGATTTCAGCAGACGATTTTCTAAGGCCGGCGAGCGCACGCGGATTCGATTTTTATTGCGGCGTGCCATGCTCTTTTCTCACGCCGCTCATTAACCGGGTCATTTCGGACCCGAAGCTCGACTATGTCGGCGCCGCGAGCGAAGGCGAGGCGGTGGCGATCGCCGCCGGCGCCTGGCTGGCCGGACGCAAAAGCGTGGCGATGTGCCAGAATTCCGGTCTCGGCAATATGATCAATCCGCTGACCTCGCTCAATTGGCCGTTCCGCATCCCGGGCCTGATCATCGTCACCTGGCGCGGCCAGGCCGGACTCAAGGACGAGCCGCAGCATGAGTTGATGGGCGAGATTACCGCCGGGATGCTGGACGTCATCCGCGTCCCGCACGCGCCCTTCCCGACGGAGGTAAGCCAGATTGAGGCCACCCTGGAGAACGCCGAAAACAGCATGGCGAAGACCGGCCTGCCATATGCCCTGATCATGGAGAAGGGTTCGGTGGCGGCGGAAACGCTCGATCAACCGCCGCCGCCGGCGCCACCCTCGGGCGAACTCGAGGACCGCAGCGGTGGCGGCGAACGCCCGGCCCGCGCGGCGGCGCTAGAGGCCGTGCTCGCATCCGCCCCCGATGAGGCCGCCATCATCGCCACCACGGGAAAAACCGGGCGCGAATTGTTCACCCTCAACGACCGTCCCCAACAAATCTATCAGGTCGGCTCGATGGGCTGCGCCGGTGCCATGGGATTGGGCGTGGCGCTCAACAGCACACGCCCGGTGATCGTCATCGACGGCGACGGTGCGGCGCTGATGAAAATGGGCGCGCTCGCCACCATCGGCGCTTACGCGCCGGAGAATCTTGTGCATCTCATTTTCGACAATGGCGTGCATGATTCGACCGGTGGCCAGGCCACGGTCTCGCCCGGCGTCTCCTTTGCCGCCGCCGCCCAGGCCTGCGGCTACCGGACAAGCTATCTGTGCGATTCACTGGCCGGCTTTGAAGAGAGCTTGCGCGATGCCCTGGCGGCAGCGAAACCGGCCCTCATTCACCTCCGCACCGCGCCCGGCGCGATGAGCCCGCTCGGCCGCCCAACGGTCAAGCCGGCCGATGTGGCGCGCCGGTTTCAGAAATTCCTCGCCTCATGACCGGTTCAGATCGGCTCGACATCGCCGCCTTCGACGGACACACGCACCTCGCGGCCCATCAGTTTCAACAGGATCAGCACCCGGTCGGAATCAAGCTCGGCCTGAAACACGCCCTCAAGATCGGCCATCGGCCCGCTCTGAATACGCACCTGATCGCCCGGCTCCATGGCGCTCTGCATAATGTCGAAAACGCCGTCATCGCCGGCTCGGGCAACAAGCCCGGCAATGATATCGTCGCCGATGGCGACAGGGCCATCGGCGCCGGAAACGATGTTGTGGACGCCGAATGTCGAGAGGATGGGCCGCCACGGCTGACTGTCGAGATCGACGCGGACGAACAGATAGCGCGGAAAAAGCGGCCGCAACACGCTTTCGACGCGGCGCGCATGACGCCGGGTCTTGCGGTACATCGGCAACCAGACCTCATATTCCTGGCGCAACAGATTGGTCTCGGCGCGTTTCTCCGAACCGACACGGCAATGGACCACGTACCATTGTCTCATAAAGCTGCCAATCCGCCTTTCCCTCTCCATAGCCGCCATCGCGGCGACATGTTATCTAGCTTGCACAGCCTGATCCGAGTAAACTCCGCTGGGCGCGCAATCAAGTTATATTCATGACCGCAGCACAAATAACCCCAAAATCCAAAGGCCCCGCGAAGCGGTTGATTCTGATCACGCTAAAGCTCGCTGTCACCGGAGCGTTGGCCTGGTATTTGTGGGACAAGCACAAGGAAGATTTGCTGAAAATCGATCAGCATTTGGCAAGTTTCGATATCGCGTGGGGTGTGCTCGCGCTTGCCTTGATCACCTTGCTGTTCTTTATCGCCGCCGGCCGCTGGTTGATATATACGCGCGCGCTGAATATCCCGCTCGGCATCGGCGCGGCTTTTCGCCTTTACCTCATCGGTCAATTCTTCGGCCAGGTGCTGCCGGCCGGCGTCGGCGGAGACGCGGTGCGCATATGGTTGCTGTCGCGCCGTCGCGTCGCTGTCGGGGCGGGTGCCGCGAGTGTCGTGCTGGAACGCATGACCGGCTTGATCGGCCTTCTCATTCTTATGGCCGTACTGCTCCCTCTCACCTTCTCCTATGTCGATGATACTGCGGCGCGTTTGACCATCATCTTTTTGATCGCCGCCGGCGGCGGCGCAATTTGCGCCATCGTTGCGCTTTCCTTCCTACCGCGCCTGATCGAAAAATGGCGCAACGTTGCGCTGGTTTCAAAACTAGCCGACGCGGCGAGCGATGCGCGGCGCGCCGGCTTCATGCTCAAACCGGCACTGAGCGTTTTGTTACTGTCCCTGTCGATGCATCTCATGGCGATCCTCTCCGCCTATATTTTGGCGCGCGGTTTAGGCATGGATATAACGGCGCTTGAATGCCTTGCCCTGGTGCCTGTTGTCCTGCTGATCTCCACCTTGCCGATTTCGTTGGCCGGGTGGGGCATGCGCGAAGGCGCCATGGTAGCGGCGCTAAGCTTCACCGGCGTGGAAAATAGCGAGGCGTTGGCACTCTCGATTTTGTTCGGCCTCGCCATCCTGGCGGTCAGCCTACTCGGTGCTATTTTTTGGCTTGTCCAAGGACGCCATCCGGCGCCCGGCACGGTGAGCGAGAAAAGCGCCGCCGAGGCCGCGCTGCAATGAACCCGAAACCCCAGGCGCTTCACCTCGTGACAGATTCACCGGCTGAAGACGGACGCAGCCGGCGCAAGAAATCGGTCAGCGAATATTATGACCGCGCCGCGCCGGGGCGCGATAAGTGGATCGCGCGCAATGAATATTTCCACGAGGAGGATCGCCGCTTCACACGCTTTCTCGTGCCACCGGGGCTCAAGATATTGGACCTCGGATGCGGCACCGGCAATATGCTGGCGAGCCTTGAGCCGTCCGAAGGCGTCGGCCTCGACATCAGCCCGAAAATGGTTGAGATGGCGCGGCAAAATTATCCTGAAGAGCGCCATCCCAATCTGACCTTCCATGTTGCCGACATCGAAGACCTCGAATCGCTTGAGGCGCTGGACGGGCCGTTCGACGTTATTCTGCTCTCCGATACGGTCGGCCTGTTGGAAGACGTCGAGGCGACCCTGGCCAGCCTGCACCGCCTGTCCTCGAACGAAACGCGCATTGTCGTCGCCTATTATTCCTGGTTGTGGACCCCGATTATTGCCATGGCGGAATTGTTCGGCGCCAAGATGCGGCAAATTCCGCTCAATCGGCTCGGGCCTGAGGATATCACCGCCCTTTTGGAGCTCGCGGATTTTGATGTCATCAAACGGGATTGGCGCCAGCTCGTACCCAAGCGTCTGTTCGGCTTGGGCCCGATCATTAACCGCTCGCTCGCGACGCTGCCGATTGTGCGCAGATTCTGCGTGCGCCACTATGCTGTCGCGCGCTCAAAGCGCCATGCCGGGCTCGACAATCCGTCCACCACGGTGGTCATCCCATGCCGCAATGAGCGCGGCAATATTGCGCCGGCGGTCGAGCGCATGCCGCCTTTTTGTGACGATATGGAAATTCTTTTTGTCGAGGGCCACAGCAGCGACGGCACGGGCGAGGAAATCGAGCGCGTTATCGCGCACCATCCGGAGCATGATATTAAGTTTCTCGTCCAGGACGGTGAAGGCAAGGGCAACGCGGTCCATATGGCGTTCGAAGCGGCGCGTGGCGATGTCCTGATGATTCTCGATGCCGATTTGACCGTCCCGCCCGAAGCCTTGCCCAAATTTTACAACGCGCTGGTGGCCGGCAAGGGAGAATTCATCAACGGCACGCGTCTGGTCTATCCAATGGAGAAGCGCGCCATGCGGCCGCTCAATCTGATCGCTAATTTTTGCTTCTCCATCGTCTTCTCCTGGCTCTTGAATCAGCGCTTCACCGATACGCTGTGCGGCACCAAGGTGTTGACCAAGGCGCATTATCTCGATATCGCGCGCAACCGCGCCTATTTCGGGGATTTCGATCCGTTCGGCGATTTCGACCTGATTTTCGGCGCCTCCAAGCTCAATCTGAAAGTGATTGAAATCCCGATCCGCTACGCCGAGCGAACCTATGGCAGCACCCAGATATCGCGCTTCCGCCACGGTGTCCTGTTGCTGCGCATGGTCGTCTTCGCGTTTCGCAAACTAAAAGCCTTCTGATGGCCGGCGCCGCACCGGCGACGCAACTCGATTCATACCGCGAAACCTGGCGCAGCAAACCGGTATTGCGTGCTCTCTATGCCGATTATTACCGCCGTATGGTCAAACTTATGAAACCCGGCAAGACGCTCGAATTGGGCGCGGGCAGCGGCCACTTGCGCGCCCATTCAACGGATGCCGTACTCACCGATATACAGCCGGCGCCGTGGCTCGATGCCGCCGCCGATGCCCAGGCCCTGCCGTTCCGCGATGGCTGCTTTGACAATATTGTCCTCCTCGATGTTCTCCACCATGTCGAGAACCCGGCGCTGTTTTTTACCGAGGCCGCGCGCGTGCTCAAGCCCGGCGGGCGGGTGGTCATGTTGGAGCCCGCGATTACGCCGCTGAGCGCCGTGTTTTACCGCTATTTCCATCCCGAGCCGGTCAACATGCAGCAGGACCCGTTCGCCGATGTGCCCGCCAGTCCGGCACGCGATCCTTATGACGCCAATCAGGCGATCCCGACACTGTTGTTCCGCCGCCACCGGGCTGCGTTCAGCCAACATTATCCAAGCTTCCGTCTCACCAGGGTGCGCAATTTGAGCCTTTTCGCTTTTCCACTCTCCGGCGGATTTCGCCGCTGGAGCCTGATGCCCGCCTTTCTTGTCCGCCCGCTTCTTATGCTTGAAGATGGCCTCCTTGTGTTGGTTGGCCCAGCGATGGCCTTTCGCCTCCTTGTTATGCTGGAGCGGCGCTAGACAATGACGCAATCGCGAGCCCTTTGGCTGATATTCACCGCCGCAATTTTGGCTCGCTTCGCCTATACAATCGGCCTTTACATCGCCATGGGCGCCGAGGGGTTACAGGCCGAGGATTCACTGCTCTATTTCCAACTGAGCCAGGCATTCGTCGCCGAGGGCGATTTCGTGCGCGCGCTCGGCGTTGGCGCCGGATTTGTGCCCGAGACAGAGCGCATGCCGCTCTATACGATTTGGCTCGCCCTCCATCAATTTGTCAGCGGTGTATCGGAGCCACTGTTCCCGGCCTTGACGCAAGGCGTGCTCGATGCCTTCGCCTGCGTGCTGATCGCGCGAACCGCAATGATTTTGAGTCCGCGCCTGGTTCTTCCCGCTGGCCTGTTTGCTGCCTTCAATCCAACGCAAATTGTCGTCGGCGCCATGATTCTAACGGATTCGCTATTTTTCTTTCTCGTCTGCCTGATGCTCTATGCCGCTGTGCAATGGCTCCGTCAACCAGCCTGGCGGTGGGCGCTACTCCTCGGCCTGGCGCTTGGCCTTGGCATCTCCACCCGTGTCATGCTGATACCGGCGGCGGGAGTGTTGGCAATTTTACTCCCGCTTGCGGCAATCCGGCTGCGCCGCTTCCGCCTTCAAAATCTCGCCCATATACTGCTCTTCGTCGCGATTTGTGCCGCATTGCAGGCGCCGATCCTGGCGCGCAATATCAGCCACTACGGCAGCGCTCAATTGACCAGCCAGGGTGGCGCGCACACCCTGCTGTGGGTGTTGCCCTTAGTCTTGGAAGCGCGCGACGGCACGCCGCATGCCGAAGGAGCGCGGCTCATGCGGGACCGATATAAACAGGAAATCGGCGGGATCGAGCCGGACAATCCGTTCGAACGCTCGCGTTTGATGTCGGCCACGGCAGGGCGCGCCATCGCCGAATTGGGCTTCGGCGCCGCCGCCAAAGCCTGGCTGATCGGCGGCGCGATCAATCTTTTTTCGCCCGCCGCGATTCTCTCGCCGCCGGTCAGCACGCTGCCGCGCACCGGGTTCTACGACATGGCGGGCGACAGCAAGGTGGCGAAACTATCCGCTTTCCTGTTCGACAATGACAATCCAACCTACGCCTGGGTATTGCTGCTCAGCTTTCTCGCCCTCCTGGGTCTGCGGGCCGCCCAGCTCTGGGGCCTAGGTGCCGGCCTGATAGGCCGGACGAGCCGAGAGACACGCCTTATCCTCGCCCTCTTATTGCTCTGGACATTCTATATTTTATTGGTGAACGGCCCCATCGCCTCGCCAAAATACCGCCTGCCGATCGAGCCCCTAAGTGCCATTTTAGCCGCCTTTGCCTGGCTTACGGTGCAGGGCTGGTTTCAGCGTCGCGCGCCGCGGCGGCGAGAACAATAGCGCTGAGGACGAGAAAAACGCCCTGCCACCAGGCCGCCCAAATCGAAAAATTGAGCATTGAGGACGACCAGAAGGCGACGAAAACGGCGATGCCGCAGGCCGCCGTCCCAGGTGAGGTATTGCCGACCCTGAGCCACAGCCTGAGCAGCAGAACCAATGTCATCAACAGCATCACCAAGCCGACCGCTCCGGTCTCGAGAAATACTTCCAGCAACCAGCTATGCGGATGGGACGGGATAAAGGTCTGATTGAATTTTTCAATCAGCACGGAAGCGCCGGGCAGATAATTGCTGACATCGATGCCATGCCCGAAGAACGGCGCCTCCAATCCCTTGTTGAAAGCAAAACCCCAAATATGTTGGCGATGGGCGTCGATCAGGGAAACCGGCAGGCTGGTATCGACCGGACCATGATAGATACCGTCAACAATCTGTCCGGCCTCGGGCGGCGGCGGCAAGTGAGCGAGAACCCAGGCGAAGGCCAAAATCAACAACAGCGCCAACAAGCCGAGAAAGAGCGCCGCGGCGCGGCCGCGCAGCACTTGCCAGCACTGGCACACGCCAACGATGGCCCCCACCGCCGCACCGGCGACAAGGCCAAAGAGACCCGCCAGACTGTCGACCGCGAAGATCAGCACAATTGCGGCCGGCACATAAACCAGCCCGGCGATACGCCAGCGCCCACCGAGGCGGAAACCGGCCCAGAGCACCACCGGTGTGAGACAAGCCAGGGCAGAGCCATAATATTTGAGAATTTGCGCCGCGTTGATATCGACCCAGCCCTTGCCGCGAAAGAGACCATAGATTGGGCTCGCCGCATAGAGGCCCAAAAGGGCAATCAATGCACAAACCAGGCTGGCCACGATCAAAGCGCGCAGACAGCTATCGAGAGCGCCGCGTGACAGAAAATGATAAATCAACGCGGCGACGACAACGAATCCGGCCATCCGTCCCCAAACGCCGATCGAACGGCCGAAATCGGGCGAATCGATCACGCCAGGCAGCCACAGAATAAATGTTAGCAGAATTGCCAGGCCAAGCGGTGCGCGTCCGCCGCGTGCGAAATCCGCCACCAAGTGACGGCGTCCCGGCGCCGCCAGCAGGAGAATGAGGGCGAGCGCCAGGGCGACGCCGGATACCGCCGGGCTCGACGCCAGCAACGGAATGCCGATGCCGGCAAAGATCGCGGCGGCGAGCGTCAACACAGGCGCACGCGGCGCGATCGGCGTATTCCCTTCCTGGCTCGCAACGGACAAAGGCTCGGCCTCCCAAAATTTGGCAGCCTTGTCATGTAACACCGCAATCAAGGCGCGGCAAACCACCGTTTTTGCACCACTTCAGAGGCAAGCGCCGGGCCGGCGATTGACGTGCGGCGGGGGCGGGCGGTAGGTTCGGCCTCGAGCCCTTCAAACCCCTCTGAGCCCGCGACGCGCATGATAATTCTCGGTGTCCACCCCGGATATCACGAGGCCGCAGCTTGCCTGTTCGACGATTATCGAATGGTTGCGGCGGTCTCGCTCGAACGCCTGACCCGGCGCAAGATCGACGGCGGGCGCATACCGGATGAAGCGATCGACGAATGCCTCGCCATCGCCGGCCTGGCGCGGCGCGATGTCGATACGGTGGTGCTTGGGCGCGGCGCGTTTCCATGGCGCTATTACAAACATTTTCGCGGCGCGCGCCTGATCGAGGGCAAAGTCCGCCAGGCGCTCGGCAAGGAGAAGCACAAAAGCATGGAGCGCGAGCTTGTGCGCGCCGGGCACAGCGATTCGGAGGCCTTGTTCGATGCGGCGAAATTTCTCGACGCCGCCGGATTCGGTAAAACCACCCAACTAAAATTCTTCAACCATCATTACGCCCACGCGCTGCCGACCCTGTTCCACACCGATTGGCCGGATGCGCTGCTCTATACTTCGGACGGCGGCGGCGACAATGTGCAATACAGCCAGCGCGTCTTCCATGGCGACAAACTGCACCACCTCTATGGCGGTGACGAATGTTTCACCGCCCCGGCGCGGATCGACAGCCTCGGCCTTGCCTATGGCTACGCTACCCAGGCGCTCGGCTGGCGCATCAACCGCCACGAAGGCAAGCTCACCGGCCTCGCAGCGCTCGGCCAGCCATCCGCCTCTGACGCCATCGCCGATCATTTCGAGGTCGATGAAGACGGCCAGATCCGGAGCGATTTCGCCACCAATCCCGATCTCCGGCGCTTCATGTTCGAGACGGCCGAGAATATCCCGCGCGAAGACATGGCGGCATCGATCCAGCAAGTGCTCGAACAGGTCACGCTGACCTCCGTCCGCCGTTTGCTTGAGCGCCACCCGGTGCGCCATCTTGGCCTTTCCGGCGGCGTGTTCGGTAATGTGCGCCTCAACCGCTTGCTGGCCGAAGAAACCGATATCGATGAGGTTTTCGTCTATCCGGCGATGAGCGACCAAGGCCTGCCGGCAGGCGGCGTGCTGCAATTTCTCCTCGAACGCGACGGCATGGATGCCTGGCTGAAGGCGCGCTATGCGCTTGAGACGCTTTATCTCGGGCGCGACTGGAGCACGGACGCGGATAACGTGCTGAGCCAAACACCCGGCCTGAAAGCGATATCCGACAAGCCGGTGGAGAAGACGGCCGAACTGTTGCAGAACGGCAAGGCGGTAGCGATTTTTACCCAGGGCATGGAATTCGGCCCGCGTGCGCTGGGTGCGCGCAGCATCCTTGCCTCGCCCGCCGATGCCGGCATCAACGATGCCTTGAATGCGCGTCTGTCGCGCTCCGAATTCATGCCCTTCGCACCGGTTGTCAGCGAGGAAGACGCCGGCGAATTGTTCGATATCGGCCGGCCGAGCCAATATGCCGCGCGCTTCATGACCATCACGTGCAACGTCAAGCAATCGTGGCGCGATCGCATCCCGGCCGTGGTTCATGTCGACGGCACGGCGCGGCCGCAAATCATCCGCCGCGCGCACAATCCGCTCTATTACGATATTCTGGCCGCCTTCAAACAAAAGAGCGGCCTGCCGACGATGATCAACACCAGCTTCAATGTGCATGAAGAGCCGATCGTCAACCGCCCCGAGGAATGCGCCCAGGCGCTGCTCGATGACCGCGTCGATTATGTTGTTACGGAAGGTGCGGTATATGGGCGCGACGGCACGGCATGAATATTCTCGTCGCAATTTATAGTGCGCTGGCCGCCGGTGCGGCGAGTTGGCTGGCGACCGGCGGCGTGTTGCGCATACTGCGCCGCCGGGGCGTCCTCGACATCCCGAATGAGCGCTCGAGTCATAGCGCGCCAACACCGCGCGGTGGCGGCATTGCCGTGACCGGCGTCTTGCTCATCGCCTGGCTCGTGCTGTGGCTGGCCGGCGAAGGCAGCGCCGCACCGGGCAATTTTTGGCTCGTGCTCGGCGCCGGCGCGGCGCTGGCGCTGATCTCCTGGTTCGACGATGTGCTGGGCGGCCTGCCGGCGGTTCTGCGCTTTGCCGCGCAAGCCATCGCGGTTGCCGCCGGCCTGTTTGCCCTGCCGGAGGGCGGTGTTTTTCAGGGCGCGCTACCGCCAGCGCTCGATCTCGCTCTGAGCGGCCTGATCTGGCTGTGGTTCCTCAACCTGTTCAATTTCATGGACGGCATCGACGGCATTGCCGGTAGCCAGACGGCAAGCGCCGGGCTCGGCCTGTTTGCCCTGGCGATCGTTGCCCCCGCCGCCGCCGGTCTCGGCCCCTATGGCCTGATGGCGGCGGCGGCCGCGATCGGCTTCCTGCCGTGGAACTGGCAGCCGGCGCGCATCTTCCTCGGCGATGTCGGCAGCGTACCGCTTGGCTATGTCATTGGCTGGCTGTTGCTCGCGCTCGCCAGTTCCGGCCTGTGGCAGGCGGCGCTGCTGTTGGTGCTCTATTTTGTCGCCGATGCCAGCTTCACCCTGCTGCGAAGACTGCTGCGCGGCGAGGCCATCTGGCGCGCCCATCATCAGCATTATTATCAATTCGCCGTCGCTGCCGGATGCAGCCACGCGCATGTGGTTTTGGTCATTACCGGTGTAAATATCCTGCTCGTCGGACTGGCGCTGGCAACCACGCTGTCTTCGGTCTCGGCCTGGAGTGCCCTGGTCGCGGGAATGCTGCTCACCATCTGCCTTTTATGGTATCTTCGAGTCGGCCATAGCAGAACGACCCATGCAGACTAGATTTCGCATCAACAGGACATACGCGGTCGCCACCTTCGATGTGGCGATGGCGGCAATTTCGTTTGCGGTGGCGCTGCTGTTGCGCCGTGGCATCGGCAATTTTTGGCATGAATCGAGCGGCTTTTTCATCGAAGGCATCGTCGCTTTCTGCGTCATTTCGGCGATTGTTTTCTGGCGCATGCGCATCTATCGCGGCTTTTGGCGCTACACTTCATCGCGTGACGTCGCCAAGATCGGCTGGGCCGCCGGCATTGTCGTTCTGATATTTGTCGCCCTGCTGTTTGTCGCGACGCGCCTTGAGGCCTATCCGCGCTCGGCCCTGCCGATCAATTTTCTTGTCCTTGTCGCGCTTCTCGCCGGCCCGCGCATCCTCTATCGCAGCTTCATGGAGCGCGGCCTGAGCGGCTTCTTCCAGCGCAGCAATGGCGAGCACCGCATTCCGGTTCTGCTCTTGGGCGCGGGCGACGATGCCGAACTGTTCATGCGCGCCAGCCTGAGCGGCAGCGCGGCGAACTACCGTGTGGTCGGATTGATCGACGATGAGGAAGGCAAAATCGGCAGCCATATTCACGGTGTGCGGGTCTATGGCCCGGCGCGCGATTTGACCACCATCGTGCGCGCCCTCAAACATCGCGGCATGCAGCCGCAGCGCCTGATTCTGACCTCCGACAGTTTCGATCCCGACCGCCTGCGCGAGACACTTGATGCGGCGGAAGATCTCGCCCTGCCGCTCTCACGCCTGCCGCGCATGACAGATTTTCATGCTGAGGATGGCTCCACGATCAATATCAAGCCGGTGGCGATTGAAGATTTGCTTGGCCGCCCGCAGGCGGCACTCGACGGCAAGGAAATGGCCGCTCTGATCCGTGGGCGGCGGGTTTGCGTCACCGGCGCCGGCGGCTCGATCGGCTCGGAGCTGTGCCGCCAGATCGCCGGCCACGAGCCGGCCCATATGACGCTGATCGATAGTTCGGAATTCAACCTCTACACCATCGATATGGAGCTTGCCGAAAGCCACCCGCATATTTCGCGCACCATGGTGCTCGGCGATGTGCGCGATATGGGGCGCCTCAACTCGACCTTCGA
Organism: uncultured Rhizobiaceae bacterium; assembly: GCA_964429775.1. Classification (GTDB taxonomy): domain Bacteria; phylum Pseudomonadota; class Alphaproteobacteria; order UBA828; family UBA828; genus PTKB01. Next base: position 217,771 of record CAYSDJ010000001.1, read on the forward strand.
GACGGCGCGCCCGCAATTGGTATTTCATGCCGCGGCGCTTAAACATGTGCATATGGTCGAGGCGAATCCCAATGAAGGGGTGCTCACCAATGTCCTCGGCACGCGCAATGTCGCCGATTGCTGCGTCGCGCACGGCGTTGCCGTGATGGTGCTGATTTCGAGCGACAAGGCGGTCAACCCGACCAACGTCATGGGCGCGACAAAACGCATTGCCGAGAGCTACTGCCAGGCGCTTGGCCTGTCGCTCGCCGCCGAGGGCGATGCGCACACCCGCCTGGTGACGGTGCGCTTCGGCAATGTCCTCGCTTCGTCCGGCTCGGTGGTGCCGCTGTTTCAGCGCCAAATCGCTGCGGGCGGCCCGGTCACCGTGACCGATCCCGAGGTCAGCCGCTATTTCATGACCACGCGCGAAGCGGTGCAGCTTGTGTTGCAGGCCTCGGCGCTCGGTGCGCGCGGTGCCGGCGGCGAGATATTCGTGCTCGATATGGGCGAGCCGGTGCTGATCAAGGATTTGGCCAGCCAGATGATCCGCCTCGCCGGTTTGAAACCGGGCAAGAATATCGACATCGTATATACCGGTCTGCGGCCGGGCGAAAAATTGGCTGAAGAACTCTTTCATGAGAAGGAACCGCTGCGCGAGACTTCGGTCGCCGGCCTGCAGCGCGCGACTTCGCGCCCGACCGATCTCAGCCAACTGCAAACGCAAATCGAACGCCTGTGCGCGGCGGCAAACGCGCGCAACAGCGAAGCCACCCGTACGGAAATCGGTGTTATCGTTCCCGAATTCCATGCCAGCGAAACAAAATCCGACAGCGCCACCGGCCAACGCGCCGCCCAGTGAGCGCCCCGCAGCCAGCATAGAGAAACCAAATGACAAAAAAAGAAGACGACCCCCGTGATCAACGCCCCATTACCCGCGCTCTTCTCTCGGTATCCGATAAATCGGGCCTGACGGAATTTGGAAAATTCCTGAGCGCCCAGGGTGTTGAAATCCTTTCCACCGGCGGCACCGCGCAGACGCTACGCGACGCCGGCATCGATGTGAAAGATGTTTCCGAACATACGCAATTTCCCGAAATGCTCGACGGCCGGGTAAAAACCCTACACCCGAAAGTGCATGGCGGCATCCTCGGCATGCGCGCCAACCCGGCGCATCAGGAAGCCATGCAGGCGCATGACATCCAGCCGATCGATCTGGTGGTGGTCAATCTCTACCCGTTCGAACAGACGGTGGCCGGCGGCGGCGATTTCGATGACTGCATCGAGAATATCGATATCGGCGGCCCCGCCCTGATCCGCGCCGCGGCCAAAAACCACCGCGACGTGGCGGTCGTGGTCGAGAGTGCCGACTATCAAAAAATCATCGACGAAATGAGCGAATTTGACGGCGCGACATCGGCCGGCTTGCGCCGCTCGCTCGCGGCCAAGGCCTATGCGCGCACGGGCGCCTATGATTCCGCCATCGCTGCCTGGTTTGCCGGCCAGGAGGGCGAGCGCTTTCCCGAGCGCTTGTCTTTTTCAGCCGAGCGCCGGCAAATGCTGCGCTACGGCGAGAATCCGCATCTCGGGGCCGCTTTCTATGGCGGCGGCGCGGATCGCCCGGGCGTCGCCAGCGCCAAGCAAATCCAGGGCAAGGAGCTGAGCTACAACAATCTCAACGACACCGACGCCGCCTTCGAGCTGGTGGCGGAATTCGATACCCCGGCGATTGCCATCATCAAGCATGCCAATCCGTGCGGCACGGCGCTTGGCGCCGATCTGAAGGAGGCCTATCTGAAAGCGCTGGCCTGCGATCCGGTTAGTGCGTTCGGCGGTATCGTCGCCGCCAACCGGCCACTCGATGGCGCCGTCGCCGAAGAAATCGCCAAGCTGTTCGCCGAAGTGGTGATCGCACCGGATGCCGACGCGGCGGCGATGGAAGCGCTCGCGGCGAAGAAGAATCTGCGCGTGCTCATAACCGGCGCCATGCCCGATCCCGCCTCACCCGGCATCGCGATCCGGCAGTTGAGCGGCGGCTATCTGGCCCAGGAGCGCGACAATGGCCGCATCCAGCGCGATGAATTAAAGACGGTGACCAAGCGGAGCCCCAGCGCGGCCGAGCTTGAAGACCTGATCTTCGCCTTCCGCATCTGCAAGCATGTCAAATCCAACGCCATTATTTACGTCAAGGACGGCGCCACGGTCGGCGTCGGCGCGGGCCAGATGAGCCGCGTTGATTCATCCCGCATCGCTGCGTTGAAGGCGGCCGAAGCCGGCCAGGCGGCTGGCCTCGAGCAATCGCCGGCGATCGGCTCGGTGGTCGCATCGGACGCCTTTTTTCCTTTCGCCGACGGTCTCCTCGCCGCCGCCGAAGCCGGCGCCACGGCGATCATCCAACCGGGCGGCTCGATGCGCGATGATGAAGTCATCGCGGCGGCGGATGAAAAAGGCCTGGCCATGGTCTTCACCGGCATGCGCCACTTCCGCCACTAACACGTCTGACTGAATTAAGTATACTGTCCCCATAATTACAGGCGGCACCACCAACCGGAATGCACTGTGCATTCCGGCAAGGGCGACTGCCCGCCCGAGTTAATACGAGGTAGCCAAGGGAGCGGACGCGACCGTCCGGCGTCTGAGGGACATACCAACTAAGCGACGATCAGCTCGCGCATGTGGCGGTTGGCGAGGGCGAGTTTGGCGAGATCGAGCGGGCCGGCGCTGCGCAGATCTTCGAACAATGCCGTCGCACGCTCGAACACACCGTGATTATCGCCGACCCATTTTTCCACAGCGTCTTCCGGCGCTGTGCCATCACATGCCACCAGCACGGTGCGGCAGAGGGCGCGCTGCTGCGAGTATAGATCCTCGATAATGGCAGCGACGGCGCGGTACTGCCAGTGATCGCCGGCAAGCAGGGGCTGGGCGCCATCGCGCAGCCATTCGAGATTGAAACGCGCGCCGAGTTGAAAATAGATCGCCGCCGTGGTCGGCACGGAAAGCTCGGACTGACGCGCGACCTCGACGATATCGCAAGCCGGGATCATCGCCTCGACGGAAGCCACAAGGCGGGCCAGCTTGTCGGGAACGCCGGTCTTGCCGAAATTGGTCTGGCGCGCGCCCATCGTGGCCAGCCCCGCCGGCGAGAGAACGGTTTCAATCACGCCCTCCAACTCGGCAATGCCGGCGCCGAAATCGGCGATGGCGCGCGAGATATCGAGCGGGCGCGGCCGGTTGCTCAACAGCCACATGGTGTGGTGCGTCAGCAGCTTGTGAAATTCGCCAAACATGTCGAGCTGCACGTTGCTGGCAATCTTGTTGTCGAGCGCCTCAATCGCCTGCCAACTACGGCGCAATTGATTGACGTTGCGCGCCGCCAAATAGGCGCGCGCCACATCGCCCTGACCACAGAGCCGTTCCTCGGCCACCTCGGTGACGAAGCAAACACCGGCCCGGTTAACCAGGCTGTTGGCAACCGATGTGGCGATGATCTCACGCCGCAATCGATGGCCCTCAATACCGCCGACATGCTCCGCGCGCAGCGGGGCGGGAAAATAGAGCATCAGGTCGTCGCCGAGATGAGAATCCTCCGGCACATCGCATTCCAGCAGGCCATCGTTGAGCGACAATTTGGCGTGCGCCAAAAGCACGGAGATTTCCGGCCGGGTCATGCCCTGCCCGGCGCTCGTCCGCTCAATCAGCTCGTCCTCACTCGGCAGGCCCTCGACTTCGCGGTCAAGCTGGCCTCGGCGCTCGAGCGTGCGCATCAGCCGGGCATGCGAATCGAGGCGTTCGGGCGCATGGGCGGCCTCCGCACTCACCGCCTGGCTTTGCAGATAATTATTGCGCAGCACCAGCGCCGCAACCTCGTCGGTCATGCGGTGAAGCAGCGCGTTACGCTCTTCCTTGTTGATCGCGCCCTCGGTTATCGGGTTGGCCAATGCAATTTTGATATTGACCTCATGATCCGAACAATCCACCCCGGCGGAATTGTCGAGCGCATCGCTGTTGACCTTGCCGCCGGCGGCGGCGAACTCGATCCGCGCCGCCTGGGTCAGGGCCAGATTGGCGCCCTCGCCGATGACGCGGCAGTTGAGCTCCGAGGCGGCTGCGCGCACCGACGCATTAACACGGTCGCCGATCTCGCCATCGCGCTCGCCACTGGCGCGGACGAAACAACCGATGCCGCCGAACCACAGCAAATCCGCCTCGGCACGCAAGATGGCGGAGATCAATTGGTTGGGCGTCAGCGCTTCTTCCTCAATGGCAAAGCAGGCGCGCGCCTCCGCCGTCAATGCGATTGATTTCGCGCTCCGTTCGGCGATAAAGCCGCCGACCGACAGGCCCTGGTAATCGCTCCAATCGGAGCGCTCCAGGCGGAACAGGCGCTTGCGCTCCTCAAAGCTGGCTTTGGCGTCGGGATTGGGATCGACGAAAATATGGCGGTGGTTAAACGCCGCGAGCAGGCGGATATGTTCGGATTGCAGCATGCCATTGCCGAATACATCGCCGGCCATATCGCCGATACCGATGACGCTGAAATTCTCACTCTGGATATCGCGGTCGAGCTCGCGGAAATGGCGCTTCACCGATTCCCATGCGCCGCGCGCGGTGATGCCCATCTTCTTGTGGTCATAGCCATCGCGCCCACCGGAAGCAAACGCATCGCCGAGCCAGAAGCCGTGACCGATCGCCAATTCGTTGGCGATGTCCGAGAAACTGGCGGTGCCCTTGTCAGCAGCAACGACAAGATAGGGATCGTCCTCGTCATAGCGCACCACATCAGTCGGCGGAATGATGATATCGCCTTCGCGGTTATCGGTTAAATCGAGCAGGCCGGAAATGAAAAGCTTGTAGCATTCGATCGCTTCGCTCTGCAGCGCCTCGCGCTCCGCCGGCGGCCGCTTGACGACAAAGCCGCCCTTGGCGCCGACCGGCACGATAACCGCATTCTTGACCATTTGCGCCTTCATCAGGCCAAGCACCTCGGTGCGGAAATCCTCACGCCGGTCGGACCAGCGGATGCCGCCGCGCGCCACTTTTCCGCCACGCAGATGCACGCCTTCGACGCGCGGCGAATAGACAAAAATCTCGACCAGCGGGCGGGGCGCCGGCAAATCCTCGAGCACGCGCGAATCCAACTTGATGGCCAAATAGGATTTACTCTCGCCAGCGGCCGTTTGCTGAAAATAATTGGTGCGCAGGGCCGAATCGATGACATTGAGAAAACGCCGTAAGATGCGATCTTCATCAAGGCTGGCCACACCATCGAGCGCCGCCAGAATATTGCTGCGCAATGTTTCGGTATTGCCGTTCGCCCCGCCCCCCGGATTGAAGCGGGCGACAAACAGCTCGGCCAGGGAGGCTGAAATAGACGCGTTGCGGGCCAGCGTCTCTTCCATGTAAGGCTGGCTGAAGGGGATGCCCGCCTGGCGCAAATATTTGCTCACCGCGCGCAGGATCGCGACCTCGCGCCACTGCATACCGGTGCGGATGACCAAATGGTTGAAGCCGTCATCCTCGGCATCGCCGGCCCATATGCGGGCAAAGGTTTGCTGAAAGGACGGCCCGATCTTGGCAATCTCGATTTCGCGTCCGCCCTGTTCGATCATTGAAAGATCGTGCACCCAAACGGTATGGCTGCCATCATCCAATTTGGCCGGCCGGATTCGATAAGGCCGCTCGCTCACCACACGCAAGCCCAAATTCTCCAGACTCGGCAACAGGTCGGAGAGCGGAATCGGTGAATCCGCATGATAAATTTTGAAATTAACCACCGTCTTTTCGTCGTCGGGCCGGCGATAGAGCGACATGGCAATTGTTTCGCCGCCAACGACCTGCTCGACCTTGGCGACATCCTCAGCGGCGACACGCGGCGCAAAATCCTCCTTGTAGGAAGCCGGGAAGGCATCGCCATAGCGTTGGAAAAGAGCGCGCTGGCGATCGCTGTCAAAGCGCTCGCCAATTTCCGAGTTGAGCTGGTCGCGCCATGAGCGCGCCGTTTCGGCAATGCGCGCCTCTATCGCGGCGAGATCATAATCAGGGATATTGCCGGGCGTGGTTTCAATAAAGAAATGCAGCCGTGCCAAGGGCGAATCGCCAACCTCCGCCGCATAGCTTTGACAGGCGCCGGCAAAAGTCGCCGCCAATATTTTCTCGACACGCTTGCGCAAATCAGTGTTGTAACGGTCGCGCGAAAGATAAACCAGGCACGAGACAAAGCGCTCGAACGGATCGCGCCGCACGAACAGCCGGGTCTGTTGCATGGTCTCGGCATTGATAATGCCGAGGCTCAAGGCAAGCAGGTCTTGCGCACTGATTTGAAACAATTCATCGCGCGGCAGGGATTCGAGAACATGCTCGAGCGCCTTCTGGTTATGGCCGCCGGCGGTGAATTTGGACTGCTCCAGGACATGGCGTACTTTGCGGCGCAACACTGGGATATGATTGACGCTGCGGCTATAAGCGGTCGATGTAAAGAGGCCCATGAAGCGCCGCTCGCCTGAGACGCGCCCCTTTGCGTCATAAATTTTCACGCCGATGGAATCCATCGCCACCGGACGGTGCACGCGCGACCGTTCGGCGGATTTGGTGATCATCAGCAAATTGGGTGAGGCATAAAATTCGAGCGCTTCGGGCGGCAGCTTGTCCGACCAGGCGCCGAGCGGGCGGACCGCCGGATCGCGCAACACGCCGATCCCCGAATCAGGCGAAACCTGATAGCGGAAGTCACCCTCGGCCACGTTGGCAATATCATATTCGCGGTAGCCAAGCAGGGTGAAATGGTTCTCCGACATCCATTTCAAAAAGGCGATTGCTTCTTCGCTCTCCGCCTCGGGCACGCCCGGCGGGGGATTTTGCCCAAGCAGCGCCACCGTGTCGGCGAGGCGGGCCAACATGCTTTTCCAGCCGGCCACCACGGCGCGCACATCGCCGAGCACATCGATCAGTCCACGCTCCAATTCCATCAGCGCGGTCTCGCTGGCGCAACGGTCAATCTCGATCAGAACGCATGATTCGAGGTGAGCGCTGCCATGGCCGGTCGCGCTTTGCACATCTGTCAGCATCCCCGCACCATCCCTGCCGATTTCCAGCACGGGGTGAATCAGACGGTGAATGGTCAATTGTTGGGCAGCCAGATAAGCGGCGGTTGAATCGATGATGAACGGCATATCGTCATTCAGCATCGCCACGACGGTGTGGCTGGACTGCCAGCCATCGATCTCTTGCGTCGGATTGAATATGCGCAACTTCAGCGCCCCGGGGGCGCGCTCCTGGACGAAGCGCCACTGCGCCAGCGCCATTGCGGTAAGCGTTTCATCACCGGCCGCAGTCAGGCTTTCAAGCGGAAGGGCGGCATAAAACGCTTGCACAAAGGCGACCGCGTCACCTGTCGGTCGGTCCGGCAATTGTCCACACACAGCCTCGGCAACGGAATTCAGACAATCGCGCGTGCCACCCGAGGGGGCCAAATCCTCTAATTTCGTTTCTGCCGGTTTCTCGACGGACAAAATATTAACCATAAGTGGATCGTACGACCGTGAGATTACCTAAGTTTTAATGAAATGCCACAAATCCTAGGGTCTTTCACGGTTAACAAATATAACTCGACGGCTCGTCACATGGGGGCTTAAATAGACCACAGGTTATGCCGTATAAGAAGGTCTACGCTGATTCAAGCGGTGGCGCGCAGGCTGCCGCGTCGGCTTAGATGCTTCGCTGCCCGGATGCCAATATTAGCCCCGGAGAAGCAGACCAACATTAATTTACCGTCCAAATGGGAGGAACAAGATGTCCAAAAGCAATGCAGGCTCGGCGAAAACCCAGGAATATCTGGAACGCTATATGGAGGGCGTCAAAAAGCGCAATCCGGGCGAGCCGGAATTTCATCAGGCGGTCTACGAGGCGGCAGCGACCATTTTTCCGTTTATTGAAGACAAGCCGGAATATCACCAAAATCAGATTTTGGAGCGCATGGCGGAGCCCGAGCGCGTCATCATGTTCCGCGTGCCGTGGACGGACGATGATGGCAATGTCCGCACCAACCGGGGTTTTCGCATTCAGTTCAACAGCGCGATTGGCCCCTATAAGGGCGGCATCCGTTTTCATCCGAGCGTGAATTTGAGCATTCTGAAGTTTCTCGGCTATGAGCAGACCTTCAAGAACAGCCTGACAGGCCTGCCCATGGGCGGCGGCAAGGGCGGCGCCAACTTCAATCCAAAGGGCAAATCGGACAATGAAGTGATGCGCTTCTGCCAATCCTTCATTACCGAGCTCTATCGCCATATCGGCGAAGACACCGATGTTCCAGCCGGCGATATCGGCGTCGGTGGGCGCGAGATCGGCTACATGTTTGGCCAATATAAGCGCATCACCAACCGTTTCGTCGGCGTACTGACCGGCAAGGGCCTCGAATTCGGCGGCTCGAAAATGCGCACCGAAGCGACCGGTTACGGCGCCATGTTCTTCCTGCGCAATATGCTCGAGCAGGCCGGCAGCGGCATGGACGGCAAGCGCGTGCTGATTTCTGGCTCGGGCAATGTTGCCACCCACGCGGCGGAGAAAGTCCTGCAGCTCGGCGGCTCGCCGCTCACACTGTCGGATTCCGGCGGCTTTATTCTTGCCGCCAATGGTTTGTCCCAGGAGCAAATCAACTGGGTGAAAGACCTGAAAGGCTTGCGCCGGGGCCGCATTTCGGAGGCGGCGGACGAGTTCAGCGACATCACCTTCCATGAAGGCCAGCGCCCCTGGGGTGTGGAAGCGGATTGCGCGGCGCCGTGCGCCACGCAAAACGAGGTCAACGGCGAAGAGGCCGCGGTGATGCTGAAGAACGGCGTCAAGGCGGTGGCCGAGGGCGCCAACATGCCGTGCGAGCAGGCGGCGGTGGATCAATTCCAGGACGCGCGCATCCTGTTCGGCCCGGCCAAGGCGGTCAATGCCGGCGGCGTCGGCGTGTCCGGCCTTGAGATGAGCCAGAACAGCGCGCGCATCGCCTGGGACGAGGACAATCTGCGCAAGCTCCTGGAAGACATGATGAAGGACATCCACGATTCCTGCGTCACCCACGGCACGGATGACGATGGCCACGTCAACTATCTCAAGGGCTCGAACATTGCCGGCTTCGTCAAAGTCGCCGACGCCATGATGGCCTACGGCCACGTCTAAAGCTTGATCTCAGGAGGTCATCCAAAAAAAGGGGGCGCTGCTTTTCAAAGCAGCGCCCCTAATTTTTTAACCCCGTTATTAGCCAACGGCACCACCAACCGGATTGCATCATGCATTCCGGCAAGCGCGACTGCGCGCCCGGCGTCTGAGGGAACGCTATGTCAAGAAGCTGCGGTGCCGAGCGTCTCGCTTTTTAGAGTTTCGTACATGTCGAGGGCCTTGGCCGGTTTCTCATCTTTATGCACCACCGCGCCGACCGCCCGGATCATGGCGACCGGCGATTCGGCTTGGAAGATATTACGCCCCATATCGACGCCGCTGGCACCCTGGTCGATCGCCTTATAGGCCATGGTGAGCGCATCGAGTTCGGGCAGCTTCTTGCCGCCGGCGATGACGATCGGCACCGGGCAGCCGGCGGTCACGCGCTCGAAACCCTCTTCGACGAAATAGGTTTTGACATAATGCGCGCCGAGCTCGGCGGCGATGCGCGAGGCGAGGCCAAAATAGCGCGCATCGCGCTTGCCTATTTCCTTTCCCACGCCGGTGACCGCCAGGGTGGGAATGCCATATCTGTTGCCGCTATCGATCAACTTGATCAGATTGCCGATCGACTGGTGCTCATATTCGGCGCCGATATAGATTTGCGCCGCCATGGCCGCGGCATCAAGGCGGATGGCATCCTCGATATCGACCGCCACCAGCTCGTTGGAAAGCTCGCTCAGGATTGAATTGCCGCCGCTGCATCTGAGCACCACCGGCTTTGCGCAATCGGCCGGTACATTGGCGCGCAACACTCCGCGCGTGCACATCAACACATCGGCGTGCGGCATGAGCGGGACGATGTTGAGATCGATCCGCTCAAGGCCGGTTGTCGGGCCCTGAAAATAGCCATGATCGAAGGCCAGCATCACCGTGCGCCCGCTTTTCGGGTTGAAGATACGCGCCAGGCGGCTCTTCATGCCCCAGTCCAATCCCTCAGAGCCCTTGAGGAAGAAGGCGTCATTCCTGGCCGGCGTGTCGAGGCCCCAATCCTTACCGTCTTTGATATCGTCGAGATCAGCCATATCCGTTCCTCAGCTGCATTTATCGCCCTGAATTCCTTTTACCGCGCACAGCCGTTTGGCGGAAGAATTGAATTCCCCTGCGTAAATAGGCTATTCTAAGAGTGAACATAGTTAACATTGAAACTAATTTTTACGCATGCGGATTTGCCTAACAATTTTAGCCGCGCTCCTGACCGCAGGCTGGATTTCGACCCAGGCATGGCAGCGTTCTGCCGAGGCTGACACGTGCGCTGATTCCTCGGCGGCAGAACGTGCCGATGCGCTTTATACCATGGGCGATAGCGCGGTTGCCCTGTCCTATGCGCGCGAAGCCTTGCGCCAGGCAAAACAGAACTGCGGCGGCCAGACCGTCGCCGTCATACCTTTGCTGGCGGACCTTGCCGGCATGTATCAAAATTTAGAGCGCTACAGCGAGGCCGAAACAATGCTGCGCCGTGTCATCGATATCAAACTGGCCGCGCTCACGCCTGAGGAAGCCCGCGCATCGGGGGCGGCGCTACCCAACATGATCATCGATATTAACAGTTTGGCATTTATCTATGGCGCCCAGGGCAAGTTCCAGGAGGCGGGAAAATTATTCGAGTGGGTGCTAGAAATCGCCGAACATGTTGTTGGCGACAATCATATGCTCGTTTCCCAGGCGCTGAGAAATCTCGCCGGTAATTACCGCGCCCGCGGCCTGCATGAAGAGGCGCAACCGCTGCTCGTCCGTGCCAGCGACATTGCCAAATCGCAGGATGATGACATTCCGGACAATTGGGCCGAGACAATCGAGCGGCCTGACGAAACCGCGCCGCCGGTGGAGAAGGCAAGCTGGGCCGAATCGCTCGGCCTGCTTTCCGAAGAGCCGCTTTAAACCAGCCTCTAAAAATATCTAGCGCAGCGCCGCCGCGATATTGCCGCCATCCACGGTCGCCACATTACCGGTGGTCTTCAGTGCCAAGGCCTGATGCAGGAAGGCGCGCGCGACATCTTCAGCTGTCACTTCCTGGCCCAAAAGATTGCCGGCCATATAGTCATGCTCCGAAACACCGCGCGCCGCCGCCCGTTCGCCGATCATCTCGTCGCTCAGGAGGCCGCTGCGGATACGGTCGGCATTGACCGCGTTGGCGCGGATGCCGTCGCGGCCATGGTCGAGCGCATATTGGCGCACGAGAAACATCGTCGCCGCCTTGGGAAGACCATAGGGGCCGAAATCGACGCCCGGATTGATTGCCTGTTTTGACGTGTTGAACAGCAGGCAGCCGCCGCTCCCTTGCGCCTGCATGATGCGTACGGCGTGCTGCGCCATGCGCTGATGGGCGAAGAAATTAAGCTCAAAACTTTTCCGTAAAATTTCTTCATCAACTTCGCCGATACGCCCCTGCCACGCCGCACCGGCATTGGAGACGAGAATATCAACGCCGCCGAATGTTTCCGTCACGCGCCGGTAGGCATGCTGTACCGAGCCCTCGTCGGTCACGTCGCAAGCGAGACCAAGCCCGGCGGCAGCGAATTCAGACGCAATTTCTTGCGCCTTGCCGCCCTCCAAATCGAGCACGGCAACTGCCGCGCCGGCCTCGGCGAATTCGCGCGCCGTCGCGGCACCGATGGCGCCGGCGCCGCCGGTGATGACGGCAACCTGGCCGGCGAGCGGCGCTTGGATTTTCGCTATTTTCGCCTGTTCCAGCGACCAGCTTTCGATGGCGAAAATTTCGCTCTCCGCCGCCGGCTGATAGCGGCCGATCGCCTCTGCGCCCGATACCGCATCGACCTGGGCCTCGGCAATATCGGCGACGATCTCTGCTTCCGCCATGCTGCGCCCGATACCGAACAGTCCGAGCCCCGGCAGCAAGGCGACCCGCGGGCACGCATCCGCCAGGACCGAGATATCCTGCCCGGCCTCGACATGGCGCGCGAGATAGGCACCGTAATCAGCAACATAGTCCGTAAGCGCCGCCTCGGCGGATTGCCTGAAGGCCGCCGCATTATCTGCCGGCTCCAGGATCAACGGCTTGTTCTTGGTACGGATGACATGGTCAGGCGTGGCGACGCCGGCTCGGGCGTAACGCGCCATATCGGCGCCGCCGAGATAGCTTAGAATTTCCCTCCCGCTGCGGAAACTGAGCACCAGACGATGCGGAAACTCCCTCTCCCCTTCCTGCCGCCCGAAACGCGCGCAGGCGCCGCGCAGAATCGGCGCCACTTCGACCACTTCGAGTCCGCCGGGATGGGCGGCTGATTGTACCGGCTGCCGCTTGGCCGCCACTATTTTTTCGGCGCGGCTCACCAACATAACCATGTTTTCATAAGCGGTTCGGGCATCCTCGGCAAAACTCACGAGGCCGTGTTGCATCAGCACCAGGCCGAGGGCATCCGGCTGTATCGCATAGGCGTCAGCGGCGCGTTGCGCGAGCGCCAGGCCCGACATGGTGTAGGGCACCACCGCCGCGCAATCCGCGAACAGCGCGTCGGCAATGGCTGGTCCGTCCGCCTGATTGGTCACGCTCAACACGGCGTTGGCATGACAATGGGCGATGAACTTATGCGGCAGGAAAGCGTGCAGTAACGTCTCGACCGAAGGGTCGCCGGCCGTGCCGTCCATGAGGCAGGCGCGTTGCGCCCCGCGCATATCTTCTTCCGCCAGCTCCGGTAAGTCCCTCAGCCGGCGCAACTCGGCAAGGTGGAGCGCCGGCAGATCTTGCGGCGTGGCGCGCGCCATATCGCTGCCGCTTGCCTTGACGCACAGCACGTCCGTTTCGGCGCCGGCAATATCGCTGACCTGGGTTTTGACCGAACTGTTGCCGCCGCCATGCAACACCAAGCGCGCATCGCCGCCGAGAAGACGTGTCATATAAAGGCAGAGCGCGATATCACGGCCGACGCCTTCGGCGCCATAGCGCGCAATCAATTCCGCCGCATCCTCGTCGCGCCACAGGCTTTGCATACGTCCTCGCTTCTATCCCTGCTCGGGATAGAGGCCGAGCAGGCCCTGGCGCGATGCTTCACAGAGGCCGCGTTCGGTGATCAAACCACTGACCAGACGCGCCGGGGTGACATCAAAAGCATAGTTCGCCGCGCGGCAATTCTCGGGCGCAATGCGCACAGTGTGAAGCCCGCCCGCCGCATCACGGCCGGAGATTTCCAACACCTCGTTTTCATTGCGCTGCTCGATGGGAATTTCCGTGAGGCCGTCGCCCATGCTCCAATCGACAGTACTGACGGGCAGCGCAACATGAAACGGCACGCCGCAATCCCTGGCCGCGAGCGCCTTCAGATAGGTGCCGATCTTGTTACAGACATCGCCTGCCGCCGTGGTGCGGTCGCTGCCGGTGATGCAGAGATCGACCATGCCGTGCTGCATCAGATGACCGCCGGCATTATCGGCGATCAGGGTATGCGGCACACCGTGGCTGGCCAGCTCCCAGGCGGTGAGAGAGGCGCCCTGGTTGCGCGGACGCGTCTCGTCGACCCAGACATGCAGATCGACGCCGCGGTCATGGGCGACATAGATCGGCGCCAGCGCCGTGCCCCAGTCGACCGTCGCCAGCCAGCCGGCATTGCAATGGGTGAGGATATTGACCGGCCCCGCACCGCCTTGATTGGCGGCGGCTTCGATCAGGGCCGCGCCATGCTCGCCGATGGCATGGCACATAGCGGCGTCTTGATCGCAGATTTCCGCCGCGCGAAGATAAGCGGCGGCGGCGCGTTCTCCGGGCGGCAAGGGGTTGAGCAGCGCCGTCATCTCGGCCAGGGCCCAGCGCAGATTGACCGCCGTCGGTCGGGTGGCAAGCAGCAGATCGTGGGCGCGGGCGATATTGCTGTCAGCAGGGTCGCTGCGCATGGCGAGCGCCATGGCGTAAGCGGCGGTGGCGCCGATCAGCGGCGCACCGCGCACCAGCATGTCGCCGATTGCCACGGCCGCCGCCTCGACCGTCTCGAGGCGATGGGTTTCAAAGGCGTGCGGCAGCTTCGTCTGGTCGATGATCTCTACCGCCCAGCCATCCTCGGCCAGCCAAATCGTCCGGTAATCGACACCGTTCACTTTCATGGCCCGACCTTGAGCCAGCCGGCCACAGGAAACAAGAAAAAGCGAAGCAAGAAAAAGTGGAAGCGGGAAAAGCGGCGATTAAATCAGCTGAATAATAGGCCGTTCAGCCGCCGCCGCGCTTCGGATCGGCGGGCGCGCCGCCTTTACCGCTCTGGCCGGCGACACCCTCGCCATCCGGTTCGGCCTCGTCACGCTTGAGGTCATCAATCACTTTGCGGCGATAGTCGGGATCGTTGATGACCCGATCCAAATCAAGATCATTGTCCACGCGTTACCTCCCAAGCTTCCCGGACATTGCCGGGTTGTCCCCCGCAACAAATTTAGTCGCATGGGTCGTGGAATATCAACTTTTTAGGCTGGTCTTGAGAAAGAATCTTGTGGACATCCACAGTACTTCCTGTGGATAAAAAACGAGTATGTGGATAACTCTTGGGATAATTATGAAACACTATTTACGAGGCGGGCGCCACGGCTAGCCATGAAATACAGCCCCATATATTGTGTGGCCGCTTTCGGATGCGCCATATATTCAGGCAATTCAAGTGCTTCGGCCTTGGCACGCGGCAGGTCATAGGTTGCACAGGCGGATTCATACACAAAAATATCCACAAGACTTGGCATCATATTGTGGTTGCGCGCCGACAAAAGCGTGAGCACCAGATCCATAACGCAGATGTCGGTGCAAATGCCGACCACCAGCAGCGCTTCAATCTTATTTTCAGCCACCCAATCGACGAGTGAATTGCGCTCGCCCGAGATAGCGCCGATGAAGCCATTGATGCAGTCTTTGCGAATCAGCGTCGCGTCGGATTCCGTCTCGAGCCAACCGAGCTCGGGGACAAATTCCTCTTCGCCGCTGCCGCGCTCGCAATGGGGCGGATAGGGCGGCTCGGCCTTGCCCGGCTCGTGGGTGTCGAGAAAGGCGAGGATCGGCCAGCCGGCGGCGCTGAATTGGCGCGCCAGGCGATCCGTCTCCGAGACCATGCGCGAGACATCCGGATCAGGAGCCGGCGGCGCCAGATTGCCACCGCCGGGCGCGGCAAAGCCGACCACTTCATCAACGATAACCAAGCCCGTCTTACCGTGAACAAGCGGCGCCTGTGCACGATCAAGCTGTTCAAAGGCGAGCGGCATGGCATCGCCAAGTGCCGCCAGCAGTGGATCATGCGAATCAGCGGCCATAATCATGCATCCAACGCGGCATATTTTTTCTCTTTGGCCCGCACCAGGGCGCTCACCGTCTCGTTGACCGGCGCCTTCACCCCAACTCTGGCCGCCGCCGGCGGAATGGCGCCATTGATGGCGTCGATTTCGCTCGGCCGCCCGGCCATATGGTCGAGCAGCATGGAGGGCCGCGCATGGGGAATTTTCGCGCCGAAATCGCTCACATAGCTCACCGGATCGACGATATCGAGGCGGATATTGCTCGCCCGCGCCACGAGATAAGCCTCGAGTGCGCAATTGCTGGCGACCGACCAGGCGTGCCTGTCTTCGATAATTTCGCCCACCGTCCAGCCGGTCAGCGCGGCGCTGGCGGAAAAAGCGCAATTACAGATCAGCTTTTCCCACACCAGTTGGTCCATATCGTCGAAGCATTTGACGGTAAACCCGCCGCCGCGCCAGAGCTCGGCCAGATCTTCCACCCGCCCGGAGATCGGGCCATTTATCTCACCGAGACGCACCAGTTCCATGCCATTGTGATGCGCCTTGCCGGGCGCCGTGATCGACGCACCAAAGCCACCGACCACGCCGAGAACGACACGCTCAGGCCCGAGGATATCGGCAACTTTCTGAGCGCTGCCGAGGCCGTTTTGGATTGTCAGTACCGTACCGTCGGCTTTAACCATCGGGCGCGCCGCTTCCGCCGCCGCCGCCACATCCATCGCTTTGGTGGCGATGATCACCAGATCGCACGGGCCGGCTTCGGCCGGCTCGGTGGTGGCATTGAGGCGCACGATACGGCTGCCGCTCGCGCCCTCGAGACTAAGGCCATGCTCAGCCATCGCCGCAACATGCTCGGCCCAGCTGTCGACCGCCCAAACCTCATTACCGGCATCCCCCAGCAGCGCCGCGTAAACGCAACCCATCGCCCCGGTGCCGACGATTCCGATTTTCATATTTTCGTTCCTATCAACGCACAGCAAACAAGCGCGCCGATACTATCCTTTCCGTGAAAAAAACACATCGCTTCGTATCACCATTGCTGGGCGCTGCCGGTTCGCACCATCACGCGCTCTATGTTAGATATCGACCCCAACAGATTTGATAAGAATAGAGGCTCTGCCCATGCATTGCGTTGCAGCAAGAAACTTACGGTGAGTGGCCCGGTGCCAGGGTGGCAGCGGCGCGGCTTCAATGTCGCGGCGATGCGTGGAGAAGCCAAGCGCGCGCTGCCGCGCAGCATTTTCGATTTCGTCGATGGCGGGGCGGGCGACGAAGTGACGTTGCGCCGCAACGAGAGCCGCTTCGATGACCTCTCCCTGCTGCCCAGGCCGCTCAACGGCGCGGCGGAGCGCGACATGTCGATTACGCTCTTCGGCGAGAAATTGTCGATGCCGCTGATGGTGGCGCCAACCGGGCTGGCCGGCCTGTTGTGGCCAGGCGGCGAATTCGCTTCGGCGCGCGCCGCGGCGGCGGCGGGCACGGCCTATTGTCTCAGCCATGCTTCCGTGTGCACCCTCGAACAACTTGCCGGCACGGGAGTCACACCGCGTTGGATGCAGACCTACATCTATAAAGACCGCGACCTCACGCGCGAGATTGCCGAGCGCGCGCAAAGTGCGGGCTATACGGCGCTGGTGGTGACAATCGATACCCAGCTTCTCGGCAACCGCGAGCGCGATATCCGGAACGGCTTCACCATTCCGCCGCGCCTCTCGGCCGGCGAGGTGGCGCGCATGGTATTCAAGCTGCCCTGGCTGATGCGCATGCGCCGCGAGATTCCCAAGATCACCTTCGGCAATTACAAGCGCGCCGGCGATGGCGAGGATCTGAACGCGCTGGCCGAACGCATGCTGACCCTGCCCGACCCCGGCATGACATGGCGCGATATCGAATGGCTGCGCGGCATATGGCCGGGCGCGCTCCTGCTCAAAGGCGTGCTCCATCCGGACGAGGCAGCGGCGGCGGTGGCAAGCGGCGTCGACGGCATGCTTGTCTCAAACCATGGCGGACGCCAGCTCGACGGCGCGGCATCGGCAATCGATGCCTTGCCAGGCGTCGTCGAAGCGGTCGATGGACGCGCCAAGGTGTTGCTCGATGGCGGTATCCGGCGCGGCACCGATGTCATTAAGGCGCTGGCGCTCGGCGCCGATTGCTGCCTCATCGGACGGCCGCAATTCTGGGGCCTGGCGGCCGGTGGTGAGGCCGGTGTGGCGCATGTGCTGGAGATATTCCGCCGTGAGATCGACCTCGCCATGGGCCTCTCGGGGCTTGCCAATATCGCTGAAATCGGGCCGGATATTGTGCTCAGGCCGTGACGACAATTTTTCCCATCTGGACGTTGGTTTCCATGTAGCGGTGCGCGTCGGCGATCTGATCGAGGGTAAAGGTCTTGTCGACGATCACCCGGAGCGCGCCGGAAGCCACATTGTCGAGGACATATTTGATGCCGCGTTCGCGTTCCTCATCGATGCGCATGGTATCAAACAGGCTGTGGAACTTGATCTCGAGGCGTTTCACCAGCATCGGCAGGATCGCCACATTGACCGGCTCGGTGCGAAGATTGCCGTAATTGACGATCGTGCCGCAAGGCTGCGCGGCGGCAATAAGATCGGCCATGAACTCGCCGCCGACCGGATCATAGGCAACCGTAAAGCCCCTGCCATCGGTGATTTCCATCACCCGCTGCTGCAAGTCTTCATCGTCGGTGACAACCACATGGTCGGCGCCGGCATCGAGCAGAAACTGCTTTTTGCCCGCCGTCCGGGTGACGGCGATGGTGGTGGCGCCGGTGAGATTGGCGATTTGCAACCCACCAAGGCCGGCGCTGCTGCTTGCCGCCGTAATCACGGCAATATCGTCGCTCGACAGTTTGGCGTAGCTGATGATGCCGCCCCAGGCGGTGAGATACTGGCACCAGATCGCCGCCGCCTCGATCATCGAGACGTTTTCCGGATTGGGCGCAATCGTGAAAGCCGGCACAATGGCGCTCTCGCCATAGATGCCATAGCGCATGACCGATTCCGCCGTCCAATTGTTCCACTTGTCCCATGAGAGAAACGGGATCGCGGCAACCTTGTCGCCGACCTCAAAACCACTCACGCCGGCGCCGAGCGCATCAATGGTGCCGGAGCCCTCAATGCCGATGCGCGAGGGAAACACCGGATCGGCGGCATATTTGCCGTCGCGGAACATGATCTCGGCCCGGTTGAGGCCCATCGCCTCGACCTTCAGGCGGACCTCGCCTTCGCCCGGTTCTTGCAGAGGCTCGTCGTAAAGCTTGAGAACCTCAGGACCGCCGGTTTCGTTAAAGCGAACGATACGTGGCATAATTTACTCCGCAGCCTCGCTGGCAGCATTCAGGGATGGCATGTCATACCCGGCAACCGGCTTCAGCGGCGGCTGCTCATATGTGAGTTTGCTGTGGCTGAGGCCGCTCTCGATCAGGCCCGCCGCCATGCGCACCGCGAGCGGTACCGGATCGATCACCGGCACGTCATAGCCCTTTGCCAACAGGCCGGCGCGTACCGCATCTGCGCAACCGAGCATGCCGGTGCAACCGAAGACGATGGCGTGGGCGCCATCCTCTTCCACCGCGCGCACGGCGATTTCGGCCAAAGCCGCCTTGGTGCGGTCCATATCCTGTTCAAGCTCAAGCACCGGGATATCGACCGAGCGCACCGATGCCATCTTGCCCGGCAATCCATATGATTCGGCCAAATGCTCGATCATCGGCCGCAAGCGGGCGAGGACGGTGACGAAGCTGAAGGTATGGCCGAGCATGGAGGCGACATGCATGGCGCTTTCGCATGGCCCGATCACCGGGATATTGACGCATTCGCGCCCGGCCTTCATGCCGGGATCGCCCATGCAATCGATGACCACGGCCTGGGCGCCGTCGCGCTCGGCTTCGATCACTTTTGCGATCGTTCCCGGCAAAGACATGGCTTCGTCATATTCGCACTCGATCGAGGCCGGGCCGAGATCGATTTCGGAATGGCTGATCATCAGATCAGGACCTTCCAACGCCTTGAATTCGCTGAGATCGCGGAACCCCTTGGTGGTAATCGGCGTGACCACCCGGACATGCTTCACCATGGCAAAAACTCCTTCCTCAAAAGGACAATTTGTAGAGAGCGCTTCATCTAGGGCAAAATCATAGCAGAGTTTTTCGCCCGCCGTCTCGCCGCCTATACCAAATAGTGCCCCCACCCATCCCTTGCCGGTTTTGGAATGCGCGCCCGGCGCTTTATGCTAGGGGCACACGAGAACGGAAGAGAGGCGGATTCATGCGTATTGGCGTTGATGTGGGCGGAACCAATACCGACGCCGTTCTGATGGACGGTGCCGAGGTCCTGGCCTCGGTAAAATCGCCAACGACAGAGGATGTCGGCGGCGGCGTCATCCGGGCGGTGCAGGATGTGCTGGCAAGCTCCGGTGCGGACAGCGCGGCCATCGATCATGTCATGATCGGCACGACGCAATTCACCAATGCCTTTGTCGAGCGCGCCCGGCTGCTCGAAGTGGCGGTGGTGCGCCTCGCCTTGCCGGCGACGGATTCGCTCCTGCCGCTTGTCGATTGGCCGAAGGATCTGGTCGATAAGGTCGGCCGCCACGTCTATATGGTGCGCGGCGGCTATGAATATGACGGCCGCGAGATCGCGGCACTTGGCGAAAAGGAAGTGCAGGAAGCGGCGCGCGATATCAAGCAAAAAGGCATCCGCTCGGTCGCCATCTCTTCCGTCTTCGCGCCGCTCAACAGCGCCATGGAAGAGCGCGCGGCGGAAATCATCCGGGCCGAGCTGCCGGATGCCGACATTACCCTCTCCAATGAGATCGGCCGCGTCGGCCTGATCGAGCGCGAGAACGCGGCGGTGATGAATGCCTCTCTGGCCGAGCTATCGCGCAAGGTGGTCGGCGCCTTCCGTGACGCGCTGAAAGACCTCGAAATCAAAGCACCCTTCTATATCAGCCAGAATGACGGCACCCTGATGAGCGCCGATTATGCCGAGCGCTATCCGGTGATGACCTTCGCCTCCGGCCCGACCAACTCGATGCGCGGCGCGTCCTTCCTGTCGCAGCAGAAAGAAACCATCGTTGTCGATATCGGCGGCACGACCACCGATGTCGGCTACCTTTCGCAAGGCTTCCCGCGTGAATCCGGCGTTGCCGTCGATGTCGGCGGCGTGCGTACCAATTTCCGCATGCCCGATATTCTCGCCATCGGCCTCGGTGGTGGCAGTCGCGTGCGCGACGATGGCGAGCTCAAAGTCGGGCCGGATTCGGTCGGCTTTGAATTGACAAGGAAAGCGCTGGTGTTCGGCGGCGATACCGTGACGGCGACGGACATCGCTGTTGCCTCGGGCGCGGCCGACATCGGCGACAAGTCCTTGGTCTCGGGTCTCGATGCATCTCTCGTTAGCCGTGCCATGGACGAACTCCACTTGATGGTGGAAGAAGCGATCGACCGCATGAAAACCAGTGCCAGCGATGTGCCGGTGGTTCTCGTTGGCGGTGGCAGCGTGCTCGTCAACCGCGACCTCAAGGGCGTCTCGGAATTGCATGTGCCCGAGCATTCCGGCGTTGCCAACGCCATCGGCGCGGCGATTGCCCAAGTCGGCGGCGAGGTCGACCGGGTGTTCTCTTATGATGCCGATGGGCGCGACAACTCGATTGAGAAAGCCAAAGGCGAAGCGCGGGCGCGCGCCATCGAAGCGGGCGCCAACGCCGATACGGTGGAGATTATCGAGGTCGACGAAATTCCCCTCGCCTATATGCCGGGCGGCGCGGTGCGTCTGCGCGTGAAAGCCGTCGGCGATTTGGCGGCATAAGATTGGGATTGAGCAGATGAAAATGACCCTGGATATTCTCGACGATTTCATCCGAGGCGCGGCCTTCCTCGGCACCGGCGGCGGCGGCGACCCATATGTCGGGCGCCTGATGCTGAAGCAGGAGTTGGAGCGCGGCGCCGATATCGAAATCATCGATCCCGACGATGTTGCCGATGACGCCTTCGTGCTGCCGGTCGCCAATATGGGCGCGCCCACCGTGCTGGTCGAAAAAATTCCGAGCGGGCGCTCGGCTGTCAACACCATCCGCCGCACCGAGGAAATATTGGGCCGTAAGGTCGATGCGGTGATGCCGATCGAGGCCGGCGGCATCAACGCCACCCTGCCGCTTGTCGTCGGCGCCATGACCGGCCTGCCGGTGGTCGATGCCGATGGCATGGGCCGCGCCTTCCCGGAACTGCAGATGACGACCTTCGGCGTCTATGGTGTCAGCGGCTCGCCGGCGGTGATCCGCGACGAGCACGATAATGAAGCGGTGATCCGCTGCCCGAAGGACAGTGATGCCGAATGGCTGGCGCGCGCGGTGTGTATCCGTATGGGCGTCAAATGCGAAATTACCGTCTATCCGATGAGTGGCCATGATCTCAAAACCAAGGGCGTGCTCAGGACCCTCACCCTCTCGACCGAAATCGGCCGCTCGATCCGCGAGGCGCGCGAAACGCAGAGCGATCCGTTCGAGGGCTTGATGAATTATCTGCGCCATTCCGGCGAACAGCGTTTCTGCAAGGTGCTGTTCGACGGCAAGGTGGTCGATCTGTTGCGTGAAACGACACAAGGCTGGGCCGTCGGCCATGTGATCATGGACGGCATCGGCGATTATGAAGGGCAGATGAAAGTAACCTTCCAGAACGAATTTCTCGCCGCGCGCCAGGGCGACAAAATCCTCGCCATGGTGCCGGACCTGGTGTGCATTCTCGACCGCGAGACCGCCGAGCCAATCACGACCGAAGCGCTCAAATACGGCCAACGCGTGCGCGTTGTTGGTGTGAGCGTGCCGCCGGTGATGCGCACGCCCGAGGCGCTTGAGGTGTTCGGGCCGAAATATTTCGGTGTCAGCGACACCTACACGCCGATCGAAGACCTGGCCTAGGCCATGGCGGGCTGGTCGATCGGCGCCGAAGCGGCCCGGCTGCACGACGACGCCTTGGTGTGGGACAATCATTCCTGTCTGCCGATCCGCTGCGACGATAGTTTCATCTCCGATTTTGCCCGCTTCCGCGAGGCCGGCGTCGACATGGTCTCGATCAATGTCGGTTTCGGCGATATGCCGTGGCAACGCCACATTGAGATGCTGGCGCATTTCCGCGCCTGGCTGCTGGCGCGGCCCGAGGAATATGTTCTGGCGCTGAGCGTCAGTGAAATCGAACGCGCCAAGGCTGAGAATAAACTGGCGGTGGCGTTCGATATCGAAGGCGCGGGGGCGATCCAGGATCAGCTTAGTCTCATACAGCTCTATTATGATCTCGGCGTACGCTGGATGCTGATCGCTTACAACCAGAACAATCCCGCCGGTGGCGGCTGTCATGACGATGATGGCGGCCTTACGCCATTCGGCAAACGCATGGTGGACGAAATGGCGCGCGTCGGCATGGTCACTTGTTGCAGCCATACCGGCTACCGCACAACTCTCGATGCGATTGCCCATTCGCCGACGCCGGTAATCCTGTCGCACTCCAACCCGCGCGCCAATTGGGATCACCCGCGCAACGTTCCGGATGAAATTCTCGATGCCTGTGCGGCCGCCGGCGGCGTTGTCGGCATCAACGGCATCGGTATTTTTCTTGGCGAGAATGATTGCAGCAGCGAAGCGATCCTGCGCGCCGTCGATTACACCGTGCAACGCATCGGTGCCGATCATGTCGGCCTTGGGCTCGACTACGCTTTCGACCAGGAAGAGGTGGCGCAATATGTCCGCGCCAACCGCGATATTTTTCCGCCCGGCGCGGGCTATGATTCAGGCCTCAATATGGCGCCGCCCGAGCAGATGCCGGAAATTACCGAAGGCCTTCTGAAGCGCGGCTACACCGAACGCGACATCCGCGCCATCCTCGGCGGAAATTTCATGCGCATCGCCAAACAGGTCTGGCGCTAACCCGCAAAAAAAATTTCGTCCCGCCTCAAGATTGGCGCGATCATCATATTATTGCTGACGCCTTCCTCCTAGCGTGAGGCAACTCATTCAAGAGAGGAGCCCGCCATGCAGATGGAGATCAACGGCAAAACCATGACCGCGCCGAACAAGTTTCGCGACGTGGCGCTGCTGGATTTTATTCGTGATTTCGCCGGCCTGAAAGGCACCAAGTTCGGCTGCGGGGCCGGCCTGTGCGGTGCCTGTACCGTGCATATCGACGGCAAAGCGGCCCGTTCCTGCCAGCTCTCCGTCGCCGATGCCGTCGGCCGACGGGTGACAACGATTGAAGGGTTGGCCGCAACGGCTCCCACGGGAGAACTTCATCCGCTGCAGGAAATATGGATCCAAGTGGCGGTGCCACAATGCGGCTACTGCCAGCCGGGGCAAATTATGACAGCCGCCGCGCTTCTGAATCACAATCCCGACCCCTCGGACACGGAAATTCGCGCCGAGATGAGCGGCAATCTATGCCGCTGCGGAACCTATCCCCGCATACGCCAAGCTGTCGCCCAGGCGGCGAAAGAGAGCAAAAATGCCAGCAACCTCTGACTCCACCACCCTAAGCCGCCGTAGTTTTCTGATCAGGAGTGGCTGGCTGGCCGTCGGCGTGACGACCCTTTCATCATGCACACTGGTTCGTTCCATCGTTCCCACCCTGCCCTCAATCGATGATCCCGAGCTCGAAAACGGATTGTCATGGGTGCAGGCTCTACCGGACGGGCGCGTTCGCTTCTTCTGCCCAAGAATGGAGATGGGACAGGGTGCGCCGCTCGGATTGGGCCAGGTTGTCGCCGAGGAACTCAACCTCGATCAGACAGATATCGAATGCGTGCTTCCGAACACCAGCCAAACGCCGCCCTTCAAGATGACCGTCGGCAGTGAAGGGATCGCAAGCTTTTTCGATCCGGTTTCCTACGGCGCCGCGCACCTGCGCGAAGCGCTGCGCAACCTGGCAGCAACCAAAACCGGCCTGCCAGCGGATCAAATCCAGGATGGCAAAGGCGGCTTTGTCTTGCCGGATGGAAGCGAGCTCGGCTACGCCAGGGTGGTGCCGTCCGAACCGCTGATCCTGCCGGTTTCAGGCGCACCGGCAAGCGGCGAAACTGTGCCGCGTTACACGGTGCAGTGCAGAGGCAAATATCAGGCCATCGGACGCAATTGGCGGCACCATGAACTGCAAGCCATCGTAACGGGCGAGACCGTCTATAGCCGGGATGTAACGCTACCCGGCATGTTGTACGGCCAGATTGTTCGCCCGCCGGCATTCGGCGCCCGGCTGCAAAGCGCCGATGGCCGCGTCGCCGAGGCGATGGCGGATGTCGCCGCCGTGGTCATCGACACTGCAAACGATTTCGTCGGCGTGGTTACCGGCGATCCTTTCATATTGTCTGAATCAATTGCTGCCATCGACCTGCGTTGGGAGCTGCCCAAAGGCCCGGATCAGGATCAAATCGATGCGACCCTCGATGTTGAGCAGCTTCGCGCCGAGGATGATTTCGAGCATATGCTGGCCGCGGACGGCAGTGTGGAGGCTGGCCGTGACAATGCACGGCATAGGGTTGCCGCGCGCTACGACACACCATTCGCGGCACACGCGGCGATGGAGCCGAGGGCAAGCGTTGCCTGGGTGAAAAATGACAAAGTGGAGGTCTGGTGCGGCAGTCAGGATCCGTTTTTTGTTCAGCGCCGGGTAGCCAAGGCGATCGGCCGGGAAGAAGGTGATGTCGTTGTGCACCCTCATCGCATGGGGGGTGGTTTTGGCGGCCGCATCCCGTGCCGGGCATCGGAAGAGGCGGCGCTTCTTTCAGCTGAGGTTTCCCGCCCGGTCCGGGTGCAATGGGACCGTGAGGCCGAATTCCAATGCAACTATTTCCAACCTGGATTCTCCCATTTTATCGATGCCGGCGTGACACCCGAGGGAACGATCAGCCACTGGGAGCACGAATTCGTCTCCGCACCCATCATGACCGGCCCGATGCCTGAGGATATCGCCTGGGTGGTGGACCAGGTGATGGCCGATGAGGGTACGGCGCGCGGCGGCCTGCCGCGCTACCGGATGGCCAACCGGCGCATTCGCTACTCTGACATTCGCACCGCGGTTCCGGTCGGTGCCTGGCGCGGACTCGGTTCGGCGCCAAACACCTTCGCCATTGAAAGCATGATCGACGAGCTGGCCATCGCCGCCGGGATCGACGCTTTGGAGTTCCGCCTGCGAATACTGCCGCCAACGGACGAGATATTAATCGGCGTGCTGCACCGGGTGGCTGAAACCTCCGAGTGGAGCGTGCCAACACTACCTGATACCGGCCGGGGAATCGCCTGTGCCGTCTACAAGGATGAGACCGCCGTTGCGATTGTGGCGGAGGTTCGGATCGACCATGCGGCGCGCCAGCTGCAGGTTAGCAATATTTGGTGCGCCCAGGACTGCGGCTTGGTCGTCAACCCCAGACAAGTCGAGGCTCAGATCGTCGGCAACGTGATCTGGGGCTGCAGTATGGCGCTGAAAGAGCGGATCTCGTTCGAGGCGGGAGCCACCGTGCAAAGCAATTTCGACAGTTACGAAATTCTGCGAAACCATGAGGCACCGGAGGTCAATGTGGCGCTTGTCAGCCGGCCCGACACGGCGCCGGCGGCGGTTGGCGAATCAGCTTTCGCGCCTGTTCCCGCAGCAATTGCCAACGCCGTATTTGCCGCCACCGGCCATCGCGCCCGGCGCTTGCCGATGCATTACGACAGCATTTATTCGGATGCCAATGGCTAGAATCTAGGACAGACTGCCTTGCGCTGCGGCACCGCGCGTAGATGAGTACTCAAGGAGACTGGCCATGCGCAATTTTGCCAAGGCGAGCATCGTCAAACTTGTTGTTCACCAGCTCAAGCAGACTAACCCGGAGCTGGTGCCGAAGGACGCGGACAGCGTCGACGCGCTCCGGCGGGCGCATGTCCCGATAAAATATAAGAGAGAGATACTCGATACCGTTTGGCGCGAAGCAGGCCCGGAAACGCTGTTGTCGATCGGACAGGGAATCCGCAGCGCCGGCTACGACCCGCTATGGCACGCGGCTGTCCGCTCGGCCAGCCCAGCGCTTTTTTTCGACAAGTGGCGGCGCTTCGAAGTGTTCGCGCATTCGCAAAATCGATTGCGCATCAATCACAGCACTGAGAATGCCGCTTCGTTTGAGAGATATGCGGTGCGGTGCGGGACGCCGACAACGCCCGAAAACCTTCTGATATGTGGTCTGATAATTGCCCTCCTGGAAGCGTGCGGCTGCTTTGGTCTTCGTTGCGAAATGGCGCTTAACAATGGCGCCGCATACTGCATCCGCGAGAATGGCCGCTTCGCTGTCCCGGGCGATGCCGACGCGCTGAGGACTGACACCTGGTCGATCGAGTGGCGGCGTTTTTCCGCTAAGCCGGAGAGCGCGGTATCGGAGCTGAATCCGCAAGACATTGAGTTGCCGTGGTCACGCGGTTCGGCGGCAAGAAAGTCGATTGAAAGCGTGGTCCGGATTTTGCTTCTCGATATCGCCCACCAGTGGAAAGTCGGCGATCTGGCGCGCGCAGCAGGCCTCTCGACGCGCTCTCTTCAGCGAAAGCTGAGCCAGGCCGAGCTGAGTTTTTCGCACCTCGTTCGCCTGGTTCGAATCCATGAGGCCTGCCGCCTACTGAAAAACAGCGATGCGCCGATTACAACGATTGGCTTCTGCGCAGGATTTTCCGACAGTTCACATTTCAGCCGCGACTTTCGAGCCGGTATGGGCATGACCCCGTCTGACTACCGCACGGCGTTTCAAGGCGTGTAAACAAACGCCTCACGGCCCTGGAGATTCAGTCCGTCAAGATTTCCGTACTGCCCGGGTCCCAACTGACCGCAACCTCGGCGCCCGGTTCCGGCATCGGCCGGCCCGTGCGGTTGGAAACCTCTGCCACCAGGGTCTGCCCGGCGAGGTCGAGACGGTAGCGGATGATCGAGCCCTGAAAGGATTGATCGATCACCCGGGCGGTCAGTTTGATGCCGCCCAACGCCTCAGCTTCCTCGGCCACCAGCACGCGCTCCGGGCGCACCACGAGGGAAACATCCCGCCCGGGATCGGCGCCGCCGGTTGCCGGTGCGGTGATCTCCTGGCCATCGATGGCGAGGCGGCACATGGTGCCGTCCGAGGTTTTCACGCTCGTCTGCAAAAGGTTGGATTCGCCGATAAAGCCGGCGACGAAACGACTGGCCGGGTGCTCGTAGATTTCTTCCGGGCCGCCGACCTGGGCGACCTGGGCCTTGTTCATCACCGCGATCCTGTCCGACATGGTGAGCGCCTCACCCTGATCGTGAGTCACGTAAACCGTGGTGATCTTGAGCTCGTGTTGGAGCTCCTTGATCCAATATTTCATCTCCTCGCGCAGCTTCTTGTCGAGCGCTGATAAGGGCTCGTCGAGCAGCAGAATGCGCGGCTCTGTTATCAACACACGGGCCAGCGCCACGCGCTGCTGCTCGCCGCCCGACATCTCGCGCTGATAGCGCCGCTCATAACCGGAGAGATTGACCTGCTCCAGTGCCGCCTGCACCCGCGTGCCAATTTCGCGCTTCGGCAATTTGCGCATGCGGAGGCCGAAGGCGATGTTATCGAACACATTCATATGCGGAAAAATGGCGTAGTTCTGAAAGACAATGCCAATGCCGCGCTTCTCCGGCGGCAGGCGGGTCATGTCGGTTCCACCGATGATGATCTTGCCGGCGTCCGGGCGGACGAAGCCGGCAACCATGCGCAGCGTCGTCGTCTTGCCGCAGCCCGACGGTCCAAGCAGCGAAAAGAACTCGCCCTCTTCGACACTCAAATTAATGTCGTCGACGGCAAGGGTGTCGCCGTAGCGCTTCGACAGATTGATCATCTCGACATATGACAAGCCGTAACTCCGCTCTTTCGTTTTCACCAGCAACGACACAACGGGGCCAGCCGAAGCCGGCCCCGTTCCATCGATTTGCAGCCCTGGCTTTAGCCCGCCAGGATTTCGTTCACGGTCTCGGTGATATCGTCGTCATTGTCGATATACCAGTTCCAGTCCGGGATCCACAGACCATCCAGCGCTGAAGCAGCGTTGACCACACCCTTGGCCGCGAGGTTGGCCGGAATAACCGCCTTGCTGTTGGAAGGCCGGAGATAAAACACTTCGGCCGCCTTTTCGAGATAGCTCGGCGCCAGCGTTTCGTTCAAGAGCGCCAGCGAGAG
Organism: uncultured Rhizobiaceae bacterium; assembly: GCA_964429775.1. Classification (GTDB taxonomy): domain Bacteria; phylum Pseudomonadota; class Alphaproteobacteria; order UBA828; family UBA828; genus PTKB01. Next base: position 246,372 of record CAYSDJ010000001.1, read on the forward strand.
TTTCTTCTGGATCGGATCCGAGTAGCGGCTGATCGTTTTGGTCTGGGTCAAAATGGGTTTCTTTTCCGTCCAGACATAGGGCTGCACCGGAATGTCCTTATCCTGCTGGAAGTAGACCTCGCCTTCCCACTGCACGCCGCAATGCACTTCGCCGCGCTCGACCAGGGTCTGCATGTTGCCGGTGAAATCGCTCACTTTCATCGGCATGGCGCGGCGCATGGCATCGAAGCCGGCTTCCATATCGAACTCGTTCTCTCCCCAAACCGCGCTCGCGGCCATGAAGAAGGTCATTTGCAGGCTGTTGGAGGTGATGTAGGAGGCACGGTTGCCGGCCAGGCTGTCACGCCAGAAATCCTTGAACGAAGCGATCGGCGGATCAACCAAATCGTCACGCCAGACATAGCAATATTGACCGAACGCCCAGGTCACGCCGAGGCCGGTCTCGAAGGCGAAGTCCCAGCAATCGCCGGCATTCGGCACGCTCGCCTTGATCTCGTCCACCGGCATGAAGAAATCGCCGGCGCGCGCCGTCTGCACCAGCTCTTTGATGTTCCAGTTACAGGTGTGATAGGCCGGATCCTGCGGGCCGCTGGCGAGATATTTCGAAATCCACGGCCATGAGCCGTCATACTCGATCTTACAATTATAGGTCTTCTCGAACTCGTTCATCATATTGGTGCGGACGAACTCCTCCCAGAAGCCTGGCCACTCACCGACAATCACCGAGGCGCCGCCGGCATCGAAGGGCTGGCCGTCCCAATGAACATCCTGCGACCAGGCATGGTTGATATTAAAGAGACCGAACTTGGTCGAGGCGGCAACGGCACCTGCCGCGGCGCCGGCCTTCAGCAGATCGCGCCGATTGAGGCCCTTGGTGTTGGTTTTCTTACTTTTACGCATTCCCTTGTCTCCTTCTGTTTGCAGGCGATTGTAAATGGTTAGGTTCGTTTCTTATGTCATGAGATTTTAATCCCGGCGAAGCGCCGGATATCGACGATCTTGGCGGTGATCAGCATCGAGATCACAACCAGGGCAATGGCGAAAATTCCCGCCGCCGCAGCGGTCGGCTCGAACGTGTAGCGCAGCGAAATATAGAGCGCGATCGGCAACGGCGTGTAATTCGGCGTCGAGAGAAAGAGCGAGACGTCGAACTGCCCGAACGAAACGATAAAGGCGAAGATCGAGCCCGCCGCCACGCCCGGGCCGATATTGGGCAACGTGACTTTCATAAAAGCCTTGAGAGGGCCGGCGCCGAGGCTGCGCGCCGCTTCCTCGAGCGAGGTATCAAAATTGAACAGCGCCGCCGAGACCGTGCCGATCACATAGGGGCAGGTTACCAGCACATGGCCGATGATCAGGCCAGGCAGGGTACGCGCCAGGCCCCAATCCATGGAAATATAAAAAACATAGAGCGCGAGGCCCAACACGATGCCGGGCAGAATGAGCGGCGAGAGAAAATAGACGCGCAGCAGATTGCGCCCGGGGAAAACGCAGCGCACCAGCACGATCGCCGCCATGGTGCCGATCACGGTCGAGATCACCATGGTGACGACGGCGAGCCACAGGCTGAATACATAGGCGTCGAGAAATTCGCTCGATTTGAAAAATTCGACAATCCAGCGGCCGGAAATGCCCTCCGGCGGGAAGGTCAGGTGATCGCCCGAATTGAGGCCGGCAAGGACGACGATCAGCACCGGCAGCAACAGAACGATAAAGCCGAGCCAGGCGCCGACGCGGAACGGCCAGGCCATGCGCTCTTCCTCTTGTTTGCGCTCGGGCGCATTGGGGCTGCGCCCGAAACGCAGACGCCGGCGCAATCCGTTTTGTGCAATTTCAGCCATCGCTCAGGCCCGCCCGCCGGCCGTACGCGCGGCAAATATCTGGTAGATATAGACCGCAATCAGGCTGGTGATGAAGAGGATCACGGCGATGGTCGCGCCGAACTGCCATTTTCCCATTTCGCTGATCTGCTGAAAAATGTGAATCGGCATGACCACCACTTTCCAGCCGCCCATCAGGGCCGGAACGACGTAAGACGAAATCGAAATGGCAAAAACGAGCAGCGTGCCGGCGAGAATGCCCGGCATCGAAAGCGGGAAGGTGATTTTCCAAAACACCGTCCAGCGGCTACCGCCGAGACTGCGCGCCGCTTCCTCGAGCGACGGATTGATGCTGCGGATGATGCCGATCAACGACAGCACCATGAAGGGCAAGGCAAACTGCACCAATCCGACGACAACGCCGAAATAATTATACATCAGGCCAAGCGGCTTATCGCCGATCACGCCGACGGCGCGCAGGATACCGTTGATCAAACCGTTGTCGCCCATCAGCACCATCAGGCCGAACAGCCGGATCACCATGTCAAGCTGCATCGCGCACAGCACCAGGATCATATAAAAGGTGTTGCGCCCCGGATTCTTGGTCTTGGCGATGAAGTAGGCAAGCGGGTAACCGATCGCCAGGGTACAGACCGAGACCAATGCCGCCAGGCCGATCGAGCGGATCGCCGCTTCGTAATAGAGCGAGCGGCTGAAAAAGCGGATGAAATTCTTGAGCGTGAATTGCCATTGCACATCGACGGTGCCAAGCGACGGCTTGTCGAGCGAAATGAGAAACAGCGAAGCAACTGGAATGATGAAGAAAATCAGAAAAAAAACAAAGGCCGGCAGCACAAGCATCCACACGCGGTTGCCCGTGAGCAAGCCGCGTATGCTCCTGCCTATATAACCATATCCGGCGCTTTCAACCGCTACCGACAAGGCCATCCCTCTCCCTTTAAGCGAAGCTTGGCAATTCAACCAAGTTCTTCAAGTGGTGTGAAGTCTTCCTCCATTTTGAATGCTCTCGGGCCGAACACCGCGAGCGCTTCCGGTGTGCGCATCACGGGTGCGGCGGCGATGCCGACGACCTTGACCCGGTTGCCGTATTTCAGGCTTTCCGTGGTGATCGGCTCCGCCGTTTCGCGGTCGAGGCAGCAGATCAAATCCGGCACCGTGGCGACCACGCGCCCGTCATGTTTGGCGATCAGGAATTCGTTGCGGAACGTCACTTCGCAACGCCCCGTGCTGTCTTCGATGCCGTCGAGAATAACGTTGCCGACGGTAAAGCCCTGCTTGGTCTCGCGCAGCACATCGACCACCTTGCCGTCGAACAGCATCGAGGCATGGCGCGGATGGCGGGCCTTGCGGAAATAGTCGAGCAGGCTGTCGACCGGATCGCGGTGCTGCTCGCGCGCCTCGCGCACCGTCTGGCCGATTTCGACCGAGAGGGTGAGCGTGTGGCGCACTGCCGTGTCCTTGATCTGTTTGCCGGTCATGGGATAGCCGGCGGCTTGGCTAATGCCGCCCATGCGCACACAGACGCCGCGCGCCAGCCATTCGGAGCGTTGCGCGTCGGTCGTCTCATAGGTCACCGAATTGCCGTAATCATCGGTCGTGACGAGCGGGCAGATATCGACGCCATAGACGTTATAGGTGACCATTTGCAGCTCCGGGAAAGCACGCCCCATGCCATCGGCATCGATCACCGGCAGGCCGGTCAGGGCGCCGACGATGAGCGGCAGCGTCGCATTCACGCCGCCTGCCTCGACCGGCATGATGGCGTTGAATTTCCTGCCCAACACCTGCTCGACCTTGCGCATCGAGATAACCGTCGCCGGGCCGTTGGGGATTTTTTCGACAAACACGGTGGGCGCGCCCATGGAGAAGACATTGATGGCGAAAACATCGTCCGAGATATCGTCGGGATCGAGAATTTCGATATCGGCGCCTTTGCGCAATTCCTGCTCGAGCATCAGACGGCCGACATAGGGATCGCCGCCGCCGCCGGTACCGAGAATCGCCGCGCCGCGGATAAAATCGTGCAAATTGTCGCGCGTGAGTTTCATCGGCTTTCTCCACGGCTGTCTTTAGTGCCGCTGCTCATGGCAAGGTCGCCAACCGCCTTGACCCTGAGGCGCACCGCGCCGGCCGGCATATAGGTCAATGGCAGTTCCTCAATTTCGAGGATTTGCACCGTGTCGGCCAAGGCGCCCGCCGCCACGGCTCGCTCAATCGCTTCTTGTTTCGCCCGTGCCATCGAGGCATCGCGTCCCTCCGTTTCATAGGAAAAAATACGGTCGATCTCCCCGCCGACCTGAGCCATGCCGGCGCCGATGGCATTGGCGACGGCTGACTTGGCCGGAATATTCACTTCGCTGGCGCCGCGCAGGTCCTCGGTTACCAGAACACTGCCACCGCCAACCAGAACGACCGGCGAATCCTCGACGCTGGTTTTCACCCGGTCAATGGCATCTTCGATCAGGCGGTGGATTTCCGCCAGGCTCTGCTTCACCAGCGCCGCATCGAGATGATTGACCCGGGCCTTGTCTCCGATATCCGCCGCCCCCGCCGCGACCGCGATATCGGTGGTTGTCAGCGTATCGCCGCCGAATACCAGCGCCTTCTCGGTCAATTCATAGCCAACCGAATCGGGTCCCACCGAAAGCTTCTCTTTGTCTCGCACATAACTGCCGCCGCCCAATCCGATGGAGAGGATATCCGGCATGCGGAAATTGGTGCGTACGCCGCCGATGTCGACCGAGACCGCCGATTCGCGCGGGAAACCATGCACCAGCACGCCGACATCGGTGGTCGTGCCGCCGATATCGACAACCACGGCGTTGTCCTGGCCGGAAAGCCGCGCCGCGCCGCGCATCGAATTGGTCGGGCCGGAGGCGAAGGTTAGGACCGGATAGCGCTCGACATATTCGGCACTCATCAGGGTACCGTCATTTTGGCTGACGAAAAACGGCGCTGAGATATTCAAATCACTAAGCGCAGTGCGGAACGAGCCGACGACCCGTTTCGACAGCTCGACCAGCGAGGCATTCATGATTGTGGCGTTTTCGCGCTCGATCAGCCCGACCCGGCCGATATCGGTCGAGAGGGTTAGTTCCACGTCCGGAATTTCGTCGCGCACGATATCCGCCATGCGTTTTTCCATGTCGGAATTAATCGGTGAGAAAACGCAGGAGATGGCGACCGAGCCGAGGCCCTTGCGCTTGATATCCTTTGCCGCTTCCGCCACCTCTTTCTCGCCGAGCGGCGAAATCTCGCGACCGTCAAACTCATAGCCGCCCGGCACCAGATAGGCATGATCACCAACCGCATTGGCTAACCGATCGGGGAAATCGAGCAAGGGCTGAACGCTTGCCGTCGCCGGCAAGGCGGCGCGGATAATGCCGACTTCGACCAGACGGCGGCCTTCGACAAAGGCGTTGGTGAACTGGGTGGTGCCGATCATGACGCTCTCGATGCGCTCGGCTGCCACATCGGAATCGGCCATCACGGCGCGGATCGCGCTGACGATGCCGCCTTCCACATCAGCCGTGGTCGGCGCCTTGAACGAAGCCAGAACGTCATCGCCGTCCATCAATACGGCATCGGTATTCGTACCACCGACATCAACACCTACGCGCATAGCAGCTTACTCCGCCGTTACGAAATTCTATCGCATATCAAGGATATCCGCACTGCGGCGCGAACCAATGACGGTAACGGATAGGTGCACCGGTTTAGACGGATAGGCGGGTGGGCGCTGTCAGTCGACGAAATCGCACTGTTTGGCGATCGCCAGCGCCAGCGCGCGATTGTTGACGCCAAGCTTCACATAGACATTGCGCAGGTGAAATTTCACCGTCGGCTCCGCCATATCGAGCGCACGCGCGATCAATTTATTCGATTTGCCCTGATTGAGCTGGGCGAGAATTTCGCGTTCGCGCGGGCTGAAAATACCCGACGCCCGCTCCAGGGGAATGCCGTCCGGAGATTGTTTGCCAGCGACCAGTACCGAGGCGATGAATTCGACCACCTGAGGGGCCAGGGCGCCGATCCCGGTATGGCGGATAAAGCGGTGCAAGAACGCCATCATGGGCTCGCCCTCGTCGATAAAACTACGCCGGTAGGCGCCCGGTACGGCGAGGGAGAGGGCTTGGTTCAGGGCAGCGGCGGCGGCTTCCAAATCACCCTCTTCGTCATGCGCAAGCGCCAGCAGGATTTGCGCCTTGATCCGCACCCGGTCATTTCCGCTCGCTTCGGCATCACCATGCACGGCCGCAAGCGCCTTTCGCGCCTGGCCGGACTTGCCCTGTCTGAGCGCCAAGCGGGAGAGGGCGATTTCCTGCTGCCAGCGTTCGCGCCACGGCGTCGCGCCGGCTTTCGCTTTCGTCCAATCGCCGAGTTTTAGCCCGCTATCCCCGGCCAACGCCGCCGCCGGGCCGATCTCGCCAGCCAGCGTCAACAGCTCGATTCGCCGCGCCGCGGCCAAGCGGCCGAGTTTCGGCATGCGCCGCTCAGCCGCCGTTCGGTCTGCCCGCTGCATAATTTCAAGCGCCGCTTCGAGGCCCTGTTCGGCCAGGGCCAGGGCCGAGGCCGTGGCGTAACCGCTAAAATATATCTCCAACCAGCCCTCATACTCCTCAACTTCGGCCAAGGCATCGAACACCAAACCACGCGCCCGCCCCAAATCGTTCCACTCGTAATAAACCTCGGCCAGCGGCACCCGCGCCAGGCCGATCAAACCCTTGTCGGAGGCAAAATGGGACTGCGCCAAAATGCTCGCCTTTTGCAGTTCCATATGGGCTTCGGTCAACTCACCTTCTTCCATGGCGATAACGCCGAGATGCAAATGGATGAAGATCTGCAGATGGACCGCCTCAAGATCGGTGTAGTGTACCATTGCTGTTTGGGCGGCGCTGCGCGCCTTGACCAGATTGCCGCCCTGAAAATGCATGATGCACAGGAGATTATTCAGCCAGCCGCGGACAAAATTCTCGGCCTCCGGAATTTCCTGTGCCAGCGCTTCCATCGCCGCCACATCCGCCGCCGAAAACTCGGCGCCTTCGTAAATACCGAGCATTACATCCATCATCAGGATATCGCTCTGGAGTGCCGGGTCATCCGCCTTGACCTCGCTCTCGACTTCGTTCAAATGCCGCCGCGCTTCCGCCACACGGCCTTCTTTCGACAGCAGAAGAGAGCGCGCGAGCTTGAGACGGGGAAACTCATAGATCAATTCGGCCGGCAGGTTTTCGAGCAGCAGCCTGAGTTGCGCCAAGCCGTCGCGCAGGCCAATGCGAAGCCCGCCGGCATCCTCGATCAAAAGCGCCGCATGGCGAACATCACCGGCCTGGCAAGCGTGGCGCACCGCCGGCAACCACATGCCATTGGCGGCAAACCACTCGGAAGCGGAGAGATGCAGTTCGCGCACCCGCTCGCCGCCGCCCCGGGCCAGTTGCTGGCGCAAATATTCGGCAAACAGCTGGTGGTGGCGGTACCAGCCGCTCTCGCCGTGGATCGGAACCAGCAGCGCGCGCAGCGGCTCGAGCTTGCCCAGCATGTCCCAACTGTCGCGCCGTGCACGCACCGCATCGGCAAGATCGCCGTGGATGCGTTCGAGATGCGAGGTCTCGACGAGAAATTCCTGCAATTCCAGCGGCAGATTTGAAAACACCTGCTCGGCGAGATATTCCGCCACATCGCCCTCGGAGCCGGTGAACGAGCGGATGAATTCACCGGGCGTTTGGCTGTCTTCGACCCAAAGACGGGCAAGCTGCAAGGCGACGGCCCAGCCTTCGGTACGTTTCATCAACGCCTCGACATCGGCGCCCTGGATCGCGCCACCGAACAAATATTGTGCCTCTTCGGCGCTGAAGCGGAGCTCCTCCGGCCCGATCGCCGCGACCAGGCCGCGCGCTTTCAAAATCGATATCGGCAACCCGGCTCGCTTGCGCGTCGCGATGACAAGGCGCAGCCCGGACGCCGGGCGCGACATGATCATGCCGATGACATCGTCAATTTCACTGCCATCGACGAAATGATAATCATCGAGCATGAGATAAATTGGGCCGCCCACTTCTTCGACTTCGTCGAGCAGGGTGGCGACCGCAACTTCCGCACGCACCCCCCTCGGCGCGCCCGGAATGGTGCGCGAAAATTGCTCCAATTCATGCCCCGCGGCGGCGAAGGCATTGGCCAGCAGGGTGAGAAAGCGAATCGGGTCGCGGTCGTCCGAATCGAGCACCAGCCAGGCGCAGGTCAAACCCTTTTCGACAAGATGTTCGCGCCACTGCGACATCAGGGTGGATTTGCCGAACCCCGCCGGCGCCTGGATGATGGTCAGGCAGCGCTCATGGCCGCGCGACAGTTTCTCCATCAGCCGCGGCCGGCTCAGGAGCGGAATCAAATGCGCCATCGGCCTCAGCTTGTCGCCGCCAATGCGATGCGGCGAGTCCGGCAGTGCTTGGTTACGCAGCTTCCCGGCCATGCGCGGCCCTTCCGTCGTTGGCTATGAATTAGTGCTAATTACCCACCGCTTTCAACAAGAACAATCTTACGCTAAGTCATTGAAATAATGGTGG
>CAYSDJ010000002.1:0-44516 GCA_964429775.1 uncultured Rhizobiaceae bacterium
AACAGCGGCCGCGCCTTCCGCCTTTTCGCCGCCCACACGGCTTGCGGGTCGGTTATCCCATGCCGCGAGCAAATTCTGCTTCTGTGCGATATCCACGATCGAGACCAGCCGGCCAAAAGGCCTGAGAACGGCGGCGCTCCGTTCGATGGTGTCGCCACCGATGGTGTCGAGCACGAGGTGGACGCCGGCGCCATCGGTCTCTTTCCCGATCACCTCGGCGTAATCCTCATTGTGGTAGTCGATGACACGGTCGGCACCCAGGCTCTCGGGCAGATCGATGTTGCGTTGGCTACAGGTGGTAAACACATAGGCGCCCATGGCCTTGGCCAGTTGGATGGCGAAGCTGCCAATACCGCCGGCGCCGGCGTGGATGAGCACGGATTCGCCGGCTTGAAGCTGGCCGCGCATCATCAGGCAATCCCACACGGTGATGCCGACCAAGGGCATGCTGGCCGCCTCGATGTGCGAGAGGTTGGCGGGTTTGCGGGCAACAATGCTTTTGTCGGCGACGTGATATTGCGCGTAGCTGCCCGGTCCCTCAAGCACCTGTGGCATGTAATAGACCTCGTCGCCGACGGCAAACCCCTCGACCTCGGCGCCGATCTTTTCGACCACGCCCGACACGTCGCCGCCGAGTATCGCCGGCAGCGTCATCAAATCCCGGTAATCGCCGCGCCGGGTCTGGTAGTCGACCGGGTTGACGGAGGTTGCCTTGATCCGCACCAGCAGCTCGTTGGCGCCGGGCTCGGGCGAGGGAACCTCCGCCGCCTCGAACACATCCGCATCGCCGAACGCCTTGATAATCATCGCTTTCATTGAATTCCGCTCCCTCCCAAAAGCCGCCGCTGGTTCGACTAATTGCCGAGAACGTCGAGCACGCCCTTTAGAATATCCTGCGGCGAGAGCGGATCGTCCGCCGCGCGCTCGGGCGCGGGCGCAGGCGCGGGTGCCGGGGCCGGCTCAAGCGCACGCCGCGTTGTGTCCTCGCCCTGTTGCGGCGCCAGGGTTGAGGAATCCTGGCCGGCCAGTGGGGCCTCCGAGCCACCGCCCTGTTGCGGCGCGAGCGCCGGTTCCGAGCCATCGTCCACTGGCGCCGGCTGGCTGGTGTCAGGCGCGGCTTCATCCGGGTCGCCGAAGATGCCGCGCAGCAGCGTGTCTTCGATGGTGCCGGGCTCGGCCTTGGCGCCCTTGCGCAATTTCGGCAGCACCAGTTTTTTCACCGTCGTCTTGGCGATCTTGCCGACCAAATAGGCTTGCATCTCCTCGGTCAGAAGCTCGCGCGCCGGATTGTCGATCGGCCCGGTCAGGCGCACGCCGACCGGTGGCGCCTTGGGGTGATCGGTGAGGCTGAAGGTCGAGGTGAGGTCGAGCCGCCAGGATGGCAGGTCGGCGGTGCCGCGCACCGTTCCATGCCCGCCATCGGCGCGGATATCGAGATCGTCGGTGGTGGCGAGGCCATTGTTGACGCGGATCGTACCATCGAGGGAATCGAGCCTTGTGGTGCCTTCCGAAAGCCCGGTATCGGCAAGGCTGAGAAAATCCTCCGGGTCGTTGAGCGCGCCGAGCTGGTCGCTGAGGGCGCGCAGATCGACGCTCTCGACGGTGCCGTTGCGCGCGCTCAGCGCGGCATCGCCTTGCAGGGCGCGGACCAGTTCAAATTCGCTATTGCCTTCGGTGGTGAATCGGCCATCGACGCTGGCAAGCCCGGTTGCCGCTTCGATATTGGCCGCTTTCTTCAGCGCTTCGGCGATATCCATGCTGTCGAGCTTGAAGGAGATGTTGGCCTGCGGCGGCGTGGCATTGGCAACATGGCCCTGGGCCTCGAGCAGGCCACCGAATATGCGCCCGCGCAGGGAATCGATTTCGAGCGCGCCGTCATGCACGCGGGCCTTGAGCTCGGCCTGATCGAAGCGATAGCCACCGGCCAGAATGGCATCGGCGCTGAGGGCAATATCGGCTTCGACCTCGCCCAGCGGCGAGAGATCGAACGGCTCGCGCGACCATTGCCCCGGTGCCGCGCCGGCCTCGCTTGCGGTGCCTTGATTTGCCGAACTGGTGGTTGCGCCGCTTTGTGCAGCACCTTCGCCAACGCTTTCCACGCCGGCCTTCGCACCACCGATGAAGAGCCCGACATCGAGCAGCCCGGCTTCGAGATTTGCGCCGACCACCGGCACCGCACCGCCGAGATCGAGATCGGCCGAGCCGCTGATTTGCGTTTCGCCGAACGCCAGGTCCAGGTCCGAAAGCGTCGCCGCCATGGCGTCGCCGGCGAGGCGGCCCTTGATATGCACCGCACCGACTTCCTCCCCTTCATAGGGCGCGCCGCTCAGAAGTTCGGCAAGGGAGCGAAAACTCGGATTGGTAAGACCGAAAGCGAGATCGTAACGCCCACCGCCGGAAAAATCGGCGAGGTTACCGGTCAGATGCAAATGGTTGCCGGCGGCGTGCGCCGAAAGGCTCATTTCAAGCGCATCCAGGCTGCCATCGAGGCCGCCGTCGAGCGCCAGCGGCCCAAGCCGGCGCGCCAATTTGGGCGGTGTCATATCGGCGGCACGCAATAGCTCCGCCGTATCACCGGCGCGCATCTCAAGGCCCATATTGAGCGCGGCATCGGCAAATGGAGTCAAAATGCTGCCGACCAGCGACACGATTGCCGGGCGGGTCTCCAGGCGGGCATTAAGATTGACCGCCTCTCGCCCGCCGGTCAGGGTTCCGGCCAGGCTGACGGCCCCCAGGCTATCGGCGCGGAACGACGGATCGATGCCGGCAACGCGCATCAGGCCGAGGATTGATTCGGCTGTGGCGTCAAATCTCAGATCAACATCCGGCTCGGATGCAACGCCTCTTATTTCGCCGCCAAGCGCCAGCCTGGCGCCGGAGAGGTCGGAAACGTCGAGGCGCTCGAGGGTTAGAATATCGTCCTTAAGGCGGCCGCTGAGCGTGACGCCCGAGAGCACCGCACCGCCATAACTGAGGCGGCCGGCGGTCAATTTTAACGTGGCATCCAGGGTGTCGAGAATATTGCCATTTACCGCATCAGCCGGCGTCGCGTTGCCCGTCGCGCCGGCATCTCCGCTGGAAGCATCGGCGGCGCCGGCGCCAGCGGCTTCGGGGCGCCCGTTTTTACCGAGATAGGCGTCGGCGTTGAGCTGATCGAGATGCAGATCGGCGTTGATCCGGTTGCGCGCGCCGAGCGCGAAATTTGCATTGCCGACCAGGCGCGAAGCATCGATACGCAACTCCATCGCCGATAAGTCGCCGCCGCTCTGATCGGCGCTTACCGTCGTGGTTAGGCTGAAACGGCGCAACCGGTCGGTCGGTATCGCGCCGGCATCGAGCAGATCGAGCCAGGCAATAACGGCGCGGGCATCGTCGGATTCGATCTCCATCTGGCCTTCGAAGCGCGGCCCGGAATCGCCCGGCGAGAGCTGGCCAAAGACAGCAACATTGCTGCCGCCGGGCAGGAGGGCGGAGGCCTGCTGCACGGTGATGACGCCCTCATCGAGCGACAGCACCGCGTGCGCCTGATGCACCACGCCGCCGAGATAGCGCAGCGTTTGCACCTCGAGATCGACCGATGCCGAGAGGCCAGTGGGCAGCATCGCCATAAAGTCGCTCTCGGAAGCGGCGCTACTGGCAGTATCTGCGGCCGTGCTTGCGTCACCGCTTGCGGCAGCGCTCTCGCTGCTTTCCGCGCTGCCATTCGCGGCAATTCCGTTCGCTGTGATCTTATCGAGGTCGAAGCGGTTGATGGTGAGCGCCACATCGAGATTGGTAAATTCGCTGAAGCTGGCCGCGACCGTACCGGTCGCCTGTGTTTCGTCTAGGCGGATTTGCAGCTCGTCGAGCGCGAGGCCGGCTTCGCTGAAGGCCACGCTGGATTTGACCGAAAACTTTCCCGTGGCTAGGGCGTGCGGGGTATCCATGGCGAGCGCGCGCAGCAGGGCCTTGAGGTCGGCACCGCTGGCGCGGAAGGTGCCCGAACCTTCGCTGCCGCTTTCCAGCATCGAAAGCTTGCCCTCGAAGCCAATCTGGGCGAGGCCCTCGCCAAGCTCGGCTTTGAGCGACACCGGCATATGCCCGTCGCCGCGCTTGCGCCCGCTGGCCAGTTGGAAGTCGGAGGCGATGCCGCGCACCTCCAGGCTGCCTTCGGCGCGGAACGGACCATCGAGCGATTTGGCCGACAGCGTGCCGTTCAATTTCTGAATATATTCAACCGTGCCGGAGATACTGTCGCGATAGACCAAGGTGCCATTCTTGATCGCCACCGAATCGAGGCTGACTTCGGTCGCGTCTTCTTCGCCCGTACCACCGCCGGCACCTTCAGACGCGCCATCATCTTCGGTCTCGGGCGGTGTAAACAGCCAATTCTCGCGCCCGTCCGCCAGGCGCTCCAACTCGATCAGCGGATCGATCAGTTTGAGGCTGGCGACCTGGACATCGCCGGAGAGCAGCGGCCCGAGCGCGAGCTTGAGGTCGAGCGCCTGGAATCGCGCCATATCAGCAGCCTCGGCGCCCTCCAGATTGGACAGCCGAGCATCGGTGATGCGCAGTTTGGGCGTCGGCAGGATGGAGATTTCAATGTCGCCGTCGATCGCCAGCTGGCGCCCGGTCAGAGCCTCGATGCGCTCGGAAATCTCCGGTTTATAGCTGTTCCAGTCCATGAAGGACGGCACCACGAAGGCGGCGATCACCACCAGAACGATGAGGGCGATGATGCCATAGAGGATTTTTTTTATCATTCCTCGCCCCAAAGCGCGCCATTTGGCTCTGGAAGGAGCCATTCGCAAGAGGAAACATTATTAACTTCAGATGCCATATGAGGTAGGCTAACTCACCAAGCCCGGTGGCGTGAAGCGCCGCCGATAGGAAAGCCGTGAAAGGTCGCGACAGATGGCGGAGATCACAAACCTCAACCAATACCGCAAACAGCGGAAAAAAGAGGAAAAGCGCAAGTCCGGCGCCGTCAATAAGGCGAGCAAGGGGCGGACGAAGTTTGAACGCCTGGCGGCGAAGCTCGGCGCCGAAAAGAGCGAATTGCAGCAGGACGGTAAAAAATTCATCGAGCGCGCGCGTCCGAAAGACAGGGATAAGGACTGAGTGAGCCGGCGTATCTAGCGAAGATACGCTTCGAGATAGCGCCTGATTCCCTGCTCCTGGCTGGTATTGAAATCATTCATCAGCACCTTTGTCAGATCGTCGTAGATCTTGTCCCGTTCGTTGAGCGTCACATTCTCGGGCGTCGTGCGCGTACGTGACGCCTCGGTGCTGGTAAAGGCCATAACGGCGCCGCTCTCATCGACAATTTCGATCTTTACCTGAATACGCGTATCGACACGCTCGGCCTGTTCGGTGGTGAACATGGCTTCCAGATCCTTGTTGATCTCCAATTCCTCGACGATGGCGCTGGCGTCCTCGATAATGAAGCGCATGGTGTCGGTGCCGCCCACCGCTCCCAGGCGGTCGTCTGCCCAGCTCCGGAGCGCTGCGGCGATCGGCGTCGGAAACAGGTGTTCGACATTGGGCGATTGCAGCGGCGCGCGGTAGCTTTCGATAATTTCGATGCGCGCCACCGCGAAATTCATGGCCGGCAGATGTTTGTAGGTCAGCTCCGGAATCACCGTGCGCGTCACCGTGGTTTGGCAGGCGCCAAGCGTCGCCACGGCGAACACGGATATCAGGACGATCAGAACCCGCAAGCCGGGCAACCACTTCATCATTCTATTCCTGCCGGTCTTTTCATTGCCGGTCTCTCTATTTGCACTCATGCAGCATATAAGGCATCAAGCTCAATATCGCCAAATGATTCCGATTTGTTGCAGAACTGGCAGGTGACAACGACACGCCCGTCGACCTTGAGCGTGCGCACTTCCTCCTGCGGCAGTGCCTTGAGCGTCGTTTCGACGCGCTGGCGCGAACAGCGGCAGCCGAAGGTTAAGGCGCGCGGCGTGTAGGCGCGGACGGATTCCTCGTGAAACAGACGGAAAAGAAGCTGATCGGAGGCGAGCGCCGGATCGAGCAGCTCGGCCGGCGTCACGCTACTCATCAGGATAACGGCACGGCGCCAATCTTCCTGATCCTCCTGATGCGCGAGGTCGGCGCCCGGCTCATCGGGCAATTGATCGCGCCCGAGCGGCCGCTCTTGGCCGTCGTGACCACCTGTGCCGGGCTCGCGTTGCAGCATCAGCGCACCGCCGCGCCAGGCGCCGTTCACCATCTCCGCCGTCAATTGAATGGCTGTGGCGATCTGCTCGGACTGGTGAAAATAACTATGCGCGCATTCGCTTAAACTGGCGCCCTCAAGCGCGACGATGCCCTGATAGCGCTCGCTGTCCGGCCCCTGGTCGACGGTGAAGGCAAGATGGCCGGCGCCCATCAGGCGGGGCACGGAGGTTTCGCCTTCGCCCGCCACTGCCTGGGCCAGCTCATCCGCATCAAAATCGGCATAGCCGCGCATCTCGCCGGCGCTGGTCACATCGACGACCATCATCTTGATCGCCCCGTCGCTGCGCGTCTGCACGGTGAACACACCGTCATATTTAATTGTACTGGCGAGGAGCGCGCTCAACGCCATCAGCTCGCCCAACAGGCGGGAAATCACAGCCGGATATTCATGCTGCTGCAAAATGGTGTGCAGCGCCGCGCCGAGGCGCACCTGACGGCCGCGCGCGCCGGCGGCTTCAAGCCGGAAAGTGCGGACGAAATTGTCGCTGACGATCGGCGTGCTCACAGCGCTTCCCCCAGGCACCAGAGCAGGATCGCTTTTTGTGCATGGAGGCGGTTCTCGGCCTCGTCGAAGACCACCGAATGGGCGCCCTCCATCACCTCTTCCGTCACCTCCAAGCCGCGTTTGGCGGGCAGGCAGTGGAGAAAAATGGCGTCCTCGGCGGCCTCGGCCATCACCACTTCATTGACCTGAAATGGCTTCAAATCCTCAATCTTCTGCTTGCCCGCGTCGTCGCTCATCGAGATCCAGGTATCTGTCACGACGCAGTCCGCGCCCGCCACGGCGGCGCAGATATCCTCGCTCACCACGACATCGGCGCCGCGCGCCAGGGCCCAGTCGAGGATTTCCGCCTCCGGCGCATAGGCCGCCGGGCAGGCGAGGCGGAGCGAAAATTCGAACTGCGCCGCCGCCTGAATCCAGGTCGCCGCCATATTGTTGCCATCGCCGACCCAGGCGATGCGCCGCCCGCCGATCGGGCCGCGATGTTCTTCGAAAGTGAGGATATCGGCCATCAACTGACACGGATGGGTGCGGTCGGTCAGGCCGTTGATGATCGGCACGCCGGCGCTTGCTACCAATTGCAGCAGCGAATCATGATTTGTCGTGCGCAGCAAAATGGCATCGACATAGCGCGACAGCACACGCGCGGTATCGCTGATCGATTCACCCCGGCCAAGCTGCAATTCTCCCGGCGAGAGCGCGATCGAGCGCCCGCCAAGCATGTTCATGGCGACATCAAAGGAAATCCGCGTGCGCGTCGAAGGCGTTTCGAAAATCATCGCCAGGGTCTTGCCGGCCAGCGCGGTGGCATCCGTTTCGGGCGCGCGCTTGAGCATGGCCGCACGCTCGATCATGGCGCGCAGCGTGGCCGGCGCGAACGCCTCAAGCCCGGTAAAATGGCGAATTTCAGTCACGACTCTATGGCGGCGCAGGCGCGTTCCAGCGCCGCGCACGCCTCGTCGATCTGCGCCTCGTCGATGATCAGCGGCGGCAGCAGGCGGAGCGCATTGCTGTCGGCCACGACGCTCAAGAGGCCCTCTTCGCGCAGCGCCGCCATCAATTCGAGGTTGGAGCCGGTGCATTGCAGGCCGAGCATCAGGCCCTGGCCGCGCACTTCCGAGAATACCCGCTTATTGCCGATCAATTTTTCCAGACGCTGGCGCAACAGCGTGCCCATGCGCTCCACATGGTCGAGAAAGCCATCCGCCAGCATTTCATCGAGCACCGCATTGGCGACCGACATGGCGAGCGGATTGCCGCCGAATGTGGTACCGTGTTTGCCCGGCACCAGGGTGGCGGCAACCGCTTCGGTGCACAGCACCGCGCCGATGGGGAAGCCGTTTCCGAGCGCCTTGGCGAGCGTCATGATATCGGGCGTAACACCTGACCATTCATGCGCCCAGAGCTTTCCGGTGCGCCCCATGCCGCACTGAATTTCATCATAAATAAGCAGAATCCCGGCTTCATCGGCAAGCGCCCGCAGACCGGCGAGGAAGTCGCTGTCAGCGGTGTGAATACCGCCTTCGCCCTGCAGCGGCTCGACCAGAATGGCGGCGGTCTCGGGCCCGACCGCCTGCTTCGCCGCATCGAGATCATTGAGCGCGATTTGATCGAAGCCCTCGACCTTGGGGCCGAAACCGTCGAGATGCTTGGCCTGGCCGCCGGCGGCAATAGTCGCCAGCGTACGGCCGTGAAAGGCATTGGCGGCCGTGACCACGCGGTAGCGCTCGGGCTGGCCGTTGGTGCTGTGGTGGATGCGCGCCATCTTGAGCGCCGCTTCCACCGCTTCGGCGCCGGAATTGCAGAAGAACGCCCGGTCGGCAAAAGAATTGGCGACAAGACGCTCGGCGAGGCGGGTCTGGGCGGGGATATTATAGAGATTGGAGACGTGCAAAAGCTTGTCGGCCTGATCCTTCAGCGCCTTGGTGACGCCGGGATGCGCGTGGCCGAGGCTGTTGACGCCGATGCCGCTGGCGAAATCGAGAAATCGCCGGCCGTCCTCGGCATGGAGATAGGCGCCTTCCCCACGCTCAAAGGCGACATCGATACGGGCGTAATTCTGCACAAGTGCGGACGACACAGCTTCCTCCTCGGCCCCGAAAGGGCGTTCATGACTCCCGCAGCAAACGATCTCAAAACCCGCAGGAAAGGGGGGAATATCGGGCCGCGCGCTCCGGAAGTCAACGCGCCCCGCGATTATGCCTTGAGGCGGTAGCCTTTTGTCAAAATCCTAAGGCAAATCAACCACATAACCGCAACGCAGCCGAGCACCACAGCGGCCCCGATCGGGAGCGAGCCGTCGGCATGGCCGATCATGCCGTAGCGGAAGCCGTCAATGAGATAGAAGAAGGGGTTGAATTGGCTCAACGTCAGGAGCGGCTCGGGCAAACGCTCGATCGAATAAAACGTGCCCGAAAGGAAGGCGAGCGGCGTGATGATGAAATTCGTCACCGCCGCCAACTGATCGAATTTCTCGGCCCAGATGGCGGTCAGGAGGCCGAGGAGAGAAAGCATCATCGAAGCGGCGAAGGCATGCAGCACGAGAAAGCCGAGATGATGCACCTCCAGATGGACAAACGGCAAAATAACCAGCGACAGCACCAGGGCGACGACCAAACCGCGCGACACGCCGCCCATGGCGAAGCCGATCAGCAATTCGCCGGGGCTGAGCGGCGGCATCAGCACATCGACGACATTGCCCTGCACTTTGGAGATCATCAGCGAAGACGAGGTGTTGGCGAACGCATTCTGCATCATCGCCATGACGATCAGGCCGGGCGCCATAAATTGTAAAAAAGTAACGCCGCCGATCTCCGGCACCGCGCGCCCGAGGGCGAGGGAAAATACGGCGAGGAACAGCATCGAGGTGATGGTCGGCGCAACGATCGTTTGCAGCCAGACCTTGAAGAAACGCCGGCATTCCTTGCCGTAAAGCGTCCCCAATCCAACCCAATTGACCGCGCCGATATGGCGCTCCGGCGGCATCTGCTGGGTGTTATCCATTAAAGGCCGTTACCGCCGTCGCCGTCATCATCGCCTCCGGCGGCTCCCGTCCTGCGCCGTGCCGCCAGAGGTTTGCCCGCTCCTGTTGCCGGGCGCGCGACGGCTGGCGTTTTCGCATCCTCTTCCTCGCCCTTCAGCGTGACGAAAGCCGGTGGCGCCGCACCGGATTTATCCTCGCCGAAATAAATCGTCTGGTGCGGGAACGGCATTTCGATGCCCTTCGCATCGAAAGCCAATTTCAGGCGGCGATTATATTCGCGCCCGAGCGACCATTGCGAGGACGGCGCCGTCTTGAGGCGGGCGCGCACGATAACGGCGGAATCCTCGAAGCGGTCGAGACCCATGATCAAAATCGGCTCCAAAATATCGCCGCCGAATTCGGGGTCGGTACGCAGTTCCTCGCCGACATCGCGCATGATTTCGCAGACCTCGTCGACATCCTCGCGGTAGGCGACGCCGGCCTCGATCAGATAGTGCGAATATTCCTTGGTCATGTTGGTGATCGTCGAGGCCTCGCTAAACGGCACCGTATGGACATTGCCGCGCACATCCCTGAGCCGGATGGAGCGGATCGAAATGGTCTCGACCGTGCCCGAGGCGCCGCCGACGCTGACCACATCGCCCACGGCAAGGCTGTTCTCGAACAGAATAAACACGCCGGTGATGATGTCCTTGACCAGGGTTTGCGCGCCAAAGCCGATGGCCAGGCCGATCACGCCGACGCCGGCCAGGATCGGCGTCACATCGACGCCGATTTCGGTCAGGATCATCAGAATAGCGATCACGCCGATAACGACACGCAAGGCATTGCGCGCCAAGGGCAGCAGCGTGCGCACGCGCTGGCTGCGCTTCACTTCGTCGCCCTCATCATCCTTGGCGCCGAGATAGCGGTCAATCAGCGAACTGGCGACTTCCCAGATCGCCAGGGCGATCAGTGCGATGGCGAGGATCGAGGCGATGCGGCCGATGATGACGCGCCCGGTCTCGGTGGCGAGCCAGGTAAAGACATCCACATTCCACGATTCCGCCACCATGATGATGGCCAAGGCGATGACCATCAATTGCAGCACAATTCGTGTCACCGGCAGGTAACGATTGATCCGCTCCTGCATGCCGGGATAGCGCTTGTTGATTTCGGGCTTGAGGCGAAAGCCCCGGTCGACGGCCTTTTGAATGCCGATCAGGGCAAAGCCCATGGCCCAAATGATGGCGATACTGGCCGCTGAACTCTTGAGGAAAAACAGAAACCCGTCGAGGCCGAGCGCCGCCGCCAGCATGCCGCCGGCCATGACATAGAGGATCGCGAGCACGTGCCAATAATCAGCCACACGATAGGCGACGAGGAAGAAGGCGCGCCAGCGCTTGCGCTCGCCGCCGGAGCGGATCCAGTTGGCGAAGGAAACCCGGTTTTGCAGAATGAGGGAAATCAGCAAGGTGACGATAATGATACCGAGCACCTTGAGGAGCGCGAGATAGCCGATCTCGGGCAGTCCGAGCAGCAACGCCGCCTGACAAATGAAATAGCCATAGACCGCGATGTTGATCAAACGGCGCCACCAGGCGGTGCAGTAGATCGCCGTGCGGTCGCTGATCTCGGCCATGCGCAATCGCGGCGTCCATGGCGCCAGCCCCTGATAGGCCGCCGTCTTGAGCAGCACCGCCACGACATGGGCGTTGATCGCGGCAAGCGCCACGAGGCGCACCACCTCATGCGGATCGAGCACCGTCATCAGGCCGTAGCCGGCGCCGGCGAAGGCCAGCGTCGGCACGACGCGGAGCAAATTGTAGCCAAGCAGCATCAACGGACGCAGCCAGGCCTTGGGACGCGGCTGATCAGCGAGGTATTTGCGCGGGCGGCGCAGGGTGAAGGAGATAATAAACGCGGCAACAATACCGCCGCCGATCACCACCCCCAGCTTCCACACCATCTCGACCCAGATCGAACGCGAATCCTCTGACGACCATTCGTCGCCAAGCCAGCGCGCCGCTTCGGGGATGTTGCCGAGATCCTTGGCCAGTTCGACCAGTTCGCCGCCGACGCGCTCAAGGCCGTTGGAAATGTTTTTCAGCGCCGAAGCGCCGGCGCTGGCGTCTTCGGCTTCATCGTCACCGTCGCTTTCCCCTTTGAGCGCCGTGCGCGCCGCCAATAAGGATTTGAGATTGCCGAGAAATTGTTCGCGCTCGGCCGGGTTCTCCAGAGTCTCGACCAACGCGCCGAGCTCGGCATCGCTGAGCGCCGCCGCCCCCTCCTCCACCGCCGCAGCCTCTTCCTGCGCCGCCACGGATTGGGACGCAACATAAAGGAAGCAGGCAAACAGAGCCGCCAGCGCGAACAGCCATAGACCAAAAGCACGCGAGCGGGGGCCGTTGCCGCAACGGCCGGAAAATAGCGTTTGCGTCATAAAATATTGCTGCCGGGCGTACCTGGCGGGCGCCCAATTTCCCTAAATTTCGGAGTCACACCGCGCAACAAACCCCGATAAGCGAAATTTTTCAACAATTTCCTCGATTTACCTACTGCGGCCAAACGCCATCGGGTCAAATCTGGACAATTACTGCCAACTTGACAGGTTACGCTAGAGGCCGAGCGGGGCCGAAGGAGAATCTCTCAGCATGACGATGACAATTAACCATACATCGCGTTGCTCGGAAGTCTATCGGACTGCTTGGTGGCTGCGTGAAAATGGCATCCCTGAAACAAACAATCTTCACGACCTACCCCACGTCGTGCCTATTACGTTGTATTCTCTAATATACCTGCTTCTAGAATCACTACCAACGCTTGCGTGGTATGGGCAATCTCGCGTAAAATAAAAAATAAATATGGTTCCGCTCGTTTTAACTGAAATATTTTTGTAATTGTTTGCGTACGTCCTTGATGTACGCCTGGACTAATAATTAACTATGGGTGGATGTGAAAATTGCTTTCTTCTCAAGAGCTTAAGAATTTGGAGGGGCATGTTGTTGGTATTATACAATCTGTTATTCTGCCTGAAATTCGCCCTGATGGATCAATTTTAGTTGCTGACGAAAATGGAAACGCCGGTTCGGATCAGGTAACTACCCATCACCTGGTGGACCTTTGCCATGCCTTAGATCCATTGCTCACCAATGACATTGCTGTTTCCGCGTGTGACTGGTTCTCCAAGCAAGGGGAATCACTTCAGAATCCTTTCTTTGTTACGACTTTGGCGCAGGCAAATGCATTTTCTAAAGACGACGCAAGAATGATCGTTCGCGATGTAATTCGCGCCCGACAACGACCGAGCGGATTTATTGATATTTATGCTGGGTTCCTAGATGGCGGAAACATTTTTTCGACCTTATGGGCGATAAAAATAATCAATATGCTGGATCGAACTTCTAAGTCTAATAAGATTATTGAAAATGCATTCGACGCAATAGAATCTCATTGGGACGATGTTCATCGTGCTTCATTTAAAGGCTTCTACTGTGAATTATTGGATTCTACCGGTTTACGTGACCAACGATTAAAGTCATACCGTTCGGCTATGAAGGAGGTTTTAGGCGAACAAGAAGAAGTAGGGTCCTGGGACGGAGAGCCGTTATACACAGCATATGTTACAGGTAATCTTGCAGGTCTAAAAGATAAGCCAACGCCAAAACGTGTGCGCGCAATCGAAAATGGTTTGCGGTTTTTGTTCGACCTTTCGTCGAATCCAGATGGCATCCCAACTACGCTCAGTGAAGCCAAAGGTCGGTATGTCGAATCGGCATACCTTCAGGCGTGCATACGAAGCGTAATCGCAGCGGTTCGCTATATGAAACGATTTGCGAAACAGGATATTTCGACAAAAATGGCGGCCTCGATTTTTGGAGCGTATCCAAACGTGTATCAAGTAGCCCAACTCCTAAATCGAGAATTGAAGCACATGAATGAGCAATATGGGCAGATAAGGTCACGCTTCGTCCACTTGGAAAAATCTGCCGAGATCATCCTCGCAGACAGCCACTACGACAAAAATGTATTCGTTATGATGCCGTTCCGTGCCGAATATGATGAGAGGTATGAAACCGTCGAAAAAGTAATTCGAAGCGTGTTGGCAAAGGCTGGATTTCGTGCATGGCTTGCTAAAGACAAGGCTGTCGCTCCACAGCTTTGGGACAATGTCGCTTCATATATGCTTTCGTGCAAATATGGTATCGCTGTATTCACTCGTGTCGAGAAGGAAAAATCCATAGAGGAGGAATTCAATCCTAATGTGTCATTGGAACTGGGATTTTGTTTGTCTAGAGGTAAGGAAGTTCTGATCTTAAAAGATTCCGCGTTAAGTGGATTGAGCACCGATCTAGTTGGGCATTTATACAGAGAATTTGACCTAAACCTTGCTGGTAAGCAGTTGCCGAGGTTAATACGAGCTTGGGTTAAGGACATCGACAAGTCAGAAATCCCAATTAAAGGAAAGGAGGATTAAAATTCCTGTGAAATTGTCATACCGAATAGACAGTTGAGTTAATTATTGATAGCACAGTAGATATCAAACGAAATTTAAAATTCACTAATTGTAACACCCTGAAGTAAAACATAATTTTTACTCCATCGTCATTGGCGTTAGCCTGGACAGTCTTTGCCCACCGTGACAGATTGATTCTCGGAACGGAACCAAGGCTGAGGGAGAGAATTACGGCATGACGGTCACGATTTATCACAATCCGCGCTGCTCGAAATCGCGGCAAACGCTGCAGTTGTTGCGCGACAATGGCGTCGAGCCGAATATCGTCGAATATCTGAGTGCGCCGCCGAGCGCCGAGGAGATGAAAAATATTCTCGCCATGCTCGGCATGGCGCCGCGCGATCTGATGCGCAAGAAAGAAGAGCCTTATAGGGCGCGCAATTTGGCCGAAGACAGCCATTCAAGCGAGGCGCTGATCGCTGCCATGCTGGCCGATCCGATCCTGATCGAGCGGCCGATTGTGGTGAAGGGCGCCAAGGCGGCAATCGGCAGGCCGCCTGAAAATGTTCTGAAATTGCTCTGAGGTGGCGGCCGCCAGCCGCCAATAAACGGCGCATGCATTCCGCTCCCGCCATCGTTTTCCATCCCGACTACACGGTGCCGCTGCCGCCCGGACACCGCTTTCCGATCGGGAAGTTCGGCCGTATCCGCGAAGTGCTGTTGGCCGAGGGCGTTATTGCAGAGGACGCCTGGCGCACGCCGGAGCCGATTAGCGAAGCCGAGCTCAGCCGCGCCCACACGCCGGATTATGTCGCGACGATCCTCAATCTGGCGCTCGATAAAAAGGCTGAGCGGCGCCTCGGATTGCCGCTCTCAGCTGCGCTGGTGCAGCGTGGCTGCGCCGCCGTCGGCGGGACGCTGTTGACGGCACGCATTGCCCTTATGGAGGGTCTTGCCTGCAATATTGCCGGCGGCAGCCATCATGCCTTTCCTGGGCACGGCGCGGGCTTTTGTTTGTTTAACGATGTCGCGGTGACGATCCGCGTACTGGCCGGGGAATCATTGATCAAGACCGCCCTGATAATCGATTTCGATGTTCACCAGGGTGACGGCACGGCGGCGTTTTTCAGGGACGAGCCGGCCTTTTTTACGTTTTCGCTCCATTGCGAGGCCAACTATCCAAGCGCCAAGGAAGTCAGCGATCTCGATATCGGCGTGCCGGCGGGTACCGGCGATGAGGTGTATCTCTCGGTGGTCAAAAGCCATGTCGCGCCGCTCCTGGCCCGGTTAAGACCGGATATTGTGTTTTACAATGCCGGCGTCGACCCGCACGCTGACGATAAGCTCGGCAAATTGGCACTGAGCGATGCGGGGCTTCGCGCGCGCGACGATCACGTTATAGAATGCTGCCTGGCGGCGGGCGTGCCGCTCGCCTGTGTGGTCGGCGGCGGCTATGCCGACGATCTGGATGTTCTTGCGCGCCGCCATGGCACGCTTCACCGCGCCGCCACCGAGGCGCTGCGTAACAAGTCTTAGGAGAAACAGAGATATGAAAGCGGCGGTCATCCATGACTATGGCGAGGGCTTCGACACGATCAAATATGAGGATGTGCAAACGCCGGTGCCGGGCAATGGCGAGCTTTTAATTAAAGTACATGCCAACGCGGTCAATCACTGCGATACGGATTTGCGCAAGGGCCTCTTCGGCGTCGCCAGCTCGATGCCGCATGTGATGGGCGTCGATGCAGTGGGTGAGGTTGTCCATGTCGGCGAGGGCGTCAGCCAGTTTCAACCCGGTGACCGTGTGGCGCCGCATTTTATGCTGACCTGCGGCGTGTGCAGCGATTGCATCGACGGCAAAGAAAATCTCTGCGCCCATGCCGATGTCTTGGGCGTGACGGTCTGGGGCGGCTACGCCGAATATCTCAAATGCGGCCAGAACCATGTCGTGCGCATCCCCGACGGCCTCTCCTGGGAAGATGCGGTGGCCGGCCAGGTGCCATTCGCGACCGCCTGGGAGGCCCTGGTGGAAGTGGCGAAAATCCGCCTCGGCGAAACAGTTTTGGTAACAGCGGCGGGCGGCGGAGTTGGTTCGGCCGGCGTACAGATCGCCAAATTGACCGGCGCGCGCGTCATCGCGGCGGCCGGCGATGACGGCAAGCTCGAACGCGCGCGCGAACTCGGCGCCGACGAGGTCATCAACTATACAAATGAGAATATCGGCGACCGTGCGCGCGAGCTTACTGGCGGGCGCGGGGTAGATGCCTGCCTCGAGATGATCGGCGGCGATATCCTGATTCAGTCGGTCGACGCCCTGGCGTCGGGCGCGCGTATGGCCTCAATCGGCGCCCATGGCGGCGAGCAGGTCGAGCTCGATTTCGTCGAATTCTTCCGCAAGCATATCAGCGTGCATGGCTGCGGCCGCTCGACCAAGGCGCAGGTCGAGCGCGTGCTCGAACTGATGGCCGAAGGAAAACTGACGCCGGTGATCCACAAGACCTTCGGCCTCGACGAGGCGGCGGCGGCGCACGAGCTGATGGAAAGCCGCAACTTCTTCGGCCGCATGGTGCTGACGCGCTAGAGCAAATCCCGAGCAGGTGGAATCACCTGCGACGACGCATTTGCTTAAATCAAAAAGAGATAGGGCGTGTCGCGTGAGCGAAAGCGAACGCGACATGCTCTAGGTGCCAGGCGCCGCTAACGCACTTCCTTGCCGGCGCAGTCTTTGTTGTACGCACGCACCTTGGCGTTGAAAGCGCTGCCGAGGCGCTCCAGTTCAGGCAGAAGTTCGTTGTTGTAGCGCTTGATGGTGCGGGCGTATTGATCGACATTTTCGTTATAGGCTTTCACGCTCGCCGCATCGCTTTGGTCCAGCCCCTCTTTCATGCCGTTCAGCAGCTCTCCCTGTTCTTCGATCAGGCGGCGCGTGTGGGCGACGCGCTCTGCATGTTTGCCGTGCGCTTTATCCAAACTTTGCATTTGATTTTGCAGATGGCTGCACAGTGCCGCTTGCTCAGGCGTCAATTGTTCGGCGGAGTGCGCACTGGCAAAAACGCCCAGAATCAAAGCGACGGACGGGAAGCTGAAAGTGGCGACACGCAGGGCGCAATCCATGCACCCGATGAGCCGCGCGGCTTCATGGCCAAGTGGAACGAGGCAGACGGCCTGACCTGCTGGTCGACCTCTCAGCGCCCGCATATCGAGCGCGTGGCGCTGGCCGATATTCTCGATCTGCCGACCGCCAAGGTGCGCATCATCCACCCGCGCGATGCCGGCGGCGGCTTCGGCGTCAAGGCGCCTTTTTTCCGCGAGCCGGTGCTGGTGGCCTATATGGCGATGAAGCTTGGCCGCCCGGTGCGCTGGCAGGAGAACCGCCAGGAGCATCTCCTCTGCGTCGGCCAGGAACGCGGCCAGAGCCATTATGTCGATGTCGGCTTTGATGATTCGGGGCGGATCACGGCGCTCCGCACGCGCGGTTTCGCCGATTGCGGCGACGGCGCCAACGGCGTCTATCACGGCTTCGTCATGCCGATGACCGGCGCCTTCATGTTCCCCAACACCTATGACCTGCCGCGCGGCGATATCCAGCTCAAGGTCGCGGTGACCAACAAGCCGGCCTTGACCCCGGCGCGCTCGTTCGGCGCCTACCCGACGCGCTTTGCCATCGAGCGCACGATGGACAAGATCGCCGCCAAGCTCGGCATGGATCCGGTCGATGTGCGGCTGATCAATTTCGTCGCCGAAACACCCCATACCAGCCTCACCGGGCACTATCTCGACAGCGGCGATATCACCGCCGTGTTCAAGGACCTGCTAAAGGCGGCGGGCTATGACGATTTCCGCAAGCGCCAGGCCGAGGCGCGCAAAGAGGGGCGCTATCTCGGCATCGGTTTCGGTACCGGGGCGGAATTTTCCGGCATCGCCTCGGTCGATTTTGTACCGATGGAGAACCAGCCCGGTTACGGTGCGGCGACCGTGCGCCTCGATCCGCGCGGCCAGGCAATTGTCTATTTCGGCGATACCTCGCAAGGCCAGGGCCATGAGACGACCACCGCGCAAGTGGTGGCGAGCGAGTTCGGCATCGATCCCAGCCATGTCACGCTGACGCGCGGCGATACCGACCTCACGCCATTCGGCTCGGGCACCGTGGCGGCGCGCTCCGGCCCCTATACCATGAGCGCCGTCGCCGATGCCTGCCGGGTGCTGAAGAAAAAGATCGCCACCGTCATGGCGCATGATTTCGGCCTGGCGGCGACGCCGGAGGAATTCGAATTCGAGGACGGCTTCGTCACCTACAAGCAGGACCGCAATATCCGCAAGACCTTCCGCGAGGCAACCGAGCGCATCGTCATGGCGCCGATCAACCTGCCGAAGGGTATGGAAGCGGGTCTCGACCACACATCGTTTTTCGACACCGAACACGGCCTGATCGCCTTTTGCGCCCACGCCGCCATTGTCGAGGTCGATATCGAGAGCGGCCAGGTGACGCTCGAGCGTTATATCGCCTGCGAGGATCTCGGCACCATCATCAACCCGATGATCGTTGACGGGCAAATCCACGGCGGCGCGGTGATGGGCATCTCGAACGCGCTCTTTGAGGAATTCGTCTATGACGAACACGGCCAGCAGCTGACCGGAGACTTGGAGAACTACAAGATCGCCACCGCCGCCGATGTGCCGAGCGTGGAGATCATACATTCCGATAACGGCCCCTGCCCCTATACCACGCTCGGCACACGCGGCGTCGGCGAGGGCACGCCGGGCTCGGTGCCGGGCGCGCTCGGCAATGCGGTGAGCGATGCGCTCTCGCCGTTCGGCGTCGAGGTCAATGAGCTGCCGATCCGCCCGAGCAAGCTGTGGCGCGAAATCCAACGGGCGAAGGCCAAACAGGCGGCTGATTAAACTGGCGGGCAGCGGCGCCTTGCGCCAGACTGGCGCGCATGACGAACAATTCAGATAGCGGCCTGCTCCTCAAGGGCGGCGTGCTGCCGGATGGCGGCAGCGCCGATATTCGCATTCAGGGTGGGAAAATCGCCGAGATCGCCGGCTCGATTGCGGCGCCTGAAGGTGCGCGCGAAATCGATGTGACGGGGCGGCTGGTTTCGCCGGGGCTGGTCAATGGCCATGTCCATCTCGATAAGACCCTGCTCGGCGCGCCCTGGGTTCCGCACCAGCCAGGCAGCACCGTTACGGAGCGAATCAAGGCAGAGAAAAAAATTCGCTCGGAATTGAATGTGCCGGTGAAGACGCGCGCCACGGCGCTGATCGACCTGCTCACGCGCTACGGCACCACCGCAATTCGCAGCCATGTCGATATTGATCCGGATATTGGTCTCGCCAATCTGGAAGAAATATTGGTGCTGCGCGAAGAGATGCGCGAGCGTCTCTCGATTGAGCTGGTCGCCTTTCCGCAAAGCGGCGTGCGCGCCGCCCCCGGCACGGCGGTGCTGCTCGGTGAAGCGATGAAGCTCGGCGTCGAGAATATCGGCGGGCTCGACCCGGCGGCGATCGACGGTGATGTCGAGGGCCAGCTCGATTTGATTTTCGGCTTGGCGGAGCGTCATGGCGCGGGCATCGATATTCACCTGCATGATGGTGGCGAGCTTGGCATCTACGAGCTTGAGCAAATTGCCGAACGCTGCAAGGCGGGCGGACTCGGTGGACGGGTGACGGTGAGCCATGCCTATGCGCTCGGCATGGTCCCGGCTTCCGTTGCCGCGGCCACGGCGGAGAAACTGGCCGGCGCCGGGGTGGCGATCCTGACGGCGGCTTCGGGTTTTGGCGCCATGCCGCCGGTTAAATTGCTGCTGAACGCCGGCGTACATGTCTTTGCCGGCACCGATAATGTGCGCGACGCCTGGTCGCCGTTCGGCAATGGCGACATGGCCGAGCGCGCCGCGCTGATCGCCTATCGCTGCGCCATGAACAGCGATGAGGATTTGCGCGCCGCTTTTGACATGGCGACAACGAGCGCGGCGCGAGCGCTCGGCCTGGAGAATTACGGCCTGGCCGAAGGCAATCCCGCCGATCTCGTGGTATTCGAGGCAGCCTCGGTGCCGGAAGCGATTGCCAGCCATGCGGCGCGCGGCCTGGTGATCAAAGGTGGGCGTGTTGTTGGCGCACCGGCTGAATAGAATTTCGACTGGCGTATTTACAATTGCCGACTATGATTTCGGATTCGCCGGACTTCTCCGGCGCAGGTCTGGAATATGAATCTTAGCGATCAAACGCGGCGCAAAGCGCTCGGTTTTGTCTTTCTTGCGCTCGTGGTCGCAAGCATTCTATACGGCACCACCTATCAGCAGTTCCGCCACTATGACTTCACCGACCCGCGCGGCATCGCCGATATTTACGGCTATTTGGAGATGGCGCACGGCAATTTCGGCGTCGACCCGCCGCATCGATACCGGCCCCTTGTGCCGTGGCTGGCGAGCGCGGTTTCGGCGATTGTTGATCCGGCGCCAGAAGCGCGCACCAGTGCCGATGCCCTCTCATTCTATATCGTCAATTATCTGTTCGTTGTCGCCGCTGCGCTGTTCCTATTTTATTTTCTGGTCAAGGTCACGGATTCGGTATTTCTCTCATTTCTAGGCTTGGTGTTTTTTCTAACCAGCCGCCATACCATCATCGCCGGCGCGACGCCGATTATCGATTCCTTCTATTTATGCTCGATCGCGGCATTCGCCTGGCTCGTGGTAACGCGCCGCGTTGTTCTGCTGGCTCTCTCCCTGCCGCTCATGGCCTGGTCCAAGGAGACCATGGTTCCCCTCCTCTTCCTGCCGCTCCTCGCCAGGGATTTTCGCCGCTGGGAATTTGTCCTTGGGCTGGCCGCCGCAATCGCCGGCCTGTGGGGCCTCAGACTCCTCATCGGCGAGATCTATGGCGCGCAAATCGAGCATTATGAGGCAACGGCATATGTGGGCGACCTCAAATCGAATATTGGCATGCCGCGGAACAGCGGCTTTTTTCAGATTATCGAAGTTGCATGGTACGGCCTGAATGACCTTTGGCCGGACATTATCACCCTCAGATGGTGGCACAGTTTCCAGAATGGCTTTGCCTTGGTGCTGCCCCTCGCCGTTGCCGGACTCATCATTTATTACCGGCGCAAGGAATCCCATATCCTGCTGCCGATAATCATGTTGATACCGGTGGCGCTTATTTACCAATTGGTCAATCAAGCCGGTGGGCGCATGCTGTTCACCGCATTTCCCGCGATTATCGCTTTCGCATTGATTGCGGTGCGCGAAATTATGGAACGGGTTTCGTACCGCACGCAGGCCTAATCCCAGAGCGCCGAAAACGTGCGAATTGTGCCGCCGATTGCCTTTTATATGCATTATCGAAGGGGACGCTGTACTATTTGCCGCTATGAGCAGTTCCTCCATTTCCAATAGGTTGGCGCCCGATACTTGTCATTCAGGGCAGGATGCCGGCGCCCCTAACGGAAAAATTATCTGGATCGTCATTACCGCCTATCAGGAGGCGCAGACCATTGAGCAGGTCGTGCGCGACGCCTTGCGCGAGAGCCCCTATGTGGCGGTCATCGATGATGGCTCCGACGATAATACGGCGCAGAAAGCCCATGATGCGGGCGCGCACGTATTACGCCATCTCTTCAATCTCGGCCAGGGCGCCGCGTTGCAAACCGGCATTTCCTTCGCCTTGGCGGAGGGTGCCGATCTGATCGTGACCATGGATGCCGATGGCCAGCATGATCCGGCCGATATTCGGCGAATGGCGCATGAGCTCGAAGCGGCGCAGGCGGATGTGGCGCTCGGCAACCGCTTTTCCGGCCAAGCGATCGGCATCTCGTGGCGCCGGCGTATGATCCTCAAATGCGCCTGGTTTCTAATCCGCATCACCTCGGGCGTTGCAGTCTCCGATTCGCAAATCGGCTTGCGCCTGTTTAGCGCCCACGCCGCGCGGAAGCTGACGATTCGGCAACATCGCATGGCCTATGCCTCAGAATTGATTCACCAAATCGTCCGTCTCAAACTGAAAATTGTCGAAATTCCGGTGTCCGTGACTTACACCGATTATTCGATTAAAAAAGGCCAATCCGGATTTAACAGCATTAATATCCTTATTGAC
Source organism: uncultured Rhizobiaceae bacterium (assembly GCA_964429775.1). Lineage (GTDB taxonomy): Bacteria > Pseudomonadota > Alphaproteobacteria > UBA828 > UBA828 > PTKB01. The sequence continues at coordinate 22,240 of CAYSDJ010000002.1, forward strand.
CTGATTGTCGGAAAATTCGTCAAATGATAATTCAGTTCATCCTCACAGCGGGCGTATGCTTCTGTCTGCTCTACGCCTTCAACCAAATCAAGCGCTGGCCGGTGAGCTTCGTCATTGCGTTGGTGGCGGTGGCCGGCCTGATATTTATCTGGTATCCGGGCCTCGCCAATTCGCTTGCCGTGTGGGTCGGTGTGAGCCGCGGTGCCGATCTGTTGTTTTATATCTGGATCATCATCAGCATGTTCATGATCCTCAATTTGCACATTCGCAACCGCTCGCTCGACCGTAAAATTTCCACCATTCTCCGCGAAATTGCGCTGGCCAAACCACAGCGCCCCGACGGCGACTAAACGCGTCTAGATCGGATTCACATGGTTTGTCGGATCGCCATTGCGATTCCGCCAAACCATGTTCTGCTCTATGCATCTGCGTGCGGTGCTGTGCCTTTACGCCGGTTGGTTTTGCCAACGATGGCGAACATTTCTTCCATCTGTATCTGTAAGTGCTCGATTGAGGTCGTCTTCTGCAGACGGCGCAGGAGATGTTTCGGGCGCAGATAAAATTTTCTCACCGCCTTGTTCCTGAGGGCGATGATTTCGTCGCCCGACATGTGCTTGTTGCCGATATTTCCCTCGCGTCCGAGCGAATCGAAATTCACCAGATCGAAGATTGAGGCGCCGTCCTGTTTTAGTTTTTCACTCACACTGGTGCCGGGCGTCGGCACGATGACGTTGAACGAGGCATAATCGATCGGCAATTGCATGGCGTAGGAAATGGTTTTTTCGAGATCGTGGCGCGTCTCGTTCTCCAGGCCGAGAATGAAATCGGCGCAAATATTCATCTTCAAATCATTGGCTTTGACAATCGCCTTCTCGAGCTTCGACATGGTGGAGTTGCGCCGAAAACTCTTCAGGTTGCTTTCGCTGGCGCTATCGATTCCTAGGATGATGGTGTGGCAACCGGCCGCTTTCATCAGCTCGAGAAAATCCGGCGTGCAAATTTGATGATTGGTGAAGGTCGACCATGAAAAATCATGCCTGGCCGCCATTTCCTCAAGCAGCGGCACCGATTCTTTTTTGTAGAAGCCGAATGTGCTGTCGTAGATCCATAATTCCTTGATGTTCAGGCTCTCGATGTGGCGCAGCTCGGCCAGGATTGATTCGTTCGAACGCACGCCGGGCGGCAAATTGGCGCTGCCGCAATAGGAACAAACAAATGGGCAGCCATATGTGGTGACGACGGTGGCGAATTTTTTGTGTTTGGCAAAGGGAAAACGATACCCGGAACTCAGGAACAGCTCGTGGCGCGGATAGCCGCCCGCGATGTGATGCAGCCGGTTCTCGTTCTTGCCGAAATAGAGCTGGCCCGCAGCGCTATAGACGCCCGGCATTTCAGCACCGCTGTTTTTCCGCACGGCGGCCATCTTCTCGATATCCAGCATGTAGGGATAAAAGACGACGCCATCGCATTCGGATAAAATAAATTCGCGCGCCTCTTTATCGAGAAAAATATCGCCTTGAACGAATATCGGCGTGTCGGGATGTCTCTGGGCGACCTCTTTCAGATAATGATAGTCGGACTTCCACACCGTGTTCGACATCGAGAAAACAATGAAATCGCCGCTCAGACCATCGACCTGCTCCAGAAATTCAGCCTCGTCCATTTTATCGCAGGTGCCATCGATAAAAACGGCTTCGTCGCGCTCGCCGAGACAGCCGGTAATCGCCATGAATTCCTTGGGCTGGAGGTGATAATTGCCCTTGGACTCGTAGCTCTGGAAGGAAAACCGCGCGATATGGCGGTGTTCGGGCGACGGCGGTATGAGCAGAAGAGCGCGTGTCATTCCAAAGGGGCCAAGGCCGGCAAGTCATGAAAATAAAGCTGAATTACGACTATCATAGTGCCGAAGCCAGCGTCAACAGGCCGACATAACCATAAGGACTTATTGGTTATATGTACGGCGCACACTAACGCCGCCGGTGCACCAAATACTCGCCCAGGGCGAGATAGTCCAAACCTGAATTCAACAAAGTCTCCACCGCAACCCGTGGAGTACCCACAATCGGCGCGCCATGCAGATTGAACGACGTATTGATCACGCCGCCGACGCCGGTCCGGCGCTTGAATTCCGCTAATACCCGATAATAGGAGGGCGACATTTTCTCGGATACGATCTGCGCCCGGCAGGTATGATCATAGGGGTGCAGGCCGGAGATCAAATGTTCCTCGGCCAATGGTTTGGTTCGATATGTCTCGGTCATGTATGAGCCTTTGGCGATATCGGCGCCGTACAAATAGCGCTCCGCGTCTTCCGCCAATATGGATGCGGCGAAGGGCATCCAGAAATCGCGCATCTTGATCGCCTTGTTCAATTTACGCACCTTCGAGGCGTCATCGGCGCGGCACAATATGGAACGGTTGCCGAGCGCTCTCGCCCCCCATTCGGCGCGCCCGTCAAAGCGTGCAACGATGTTCCCTTCGGCCAACAGCTCCGCCACGGCCGCCGCCATGTCATCGCTTTTGCGGTATTCGATCTGGTCTGAAAATTCGCTCAGCACACGCTCTATTTCATCAGCCGTGCTGGACGGCCCCTTGTAGAGATCGTTCAATGGATCCGGCGCGCGCTCGCCCAGACTTTCGGCAAGATAATACACGCCGCCCAATGCCGTACTCTCATCGCCGCAGCTCGGCAGAAAGAACGCATTCTCCACTTCGGCCAGTTCGGCAATCAGCATGTTGGCCTTTACATTCATAAAACAGCCGCCGCCGCAGACAATGTTGGCGATATTGGTTTTGGCCTGCCAATAGCGTACCCAATCGAGCGTGATGTTCTCGAAATGGCGTTGCATGGCGCTGGCGATATTATCGAAGCGCTCGCCCTCAAAATCGCGGCGCATGCGCGCCAGCATGGCCGTGCCGAAGCGCGACTTATTGATGATCTCGCCGTCGTCATTGAGATGCATGTAGCGCTTAAAGATGTTGTACGCCCGCTCGCTATGCTCGGGCGCAACATAGGGCGCCAGGCCCATGACCTTATATTCATGCTCGCCCGGGCGCATACCGAGCAGTTGGGTGACGAGCGAATAGAATTCGCCGATCGAGTGATAGCTCGACTGCTGCGACAGCAATTGGTGGCCGTTTTCAGGATCCCAGCGCGAGACCGTGTTGGAAACGCCATCACCGGAGCCATCCAGTGTAAAGGCCAAAACGGGCGCCGCGTGTTCGGCAAAACCTGAACCATAGAGCGCCGCATAGCGGTGTGCGCTGTGATGCTCAAGCGTATGAAGCTGCCCGGGCCGGATGCCATAGGCCGCGCAATAGGCGCGGACGGTCTTGCTGCGATGGCGGCGAAAAAGCCCGACATAGGGCCGCACCAATGCCGGCGAAGCGAGCAGGTTGCGCGGCACCAAATAATTCAGCAGGTGGGCGAGAAGGTGGCGATAGGAATAGTGGCTGGCATAGCTTTTGGAAAAATCAATCGGCTGCACCAGATGAGGAAACACAATGGCATCCATATCGGCCAGGGTGACCTGGTTCTCGGACAGGATCCATTCCAGCGCGCGGCGCGGAAAACCGGCCTGATTTTTGACGTTGGTAAAACGCTCCTCGGACACCAGAGCAACCAACTCACCATCTTTCATGAAGCAGGCCGTCGCCGTGTGGCCATCGTGAAGCGCGAGGAGGTTCATTGCTATTGCTCTGTTGAATTATTCTGATTCGGCCTGGTGGCGATGTTATGCGCCGGACTTGCGCGGATGCAAGCGCCTGGGTTTGGAGATAGCCGGGCCGCCGGAGAGGGGCCTATACAGCGCGCTCATTATTGGTAACCTGATGATCAGACTGCGCCACCGGTTGGCGCCTCGAATAGTGGCGAGACTCACCCTTTTACCCCGACAAACCCGATGAAATTATTCAGTTGTGAATAACATCCCCAAGCCCGAGATGGTGTGCAACTTATGTAACGGCAGGAATTTGTCGTTGCTCTATCCGGGCAATTTAAATCCCGGCGATATGAAAAAATTCTCTCAATACGCCTTTTATGGCGACATTTATAAGTGTGGCGATTGCGGATTCGTCATCGAGGAGATGAGCCACGACACGCCGGAGATCATCGAATATCTCAGCAAAGAGGAATATGGCGGGGAAATTATCGACCAGCTCAATCTTCAGGAAAAGGCCGATGCCTACGCGCCACTGGTGGCGATAATCGAAAAGCACCGCGCCATCAGGGGCGCAAATATCCTCGATGCCGGCGCCAATACCGGCGTATTTCTCAATCTCGTACGCGGCCTCGGCGCCAATCCGTTTGGCCTCGAGCCCTCATTGGAGGCCACCAGGGTCGCTAAATCGCGCTTCGATCTCGATGTCCAAAATGATGTTATCGCTGGCCTGGACCTACCGGACGAAAGCCTCGATATCATTACCATGTGGGATGTGGTCGAGCATTTATATGACCCGCTGGCAGACCTCGCGGCGCTTCTGCCGAAACTAAAGCGCGGCGGATACATATTCGTCGGCACGCATAATATTGAAAATGTTTTTTGCCGGGTTCTGGGCAAGCGCAACCCGCTATTGCTCTACGCCCACTTCTATCATTTCTCGCCGGAAACCCTGGGCAAGGCGCTCGAAAAGGCTGGGTTCGAGGCGGCGGGCACGCGTTATTTTTACAAATCGTGGAGTTTGCGCTACCTCCTCGCTTTGTTCGATGAGTTCTGGCCGAACTCTATCGCCGCGAAATGCGCCGGCGGCGCGCAAAAAGCAATATCGCCCTTCGAGCGGGTCGGCAACCTCAGGATACGTTTCCCTTTGAACCTCTTCTTCGTCGCTATCGCACGGCGCCCCTAACGCAGCTACTTCACGCCAAGAACGCTAACCTCCCGAACGGCAAAATCGCCGCCTTCCGTGGCGAGCGTGATGCCGACAAATTGATCAAAGTTGGCCGGCATTCAAGTTTTGCGAATATTATTGGATAAGCCTATGCGGTCATTGCCCGCCTACGTTACTAATTAATAAATATTGTATTATTCAGGAGAGAAATTATTATTGTATTCAACCATAAGAAGGTGAGGCACCGTCATCCTTTGATTTAATAAGTAATCTAGCCTGAAGGGAGCAATCTGTGGATTCTACATTAGTCGCGGCAGCTATTTCTGCCATCAGTAGTGTATATGGGCCGAAAGCCGCTGAATTCAGTATCGAGCAAGTTAAATCATGGCTTACGAATGGTTCCCAATCGGTTGAAGCATCTCCTGACCAGAACTTTGCCGATATCGACGAATTAACCGAATCGATATTGAAAGCGGGCACACCTGTGCTTGACGCAGAAATCACACGAAAAAATTTAGCCCGCTGGTTTGAAGTACCGTTCGAAGAATTTGGCCTAACGCCGCCAGAGCAACTTGAGCCGGAAGTGCTAGTTCGTCACCTCATTCTGGAAAATCTATTCCAAGACTGGCTCACTGACTGGGGATATGACGTTACGGTGGGAGAAGACCTTGAGGGCAAGGAAGGTATTGATTTTACGCCTGACGTGTATGGCAGCTTAACTTCTATGCACGGAAGGTTTGAAGTTTGCGTCAATTTCGTTTGCGACCAACCACCAAGTCAATATCGCGTTCGTGCTCTCTTGGAAACATTGGAAGCTTACGCAACAGATACCAGTGATTTTAAGTGGGGTGATATTTATATTCTTGCGACACCATTCCAGTTTGGCCGCGGAACCGCCGCTTCAATAACCTTACAGAGCCGCGAAGAAAAATATACCGTTGTCGCATTGGAGGGGGACGATCTGCATGGCCTTCAAACATCAAGAGACCGCAAGGCGCGCTTGACCTATTTAATGGAGCATGTGGCAAAATCCAGCCTGTTAGGGCCGGAGCGGTAATTCAATAGGCGGAACTTAAAGAACAAGCCCGCAGCTCTGCGGGAAATAGGTCGTCGTATTGCGCATTCAGAATTTGACCGCTGAGCGCACTCGACCTACCGCAGAGTTCGAACCTTGCTTTGCACGCCAGGCTGCTAGCCTGGACTCTGAATTTACTTCACGCCAAGGACGCTAACCTCCCGAACGGCGAAATCGCCGCCTTCCGTGGCGAGCGTAATGCCGGAGAACGGATCGCGGAAACTTCTGTCGCTGACCTGCAGAATGGCTCTGCCATCCAGGGTGAGGGTCATGCCGCCGCTATCGTCACGTGCAAACAGAAGGCGGTGGCGATAGCGGTCCTCGAGATTGACCACCCGTTTATGCGCCGCCAGCAGGCGCGAGCCGCTACGCCCGAAGCGAAGAATTTCAAAGCCCGGTGAGACCCCGGCATTATAGGCCAGGCGGTAGCCCGAATTGCGCCGGCTGCCCTGGAATATTTCCACCTCAAGCCGGCCGTCGCGCTCGCGCGAGACCAATTCGAGCTGCACCGAAAACGCGTTGGAAATGGGTAATTTGGTGTAAAGCTCCGCGCGCGCCTTGGCGAGCGCCGCCATTTAAGCGGCTTTTTCAGCTTTTTCCTTCTCCACCGCCTCTTCGGTGCGTTCGATCTCGTCACCGACCGGCACGCTCGGCTTGCCGGAAAGGAAGATCGATTGAACCAAGGTGTAGCGGCCGGAATTTTCGCGAATTTCGCGCAATTGCGCCAAGCGGTTTTCCATCTCGCTCGGCCCGCCTTCGGCCTTGATCGCTTCCTTAACGCGCTCGATCTCCTCGCCGACCGGCACATAGGGCTTGCCGTTCAGCGTCGCCGACTGGACCAGGGTATAGCGCCCTTTATCGGCTTTCTTGGCTTCCATTTCCTTCAGGGTTTCGGCCAAGGCATCGGCCTCAGACGGCTCGGGTTTGGGCGCCACAGCCTCGAGGCCATGCCGGCGGCTGACGGTGAATTCACCCTTGGCCGTACTCCAACGCGGATTGCGCGAAAGATTGCCGTCGCGGAAATCGTCTTTCATCAATTCGACGAATTTCGGCCCCTGATAATCCTCCAGCGCCTGGCGCAAATCCTTGAGGAATTTGGGATCGGCAGCGCGTGATTTCTCCGCCTCCTCGATCAGTTCCGAAATTTCCTCGACCAGTTCCATTCCCTGGTCCGAAGCGGCGCGCACCGAAGCGCTCCACATAAAAGTGCCCGCCAACGCAAAACTCAGTGCCGTCAGCAGGATGCCGGTCTTTTTTACCCGTTTCATGTTCATGCTCCCTAAGTCCTGCCCATACGATAAGCCAATCGAAGCTGTTGGCAACAGCGAGTTGTTGGCGAACCATTTGGCATGGACGGCAGGCGATGATTTATGGTGTGATCACAGTTACGCAAATAAACGATTAGAAGCTGACGACTGAGAGGTAGTGAAGCAAATGACCTATCCGGACCCAACCTCGCGATCGGCGCAATTGGCCAAACGGGCCGGGCAGGTTTATCCCGGCGGCACGACACGTGGGCAGACCTATTACACGCCCTATCCGATTTATGTCGATCACGCCGAAGGATGCCAGGTCATCGATGTCGATGGCACCGCGCGCATCGACTTTCTCAACAATTACACGGTCCAGTTTTTCGGCCATTCGCAGCCTGATATCGTCGCCGCCGTGCAGAAGCAAGCGGCGCGCGGCATGTGCTTCACCATGCCGTCCGAGCTTGATATCGAGCTGGCCGAGATGATTCTCTCGCGCGCCGCATCGTTCGAGCATTTGCGCTACACCAATACCGGCACCGAAGCGGTGATGCATGCTATCAAGGGGGCGCGCGCCTATACCGGCAAACCGAAGATCGCCAAATGCGAGGGCGTTTATCACGGCGCCTATGATTTTGCCGAGGTGAGCCTTGATTCGGACCCGCAGCATTGGGGCCAGGACAAACCGCAACCGGTTGGCCACACGCTTGGCGTCCCCGACGGGGTGACCAGCGACGTGGTCGTCCTGCCGTTCAACGATATCGCATCGTCCAAGCAAATTCTCGAAGAAAATGCCGACGATCTCGCCGGCGTGCTGTTCGATGTGGTGCCGTCGCGTTGCGGCGGCATTCCGGCCAGCGCCGGCTATATTAAGATGTTGAAAGATTTCACCCGCGCGCATGACCGGGTGCTGATCCTCGACGAAGTGGTGACCTGGCGCCTCGACCATGGCGGCGCGCAGACCCTTTATGGCGTTGAGCCTGATATGACGACGCTCGGCAAGGTGGTCGGCGGCGGCATGCCGATTGGTGTGGTGGCCGGGCGTGAAGAGGTCATGCGGGTATATGATTCAAGCGTCGGCAAGGCGCTTTGCTCGCATTCCGGTACCTTCGCCGGCAACCCGGTGACCATGGCAGCCGGCATCGCGGCGATGAAATTGCTCACACCGGAAGCGATCGAGCGCCTGAACGGCCTTGGCGAACGGGCGCGGACGGGAATCCGCGAAGCGTTCCGCCTCGCCGATATTGACGGCCAGGTAACCGGCGAGGGCTCCATGATCCTGATGCACTTTTCGTCCGAGCCACTCGGCGATTATCGCGCCACGTGGCGCGCCCATACGGACCGGCGCGCCGAAATGCTCGAAGATTTGTTCCGCCGCCTGTTAAATCACGGCATATTGTTCAGCACCTGGGGAATGGGCTGCCTCTCGACACCCATGGGCGAAGCGGAAGTGGATCATCTCGCCGAGGCGGTCTTGGCGAGCCTGAATGAGATGAAAGAAGACAACAAAAAGGAATTGGCATCATGAGCGGTACGGCGAATTCGGCGGGCGCGCGCGCAGTCGAGAATATTCTGCATGGCTACAGCAACCTCGCGAAGTTGGAAGAGGTTCCGCCGATGGTCGTTTCCGGCGGGCGCGGCGTCTACATCATCGATGAGGACGGCAAGGAATATATCGAAGGTGCCGCCGGCATGTGGTGCGCCGCGTTCGGCTTCAACGAGCCGGAACTGATCGACGCCGCGATCGAGCAGTTCAAGAAGCTGCCCTACTATCACAGCCTGGTCGATAAAACGACCGAGCCCATGGGCGAGCTGGCCGAGCGCCTGAACGCCATCGTACCGATGTCTCAGTCGAAAGTGTTTTTTGCCAATTCCGGCTCGGAGGCCAACGATACCGCCGTCAAGATGATCTACTATTACAACAATGCGCGCGGCCGGCCGGAAAAGAAGAAGATCATTTCCCGCCAATATGGTTTCCACGGCGCTTCGCTCGCCGCCTCCAGCCTGACCGGTATTCCAGCCATGCATGCCGGCTTCGATGTGCCCTTGCCAAATTTTCTGCACACCGATTTTCCGCACTATTACCGCATGGCGGAGGATGGTGAATCGGAAGAGGAATATTCAACAAGGCTCGCCGCGAACCTGGAAACGATGATCATCGAGGAAGGGCCGGATTCGGTTGCTGCTTTCGTTGCCGAGCCGGTGATGGGCGGCGGCGGCTGCGTCGTGCCGCCAAGAACCTATTTCGAAAAAATTCAGGCGGTGCTGAATAAATATGACGTGCTGATGATGGCCGATGAAGTGATCACCGGATTTGGCCGCACCGGCAACATGTTTGGCTGCGACACGTTCAATATAAAACCCGACATCATGACCCTGGCCAAAGGGCTTTCCGGCTCCTATCTGCCGGTCTCGGCGGTGATGGTGACGGAGGATATTTATAGCGTGGTGCGCGACCACAGCGGCAAGATCGGCTTTTTCGGCCACGCCTTCACCACCACCGGCCATCCGGTCGCCCTCGCCGTCGCCAACCGCGCCCAGCAATTGATGGAGGAGCGCGATATCGTCGGCCATGTAAAGCGTGTCGCGCCCGCCCTGCAGGATGGTCTCCGGGCCTTTGCCGATCATCCCCTGGTCGGCAATGTGCGTGGCGTCGGCCTAATGGGTGCGCTCGAACTGGTCGCCGACAAGAAAACCAAGCGCTCTTTCGATCCGAGCTTCAAGGTCAAGGATTTCCTCCGCGCCCGCGCCCAGGAGCACGGCCTCATCGTCCGCGCCATCCTCAGCGGCGACACCATCGCTTTCTCGCCGCCGCTGATCATCACGGAAGCGGAAATCAACGAGATGATGGTCCGCCTCGGCCGCGCTCTGGAGGAGACGACAAAGTGGGTCGAGGAGAACGGGCTGAAGGACAAGAAGCCGGATTGAATATAAAGGTCTAGTGCGACTCCCTCGGCACCGCCGCGCCACGCTGGCCGACGAGGAAATCGAGATCGACGCCTTCGTCGGCTTGTAGCACGGTGTCGAAATAGAGCTTCTGATAGCCGCCCGGCATCGGTGGCTCGGGCGCTGTCCAGGCTTCGCGCCGGCGCGCCTGTTCCTCATCGGAAACATCGAGATGAAGCCGCCGGCCGGCGACGTCGAGCTCGATCATGTCGCCGTCCTCAACCAATGCCAGCGGGCCGCCCGCCGCCGCTTCGGGGGCGGTGTGCAGCACCACGGTGCCATAAGCCGTGCCGGACATGCGTGCGTCCGAGACCCGCACCATATCCTTCACGCCCTTTTCGAGAATTTTCGGCGGCAGGCCCATATTGCCGACCTCGGCCATGCCGGGATAGCCGCGCGGTCCGCAATTCTTGAGCACCAGCACGCAGTTTTCATCGACATCGAGATCGGGATCAACGATGCGCTTTTTATAGTGCTCGATATCCTCGAACACCACGGCGCGGCCTTTATGCTGCATCAGCTCGGGCGTGGCAGCAGAGGGTTTCAGCACCGCGCCCTTGGGCGCAAGATTTCCGCGCAGGACGGCGATGCCGCCATTTTCAGTGAGCGGCTGATTGAGGCCACGAATCACATCCGGATTATAGTTGGGCGCTTCTTCGCAATTCTGCCAGATGGTGCGGCCATTGACGGTCATCGCATCCTTGTGGATGTGATCGCCGATGGCGCGGATCACCGCCGGCAGGCCGCCGGCATAATAGAAATCCTCCATCAGAAAACGCCCCGACGGCATCAGATCGACAATGGTCGGGATATCGCGACCCAAGCGATCCCAATCGTCGAGGCCGAAATCGAGGCCGAGGCGGCGCGCGATGGCGATCAGATGCACCACCGCGTTGGTCGAGCCGCCGATCGCGCCATTGACGCGCACCGCGTTCTCGAACGCCTCCTTGGTGAGAATTTGCGAAATGCGCACATCCTCGCGCACCATATCGACAATGCGCCGCCCGGCATTCTGGGCCAAGGCATTGCGCCGCGAATCGACCGCCGGAATGGCGGCATTGTGCGGCATGCCCATACCGAGCGCCTCAACCATGCTGGCCATGGTCGAAGCGGTGCCCATGGTCATGCAATGGCCCGGACTCCTCGACATGCCGGCTTCGGCATCCATGAAATCGGCGAGCGACATCTTGCCGGCGCGCACTTCCTCGGAGAATTTGAACACGTCCGTACCCGAACCGATCTGGCGGCCGCGAAAGCGCCCGCTCAGCATCGGCCCGCCGGAAACCACCAGGGTCGGCAGGTCGCAGCTCGCCGCCCCCATCAACAGTGCCGGCGTGGTCTTGTCGCAGCCGACCAGGAGGACGACGCCATCCATCGGATTGGCGCGGATCGATTCCTCCGTATCCATGCTGGCGAGATTGCGGAACAGCATGGCGGTCGGGCGGAGATTGGATTCGCCCAACGACATGACGGGAAATTCGACCGGGAATCCGCCGGCCTCATAGACACCGCGTTTGACGCGCTCGGCGATGCCTCTGAGATGGGCATTGCACGGCGTCAGTTCCGAGAAGGTGTTGCAGATGCCGATTACCGGGCGGCCGTCAAACGAATCCTCCGCCATGCCCTGGTTCTTCATCCAGCTGCGATGCAGGAAGCCGTCCTTGTCGGCTTTGCCGAACCAGGCCTGCGAGCGCAGACCGTCCTTCTTCTTGTCTGTCATTTATATTCAGTCCAAATGGTTGAGATATTGGCCGACGAAATCATGGTCGACGAAGTCGATATAAGCGTCGGTGATGCGTTTGGTGATCGGGCCGGGGACGGTGCCGTCGCCAACCTCGATGCCGTTGAAGCTGTTGACCGGCACAATACAGAAGCTGGTCGAGGTGATGAAGGCCTCGTCCGCCGTGTAGGCGTCATAGAGGTCGAGATCCTTGCGCACCACCTTGAGACCCGCCGCTTCGGCCAAATCGATCGCCGTCTGTCGGCTGACACCGCAGAGCACATAGCGGTCCTCCGGCGTGTAGATCACGCCGTCCTCAACGATGAAAATATTGGAGCCGACGCCCTCGCAGAGATTGCCGTTCACATCGAGAAGGATCGCCCAGGCATTTGGGTTGCCGCGCCGCACTTCCTCATGCGCCACCATCAAATTCATATAATTGTGCGTCTTGGCCCGGGGCGTGAGCGAATCCGGCGCGGTGCGGCGTGTCGAGGGAATGACGACTTCCATGCCGTCGCGGAAATAATGCGCCCGCGCCTTGAACGGCAACGGCGTGCATTCGATCACCACGGTCGGCTCGCTCGTCTCATGAATATCGCCGCCAACCGGCTCGACCCCGCGCGAGACACGCTGCGCCACCCAATAATCCTCATCTCCGTTCAGGAGATGAAGATTGCGGGCCAGCACTTCCTCGCTGATCTGCTTCATTTTCTCGAGATCCATGCCCGGATCCATCTGCAGATATTTGAGCGATTTGTAAAACCGCTTGAGATGTTCATCGAGCTTGAAGATGCGGTGGCCGAAGGTGCGCGTCATATCAAACGCGCCGTCGCCATATTTAAAGCTGCGGTCACGGAACGACACCATGGCGCGGCTTTCCGGCACAATCTCGCCATTGATGTAGACAACCCGCTCGTTGGACAGGTCCGCCATCTCTAAGGTCCTCCAAAATGTCGCTGTTTAGTCGGGCTCGACACCATAGTCGCGCCGGGCACCGTCGGGAGTGATATAGCCCTCCCGCAAATCCTCCGCAATCATCGATTTGTCGCGCTCGTGCGGATTACCATAGCCGCCGCCGCCCGAAACCGAGAGGCGCACGCGATCGCCGGGCCTGAGGGTGATATTGGAATATTTGCTGCTCGACATCTTGCCGAACGTCTCGGTGACCGGACGCCAATCGTCGCGTCCTTTTGGCTGAATGAGGGTGGCGCCGTTGCCACCCTCGCCGCCGCCAAACAGTGGCCAGGATTTGATGCGGTGACGGTCGGTGCATTGGCTGGCGGTGATGTCTGTTGTCGTGGCCCGCATCGTCTTGTGAAAACCGAGGCCGCCGCGAAAGGCGCCGGCGCCGCCCGAATCCGGCGTCATTTCGCAATCCTCGACGAGGAAGGGATAGCGGGTTTCGAACACCTCGACCGGATTGAAGCGGCAATTGCCGTTGATGGCGATGACGCAATCATTGCCGTCGGCATAGCTGCGCCCGCCCCAGCCGCCCGACATCAGATCGTAGCAGGCGAAATATTCGTCATGCTCCGGGTGGTAGCCGCCAAAGACGAAATTGCCACCCGTGCCGCTTTCCGACGCCATGGCGCGCTCCGGCATGCACTGCGCCAGCGCGCCGATGACGATGGCGGCGAGGCGCGGATGGGTTTCCGTATTGCCGGCGACCTCGGGCGCCGGATAATCGACATTGGCGACGCTGCCGGGCGCGGCGACGATGCGGATCGGGTGAAAGCAGCCGGCGTTTTTCGGGATCGACGGGTCGGTCATGTGGAACATGGCGTTGTAGGTGGCGCTCCAGGTGACGCCGAGGGTGGCGTTGATCGGCCCTTTTGCTTGTTCTGCACTGCCGCTGAAATCGGCCACCACTTCATCGCCCTGGACGAAAACATCGACGCGTAAGAGATAACCCTTGTCCTCGATACCGTCATTCTCGACCGTGTCTTCGAAGCTATAGTGACCGTCGGGAAAAGACGAAATTTCAGCCCGCATGCGGCGCTCGGAATATTCCATCAAATCCTGGCAGGTCTGTTTGAAGGTCTCCTCGCCATATTTGGCCAAAAGCTCGGCCATGCGCTGCTCGCCAAGATCCAAGACGCCGATCATGGCGCGGATATCGCCGTAATTGTGGCGTGGCGTGCGCACATTGGCGAGCATCAGCTTCCACACCGAATCGACATCCTTGCCGGCCTTCTTGATCTTGACCGGCGGCACGCGCAAACCCTCGTGGAAAATCTCGGTCGCCTCGCCGGCGAATCCGCCCGGCACCATGCCGCCAACCTCGGCGATATGGCCGATACAGACGAGATAGCCGAGCGGTTTGCCGTTATGGAAGAACGGCTTGAACAGGGTGTGCTCGGGCACATGCAGGCCACCCCGGTATGGGTCATTGTGGATGAGCACGTCGCCCTCATCGAGGGTCTCGATGGGGAATTCCTCGGCGCAAGTCTTGATCAACAGCGGCATGCCGCCGATCTGGGCGGGGCAAAACTCGGCCACGGCGATCATGTCGCCATTGGTGTCGGCCAGCGCACAGGTGAAATCCAAACCTTCGTTGAAAATCGTCGAATAGGAGGTTTTCATCAGCGAGATACCCATCTCGCGGCAGATCGACACCATGGTGGAGTCGAGGATATTCATCGTCACCATGTCCATGGGTAGAATCCTTTTTTGTTGCCCCTCAAACGCCGGGCGGGTGCATCCGCACCCTTGGCTACCTCGATAGCTCGGGCGCGCGGTCGCGCTTGCCAGAATGCTCAATGCATTCTGGGGGTGGTTCCTTCTGATAGAATCCTTAATCTCCATGTTATGGAGGCCCAGAGGCCTATGCAATGCGGAGAATAATAAGATGACAATCAGCTACGAATTGCTCGAACAGGCGCGTGGCATCCTCTACACGCCGGTGATTTTCGACACCCTCGATTCGATGGGGCTATTAAGCCAGGCGCTGCCGCCAAGCGTGCGGCCGCTCGATGAAAATCTGGTGCTCTGCGGGCGGGCGCGCACCGGGCTTTATATGCCGCTTTATCACGACAATGCGGCGCTTGAAGTCTATGAGCATGAGATTGCCCTGGTCGACGATCTTAAGCCCGGCGATGTCGCTGTCTTTTCCTGCGCCGGCAACAGCCGTATCGCGCCCTGGGGCGAGTTGCTCTCGACCGCGGCACATGCGCGCGGCGCACTCGGCTGCGTCACCGATGGCCTGGTACGCGATGTACGCATGATTCGCGAGATGGGCTTTCCCGTCTTCGCCGGCGGCATCGGCCCGCTCGACACCAAGGGCCGCGCCAAAATGATGATGGCCGATGTGCCGGCCGAGATCGGCGGTGCCAAAATCGCGCCCGGCGATATCGTCTTCGGCGATGTCGATGGCGTGGTGGCGATCCCGGCAGAGATCGCCGAAAAGGTGCTCAAAACCGCAATGGAAAAGGTCGCCGGCGAAAACAGCGTGCGCGACGAGCTCGCCGCAGGTGCCTCACTGAAAACTGTGTTCGACAAATACGGCATCCTGTGAATATTCGGCCCCACACCAGTAGGAAAGAGAAATAATCATGAGCGAACGGCTACAGGACAAAACGGCGCTGATCACGGCTGCCGGCCAGGGCATCGGGCGGGCGACGGCGCTCACTTTCGCGCGCGAAGGCGCGAATGTTTGGGCCACCGACATCAATGAAGCGGCGCTGGCGACACTTGCCGAGGAAGCGCCCGGCCTCACCACCCGGCGCCTCGATGTGTTGGACGCCGGCGCCATTTCGGCCACCGTGGGCGAGATCGGCGCCCTCGATGCGCTCTTCAATTGCGCCGGAATTGTCCATAACGGCACTATTCTCGATTGCTCGGAGGAAGACTGGGAACTCTCCTTCGATCTCAATGTGCGCTCGATGTACCGCATCATCCGCGCCGCCCTGCCGGCAATGCTGGAAAATGGCGGCGGCTCGATCGTCAATGTCGCCTCGGTTGCCTCGAATGTGAAAGGTGTGCCGAACCGCTTCCTCTACGGCGCCACAAAGGCCGCCGTGATTGGCCTGACCAAAGCCGTGGCGGCGGATTTCGTCGGCCAGGGCATCCGCTGCAACGCCATTTGCCCGGGTACCGTGCAAACCCCCTCGCTCGACGAGCGCATCAACGCCTTCGACGATCCGGTGGCGGCGCGCAAGGCCTTCATCGCCCGCCAGCCCATGGGCCGGTTGGGCTCGGCCGAGGAGATTGCGGCCCTGGCCGTATACCTGGCCTCGGACGAATCGGCCTATACGACAGGCACGGAGGCGATCATCGATGGCGGCATGACGGTTTAGGCGCGGCCGCGCTCAATCCTCCCAGCCGGCTTTGCGCAGGCCATCCAGCAGGTGCTCCGTTTCCGCGCTGCCTGAGAATGCAACGACCGTATTAATGAAGGCTCGGTTAAAGTTCGGAGCGAGGCGGATCAATTCGCGAAACGCCGCTCTTGCGCGGTCCATTTGGCCGAGCTGGGCGCTCGATCCGGCGAGATGCCAATAGCCGAACAAATAGTCCGGTTTAAGCGCGACAACTTTCATGGCTGAATCGCGGGCGCCCGAATAATCCCGCGCCATGTACTGACAAAATGACAATTGATGCAGAAACCAGAAACGCAGCCAATCACGCGGACTCAGCCTCAAGGCCAACTTAAGCTCTTGCACGGCCTTGTCCGGATTCCCTGCAGATAAATGGATTAGACCGTGGAGACATCGCGCTTGAGCATTGTTAGGGCTCAACTCGATGGCGCGCGCGGCCTCGGCCACCGTAATCTCGAAATTCTCGGAGAAATTGGCGTAGCCGAGCCACACATGAGCCGCTGCGTTCGTTTCATCAATTTGCACGGCTTTACGTGCGGCACTTGCCGCTTCTGCCCGGCTTTTCTTGGAATTGGAACTCCAGTCGAGCGCCCATTCCCAAAAATACGTACTCGAAAGTCCGACATAGGCCAGGGGTAGCCGGCTATCCAATTCGATTGCGCCTAAGAAATTCTTGCGCGCCTCGAAAATGCCCTGCCGGTCGAGTTGCCTTTCATGCGACCAACCCCGCATGCACATTTCGTAAGCGTCGAGGTTTTCCGGGTGCTTTCGCCGTGCGCGCTCCGTCTCCGCATGAAAAATGGTTGGCTGGACTGCGCCAACAACACGCATCGTAATTTCGTCCTGCAACGCGAATATATCCGAGAGTTTGCCATCATATTTCTCGGCCCAGAGTTGATTGCCGCTCTCAGCCTCAACGAGTTGGGTGTTAATGCGAAGCTGGGCGTCCGCCATTCGAAATCCACCTTCAAGCACGTAGCGTACACCCAATTCACGCCCTACCTCCTTGATATCCACCGCCCCGCCTCTGAAGGAGAAGGAAGAATTGCGCGAGATGACGAAGAGGTCGTGGAACTGCGAAAGCCCGGTGATGATGTCGTCCGCGATGCCGTCCGCGAAATAATCCTGCTCCGGGTCATTGCTCATATTGTGAAAGGGCAATACGGCGATGGACGGCCTTGAGGGCAAGGGTAGTGTCGCGGCTTGCGCCGGTTTATCGTCAGCGGGACCGGAAACGGGCGCTGCATCCGACTTGATCCTCTCAAAGAGCGCTCTCGTTGTTCCGTCCGGCTCGATGCCCAATTCCTCAGATAAAACTTCGCGGCACTTGTCATATTGCCGGAGCGCCAGGTCACGCCGCCCGGCGCGGGCATGAAGGTGCATCAAAGCGCGATGCGCCTCCTCGCTGGCCGGGTCGAGCGCAAGCAATCGGGCGGCGCTTTCAATTGCCGCCTCGACCGGGCCGTCCATCCGCGCGCGCAATACATCGCGCCAAGCGGTCTGGGCACGCTCACGTAAGCGCTCGCGTTCGTTTCGCAGCCAACCATCGAAGCCCCCCTGGCCGCATTCCAGACCGACCATAAAATCCTCCGTGTACAGGGCGGCGGCCCCGGGCGCGCGGGTGTTCAGGTCGCGTTCGAATTGCAGCACGTCAACCTCGAGCAGCTCCGAAGCAATACCAACCGCGCCTGCCTTGGGGCGGAAACTGGCCTGAGCTTTCTCCGGAAAGAGGCCGCGCAAGCGATAGAGTTCCTGGCTTAGGCTGTGGCGCCCCTGGGCCTCGGCACGCTCACCCCACAGCAACTCAATCAGCACATCGCATTGAATTTGCCGGCCCGGAGCAAGAGCGAGATAGGCCAACAAACATTTGCCCTTCTTCGAGCGTATCGTAACCGGCGTGCCTTGCCCGTCCCTCAGGTCAAAACCGCCGAACAGGCTCAGCACATGCCCAGACACCTCATACTCCCCTGCCGCCGGACGATCATAAGTTCGCTCTCTTGAGGCTCTGTTTCAAAGACTAGGGCAACTATCCGTCGATTTGAAAGAGGTTTGAGACGGATTGAAGAATTTTTGATGCGGCATTGAAGTTGGCTTGAAAGTTCGATGATGGCCAACGCGTAGAATTCCTCTCATATGCACCAAAGCCCATCACGCCAACGATAATGACAGAGAGGACCAAGATGTCAGCATTTGAAACCGCCGCGAAATTCTTCCATGCCTGCGAAGCATCGAAAGGCTGGGAAGGTTGCAAAGACTATGTTGCAGACGAGGCCACCTTTACCGCGCAATGCGAGCCGCTCGTGGACATACGAACGGTCGAGGACTACTGCGAATGGATGGCCAGGCTCGGAAACGGTCCCCTAAAGGGTTGGTCATACGAAATCAACGGCTCTTCATATGACGGGGCCAACAAGATGGCCATATTTTTCGGCACCACCACAGCGACCCATGTCGGCGACGGTGGACCGGTACCGCCGACGAACAAGCAAACCGCGTCGGATTACGTCTACGCGCTGACGATGAACGACGCGGGTAAAGTCGTGAAGCTGTGCAAAATCTGGAACGCGTCCTGGGCCCTGAAGCAGCTCGGTTGGATGTAGCCCGGCGTACCGGCGCGCGCCTTCAACAGTGCCCGATGGAAAAATCGTTGCCGCCGTGGCGGTCGGTGTGGTCGACCCCACGCGCCAGCCATATCGGGCGTTCGGCAAAGTTGGCGTAGCGCGGGTCGCCGCCGCCGGGGCCCGCGCCGCCTTCATCGCCCGCCAGCCCATGGGCCGCCTCGGCTCGGCCGAGGAAATCGCCGCGCTCGCGGTCTATTTGGCCTCCGACGAATCGGCCTGTACGACCGGCACCGAATCGATCATCGACGGCGGCATGACGGTTTAACAATAATCGACGGGCAGACTAAGCTTCCACAACCTGGCAAATAGCCTCTTCAAATTTACCCGAGGCGGCGCGCGGGATTTCGTCGACATAGTCCAACTCTATCTCGAAATGGCCGCCCAGTGCGGCGGCCATGCCTTTCTTCACCACTGCTTCTTCGTCTTGTGAAAGCGTGTCCGAGACAACCATGCGCAACGTTACCTGATGGCGGTTCGGCTGGATCAATTGGGATTGCACCAGCTTGGGAACCTTATCCTGTATGTCGGCGAGCGCCTTGGAAAATACCGGCCAGAATTTGTCGCCCCACGGCAAGATAAACATGTTCCGGGTGCGCCCCAAAATCCGAGTGATGACCGGCAGCCCGCGCCCACAGGCACAGCTCGGCCCGACCTCCGCATAATCGCCGATTTCATAGCGGATCATGGGGACGGCGAAATTGTGCAAATCGGTGATGACCACCCGCCCTGACTCGCCGGGTTTCACATGATTTCCGTCTTCGTCCAGCACTTCGATCAGCAAATGCTCCGCCATGGCATGATAGTGATTGGCTTCCGGACATTGCAGCCCGATATAGGCGAATTCCTCCGAGCCATAGGCCGCTGTTATGGGAACATCCCAAACTTCCCGGCAATAGGCGCGCAGATCGTCGCTCAAGGGCTCGCCCCGGATCATGATCTCGCACAGATTCGGAATTCGGATGCCGGATTTTTCACAATGTTGGAGTAAGGCGTTCAAGTTCGACGGCAAGGTCATAAAATAGTGCGGTTTTTCATGCAAAAGCCATTCGAGTTGCCGTTCGATCGGCTGATTTGCGCCCATGATGACCTTTGGCCCCGAGACGAACCCAACCCCCCAGCGAGGCACATTACTCGACTCATCCGTTTCATTATCCAGCGGCAGAACGGCTTCCGCGATCTTGTTATTGGATATTCGCCGGTGCCAAGTATGCCAACGCAAGGCGAAAGCGATATTGAAACGCTCTGAAACGCCGGAACCGGCCATTGTTAATGGGATACCGGTCGAGCCTGAAGTTGAAATCTTGTGAAGCGGCAGATGACTTTTCGGCAGGCGGTTGGATTTCATGTCATTTTTGTGCGCCTGAAGGTCGGATTTCCGCAACAGCGGAATCCGCTTGAAATCATCCATGCGCAGTTTGCCGGTTGGTATTTTTACCACGTCATTGAGCGGCTCACGATAATAGGGAACGGTCCGCCAGGCATGTTCGAGCAGGTTCTCGATCTGGCGCAATTGACACGTGAGGAGGACTTCGGGCGCCCACCATTGCGAAAATTCAAGCTGATAGGCCAGCGCCAATACGGTGTTGGCTTCGGGTGCGGGTATTGCCGGCCAGAAAATGCCGTCAATCGCGGAGTGCAGAAGCGCAACTTCCGATGTTTTTTTCACCTGTATCACCAAAAAAGCATTGTTGATTTTTATCCAGTTGTCGATGATTTAAAAAATTCTGGCCAGGGTTGCGATTGTGGCCGCTGGGCTTGTCGTTTTGCGCATGGCTCCGAAGCAGAGGATCGACTAGCCTGGGGGCGATGACATCCCTTCCCTCTTCGCGCGGCGGCTCTCAGCTGCGCGCCATTTTTTACATGTGCCTGGCGACGGTGCTGCTGTTTCCGCTCCTGAACGCCACGGTGAAATTTCTCGGCGAAGGCTTCACCGTGTGGCAGATCGTCTGGGTGCGCTCGGTCCTCCACCTTGCCGTGATGCTGGCGCTATGCGCACCGGGCTATGGCCTGGTACGGGTTTTCAAGACAAAAAAACCGGTGCTGCAGCTCACCCGCGCCGGCCTGCAAACCGGTGCGATGTATTGCTTCATGGCAGCGCTGATATCGCTGCCGCTCGCGACCGTCACCTCGATCACCTTCACCGCCGCCTTCATGGTGGTGATGCTCTCGATTCCGATGCTCGGCGAGCGTGTCGGCATCAGGCGCTGGGCGGCGGTGCTGGCCGGCTTTATCGGCGCGATCGTCATCATCCGCCCGGGCAGCGATATCGAAATTTTGCCCGCCCTGTTGGCGCTCGGCGCCGCACTTTGTTACGCCTTTTTCCAAATCCTGACGCGCAAGCTGGCGCCACATGACGATACCCGCGTGACGGCGGTTTATACGGTGCTGGTCACGCTCGTCATCTCCACCGCCATTGCGCCCTTTGACATGGACTGGCCCGACGACACCAATACCTGGCTGCTCTTTGCCGCACTTGGCCTGATCGGCGGCATCTCGCACTATTTTCTCATCAAGGCCTTTGAGACCGGCGAGGCCTCAATGCTCTCGCCCTTCGATTACGGCCAGCTTGTCGGCGCGACCCTGCTGGGCTATTTCATTTGGGGCGATTTTCCCGATGGCTGGACGTGGCTCGGCATCGCCATCATCATCATCTCGGGAATTTACATCGCTCACCGGGAAGCGCGGCGCAAGCCGGTTTAGGGTTATTGGAGCTCGGGCATGAAAGATGAAATTGGCGCCTTTTGCGGGCAAACCCACGTCGCCCTCAAGGGCGCGGCGGCGGGGCCGCTCGCCGGCCTCGATTTTGGCGCCAAGGACGTGTTCGATGTGGCCGGGCACATATCGGGCTGTGGCAACCCTGATTGGCTGGCCACCCATTCGCCCGCCGAGACGACAGCGCCTGCCTTGCAGCGCCTGTTGGATGCCGGCGCCGATCTCGCCGGCAAAACCCACACGGATGAACTGACCTACAGCCTGATGGGTGAGAACGCCCATTACGGCACGCCCATAAACGTCAACGCAGCCGGCCGTATTCCCGGCGGCTCGTCGAGCGGCTCGGCCGCGGCGGCGGCGGCGGGGTTGGTCGATTTTACCATCGGCACCGATTGCGGCGGCTCGGTACGCCTGCCGGCTTCGTTTTGCGGCCTTTATGGTTTTCGCCCAAGCCATGGCCGCATCACGCTGGAAGGCTGCATGCCGTTGGCGTCGAGTTTCGATACTTTCGGCTGGTTCGCGCGCTATCCCGGCATGCTGGCGCGCGTCGGCGAGGTGTTGCTCGAAGAAACGCCGCGCGCCATGCGCCCGAAACGCCTGCTCATCGCCGAGGACGCCTTCACGGCGGCGGGTGAGGACGTCACGACGGCGCTCAAAGGCGCACTGGCAAGCGTGCAAGAATTCATCGGCGCCGAGCAGGGCGCGGTGATCGCCGGCGACGGGCTGACGGCTTGCTTCCAAACCTTCCGCACGCTGCAGGGCGCGGAGATATGGGCCAACCACCAAGAGTGGATCGAACGTGTGAAACCCGGT
>CAYSDJ010000002.1:44616-147196 GCA_964429775.1 uncultured Rhizobiaceae bacterium
ACCCGGTATCGCGCCCGAGCGCGGCGCATCGGGCGAGGTGCTGGACGATTTCCGCGCCCGCGCGATGGAACTGCTATGTACCGCCGGGCTCGCCGGATTGCCGCAAATCAACCTGCCGCTCGCCAGCATGGAGGGTTGCCCGCTAGGGCTTTCGCTGGTCGGGCGGCGCGGCTCGGACATGGAATTGCTGATACTGGCCGAAAATCTTGGGGCCGAGGATTTGGCCGCTGAATCATGAGTGGGAGAATAATTTAATGCTCGAAATACCGCCGATCCTGACCATCCAGCGCAATTTCGAACGCCCCGATCCCGACAAGGTGGCGAAGCTGAAGGGCGCGCTGACCGGCAATATTGCCGATTGCCTCGGCGGACGCGCGGCGCTGGATCCAATGATCAAACCGCTGACCGGCTGCCCGGAAGGCATGCGCAGTTTGGTTGGCCCGGTCATCACCTGCCAATGCGCACCATCGGACCACCTCGGCGCCATGGGTGCGCTGGCGGAAGCCAAGCCCGGCGATGTGATCCTGGCCGCCAATGAAGGATATACCGGCACCGCCGTGATGGGCGATCTGATGCTCGGCATGGCGCGCAACCGGGGCCTCGCCGGCCTGGTGACGGACGGCCCGGTACGCGATCTGGCCGGCGTGTTTGGCGTCGGTCTGCCAGTCTTCTGCACCGGCATTAATCCGGATTCGCCGACCGGCCTTGGGCCGGGCAGCGTCGGCCTGCCGGTCACCATCGGCGGCGTTACCGTGCATCCCGGCGATATTGCCGTCGCCGACAGTGACGGCGTGGTGATCGTACCGCAGGGTAAGCTCGATATGATCATCGCCAAGCTGGCCGAGGTGCGCGCCGCCGAGGCGGAAATGGAAGCCAAGGTCGAGGCCGGCCTGGAAGTTCCCGATTCGTGGCGCGAGCTGTTTGCCTCGGACAAGGTACGTTATCTCGATTAAAGGGGAAGGCCAGATGCGGCGATCCTGGGGAGTTGCTATTGCGGCGCTATTGCTGGGGCTAAGCACATCCGCGTTTGCCGGCGCTCTCGATCTGACCATTCTCCACACCAACGATGTGCACGGCCGGCTCGCCGCGACGCCGCCTTTCGGTTCTGTTTGTACCGAGACGCACAAAGCCGAGAACAAATGCCTCGGCGGCGCGGCGCGCCTGGCCGGCGCCATCTCGGCGGCCCGCGCCGAGGGCGGCCATGTGCTGCTGCTCGATGCCGGCGACCAGTTTCAGGGCACGCTGTTCTACACCCACTATAAAGGCCAGGCCGCGGCGCAAGTGATGAACCGGCTCGGCTATGACGCCATGGCGGTCGGCAATCATGAGTTTGACGATGGCCCGGCAGCACTTGGTCGTTTTGCCAAGCGAATCGACTTTCCATTGCTGGCGGCCAATATGGATGTCTCGGCCGAACCGCGTCTCGCCGGGCTGGTAGCGCCCTGGGTTGTGCTTGAAACGGGTGGCGAGCGCGTCGGGATCATTGGCTTGATCACCGGCGAGACTCCGACGATCTCCAGCCCCGGCCCCGATGTCCGGTTCTCCGGCGTGCTGCAGTCGCTGAAAGGCGCGGTGGTGGCTTTGCAGGAAATGGGAATCGACAAGATCATTGCACTCGGCCATGTGGGTTACGCTGGCGATATGGAACTGGCGCGCGCCATCGACGGGGTCGATATCATCGTCGGCGGCCATTCCCACACTTATCTGTCGAGCGACGACCCCGGCGCGGCCGGCCCCTATCCGACCCTGGTGACTTCGCCGAATGGCCAAACCGTCCTGATCGTGCAGGCCTACCAATGGAGCCGTTTTCTCGGCCGGCTGGACGTTTCGTTTGACGCCGCCGGGCAGGTGCGCGCCTGGCAGGGTGCGCCAATTCCCATGGATAACAGGATTCCCAAGATGGCAAGTGTCGCTGCCCTGGTGGCGAAATTGAACGAACCCTTGCACGAGATTCGAAATGAAGTGGTGGGCCAATCGGAATTCGCGCTCGGCAACGGAAACTGCCGCAGCGGCGAATGCGCGCTCGGCAATCTGGTTGCCGATATCATGCTGTGGCGCACCAGGGCCGAAGGTAGCGAGGTCGCCATCGCCAATGGCGGCGGTATTCGCGCCGGCTTGCCCGCAGGCGCGGTGACGCGGGGCGACATCTTGCAGGTTCTGCCGTTCGGCAACACGCTTGCCACATTTGGTCTCCTCGGCAGCGACCTGTTGAAGGTGCTGGAGCATGGCGTAGCCCGGCCGGGCGGCGGCGGCTTTCTTCAGGTGGCCGGCCTGCGCTATGACTGGGATGCTGCGCGCCCGGCGGGTGCCCGGCTCGGCCAAGTGGCGGTGCGCGGCGCGGACGGCGCCTACGCGCCGCTCGATGAGGCGCGCCTCTACCGCGTGGTGAGCAATAATTTCCTGCGCCGTGGCGGTGACGGATATAACGTGATGCGCGACAAGGCGCATGACGCCTATGATTTCGGGCCGGTGCTGGCCGATGCGGCGGTGGCCTATATCGGCACGCATTCACCCATCGCGCCCAGCCTCGAAGGCCGTATCAGGCAAGCGCAGTAACGTTTACGCAAACAAAAAGGCCCGGAGCGAAAATGCGCTCCGGGCCCTGTTGCCGTCTCTGGGGTATGGCTGAGTTAGGCGGCGCGCACGTCGGAGAGGAATTTCTCCACTTCCCGGCCAAGCGTATCGGCTTGCTGGGAAAGCTGCGATGCCGCGTTAGTCATCTGTGTCGCGGCAGTGCCCGTCTCCTGGGCCGCTTCATTGACCCCGGTAATGCTCGAGGAAACTTCCTGCGTGCCGGCAGCAGCCTGTTGCACATTGCGGGAAATTTCGCCGGTCGCGGCACGCTGCTCCTCGACCGCCGAGGCCACCGTGGTGGAGGTCTCGTTGATCTCGCCGATCGATTTGCCAATGCCGTCGATGGCAACAACCGCTTCCTCGGTCGCGCTTTGCAGTGTGGCGATTTGCGTGCCGATCTCGTCGGTCGCCTTGGCCGTCTGATTGGCCAGGCTCTTGACCTCGGAGGCAACCACGGCGAAGCCCTTGCCCGCCTCGCCGGCACGCGCCGCCTCAATGGTGGCGTTGAGCGCCAGAAGGTTGGTCTGACTGGCGATGTCGTTGATCAACTGCACCACATCGCCGATCTTCTGACCCGCCTCGGACAGGCTCTTGACCGTCTCGTTGGTCGTCTCGGCCTGGGTCACCGCATTTTGCGCATTCTTCGTCGAATCATCCACTTGGCGGGCGATTTCGGCGATTGACGAAGCCAGTTCCTCGGCGGCGCTGGCGACGGTCTGCACGTTTGCGGTTGCCTGCTCGGTTGCCGATGCCACGGCAGCACTCTGCTGGCTCGTTTCCTCGGCGTTGGACGCCATGCTTTGCGCCGTTGTTTCGGTCTCGCTCGCCGCCGACGTCATGGATGTGACAACTTCCGAGATACTGGCATCGAAATTGGTGCAGAGCTCCGCCATACGCTTGGCACGTTCCTCACGCTTTTGGATCTCCGCCGCCTCAATGGCAGCCAGGCGTTCGGCCTCTACGGCGTTTTCCTTGAAGACCTGAACGGCCGCCGCCATGTCGCCGATTTCATCGCTCCGGGTGCGGCCGGGAATGTCGACTTCCTTATTGCCGGACGCCAGTTCACGCATGGCACCGGTCATCGCCGTCACCGGGCCGGAAACGCCACGGGCAACGAAAATACCGATCAAGGCAACAATGCCAAGAACGACAAGGGCGACGATCAGCATGATATTGCGGGTCTCAACCACCGCCGACAGAACTTCATCGCTGTCCTTCTCGGCGACGACGGCCCATCGGGTGCCCATGAAATCAAGCACGCCAAAGGCGGAGAACACCGAAATGCCACGATAGTCATCCATCTGCATCACACCGCTATCGCCCTCCAAGGCAGCGGCGACGGATTCAGTCTCGACCTTGCGCACCAGGATGGTTGATTCTTCCGAGAAACGGGAATCCGTCCGCATCAGAAGATCTCCACCAACGATGTAGGCTTCACCCGTTTCACCCATGCCGGCCGTGACCTGCATGACGGCATTGAGGCGGTCAATCGGCATTTGGAAAGCCAACACACCGATCAACCGACCCGACGCACTGTGAATGGGTGTCGAAATGAAGCTCGCCGGCGCTCCGTGGCTCGGCGCATAGGGCTTGAAATCAAAGAACGTCTGGGAACCGGCCTGCTGATTCGAGAGGCCCGCCTTAAACGCGTTGGCCAAATCGGTCGAGCGCCATTCGCCACTGTTCAAATTGGTGGCGTAATCCAATTCCTTGAACACGGAATAGATCAGATCGCCTTCGGTGTTGAACAGAAATATATCGTAGTAACCGCGCTCGCGCAGAAATTGGCGGAACCACGGATGATACTGCCCGTGCGCCGCGCTATAGCCGGAGCCATCGGGCGCAAAATCGAGATTTTCCTTTTGCCCGGTCGGGTTGGGATTGTCCGTGATGTAGAGGCGCTGCAAATCGACTTCCGCGCTCTCGCCCAAATCCCGCCAGGTGAAATTAAAGCGTTCCGTCGCCTCGACCGTGGTCGGGTTGGTTGCGACAAAGCGCAGATCGGCGCGGATTGTATCAAGATAGTTGGCGAGCGAGCTTTTGCGCGCTTCCAAGAGCGCGGTCAGGCCGTTCTGCGCTTCCGTCTTGATGGCGCGCGACGCGTTGATGGTATCCGAGATGCCGATCGCGACAGCCACTGTCAGCGCGGCAGCTACAATTATAAGGGGTAGTTTACGCGCCAAGGTGAGGCGGAACCTACTGTTCTTTGTTGTGGAATCCGGATTCTGGGCCGGCTCCAGATTATCTATGTCGCTCATTTTTATTCTCCGATCGCAATTAATTTTAGTATTCGAATGCGTTGCATGTATGCCTCGCCCGCTACCCCCAGAAGGGCTCGGCATACGCTGCTACAATGTATTTGCGCGGTTAAGGCGCAGTTAATTTGCGCCGCAATATCGCCCAATACGGAATATTACGTAGTTTTGAATAATGCCCAATATTCATGCTCTTACGGCAACCCGGTCACGACGCCTGCCGCACTGTCACAGTGCGATAAATCGCTTATACGAAGGGAATGTGCGCTGGGTCCAAAGAGAGCATATCAAGGAGCGCAAGATTCTTGCCATGCGCCACACAATGATGGCCGCAATTCCGCGACGGGGAAATTGCCTGCCGGCGGTCGCATGCCTCCTGGGAGAACCAAAATTCCTTGAAGCTTTGAGTCGACACCGAGCCAAGTCTGCCACCGTCGGTATAGGCCTTGTCCTGGCAGATGTATACACCGCCGTCCGCGCCGATCACCGTCAAGAGGTGCGAAAAGGGGCAGCTATCGTAGGTTTTTTGAAACCGCTCAGCCAGTTCGTGGTAATGATCGACGATGTGAAACTGATCATCCTCAAGCTCTTTGGCGCGCTCTATCTGGAGCGCTGCCAGGGATCTGATCGAGGTGTGGTAAACGCTGTTTCCTTGATTTTCATTGCCGACGACAACTGCCGATAGTTTGACATGGCTCACCCCGGCCTCTTTCAACAAACGGCAGACCGAATAAATATGCGGCGCGTTCATTTCAGTGATAATGAAGCTGACGCCAAGAACGCAGCTGCTGCGTCGCGCCGCAAAATCTTGAATATTACGCAGCAATTCGGAAAACCTTCCGACCTTGACAGTGCGGGATTCCGCGTAACTCGCATCGTCATAGGCATCGAGCGAGACGCGAATCCAGGTGCCATGCTGGGCAAAAGAATCCGCCATTTTTCCCTTCAGATTGGAGCCATTGGTGAGCGCACCCACCCGAACGCCGTTTGACGATAGATATTCGATGATTTCCGGCAGGGGTTTATAGAGCAGCGGCTCACCACCACCCGAAAAGGTAACCGCCTTGACGCCCATATCGACCACGTCACGGGCAATCTCGAACATTTTCTCCGGCGCGATTTGGTCGGCCTCGTCCATGCCTTCGCCGAGTTGCAGATTGTCGGCCCGGTAAGCGCAATACCAGCAATTGTGATTGCACCGGTTGGTTGGCTTGATACGCACATGAACGGGCGCACAAGCCCGCCCTTCCCGGATCGCCGCCAGGCGGTCGGGATAGAGCAGAAACTTAAGGCCGCTATAGACCCGGGCCATCACAGACCCGGGTCAAGATTGTGAAAGTGGATTATCACGCCGCCATTTTGCCGCCATCCGGATAGGTGACCGGATACTGATAGGTAATCGCCGCCTCTTGCCGCGACGAGAGCTTCGCCCCGGCCAGGTAATCGCGCGAGAACATCGGTTGGCAATGCTGCGGCCTGAGCGGTATTTGCGAATTGTAGGCGAAGAATGATGTCAGCCTGTCGCCGGATATGGGAACACAGCCATGATGCCAAATCGTTGCCGGGTCAGCGATCAAAACCGTGCCGGCGGGACCTGTCGCCTTGACGTAGGAATCCTTGGGCACGAGGCGGTCCATGAGCTCGTCCTCAACCCGGTCATTGACCGTGACGATGCCTTTGGTCGGTGTCAGAGCCTTGGGCACAAGGCGGAACGGGCCGCCATCCTCATCGACATCATTGAGATAGACAATGATCTTCATGATGCGCACGTCTTCCGCATCCAAATGCCATTTACGTGTTTCGACATGTTGGCCGTCGGCATAGTCGCGCCGCATCACCAGGCCGCGATAGGCAACCGGCAGGCCGATATAGTTTTCGGCGATGGCTAGAAAGCGCTCATTGAAGCCCCACAGGATCTCCTGCGAGAGGGCGCGCAACTGATTGTTCGAGGCAATGCCGTGATAATCTTTCGGGGCCGGCAGCTGGCGCCCCGGATTCTCGATGGTCGCGCGCGAGGCAGGCAGATCGAACGGCGCGTCGATGCCATTGTCCTGCAACTCTTGCAGCGAAGTAACGAAAGCGCCCACCGTTTCCACCGCCTCGACAATTTTCTTGTCAAACGCAGGCAGGGGCGGCCATTTGTTGCGGTGAATTTCGCGCTGCTTGGCCTGGGCTTTCTTGCGCACGCGCAATTCGCGCCGCGTCGTGGCGTTGGGCGGCGCTTTTCCTCTGAGTTTGGAAAGCATGGGGTTCCTCCGTTACCTGTTATAGGATGGACCCTAGTTCCTCTCCACAGCCACCGATTTGATTTGAATCAAAAATTCCCCTCGGCGGTGATTGGGATATAATTCGGGCTGACCCTTTTGCCCAGGGCTTGGTTCCGGTTTCGGGGAGTTGGTTAATTTTTGGCTGAAAATCAATGATATCACGCACCATGACACAGATTCGCACGGCGCTGACAACGCGCTATGAAATTGGCAGCCGGCGAAAGCAGCAGGCGTATTTACGCAATCGCCACCGCAGGGACTTGCCTTCTCTCAATGCATTCGACCAGGGCATCGTCGACGCGCTGGAACGGGATGGCGGGGCGAGAACCTCTCTCAGCGAACTGGCCGCAAACGGCCTGTCCCTGGATTTCGACATGAACACCGCTTCGGATATCCTGTCCGACCCAAAAAGAATCTATGGTTTTCCAAAGGACTATGTCCGCGAGGCGTCTTTGGCGCAGTTGGCGTCGGTGCCGCAGCTCATCAAATGGGGCTTGGAAGAACGTTTTCTCGCCATCGCGGAGAATTATATTGGCCTCCCGGCGGCCTATCGCGGCCTCGTTCTCAGGCGCGACTTTGCCGATGGCCAGTGCCAGGAAACCCGTCAGTGGCACCGCGATGCCGAAGACGTGCGGATCATGAAAATTATCGTCTACATTAACGATGTCGACGAAAAAGGCGGCGCCTTCCGCTTTTTACCGCGCGACCACGCGCCCTCCAAAGGCATTGAATATGTTAATGGCCGGGTGCCGGAGGATGTCATGCGCCGGCTGGTTTCAGACGACAAATACGTTACCTGCACCGGCCCCGCGGGCACCGTCCTGTTCGCCGACCCGGCTGGTGTCTGGCATCATGGCTGTGTGCCCGAGAGCGCCGACCGGTTGACCGCCTTTTATGCCTATAATTCCCACCTCCCGCTGCGCCCGCACTATTGCCAGCCGCTATTTTCACCGCCCGATCTTGAAGCTGAAATTCTAAGCCCGGCACAGACTGCGGCGATAGATTACAGCTATCCCGTCACGCCACCGCAGGACGATACCGAAGCTGCCTGATTTTTCCCGTCAGGACGCACCGGCATGGGAATAAAGCGGCTGGCTAGCCGCCACCGAGAGATCGAAAATGGTCGGCCGGCGGTGGCCCATGAAGGCGTGAGAGTCCTACCATTCGCCGTCCGCATCCGGACCGCGGTGGGCAATTGCCGCCGTCGCGGCGCGGCAGCCCTCAATATCCTTGGGCGATAGTGCCCGCGAGTAGCTCACGCGGCTAAATATTCCACACATATAATTTCGAACTTTTGTCTAATCGAGCTGGGGCAAATATACTTGAAGGAATCGGGACAATCGACAAACATGACCGCCTATTCAGCTTGTGATTCAGGGGCGTACCATAAATTGCGTATTCTAATTTTAGGCGGGGACGGCTATCTCGGCTGGCCCACCGCCATGGCGTTTGCCCATAAGGGCCATGACGTCACTGTGTTCGACAATTATTTCCGCCGCGATGCCGCGCGCGAGCTCGGCGCGGAAGCTCTCATGCCGAATCCGGATTTGCAGCAGCGCGGCGAAATTTGGCAAGCGGTCTCCAACACGCCGATTCGGGTTGAAATTGGCGATTGCACAGATTTCCCCCACCTGTCCCGCCTGGTCGAGGAAACCCAGCCCGAAGCCATAATCCATTATGCCGAGCAACCCTCGGCGCCTTATTCGATGCTTGGCTATGAAGAAGCATCGCGCACGCTCAATAACAATCTGGGTGCGACCTTCAATGTGATCTGGGCGGTCAAGGAGCACGCGCCGGATTGCCATATCGTGAAACTGGGAACGATGGGCGAATATGGCACCCCCAACATCGATATCGAGGAAGGCTGGCTCGATGTCGAACATAACGGGCGGCAACATAAGTTCCTCTATCCGCGCACGCCGGGCAGCCTTTATCACACCACCAAAGTCATGGACACGGACCTTCTATGGTTCTATGCGCGCATTTACGGCATCCGCGCCACCGACCTGATGCAGGGGCCGGTTTACGGCCTCTCCACGCCGGAAGCCGATATGGACGATCGCCTGATGCCGAATTTTCACTATGACGATGTCTTCGGCACTGTGCTGAACCGCTTTATGGTCCAGGCGGTCGCGGGCATTCCACTCACCGTCTATGGCAGCGGCGGCCAGCAAAAAGGCTTTCTCAACATCCTCGATACGCTGCAATGCGTCGAGCTGGCGATGAACACGCCGCCGGCGCCGGGTGAGTTGCGCATTCTCAACCAGTTCACTGAAGTCTTTTCGGTCAATGACCTGGCCGATCTGGTGCACCGGGTCGGCAATGAGATGGGCCTTGGCGTGACGATCAAGAGCATTGAAAATCCGCGAAAAGAGTCGGAAGACCATTATTTCAACGTCAAACATTCCGGCCTGCTCGACCTCGGCCTGAGGCCGCATCTGATGAGCGACGATGTGTTGGCCGAGATGATCCGCCGCGTCGCCACTTATAAAGATCGAATCGATCCGGGCCGGATTATGCCACGCATGAGTTGGAGCAATTCCTAGCGGAATGGAAAAGCGGCACCTTGTGGCCAATGTTTTGGTCGATGGGCGCATCGGCGGGCCACAACGGCGCATCGTGCAGGTCGGGACCCTGTTGCGCGACATGGGGTGGGACACCTTGGTAGTCTTTCCGCCGATGGGCGATGCGCTGCCAGAATATTTGGCCGAGCATGGCTTTGGTTTTGCTCAAACGCCTCTCTCCCGCCTGCGCCGGCGCTACAAAATTATCGGCATTCTGCGCTATTGCCTGCGTTTTCCGATCGAGGTGTGGGCTCTGATGCGCCTCTTTCGCCGCCATAAGGTCGATCTCGTGCATGCCAATTCGCTGTTCGCCTTCCAGGCCGTGGTGGCGGCTCGCCTGATCGGCCGGCCTGTGCTTTGGCATTTCAACGATATGGCCCTGCCGCGTTTCCTCTGCACATTGGTGAGCGCGACTTTTGCCGGATGGGCGACACGGCGCGCCTATTCGAGCCGCCAAGTGCTCGTTCATCACCGCGACCGGGACACCAACAAGACGGCACTCCTCTATCCGCCGGTGGATCTTGAAAAATTTGCTCCGGAAAAACTCTTATATGCGGACCGCAGTCAATGGCCGGAACTCACACGGCGGGACAATGAGGTCATTCTTCTCGCCGTGGGCAATGTCAATCCGCTCAAGGGCTATGATGATTTAGTCGAGGCTCTGGCCGGCTTACAGAATCTCGACACGCCGTGGCGCATGGTTGTCGTCGGCGCCATCCTCGACACGGCCGAGGATTATTACCGCGCTCTCAAGGCACGCATAAAGGCGCATGGCATGGAACAGCGTTTTCATTTTCTCGGCGCCGTCGACGATGTTCCGGCCGCTCTGTCAGGCTGCGATGTTTTTGTTTTGAGTTCGCAATCGGAGAGCGGGCCAATGGTTTTGCTTGAAGCCATGGCCGCCGGCAAAGCGCCGGTGGCGAGCAATGTCGGGCTGGTTGGCGAGGTGGTCGAGAATGATGTTACCGGATTGATCGTGCCGCCGCGCGACAGCACCGCATTGGCGCTGGCGCTGAAAAAAATGATCACGGACGCGGCCTTCCGCGAAGCCGTGAGCGGGCGGACGCGGGCTGCCATTTCGCATCAATATACGGTGGCGGGCGCGGCCGAGGCGCACCATCGGGTCTATACCCGAATGTTGGACGGTGGTTAGCCGCTATTGACCTTGGAATCGTTGCAACGTATTGAAACAAAGACCGAATTGATTGAAAACACGGTTCGCCACCTATGCGACAGCTAATTCAAAAATTCGGCACCGGCGGTATTGAGCTTGCCGAAGTGCCCTGCCCGCCGGTCAAGCCGGGCCATGTGCTGATCGCAACGCGCCGCTCTGTCATTTCCTCAGGCACCGAACGCACCATCACCGAGTTCGCCGGCGCCGGCCTGATTGCCAAGGCGCGCCAGCGGCCGGGGCAGGTCAAAGCGGTGGTCGACCGGGTGCGCAGCCAGGGTGTGGTCAAGACCGTGCGCGCGGTCAAAGACAGGCTCGAGCGTTGGTATCCGCTTGGCTATTGCAATATCGGCACGGTAATCGCCGCCGGTAGCGAAGCGAGCGAATTCAGCCCCGGCATGCGCGTTGCCTGCAACGGCTTCCATTCGGAAATCGTCTCGGTGCCCAAGCATCTATGCGCCGAAGTCCCGCACGAGGTGGATGACGACAGCGCCGCCTTTACGGTACTCGGCTCGATCGCTCTGCAGGGCGTGCGTCTCGCCGCACCGACTCTTGGCGAGCGCTTCGTCGTCATCGGCTTGGGGTTGGTCGGCTTGCTGACGATCCAGATCTTACGCGCCAATGGCTGCAAGGTTTTGGCCTTCGATCCGAGCGAGGCGCGGGCGGAGATCGGCAGGGAATTGGGCGCTGAGGTCGTCACCGCGACGGACAGCGAAACGATCTTGCAGACCGCGGGCGAATTCAGCGGCGGCGGCATTGATGGCGTGCTGATCACGGCGGCGACAGAGAGCGATGAGCCGATGCACAATGCAGCACAAATGTGCCGCAAGCGTGGCCGCATCGTGCTGGTCGGCGTCACCGGCCTCAATCTTCAGCGCGCTGATTTTTATGAAAAGGAACTCAGCTTCCAGGTCTCGTGCTCCTACGGGCCGGGGCGCTACGATAGCAATTACGAAGAGCGTGGCCAGGATTATCCGCCGGGCTTTGTACGATGGACGGAACAGCGCAATTTCACCGCCGTGCTCGACCTTATGGCGGCGGGCGGACTTAAAACCGAGCCGCTGATTTCCCATCGTTTCGCCTTCGATCAGGCCGACCAGGCCTATGACCTTCTCGTTGGCGGCGAGGACTCGCTCGGCATCATGTTGGAATATGAGGCGGATAAAATAGCGGCGACTGCGTTGCAGGACAGAACCGTTACCCTGTCGAAACCTGCCGCGAACTACCAAAGTTCGACACCTTGCGTGGCGCTGATCGGCGCCGGTAACTACGCCGCACATGCGCTTTTGCCGGCGCTTCAGCAGGCCGGCGCCCGGCTTCATACGGTGATGTCGGGCGGGCGGCCGGAAACCGTCAAACTGGCAAAGAAATACGGCTTCGAGCGTTTGACCACCGATTTGGACGAGATCCTGAGCAGTGCCGACATCAATAGCGTCGTCATCGCCACGCGCCACGACAGCCATGCCGACTTGACTTGTCAGTCGCTCAAAGCGGGCAAGAACGTGTTTCTCGAAAAGCCGATCGCCATCAGCCGCGAAGAGATGCGCATGGTGGAAGAGGCCCACGCAGCCGCACCAGGCGAACCACGCCTGATGATTGGCTATAATCGCCGCTTTGCGCCGCTGACTGTCAAAGCCAAAGAGTTGTTGCACAGCAGCGCTGAAGCCAAATCCCTGATCTACACCGTGAATGCCGGGCATGTGCCAGATAGTCACTGGACCTTGGCGGCGGATATCAGCGGCGGGCGCGTCATTGGCGAGGTCTGTCACTTCGTCGATCTGGCCAGTCACCTGATCGACAGCGAAATCGTATCGGTGCAAGCGCTGCCGGCCCGGGCCAGCGCCGCCGGAGTGGATGATGGCGTCTCGGCGGTGCTGCAATTCGCCGATGGCTCGCTTGCCGCCATCCACTATCTCACCAACGGCCATTTCGCCATCGCCAAGGAGCGGCTGGAAATTCACTGCGCCGGACGCTCCCTGATGCTCGACGACTTTAAGAGCTTGGAAGGGCACGGCTGGCCGGGCTTTCAAAATTTAGGTGGTAAGACCCAGGACAAAGGCAACGCCGCCTGCATGAACGCCTTCCTGCATAGCCTATCGGCAGGTGAATCCGCGCCAATTCCCTTCGCGGAAATCATCTCTTCGATGGAAGCGGTGTTTCGCATCGATGAGCTCAAGCGCTGGAGCGGCGACGCAGTTGAGCTGGAGCCGGAATATGAATAAAGAAAGCCCGCTGGCAACCGCATCATGAAGCAGGTCATTCAAAATTACCGCAGCGGCGAAGTTTCCGTCGCCGAGGTGCCGGTTCCGGCCTGCCGCCCCGGTACCATCCTGGTGCGCAACCAATCCTCGATTGTCAGCATGGGCACCGAGCGCTCGATCGTCGAGCTTGGCAAAAAGAGCCTGATCGGCAAGGCGCGGGCGCGCCCCGACCTGGTCAAGAGGGTGATCGAAAAAGCGCGCACCGAAGGCATCGCATCGACCTTCCAGGAAGCCAAAGGCCGGCTTGAGACGCCAACGCGGCTTGGCTACAGCTCGGCCGGTGTGGTGGTCGAATGCGCCGAGGATGTGACGCGCTTTGCCCCGGGTGACCGTGTCGCCTGCATCAGCGCCGGTGCCGCCAACCACGCGGAATTCATCACCGTGCCGGAAAATCTCGCCGCCCCTATTCCCGATGGCGTTTCCGCCGAGCAGGCGGCGTTCGGGCAAATCGCCATCATCGCCCTGCATGGCGTGCGCTGCGCCAAACTTAGTTTTGGCTCGCGCGTCGCGGTTGTCGGCCTCGGGCTCCTCGGGCTGATGACGGTTCAGTTTCTCCGCGCCTATGGCTGCGTCACCGTCGGCATGGACCCGGATTCGGGCAAGTGCGAACTGGCGGCAAAGCATGGCGCCGATATTTCTGTCGAATCGGCGGACGCCTTGAACCAGGCGGTTCTCGGCATCAGCGACGGCAATGGCGCCGATGCCGTCATCGTCACCGCCGCCAGCGAGAGCCGCGAGCCCCTGAACACGGCCACGGAAGTGAGCCGCATCGGCGGCCGCGTGGTGATCGTCGGCGTGACCGATATTCATGCCGACCGCCAGCAATTGTGGGACAAGGAAATCGAGCTGATCGTCTCGAAAGCGGGCGGCCCGGGTTCTCTCGTGGCGCAATATGAAGAAGGCGGAATCGACTTTCCCCTCGATCTCGTGCGTTGGACCGAGAATAGAAATCTCAGCGAATATCTCCGCCTGCTGGAAAGCGGCCTGATGGATGTGTCGCCGTTCGTGACCCATCGCATGCCGATAGCCGAAGCGGCGGGGCTCTATGAAAAACTCGGGCAAGGCGCGCTGCCCGGTGTCGTCGCTGTGGCATTCGAGTATCCGGACGACACAGATATGGCGCGCCACGTCACGCTGCCGGAACCGGCGGCGCGTGCGAAAGAAAACACCACCACCATCGGCGTTATTGGCGCCGGGTTGTTTGGCCGCTCCTCCCTGTTGCCGGCGCTGGCGAAAGTTCCCAACCTCCGGCGCAAGACTCTGGCCACGCAAAGCGGCGTCAGTTCGCAGAACGGGGCGCAAAAATTCGGCTTTGAGAACGCCACAAGCGATGTATCGGCATTGCTCGCCGACGGTGACATAGATGCTTTAATCGTTCTCGCACCACACAGCGAGCATGCCGATCTGGTGCTTCAGGCGATTGCCAATAACAAAAGTGTGCTGGTCGAAAAACCGCTGTGCATCGATGTCGGGGAGCTGGCGCGCATCGAGGCGGCCTTGATCGAAAAGGCCAGCGAGAATCTTGTCGTAATGGTTGGCCACAACCGGCGCCATTCGCCGCATACCGAGCGTATCCGCGCCCTCCTCTCGGATCGCAACGAACCCCTGGTGATGGCCTACCGCGTCAATGCCGGCTTTGTGCCGTCGGACCATTGGGTCCATTCGCCCGAGCAGGGGCGCAGCCGGGTGGTCGGCGAAATGGGCCATTTTATCGACCTGATGCAGTATCTCAGCGCCGCCGATCCGGTGCGCATTTTCGCCGAGCGCGTGACCGGCAACGACAACAGCACGGTCAACAATGACAATATCATCGCAACGATAAAATTCTCTGATGGCTCGATCGGCGAACTAACCTATACCGGCTCCGGCAGCCGCTCGCTCGGGCGCGAATCGTTCGAATTGTTTTGGCAGGGCAACGCGGCGAGCTGTGTCGATTTCCGGCGCACGCAATTGCACTCAAAGCGCGGCGCACAAAAATTCAACACGTCGAGCCGGGAATTGGGGTATGGCGAGGAACTCGCGCATTTCGCCGCACTGGTCCGGGGTCAGGCGGCGCCAAAGACATCACAAAAAGACATGCTGCTGACCATGCGCGCCATATTCGCGATTGAGAAATCCCTCGCGACCGGCTTGCCGGTCATGGTGGCGGACGGCGCCCTGCCCTCAAGCGGCGCATGAATATCCTCCTCGTTACCGACGCCTATCCGCCCGAAATTCGCTCTTCGTCCCATTTGATGCTGGAGCTGGCGCAGGAACTGCTGACGCGCGGCCACAAGGTCACCGTCCTGACCTCCTGGCCGCAATATAATCTGAGCTCACCACAAGCAGCGGCGGGAATCGGCGCCAAAGCCGTCGAGGATGGGGTGACGGTCATCCGTGTCAAAACATTGCCGCACCACAAGGTGAATTTTGTTGTGCGCGGCATCGCGCAACTGATGATGCCGCGCCAGTTCCTGCGCGCCCTCGGGCGCCACGGCGAAGGCGATTATCAGGCCGTGATCGTTTACAGCCCGCCGCTCCCGCTCGCCGGGGTGGGCAGTGCGCTTCACCGCAAGGGCGCTTTTTTCGCCCTCAACATCCAGGACGTCTTTCCGCAAAACGCCATCGATCTCGGCGTGTTGCGCAATCCCGTGCTGATCGCCATGTTCCGCGCCATGGAGCGCCGCGCCTACCGCAACGCCGATCGCATCCTGGTGCACTCCAAAAGCAATCTGGAATTTCTCAAACGCGAAAACCCGCGCGCTGCCGGCAAGATTGCGGTGCTGCATAATTGGGTTGATGGCCAATCCTACCAACTACCGGCCAGCCGGCGCTTCCGCGAAAAATATGGCTTAGAGGATAAATTCATTATCGGCTTTGCCGGGGTGATGGGCCCCTCTCAGCAATTGGATTTGATTGTCGAGGCGGCGGCAAAGTTGGGTGAACTGAAAGACCTGGCCATTTTGTTAGTCGGAGACGGTGGGGAATCAGAGAGCCTCAAAGCTCTCGCCCGCCAATATGAAACCACCAACGTTCATTTTCAGCCTTTCATCCCGCGCGAGGAGTATCCCGAGCTGCTGAAGAATTTTGATGTCGGCCTGGTCTGCCTAAGCCCGAAAAACCATACCCCGGTGGTGCCCGGTAAATTGCTCACCTATATGGCGGCGAGCCTGCCGGTACTGGCAGTGCTGAATCGGGAATCCGACGGCAATGCGATGGTCCGCGCGGCCGACTGCGGCTTGGCCGTGCCCTCGGACGATAAAGAAGCCATCGCCGATGCCATCCGGACGATGTATGAGAGCAGCGCCCGGCTTGCCGAATGGGGAGCGCAGGGCCAAGCCTATGTCGATAAAAATTTTGAAAAGGCCGCAGTGATTTCAGAGCTGGAAAAATATTTGGCTTAAAGCCGCTTGGCGTACTCGCCATATTGGCGGAAGAATACTTGGTTCCTGACACCTTTCAGCGCCGAAAACAGAATCTTCTTGAGGAACCATTTGTTGCGCAGGCCCAGGCCCAAAAAATATGAAAACATTTTCGGGCTGGTCAGCATCCGCTTCAGGGTGATCGCCGTCTTTTGCCGGTTGGCATAATTGTAGAGCGCCTGGATGTAATCCGGATCGAACTCATCCGTCTTGATCGTATTTGCGCGCGGCGGCGCGCTCAGCGTATTGCCGTGCAGAAGGTCATGCTCGACAACCGTGTCATAGAGTTCCGTGCCCGGCAGCGGATTGGCCATGGAGAATGTTGGATAAACACCATAGCGCCGGTATTTGTCGATCGCGTAATCGACATTCGCTTTGATCTCCGCCGCCGTCTCGCCCGGGAGGCCGAGGACAAAAAAGGCAGAGAGCGGCAGGCCGACCTTCTGGCACGCCGCCATGACCGGCTCGACCTTGCTGAGATCGAGCTTTTTCTTGACCACTTCGTCGATGACGCGCTGCACCGATGATTCAATGGCGATGCAAAGATGCTGGCAGCCGGATTTCTTGGTGCGCTCGATGCGTTCCAATGTCCATGAATCCGCCCGCACGCCATTTGGCGTGTCCCACGGAATGATTTTCTCCATGTCAATGAGCGCATCGAGCAATTCCTCGAAGCGCGGAATATCATGGGTGAAATTGTCGTCTTCGAAATGGATGTAATCGATATTGTAATTGTCGATGAGATGCCTGATATGCGCCTGGACATATTCCGGCGAATGATGGCGGAATTTATAGCCCATGGTCGATTGAATCGAACAGAAGACGCATTGATGCGGGCAGCCGCGGCTGGTCAGGATGGTGACGGCACGCTTGCCATATTCGCGCACGCGCGGCGCGTAGCCATGCGATTGGAGATGAAAATAGCGGTCAATATCGACCAGATCATAGGCCGGTATCGGCAGATCATCGAGATTCGGAATAAACTTGATCGGCGCTTTCTTATTGGGCCTGAGCAGGTCCGCATCGGCGGCACTGCCTAGAATACCCTGCAACGATATGGCTTCGCCATTCTCCAACGCCTCGAGAAGATAGTGCAGGCGCTGCTCGCCCTCGCCCATTACGACATAATCAAGCGCTTCTTCCTCGATCATTTTCAACGGAAAAGAAGATGCGTGCGGCCCGCCAAGAACGGTCACCGCCTCGGGACAGGTTTTTTTCGAAAGCCGCGCCGCTTCCAGGGCGCCCTGGATTTGCCAGGAAAACATGTTGGATATGGCAACGACATCGGGCGCGTACTGGCGGATGGTTTGCGCCACACTGTCCCAGCTATCGCCAAAGGTCGTGCTGCCGTCCGGATATGATGTGGTCTTGGCACCGAGGCGCGCATCATAGACACGCATATCACCTGCCCATTCCATTTTTCGCAAATAGGCCGCCATGTAGAGCGAACCCAGCGGTATGGAAACCGTGGGTGCAACATCGATTCCATCGGTGCTCCGAATAATCTGCGGCGGGATAAGGAAAAGAAGCTTCATGGGTTTATTTCGATTTTCGATATTGCTCTCAGGCTGTCACCATAGCTTAGTACGGGCCTGGAGTACCATATAGACCAGAATGTCTGAAATGCGAATCCGCCGCAAGAACGGAAAGTTCGGGGCGAGGTCTATTGCCCCTTCCTTGGCGATTGCCTATAAGAATCGCGGGCATTGGGCCAAATTTCAAAGGAAATAATAAATGGGGGAAGACCCGCTCGGCCGCTATAAGGACACGCCGGTTCTGGTTACCGGCGGCGCCGGCGCAATCGGCGGCAATCTGGTACGCGCGCTGGCTGAGGCGGGTGCCAAACCGGTTGTCGTGCTGGATGATCTGTCTTCATCCTACCAATGGAATATCCCCAACTATCCAAATGTCCTGTTCGTCAAAGGCGACATCCGCGACGACGAATCCTTAAAGCGGGTGTTTCGTTTGCGGCCCAGGGTGGTTTTTCATCTCGCCGCCTTCTTTGCCAATCAGAATTCGGTGGATTATCCCGAAACTGATATTTTGGTCAGTGGCCTCGGCACGATCAAGGTTTTGGAGCATGCCGTGCTCACCGATGTCGAGCGTTTTGTCTATGCCGGCTCGGGCTGCGCCATTTATGGCGCCCAGGCGCCACTGCCCCTAAAAGAGGAATTTGTCTCCCTTCACCTCTCCACACCCTATCAAATCTCAAAGATGACCGGCGAGCTCTACTGCAATTTTTATTGGCACCATTACGGCCTGAAAGTTGTGAAAACTAGATTCTTCAACTCCTACGGCCCCGGTGAAGTGCCCGGGCAGTACCGCAATGTCATTCCCAACTTTATCTACTGGGCAATGCAGGGCCGGGCGCTGCCGATTACCGGCTCGGGCAAGATGACGCGCGATTTCACTTTTGTTGGCGATATCGTGGCTGCGCTGCTGAGTGCCGGACATGCTGAAGCCGCCGTCGGCAAGGAAATGAATATCGCCTCCGGCGTGGAAACGGAAATTGTCTGGTTGGCCGAAAAAATCAATGAGCTGACCGGCAACAAGGCGGGTATCGCTTACACCGACCGGCGCAAATGGGACACCAAATCACGTCTGATGGCGAGTATCGATATCGCCCGCGAGGTGCTCGGCTACGAGCCCCATACAGCTTTCGACGACGGCCTGGAGCAAACCCTCAAATGGTTTCGCGACAATTGGGAGAATATCGATTCAAGCGCGGAATTTCCTCCCGGCATGTCCTCTGCGGTAAAGAATTTCACATCGTCGAAGAGTGCAGATAGTTGAATATTTAGCGCCAAGCGCCGGCGATGAGACAAACCAGGATCAGGGCGGTTAGCCGTTGATGTTAAAATTGCTTACCGAAATTTTTATTTTGCCGCCATTCAACTTGATCCTTTTGGCGGCATTTGGGCTTGTCCTATTGCGGTGGCGCCGGCGGGCCGGAATTATCACCGTATCCGTAGCGCTGGTTCTCCTCTACGCCTTCAGCACCCCGCTCATGAGCGACTTTATTGCCCATTCGGTCCGCACCGACGAAGCACCGGCAACAGTGGCCGACGAAGAATCGCACGCACAGGCAATCGTGATTTTGGGCGCCGGTAAGTATCTGAATGCACCGGAATATTTCGGTGACTCAATCCGAGGTCACGCACTAGAGCGTGTTCGCTACGGCGCATTTCTACACCGCAGAACCGGCAAACCAATCCTCGTCAGTGGCGGTGATACCCGAGGAAGCGGCAGCACCGAGGCCGAGCTGATGCGCGCGGTTTTGGAATCTGAACTGGGCGTCACCGTAACGTGGTCGGAAGACGCATCCGACAACACATTCGAGAGCGCCGAATTCAGTTGGGCGCTTCTGAGCCAGGAAGGAATTGCGGCAATCTACCTTGTCACCCATTCCAGTCATATGGCGCGGGCAAAAAGAGTATTTGAGCAGGCTGGGTTCCGGGTTACTCCGGCGCCAACAATTTTCTTCGGTCCTCACGACTTGCAGGTGTTGGATTTTTTGCCGCGTGACAATGCAATGATCGTCAGCAACCGCGCCCTCAAAGAACTGATCGGCCGTGCATGGTACGCCATTCGGTACTGATGTTGAGATTTCGTGATTTTACGCTAGGTGGAGGTATGATCAACAATCGGAAAACACCATGGACAGGCTGTCATGCTGTCCAACAGATTTGACCCATCCCAGAATATCTCTGAGTTGTCA
Organism: uncultured Rhizobiaceae bacterium; assembly: GCA_964429775.1. Taxonomy (GTDB): domain Bacteria; phylum Pseudomonadota; class Alphaproteobacteria; order UBA828; family UBA828; genus PTKB01. The sequence goes on from CAYSDJ010000002.1 coordinate 64,828, forward strand.
TCACGGACCGGCTGGTTTCGCAGCACTAATAATTTTAAATCCATTCCGGCAATCTTATTTGTTCCGGGGACATATTTAGGCTGATTTTTTGTAGATGGGGATATTATTAAGTTCTGTTTTATCAGCGCGCCGTGCGGCGCCAACAGCTAATACTAACATCAAGACCACCCAGAATATCACACCGAATCTCGACGCGGTAATTACAGGAGACCCAACGCCTGACAAAAGTACAAATAAACCAAGAATCGTCAGGAGCCGCCCCGTTTCTATTCCGCGATACCACTCATTGGCACCCAGATACAACATTGTCGCTATAAATCCCAAATAAAGCAGTAGCGAAACGATACCACCCTGCATAAAATATTGAAGATAAGCGCTGTCTACAACGCTTAAATAAGCGAATCCAAGACCCTGTATCGGCGCGACTTCCCAAATATAAGGAAAGATTCCGCCTATCGAAAAATCATCATTAATTCCATATCGAATAGAAACAAAATGTAAAAATAGTGTAACCGGAGTATGTTTTGTGCCGCTGGTAAACAACTCCAGAATAAGTCTAGCTCCAATCCACGATTCTACAAAAATCACTACTGCACCTATTGCCGTCAATAGAACGGTTAATATTTTCCATGATATTCGAGGGCTAACTCTCCCTGGCACCATCCAATAAATAATAAACAGTGGCAAACCTCCAAATAAAAATGTCTTAGAAACACTAACTGTGCCGCCAACAACGATCAATCCCCCAAGTAACAACATCATGATCGATATTTGTTTTGTTTTACGTACTTGAAATGTCCACATTATTAAGGCCAATGTATAAGCATGGCCAGCTGTCGCCGGAAAATCGAAAATGCCGGTAAATCTGCCAGTCCCGGAATCCAATTGATCTGGTATTTCTCCCGTGATAACTTCTTCACGTAGAAAATAATTTGTTATAGGTGCTGTATTCAAAAACACAGACGCCAACGCAATTAACGCATTTATTGCCATCAACGCAATCAGTATCTTTGCAACTTTATCTAACAATATCTGTGTGTTTAAAGAGCTATATTTTCTTACGACCGCTCCGATAATTATAATCATAACAATAGTTTGAAAATAATTTTCGAAACCGCCAACTTCGTCCCAAAATGTACGGGATGAGTTTGTCACATGAGAGGGTACACCACCTGATGTTACCACCAGAGTCCAGATGGTAATAAAGCTAAAAATAGATAGTAGGAAAAGAACTGGCTTGTAAAATAAAAGAGACTTTCCGCCGACGCATAAAATACCCAATGCTATCGGCAACAAAACGTACATAAATACTTGTTCTGTACCGACTCCGATACTCGGCATTAATAGTGGACCAAATGCCGACACCATTAAAAACGATGGTACATAGCGCCCGGTTCCAAGCTGTCTGAGTTCAGTGACCATTAGGCCCACTATAATTCATCATGTTATAAACGCTCTCTTATCTTCCAGCATACACCGAAAAAGAAGTGAATGGTGTAGATACAGTGATTTTATTTCGATAATAATTGTTTCTTGTAATAATTTTTAATATCGGAAGATAATATATACATATTTAGTTATGTTATTTTGTCTGATCTAATTCCTCATAGTGAGATGTTATATGTATATTTATTTTTTCAACGTCATTCACCTTGCGAAAAACGAAATAGGCGTACCATTCACTACTCGTGTTGTCGTGAATAAAAGAACGCCTCAGATATCTCCACTTGCGATTTGCATATACTATTTTTAGAAATATTTCCTCCCCAAGCCAGTTACTTAGTAACTCTTTAACCCTTTTTCTAACACTCATGGGCGTTATGTTCTCTACGGACTCGGTACCAACGCGGGAGGAGTCAACGGTCGGTGAGTACGCCTTGTCACCGGAGCGTGCTGGATAAAGAATACTATCACATCGTCTGACCGCCGGGCGATTTCTGCGAGCAGTATTGATTGTTTTGAGTATGGTAATGAGAAGATCACCGAGCGGTAGCAGAACGAATATCGGTGTCCCTTTAGTGGCAAACCGCCGATAAGGTAGAATTGTGCCCTTAGGGTTGATCAAAAATGCACGTTCCAGCTGAAATCCGTTTCCCGTATGAAAATCGATTAGGAAATTTGGCGACGGATTTAAGTCAAAGCGGTTTGTGTGATCACCAACCGTTGTAACAACAATCTTTATTCCGCCGGTTTTAGTCATTTTCGACGTATTCGAATAAGATTGAATAATATTTGTCACATAAGTTGATGTAATATCAAGAACGAGGTCGTATTGTTGATGACACTCCGTCGATATCGGGTGAGATAAATCACACACTATATCCGCTCTGTCATAGATATCTATGTCTGAATATTTATCGTATCCAAATGATTTTAATACTTGAGAAGCGAGTTTATTACTCGAACGATAATATTGATTGCCTCCGCTGCACATGTGCGCTGACATCTCTTCGTCAGAGATAGTCTGGATACCATACTTTCGAAGATATTTCCGGGTAAATAGAACATCATGTGCGCCCGTCGCTGCAGCTGAATAAATGGTTGACGCATTCACCTCATCCGTTTTGCGAATAAGGTCGGATACATTGTTTAATATATGCAGCCAAGTATTAGCATAAGACATTAATTTATATTCTCCGGTATTTTATTAAGTTATCGCTTTACATATGACGACTTTTCGCCTGAGCGGTTTAATTATTACGATTAATCGAAAGAAACATTTCTTCCGAAATCGAAACAATTTTATCTGGAACAGCGCCGGGCGTGAAATGTTTATCATAGGTTTTGTGCCCGCCCTGGCGAAGCCTTCGGTTTAATTCACTATCAAGGCAAGCGCGCATAACCAAAGACGCTATTTCGAGCGCCTACGCCCCCACTAGCACATTCTCACATTGATCAAATTCCGGATGCGCTTCCAAACTGCCTTCATGAACAACCAGACACAGGCCGGGGACCCATGCCATTATTTGCCAGCTAAAAATTGACTGTTGTGATGGACACTCCCATATTCTCCCTCTGAGACTAAAAGATAACTGTTAATTCAGATATTTTGCTTCACACCCAATATCTAATATTTATATTATTCATTAAAGTTATGTCATTTTGTCTTTTGATGCAAGATTATAAATATTTTTATTATCTCAGCCCGTTCCGCATTAATGTGGGATGAAACATTGACAAAAGAGAACGCATATTCTTGCTAATGTGTGGGAAATGAAACTTTTTCTCTATTTATTTACTGCCGGGCGGATACAGCGTATATAGCTTTAAGTACTAAGAAATGTATAAACAAAGTCGTCGAGAGATAGCAATATGGGAACCGATATTCCATTGACCGATTCTCCTTCTTAATTACTTATCGTTTGAGATCTATCATATTATTAAAAACAAAACTTCATATTAGCTCAATAGGGCGCTCTCATATGGCAGTTATTTACAGCTACTATGCATATTCTGGTCTACATAACATAAATAGTAATTCATTTTTTCATAACTAATGAGTGTCTCAGCAATGTTATGTTATTATATAAAAATAAGTGGCGTTACCTTATTATAATTTAACGTAGTCCGTATTTTGCAGATTTTATTTTACAACATCTTTCATTACCGCTATTATTTTTTTAGAAATAGCCAAAGGCGTAAAATGTTTGTCAAAAGTGTCGCGTCCTCCTTCACAAAGTTTTCGATTTCGTTTTTTATCTAGACAGGCGCTCCTAACCAGAGATGCTATTTCTGATGCTGACGCCCCCACCAAAGCATTTTTACCATGTTCGAGCTCCGGCAGCGCCTCCTTACTTCCTTCATGTACAACGAGACATAGACCCAAAGCCCAAGCCATTATTTGTCTGCTAAATATCGCTTTGGCCGGCCCTACATTGTTCAAAAATAGAAATACATTAGAGTCCATCAACTCCACATCTAGATCTTCTACATATCCTCGAACAATAACGTTTTTCTGCTTCAATTTCGCTTGTATGGGCTTTGCCAAGGCACCACCTCCGATAATATGTACCTCGAACTGATAACCTTTCATTTCTTGATGCAGCTCCGGCATAAGCTTTTGGAGTAAATATTCGAGGCCAAACGTGGATGCCGTCGAATTGAGAAAACCAACATGACCAATAATCTTAAACGGCTTTGCTATACTACCATCACGTGCCAATGAAGATCGATAATCAATCGTAGAAATTGGTTGATTGGTCCACGTCGTTCCGACATATGTGACCTTCGGATGGCCCATATCTTTATAATACTGAACATTATTTGCCGATGCTGACACAATGGCATCCGCGCAAAGTGACACATATTTATGGCTCTTTTCATAATTTTGAAAACGTCGTCGCCTTATATATTTAGCGATCCGGTGTCGCATGTGATATTTTTTCTTGGTACTTGAATCATGAAACAATCTTTCATAGTTTAATCGTACTTTATCCGACATAAAGTCAATGTCACCTTGAAAAATAATTGTCGGATATTCCTTGACTGTCGCTATGGCACTGGCTCCATGTGGAGATACAACAGCAAGTAATATATCGGGTTTAAACTGATCAGCAACTTCCGTTAATTTGGTTCCCATATTTATAGCGGGATAAAATGACCGTATCGAGTATATCCCACAAAGTTTTTTAATATTACGATAAATCCGGGATATATAATGATGGCGAGTTCGTGTAACTGTTTTTTCATTCACAATAATCGGAGATAAAATGGAAAAATTACCTTTTTTGCAAGACTCAATTAAAAAGGGATCATTTACCCCCTTGTGGGAAAGTATTGAATTACTTTCTACGACTGGCAAAAAGGCAATATCGTGACCCATATTTGACATTGCATGGGCCATTAAGAATAGTTGAATGTTAAGAGCGGTAACACCTGTATGTTTAACAGTATCATACGGCATATCTTGTACTACAATTATAATTCTCATCTAACCGACCAGCACCTATAACTATGTTAATCTAATTATAATTATATAACTCTAGCCTATTATAATTTGTGAGAGTAAATAGACTTCTCACAAATCAACTCGCATATGATTATTTTTATTATTTCCACCTGGGGAAATAAAATCTTCCATGACTGAAAGCATTTTTGTCGCAACGGCTGTAGGAGTAAAAAATTTTTCATAAGTTTGGAGCCCCCCTCGGCGCACCCTATTATTCAGGTCCTTTTCAAGACACGCGAGTTTGATAAGAGATGCTATTTCCGGTGCCGATGCACCTACGAGCGCATTCTCGCCATGAACGATTTCCGGCAGTGTTTCTAAACTTCCTTCATGAACAATCGAGCAAAGCCCGAGAGCCCAAGCTATGATCTGCCGGCTGAAAATCGATTTCAATGGCCCTGCATTATTCAAAAACAGAAATACATCCGAATCGAGCAGTTCAGAATCTAAGTCTTTTACATATCCTCGAACGATAATATTATCTTGCTCTAAATATCCCTGAAGAGCTTTAGTAACCTCACCACCACCAATAATGTGAACCTCAAAAGCTAATTCGCTCATTTCCTGCCGCAGAGCCGGCATGACGTATTTAAGAAGGTATTCAAGGCCAAATGTTGAAGCCGTCATACCTAAATAACCAGCATGACCGATTATTTTGAAAGGTCGCTCTTCACTTCCATCGCCCGCTCTTTCCGTATGTCGGTTGGCTATTTCATCTGTTAGTTTTGACCAAATAGTGCCGACATACACAACTTTTGGGTGACCAATATCTTCATAATACTGGTTATTACCCGCTGACGTGTTAAAAATTATATCTGAGTGAAGTGAGACAAATTTATGAGAGTTCTCAAAATTATTAATGTGTTTCTCTCTAATCATTCTCTTTATATACCGCACAGCCCAGGGCCTCTTCGGTATCTTCGAGTCCTGAAACAAATGGTTGTATTCTAGGCGTAATTTATCTGTTATAAAATCGATATTACCTTGGAAAATAGCCTTCGGATACTTAGTTACATTTGTCGCGGCACCAGCCGCTAGGGGACTCAAAAAAGATAATAAAATATCCGCATCAAATTCATCTGCGCACCTTGTTATTTCCGTACTCAAGTTTATGGAGGGGTAGTATTTCATCGTCGGGGCTACATTGAAAAACTCCCATATCGTTTTACTCAGACGATTTACCGGTCCGATTGCATGATGTGTTGGTGCTATTTCGTCGAAAAAGACAGGCCGCAAGACGGTAAATTCATTCTGGTTATTGGCCTCGACCAATAAATGAGAAGTTGATGTCTTCTCTGAATAATTATTGCCGTTCTCTTGAACCGGCAACAGTGCGACCTTATGACCCATTATAGACATTTCATGAGCCATCAAAAATAATTGAATATGGACTGCCGTAACTTCCTTAGATACGACGGACTCAAAGGGAAGATTCTCAGTAATAATTAGTATATTCATTATATTTAGGAGAAAAAATAAAACATGTTTTAAATTTCATTCTCAGTGGCAATTTAATTAACTACTTTTCGATCCAATTTGTACTGCCAACCGAAAGTAGGCTTGTTAACCAATCTGACCAATGGGGAATCCTATCGCCTGTATTTTCACTCCACCCCCCCACAATCACGGCGTTACCAATTCTATATTTAAATCAACCGACTCCTAATCATTGAGCAATATTAAAACAAAATAGCTGTCGCTAATTATTTCAATATTAACTTCACCAGTAAGTGGGTCAAGGCCCATGATAAATGTATCACCAGTTTCAATTTCCGTGATCGATCGCCTGTCAATACCCGCCGCGCTGGACATGATTATGCTGCCGTTCTGCAATTTATGGCTAACGCCATATTGTCAATATTGGCGTTCAAGTGGATGTACTTTATGACAATACCGGATGATCAGGTGGATTACGAGTGCTTTGCATAGTAGACGATTTGGCTACCTGAATTTTCAAAGCGAAATGGCACATGAAGAAATTTCTCCAATTCTTGCCGCACCTTAGGTTGATCTCCAGGCTTCGCCACAAACGCCATGAACCCCCCACCTCCGGCGCCCAGTAATTTCCCGCCAATCGCACCCGCGCGCCGCCCCGTCTCATAAATTTCATCTATGAAGGTGTTGGCGATACGTGACGTAATTTCTCTCTTGATCATCCATTGCTCATGTAGGAGCCGACCGAAATCCGTGACTATGTCGCCTTCGCTGCCAAACAATTGGAAAGCGTCTTCGGCCAGCGCTTGAATTTGCGCATGCTCCTTCTGTTTATTACCCATCTGATTTATTTGCTCCGCCGCGATATCCGGTGCGCAGCGGGCGAAGCCGGTAAAAACCAGCATGAGATGGTCTTCCAAGGCCTGACGGCGCTCGGGCGACATTAAGATCGGCGTGACGGTGATATCATGATCATCGCGAAAATCGATTCGATTGAACCCGCCAAACGCGGCCGCCATTTGATCCTGCGAGCCAACCGCCTCACCGATTAAATCCTGCTCCACATGGATGGCACGCAAGGCAAGCTCCTTCTTGCTCAGCATTTGGTTTTCCAGTCCGGCCAGTGCATTCAGGAGACCCACCGTAAAGGTTGAACTTGAACCCAGGCCCGAGCGCGCCGGAAGGTCCGCATGGTGGACAATCTCCAAACCGTTCTCATAGTCAAAAAGCTTGAGGCATTCCCGGGCGGACGGATGGCGGATATCCTCGACTGTCGTTGTCTCCTCGGTTTCGTAATAACGAATGCGATAACGATAATCGAAAAAGGGCGGCAGGTGACGGGCGGTAATAAAGGAGTATTTGTTGATCGTCGCGCTGATCACCGATCCGCCATGTTCCCGGTACCATTGAGGATAGTCCGTGCCGCCACCGAAAAACGATATCCGGAATGGGGTGCGGCTGATGATCATTGAATCGAATCCATAATACCATGCCAGATTCGGTATTCCTCGAAGAACCCGCTTATCTCGCGCCGCGCATCATCGGGAATCTCATCGTTCTCCGCGGCACCGGCCAAAACGCTATCGATTAACGACGAAAGGACCTCTAGATAGTCGTCACCGGTAAGTTTCGCAGACCGCAATTGGCTGAGAAAATACGCGTTGGCCTTGTTGTTGGGCAACTCGTCCTCAAGGTCGACCCAAAGATTGTGCGGATTTCGAACCTGCTCGACCAGCGGCTCTCCAAACGCCACCATTTCATCAAAGTGAGCGACGAGCTTACAGAGGACGAAGGCCGCCCAGATATCCGAATTTCGGCCGACCACGGGCGGCGTAAAATACGCCGGCGCCGCCGCCCGCGACAAAGCCGTATTCTGATTGTTCCAGGACGACCAAGTGCCGGGCGCGAGGGCAAACCCGGGGGCAAAATCGGGCTGCATGGCGCGCACCCGGATCGGCCAAAACAATCGGCTAATGGCATCGATGTCCGGATCGCCGAGGACAAAGCCATTGAGCGCTGCGATCGTTCCGCGCCCGGCCTTAACGGCCCAACTCTTGTCCTCGCCAAAGCGTTCGCTCCACGGATAGCCGCGCGGAAAAATCGGCAGCGATTTCTCCTCGATCACACCCTGATAGATGTTGAACCAACCGCTATCCGACGATACCACCTTGGTGTCGCTCTCCCGCCCGACAACATCGTAATGACCGAAAAAATCCGACCCCGTCATGAAATTATCGTCGTCGAGCATGATCAGGCGCTCCGCGCCATCGCGATAGGCAAGAATGTTGGCAAGCATCTTACGGCCGCCCCAATTATACGGCAGAATCCGCTCAGCCCCCGGCAGGCCCTTGACGATCTCAATCTGGGCCGGCACGTCAAAATAGAGGAATTCGAGGCCGAACTTTTTTTCCATGGATGCACAAAAATCACCGGCGCCAGCCGGTGTCTTGTGATCGCCAATGACATAAAACCTGATGTTCTCATGCCCATGCTCGCGGGCGTTTGCGCAGACGCCTTCAAAAAATGTCGGGACGTGGATCGTGGTCGTCAGAACGGCATCAAAACCGGCGTCAAAACTCATGGCCAACCGAATTTCCTTTTGCGGCTAAATGTTCAACGCTGCGACCGTGACGGCACAGCACAGGACTAAGTCCCGATATGGGCATGCCACCAACGAAGTGTTTTTTCAATTCCCTCTTGCAGCGATACACACGGTTGCCACGCCAATTCGTCCTTTGCCTTGCTACAGTTCAACGATAAAGAGGTCTTGATGGTTGGTTTCGAAAGGTCATGTTCCAGGACAAGGTCCGGATTTTCGGCGGCAACGATCATTTCCACCAGATGACGAATTGTCACAGCTTCTCCGGCGCCGCAATTGTAAAGTCCGTATTGGGCGGATTGGCGTGTGACGGCACACTGCACGAAATCGACCAGGTCGCCGACATAAAGAAGATCGCGCGACTCCTCGCCGGTGCCCCAAACGGTGACTTTGCCATCCGCCGCCGTGCACACTTTGGTCATCGTCGCGCCAAACACGTGCGAGCGCTCTAGGTCAAACTTGTCGTGCGGCCCGTAAATATTGGAATGGCGGATGATGGTGAATTTCGTCTCGCTCTGGCGGGAAAAAAATTCGCACATTTTCTCGATATAGACTTTGGTCCAGCCAACACCGAAATAGTTGGGATGAAGCGGCACCGACTCGTCGAAATCGGTTTCGCTGAGCGGCGTGTCGGAACTCTGATACATAACCGTACAGCTGAAGAAGACGAAATGGCCGATGCCCAGATCGTGTACGGCGCGCAGCAACAGCGAATTCATCACCGCATTGTCGGTCACGTGAATATGCGGCCGTGACACAATATCCTTCGACCCGGACGTGGTTGCCGCAGCCTGAATGATGATATCGACATCGGCGAGACATTCCTGAACATTCTGTGCATTGGTCAAATCCGCCTGGCGCCATTCAACCCCGGCGATTTCAAAAGGCGGTTTGCGGTGCCAAACGGCAATCACCCGATAGTCCGGATTTCCGGCATAGGCCTCGACGACATTGCGCCCGATAAACCCGGTCGCGCCGCATATAAGAAGTGTCCGGCGTTCGCTCAATGCCCGCAATCCTCCGTCAGGTTATCGCCCGCCCGTAACCGGAACCACCGCTCCGGTCACATAGGAAGCTTTATCGGAAAGAAGCCACGCTACGGTGTCGGCAACTTCCTGTGGCAGGCCAACCCGGCCGAGGGGAATGGATTTCTCCAGGCGGTTCCGATCCGCATGATCACCGGACGCCATGTCGGTATCTATTACGCCGGGGCTCACGGCGTTGACGCGAATGCTCTCGCCGGCGAGCTCTCGCGCCAATGCCAGCGTCATGATGGCAAGGCCCGCCTTGGCCGCCGCGTAGGGCAAAAGACGGTTGCCGCCGGTATAGGCTGCCTGAGAGACCACATTCACCACGGCACCACCGCTGCCGCCACGGCTTTTCGCCATGCGCCGGGCAGCCTCCTGCGTGCAGAATGCCGGGCCGAGCAGATTCACACCAAGCGCGGCGTCGAAATCGTCTGGAGTCAGATCAATGAAATCCTTGCGTCCGCCGCTGAACCCCGCATTGTTGACCAGAGCGTAAAGCGGGACGGACATTTCATCCACGCTATCGAACAAGCGGCCGATCTGATCTGGCGCGGCAACATCCGCCTGAACGGCTCGCGCAATACCGCCGGCGCCCAAAATTTCCTCTACAACGCTGGCAGCGGCCGCTTCATCGCGCAGATAGTTGACGCACACCGCATAACCCTCGGCGGCCAGGGATTTCGCGATCACCGCGCCAATGCCGCGGCTGGCGCCCGTAACAATTACCGCACGAGGCAAGGGCCGAACCTCCTCAATGACCTTGCGGCGTCATTTCGGGGTCGGTGAACGCGTTATAGCGTTTGTACGCCGCCTCGCCATTCTGGCGATACCAGGCAACCGTTTGGGCGATTCCCTCGGCCAGTGAGATTTGTGGTTCAAAGCCATATTTTTGCGCCCGCTCCATGCTCATCAGGCGCTCTTTATCGCCTGTCGGCTTCGAGGTGTCCCACGCGATCTCCGGCGCATCGTCGAGACAATCGAGAATGACCTCGACCAATTGGCGGATCGAAACGGGCTGGCCACTTGCCAAATTAACCGGCTCCGATACGCCGTGTTCCACCATCAACATCATGCCCCGGGCAACATCCTCGGCAAAAATGAAATCGCGCACGGGAGAGCCGTCACCCCAGATCGACAAGGGATTCTCGCCGGACAAGGCACGCCGGATCAGCGACGGTATGACCATGGCGTTGTTGGCATCAAAATTATCGTAAGGCCCATAAACGTTTCCCGGGCGAACAACCGAAATTTCGTTCCATTCATATTCGATCTGGTAGGCCTCGGCCTGCAATTCGCCCATGCGTTTTGCCCAGCCGGCAAATTTGTCGTTTTCAGATGGGAATGTTTTCCACACATCGTCTTCGCGGAACAGCGCGGCCGGCGAGTAGACACCGACACTACTGGTAAATAGATAGCGCTTCACGCCGGCGCGCCGCGCCGCCTCCATCATATTGATGCTGAACATAAGGGTCGGGACAAAAAAGGTCGCCGGCCGGCTCGCCGTCATCGCCGGGGAGCCTTTGACGCCGGCAAGATGGAAGACATAGTCCATATCGGCGCAGACCGGCATGCAATTGGCCAAATTCCTGAGATCGACACGTACGAATTCGACGCCGTCAGGCGCCCGCGAAGGCGGATCAAGCGACGCTACCCGCACCTTGGCGCCGGCCGCGAGCAGCAGACGTACCAGCGGTTGACCAATAAGTCCGCTACCGCCGGTTACCAAGACAGCCTTGTCGTGAAAGAAACTTGTCTTCGTCATCAAATATCAATCCCATGTGTTTTTGCCCAGGGCGTCATGCGAGGCGCGCCCTGTGGTAATTCAGTAAATCTTCCATGGTCTGCTCGAGCGCCACCTCGGACTGCCAGCCCGTCGCCTGACGGAACTTGCTGGTGTCGGGAATTTGCAAGGTGACATCGGACGGGCGCAGAAGCGCATCGGATATTTCATGCCGGACCTCGCAACGCGCCAGCGACTTCAGAACCTCGAGCATTTCACCGACGGTCATGGTGCGGTCCCCGCCTATATTGTAGGCCTCTCCGGGCGTGCATTTTTCGAGCAATTGCCAATAGGCGCGAACCGCGTCGCGCACATCGGCAAATGTCCGGACGCTATCCAGATTGCCGACCCGGACGATGTTGTCGCCGGTCAAGCCGGCTTCGATTCTGGCGATCTGGCGGGCAAACGCGCTTTCCGCGAAGACATCGCCCCGGCGCGGTCCGGTGTGGGTAAACATGCGCGTCCGCAGAGTGCGAATGCCGTAGGAGAGAAAATATTGCAGCGCGATCATATCCTCGCCGACCTTGGATACCGCATAGGGGCTGGCCGGGCGAAACGGGTTGTTCTCGTTGATCGGAATCTCGTCCTCGCGCACCTGCCCATACACTTCCGATGACGAGCATATGTGGATCAGCGGGTCGAGCTCGGTATGGCGCACGGCCTCAAGCAAATTGGTGGTGCCGATTGTATTTACGTGAATAGTCTCGGCCGGCAAGGCGAAGCTGTCGACAACATAGGACTGCGCCGCAAGGTGAAAGATGCGCTCCGGCCCGACCTCGCGCAGAAGACCAATCAATGACCCGAGATCGTGCAAATCCGCCGCGTGGAGGTGAATGCGATCGAGAATATGGCGGATATTGTCGCGCGGGCTGCGCCAGCGAATCGTGCCATGAACCTCAACATCCGGGTGTTCAGCCAGAACATATTCGGCCAGATGACTTCCGACCATTCCGGTTATTCCGGTAATCAATATTTTCATGGCTACAGCATATACACTTTGTGGAAGACGAAAGCCAAGCTATGTAAGATCATGGCTTCATTGGATTCAGACGAAATGAGCGCAATACCCTCCATATCCGAACTGCCCGCCATTATCCTGGCCGGGGGATTGGGCACCAGACTTCGGCCGGCAACCGGGGATATGCCAAAAGCCATCGTTCCGGTGGCCGGCGAACCCTTCCTCAACCACCTTCTGAGCCGCCTGGACCATGCCGGTATTCGCCGCGCCATTTGCTGCACCGGCTATGGCGCCGAGCAAATCCGCCAAACGATGGGAGAGAAATTCGCTAATATCGACCTCGCCTATTCCAAAGAGGACCAGCCGCTCGGCACCGCAGGCGCTCTATCCCAGAGCGCCGAACATTGGCACGCCGAGTTTGCCCTGGTTATGAACGGCGACACTTTGTTTGATTTAGATTTACCAGCCTTTTTAGAGTGGACCGCAAGCAAAAGAGATATCCGCGCCTGTTTGGCGCTGGCGCCGACGCCCGGCATCAATCGCTATGGCAGCGTCTCGACAAACGATGAAGGCGGCATCACCCGATTTGAAGAAAAAGGTGGCCAGTCGAGCGGCTGGATCAATGCCGGCATCTATTTGCTTCGACGCACCATGTTGGATGAATTTCCGGCCGCCCGGCCGCTGTCCCTGGAAGTCGATATTTTTCCGGCGTTGATTGGCAACGGGCTGTACGGATTTCGCCAGCAAGGCCGGTTCCTGGATATTGGCGTTCCGGAGGATTACCGCGCGGCCGAGGAATTTGTCCGCGCCTAAGAGCCGCCCCACGTCCCGGCGAAACCTATCTCGGCAGAGATTCGATTTGATCGCGCACCCAAGTAATATTTTCGGCTGTTATCGCTTGATGATTGCCGATCGAGAAGCTGTTGCGCATGACATTGGTGGCCGAGGCCAAATCGCCGACCGTACGGTGGGGATAATCCTGCAAACCCGGCTGGAGAGCGATATTGCCGCAGATGATCGGCCGGGTTTCGATTCCGGCAGCGTCGAAATGCCGGCGCACGTCATGGCATGAATAGGGTGCCTCGGGCCGGACAGTAACCGGAAAGCCAAACCAGGCATGGGTGCCGCCCGGTGTCTCGCTTTGGGTTTGCATGAAGTCGCCTTGGCTGGCGAAAAGTTTTTTCCAGTGCGCTGCGGTCGCCCGGCGCTGACCCAGAAATTCTTCCAGTTTCGGCACCTGCTCCAACCCGACAGCCGCCTGAACTTCGGTCAAACGTAAATTGTAGCCGACATTGACGAAAAGAAACCGCGCATCGATTTCCGGAAATTGTTCGGTGTAACGTTGCTTGTTTTTGGCTTCGCGAATCCAGCCATGCGAGCGCAAAATCCGTAGCGTATCGGCGATTTCATCGTCAGCGGTCATGCACATGCCGCCTTCGAAGGTGGTGATGTGATGCGAGAAATAGAAGCTGAAGCTCGAAATACGGCCAAATTGGCCGAGCGGCCGGCCTTTATATTCGCCGCCCATCGCCTCGCAGACGTCCTCGATCATCATCAACCCGTGCCGGGCGCAAATATCCTCAAGCGCATCCATATCGCACGGATTGCCATAGACATGGACCGGCATGATCGCACGGGTCTTGGCGCTGACGGCGCGCTCAACCTCGTTCGGATCCATGTTCAGGGTCGCCGGATCGATATCGACAATCACCGGCGTCAACCCGTGTTGGACCAGCGGCCAGATTGTTGTCGACCATGATAGCGCCGGCACGATCACCTCGTCGCCAGGCCTGAGACCATCCTTGGTCTGGGGGTTCGCCAAAGCACCGACCGCCAGCAAATTTGCCGATGAGCCGGAGTTGCACGACACCCCTTCGGGCACGCCGACGAGATTGGCAAAGACACGCTCCAACTCGGCGACACGTTTGCCCATGGTCACATAGGACGTCAGCATGCAATCCACTGCCGCCATGATCTCATCGACGCCGAAAGTGGGCTCGTGCAGCTTCAGCCCATTGCCACGCACCGCCGAAGCCTCGGCCATCTCAAGCTCCCAGCCCTCTGCAATCGCCTTCCGGAGTGCTTCCCGCGCCGCTGCTTTGGCGCCGCTTGGGTCTTTGGCCTTGGGCAATTGAGCTACCTTTCCCTGCTGAACGCCGGACGCCTAAAACGGCCCGCGAAATTCCGTAACTTCGGCGGCATCGCTGCCTTCCGGCATCCAAGCGCCATCGTCAGTGCCTGTTACCAGGCTGTGCGCACGCGACGCGATCGTCCGGTCATTTGGATAGTAGAGCTGCTCCAGCGGCCGGGTTGTCGGGCACGGCGAAGACGCGAAGCCCATCCGGCCAACGGCGATGCTGCGCCTGCCCTGCAGCCGCTCGACGGTCTCGGCAATAATTTCGGCCGACGCGCCGCAGCTCAGCCAGCCATTGTCAACGACCAACAGCCGGCCGGTTTTCTCAACCGAAGACACAATGCGATCCCAATCGATCGGGCTCAGGCTGACCGGGTCGATGATCTCCGCCGCAATACCGACGCTCTCCAAGTGGTGCCGCGCGCGCAATGCCTCAATCACCATATGGCTGATCGCGACGATGGTGATGTCCCCGCCTTCCGCCAATAAACGTGCCTGGCCGAACGGCACTTCGTAGCTCTCCTCGGCAACGTGGCCGGAGAGGCCATAGAGCATCCGGTGCTCAATAAAGACGACCGGGTTGTTGTCGCGGATGGCTGAGACGAGGCAGCCCTTGGCGTCATGCGCCGTGGTCGGCGCCACGACCTTCAGACCGGGGACATGCATGAACATCGCATGCAGCGCCTGTGAATGCTGCGCACCCTGGCCCCAACTGCGGCCAATCGAGGCCCGGACAACCAAGGGCACGCGATAGGTGCCATTGAACATGTAAGAAAATTTCGCCGCCATGTTGACCAGCTGGTTCATGCACAGCAGCAAAAAATCCATACGCTGGTGAACATTTATCGGCCGCATGCCGGCAAGGGCGGCGCCCACCGCCAAACCCGTCATCGCGTCTTCGGCAAGCGGCGTATCGAAGCATCTGTCGGGGCCGAAATCGCGGTGCAAATCCATCGTCGTGCCGTAATGGCCCTTATGATCGTCAACCCCCTGGCCGAACACGAACACATTGTCGTCGCGCTCCATTTCCTGCCGGGTCGCCTCATAGAGCGCCTCAGCGTAAGTGATTTGGCGCAAGGGTTGATTATCCGTAGACATGATCGATCAACATGTCGGCTTCCGGATAAGGTGCGGCCTCCGCCAAGGCAAAAGCCTCACTGATTTCGGCGGTAACGGCGCCCTCGATTGCCGCCCGCGCTTCGGCATTCAACAAATCGCCGAGAAAACGCATCGGATCTTTGCTAAAGCGCGCTTGCTCTTCCGCAGCGTCACGATAACCGGCGTCCCAATCCTCGGCTGGGCCGACATGCTCGCGCCAGCGGCAGGTTGTGCATTCGAGAAAGCGTGGGCCGGCACCGGCGCGTACGTCACTGACCAATTCAGCCGCGGCGCTGCGGATTGAAACAATATTCTCATCGCTAACCTGCCGGCCCTGAATGCCATACGACGAAAACCGCCCGGCCAGCCCGGGGCCCGCCATTCTGTTTTCAGCCGGCGAATGAATGGCCAGTTGATTATTTTCACAGACAAAAAGCAGCGGCAGATATTTCAAGGAAGCAAAATTCATCGCTTCATGAAACGCGCCCTCATCGGTCGCGCCCTCGCCGAAAAAGCAGACAACGACCGCCGGCTGGCCTTTCGATCTGATCGCGAACGCATGGCCCACCGCCAAGGGGATATTGGTCGCCACAATGGCCGACATGCCCATCACGTTGACGGCGCTATCGACGAGGTGCATCGAGCCGGCCTTGCCCCCGGCGCAGCCCGATTCGCGGCCGAATAATTCGGCAATCATCGCCTTCAGGTCGCCACCCTTGGCAAGATAAAGCGCATGCCCCCGGTACGTGCCGTAAGCAATATCCTCGCGCTCCAGAACATCGCAAACACCG
Source organism: uncultured Rhizobiaceae bacterium (assembly GCA_964429775.1). Classification (GTDB taxonomy): domain Bacteria; phylum Pseudomonadota; class Alphaproteobacteria; order UBA828; family UBA828; genus PTKB01. The sequence continues at coordinate 81,598 of CAYSDJ010000002.1, forward strand.
ACCGAAACGGCTTCCTGCCCGATCGATAAATGAATCGGGCTCTTGACCAGGTCAGTCGGATAAATTCGGGCAACTTCTTCCTCAACGCGGCGGATGCGCAACACGGCCCGATACAGCGCGCCGATTTTCTCGGTCGAAAGCCCGGTTTTGTTGTCTGTCATGCGGTTGAAACGATCCGATTGTAGATTAATTGCAGCGCCATTTATTGGAGTAAGAACCCGTATGGCGAGGCCTTACGGCTACCGCAGCCCAGGGTGACACGAAATCTGGACCAACGCGGTAAGGCCTCAATATACTTGAAGAATTGGCGCGACCAAGTCCTTTTCCCGCTGCCGTGATTCGGTTGGCCAGGAAGTGCATCGCCCCCCTAAAAATGCGAAAAGTCAGCAATCTTTGAGACCCCCGATGAGCAAAAGCGGGCCCTCACAATTTTGAATTGGTTGCGGTGAAAAGCCGGCGGCGCGCAGTATTTCACACCATTCTTCCGGCGTGAAACGCGCCATTGAATATTTTAGATAATCCGTATCCTCGCCGCCGGCCTTGATCCGCCGGGCCCAGCGCGCAATCCGTCCGCGTAAATTGTGCCTTCGAAATTCCTCTGATTTTCGCACTTCATGGCGCATATCCGGGACCGTCAAAAAAATTCGGCCGCGCGGCGCCAGAATGCGGCAAAGTTCTCTTAAGGACGTGGCAGGGTCGGGAATATATTCAAACACGCTGGAGGCGACGGCCACGTCAAAGGATGCATCATCAAATGGGAGCTTTGCGCTAGCCGATATCTCGAGCGCCCGCCATTGCACGTGCTCACTGCCGGACGCCGCTCGGGCATTGCGCAACATTTCACCCGAAATATCGCATCCCGTGACGCGCCAGCCCTTTTCGGCCAACGCCCTGGCAAGCTCACCACTGCCGCAACCAAAATCAAGGATGCGCATATCTGGCTGAGAATTTTCTTCGCAAGCGGCAACAAATCTTGTGATCCGCCCGCGCATCTGGCCCTCGGGCGCATAATGCGAACTCCAACGCCCGGCGACCTGGTCAAAATAAGACCTGACCTGATCCGTTGTACCGGCCTTTTCGCCATGGTTCGGTGCCTTTACCATCACCGCCATACCCGTCAGAGGGCGCGCCACGACCCCGACGTATCGACAAGCTCCTTGCCCGCCAGCAGGCTTTGGTCAAGCGATTGAAAGTCGCGATGATTGACAAGTAAAGCCACCACTCCGGCCCGTCCAAGCGCCTCATCGATGGCAACCAAATCGATATTTTTTATGGCCGACAAAGTGTCTGGCAGTTTCTCGATATGCGGCTCGACCACAAGCAAACGCACCCCCTTGTCCTCGGCCAAACGCGTGACAATTTCCACAGCCGGGCTGCCGCGTAAATCATCGACTTCCGGCTTAAAAGCGAGACCAAGGCAGGCAACAACCGCATTTTTTCTGTCACCGATCGCTTGTTTGATCTTGGCAACCACATGACCAGGTTTGGAATCGTTCACCTCACGTGCGGCGCGGATTAATTTTGCCCGCTCCGGTGACGACGCGACGATAAACCAGGGATCAACGGCGATGCAGTGCCCGCCGACGCCCGAACTCGGCGATAGCACATTCACGCGCGGATGCTGATTGGCCAGTTGAATGAGATCCCAGACATCGATATCCAAATCGTCGCAAATGATGGAGAGCTCGTTGGCAAAGGCGATATTGACATCGCGGTAAGCATTCTCAACCAGCTTGGAAAGTTCCGCCGTGCGGGCATTGGCCAGGGTAATCGCGCCATGCACAAAGGTAGCGTAAAAATCGCGCGCCCGCTCGGCCGAGGGCAAGTCGATGCCGCCCACGGTGCGGTCGTTTTCCAACAATTCCTGCATGAGATGGCCCGGCAAAACCCGTTCCGGACAATGGGCCAAAAAGATGCGATCGCCATCATTCGCTTGGCCCTCCGTTTCACGGAATGTCAAATCGGTGCGGCAATTGCCGATCCATTCCGCCATGCGCTCGGTGGTGCCGACCGGTACGGTCGATTCGAGAATGACCAAATTTCCCGGCGCGAGATGGTGGGCCAAGGCCTCGCACGCGGCTTTGATGGCCGCAAGGTCGGCGCCGCTATGGTCGGGCAGAACGGGGGTCGGGACCGCGAGAATAAATATGTCCGCCGGTGCCGGCGCGGCCGAGGCGACAAGATTGCCGCTGCCGACCGCCGACTTCACCAATAGGTCGAGGTCCGGCTCGACCGAGGTGAACGCGCCGTCATTGATCGCCGTGACCAGAGCGCTATTGGTATCCACACCATGGACGCGCATGCCTTTGGTCGCGAGTAACGCGCCGGTGGGCAAACCGACATAGCCCAGGCCAACAACACATACCTTCACTGCCATTCCTCGCCTATCAATAGTTCAGCGATTCGCTGTCCGGCCTTGCCATCGCCAAACGGATTGACTGCCCGGCTCATCGCCGCGTGGTGGCCGGCATCCTCCAGCAAGTGATTCGCTTCCGAAATGATTGTTTCTTTATCCGTTCCTACCAGTCGCGCGCAGCCGGCCTCAACCGCTTCCGGCCTTTCCGTCGTATCGCGCATGACCAATGTCGGCACACCGAGGCTCGGGCTTTCTTCTTGAACGCCGCCCGAATCGGTCAGAATGATATGCGCCCGCATCATTAAGTAAACGAAGGAAACATAATCGACCGGTTCAATCAGATGAATGCGGTTTGCGACCGAATCCTCCCCCCCTGCCAGAATATCGAATACCGGCCCGCGCACACGGGGATTAAGGTGCACGGGATAGACAAGCTCCACATCGGAGTGGGTGGCGACAATATTACGCAGGGCCTGGCAAATACCCTTCATGATATCGCCAAAGTTCTCCCGCCGGTGGCTGGTGACGAGAATAAGCCGCCTGTCGCAATCCAAATATGAAAATTCCTGCGCCTTGTCGCGTTGCAAAGGCGCTTCCTGGGCGAATTTGTTCTTCATATCGATGAGCGCGTCGACCACGGTATTGCCGGTAACAAATATATCGGCGGCATTGATGCCCTCGCGCAATAAATTGCCGCGCGCTTCCTCGGTTGGGGCGAAATGAAAGCGCGTTAGGGCGGCGATCAGGCGCCGATTGCCTTCTTCCGGCCACGGCGAATAATTGTTGCCGGTACGCAGGCCAGCTTCCACATGGGCAACGGGTATACGCGAATAATAGGCACCAAGCGCCGCGGCAAAAGCGCTTCCAGTGTCTCCCTGGACGACCATCAAATCGGGCGAAACCTCCGTCAAGAGCGGGTTCAGGCCGGTTAGGACGCGCGCCGTCACGTCACCAGGCCCTTGGTCGGGGGCCATAATATCCAGATTGTAATCCGGCTTGAGCGCCATAAACGCAAGCGCCTGATCGAGCATTTCCCGGTGCTGTCCCGTCGCGCAGACGAAGACGTCGAACAGGTCAGGGCGCGCGCGTAAGGCTTGCACGACCGGCGCCAATTTGAGGGCTTCCGGCCGGGTCCCCATCACAATGATAATTTTGCGTTTGCCGCCGGCCATCAAGCATGCTCCTGAAGTTGATTGTGCGCGGCGGCATCGCAAAATAGCCGCCATACCCGAATCGGTTCGGACTTCATATCGTAATGCCCTTTGGCCCGATCGACAGCCGCGTCCGATGTGGCCAATTGTTCTAAATCGGGCTCACTCACAACATGTGCAAAGCAATGCCGCGCCGCCATATAGGCCGCGCATTTTGCCGGCAGCGAATTTTTGATGAATTGCCGGCTCAAGCGCACAAATGCATATTCCCCGGAACTGAAAAAATTAGATTGGGCGCAAATTCATCAATGGCAGCGCCGCGCATTACTGCGAAAACGGCTGGCGCACATCATCAAGTTCAGCGTGAATCTCATCGATGCGGCGCGCGAGTGTTGCGTCCAGACGCGCCAACTCACTTGGATTAATGACGCTCTCCAGCTCCAGGAATTTATTGTTGCGGTAGCTAATATCCTCATCTTTCGGCCAATTGCTGTAACCACGCGTGTACATGGCGGCGAGCGTCGAAATCTGTTCGGCCGAGAGCGGCGGTGTGTCCAACCCGGCGAAAGAAATTATCGCCGGCAGAAGACCAGCGCAATTCTCAAGCATGTCCTCATATTTGATGACAACAAAATCAGACGGCCGCGCGCGGATGGCTGCAAGCCAAGTTTCGTGGTGGCGGACATATTCCTGTGACCAGTACACCAAAAATGATTCGTCTTCCGAGAGACCCTCAATTTTATCGCCGGGCAACGGCACCTTCTCGCGATCTGTGCCACGAAACAGATCGAACTCATAAAGCGTCGAAATATTATCGAGGGTGTAACGCTCCACCGTGTAAATCGACTTGATCGCCTCGTAGGAATTTCGATAGATCATGATGGCGCGGCGGAATTCGGGAAAATAGTGTGAATGGGTCTTCAGAAAACTCATGCCATCGTTGAAATGATACGGAACATATGCTCCATGGCCATGAATGGTGTCGCAATACTTTCCCAGTTCCTTGTGTGCCAGCTTGCGATACTCCCCTGTTGCGCGATAGTGCAGCACGGTCATCAGGGTAAAACGCAACCAAGCGACGCCGCAGCGGCGGTAGTCGGCCAGCATTATTGTATTCTCGTCCACGCGTTGTAGCCGTCTTTCGCGGTCATAAGTATCGGCAACGGCCTTAACGACAAATCGCGAAATGAACTTGCGCACGAAGCGAGGCAACGCAGCCTTCAATCTGTGTTGATGGGCGGCCTTCATAAGAAGGAAATACAGGCGCCGGGCGATGCCGCGCACAAGAAACCTGATCAACCTTCCTACCTCACCGTCGCCATGCCCTGATTTGAGTCAAGAGAAACCGCAATGACTCAAACCGCAAATCATAATCATATGGGCTGGGACAATATGCCGTCGTCGAAATCAACACGCGCCATTAATACTTGCCGGTATCACGCGTACACTATCAAGTTCAGAGCGGATTTCCGCAACCCGCGCTGCAAGCCCACTGTTCAGTCTTTCCAGTTCGCTCACGCATATGACATTCTCGAGCTCTCGAAATTTTCTGTTCCGGTAAGCGATATCATTCTCCGTTCGCCAGTTCGCATGGCGCCGCGTGTACATGGCGGCTAGCATGGAGATTTGCTCGTTCGTCAATGTTGGCGTCTCCAACCCAACAAAGGAAATAATGGCCGGAAGAAGCTTTTCGCAGTGTTCGAGCATATCCTCATATTTGACCACAAAAAAATCGCTCGGCCGCGCGTGAATGGCGGCAAGCCAGGTTTCATGGTGCGTTACGTATTCCTGGCACCAATAGTGAAGAAACGATTCATTTTGCGATAGCCCTTCGATTTTCTCGCCCGATAACTCAACTCCAAAGCGCTTGGGAACATCCGTCAGTTCGAAATCGACGTCATCAAGAGTGTAACTCTCATGCGTGTGGAGTGATTTTATTGCTTCGAACGGATTGCGATAAATCATGACCGCGCGGCGGTACTCAGGAAAATAATGCGAGTGTGTTTTAGCGAAGCTTGCGCCGTCATTAAAACAATGCGAATCAAAATTTCCATGGCTGTGAACGGTAGGAGCAAATTTTCCCATCTCCGCAATGGTCAATTTGCGAATCTCCCCTGTCATACGATAATTCAGCAGTGTCGCCAGTACAAAACGCAGCCAATTGACACCACAGCGTGGGTAGTCCGCCAATAATATCGATTTGTCATTTATCCATCGCAGCCGCCGCTCGCGGTCGTAAGCGTCGGCAACAGCTTTGACGATATATTTCGAAATAAACCTGCGCATGAATGAAGGCATCGCCGCCTTTAGTTTCTGCCAGTGCGCAGCCTTGGCGAAAAAATTGTATAGGACTTTCGCGAGTCTCCAATTGAGGTCTTTAATTATTTTTCTTGCCACGCATTTACCTCGTTTTGGAAACGGTCGAACGAGGCTCACGCACACGCGACGCAATTCGATTTTCGGAGTAAGTTTGAACTTGAATTCCAAAGAAGAATTCTTGTCCAATACATAATTGAAGTACTGGTTTTTGTAAATCTAACGGAAATGGTGCGATTTTCATTTTTTATGCGCCAAATCCCGTCAGTGGCTTCCGTCGGCGCGCCACAACGTCGTGGTATAGATCGCTAAATTGTGCCGATTGACGAGACATACAAAATTCATCGGAAATCAGCCGGCTGGCAGCTTCGCCCATTTGAACACGCTGTTCCTTGGAATCGATGAATAATTTGATTCCCTTTGCCAGATCTCTACCGTCCCTGGCTGCCGCCAAATATCCTGTTTTCATATGTTGAACAGCGTCCCGCGTCCCGCCAGCGTCGAAGGCGACAATGGGTAAACCACACGCCATGGCCTCTAAGGCTGTGTTGGCAAGATTTTCATCCACGGATGGAACGACGGATATATCTGCAGCGGCATAAACTTTCGACATTTCTCCCGGTTCTTCCCTGTACCCTGCCAAGCGGACGTCGAGCGGCTGCAATTTAGTCCACTTTTCCCCGCCAACACCGGCCAGAAGAAGAACAATGTTCGGCAACCTGCCCAACATATTAAGCGCCGCGACAAGATGCTGCCCGCCCTTGCGAGAATTATTTTCCAATACATGCGCTGCAAATAAAATGACGATTGCATCTTCGGCGATGTTCAGGCTGGCCCGGCTAGCACTACGCTCTTTCGCACAAACCTGAAGATTGAATTGCTTTTGGTCCACGCCGGTGGCAATGCGGTGCAGTGGAAAATTGCGCAACAAGGGGCTCTGGCGAACCACTTTCTCCATCCAGCTCGATGGCGCGACGAAGGTGATGTCACTCTTTTCATAGGCGGCTTTCTTGAGCCGCCACAAGAGGGCGGTTGCGTCTCGGCGAACGGGCGGATAAGCCGCCAAATCCGGACACTGGCCACAGCCAGTTTGCCAACGCTCGCACGCCCCCGAATAGGCGCAATGACCGGTGGCCGGCCACATATCCGAGAGGCGCCACACGATAGGCGCGTGACGGGAAAATCCGGCAAGGGCAAAGGGCGACAGATACCCGCCGTGGGTGTTGTAAAGCTGAATAACATCCGCTTCGCGGACCCAGCGATGGCGCACGGCGCGGCGCGACGAGGGAACATATAAATATTGCAGCCCGCTGCGCATGGCAAAAATTTCCGCCGCGCGGTGCCACAACCGGGCCGGCCCATCCGGCCAGACGCTCTCAATATTCTCATCATCGGACTGCTTGAACCTCACCAGCATGCGCGAGCGATGACCGAGCTCTCCCAGGCCCTGATGAATGCGAAAAGCCGCCTTTGCCGAACCACCGAGAATATCTGCCGTTGAAAAGTGGCAAATTGATAGCGCCGCCTCCGTCATCGGGGGAGACCTAGGCGCATTGTGGCTGTTCCTCAAGGCCGCGATACCAGAGCTGAAACATCAGGGCGCCCCAAATGAGATTTGTGTTGTCCGCCTGCCCTTTAAGATGCGGTGTCACATAACGATCATGGAAATCGGCGCGATAGAAACCTTGCTCCGAAAGCCGTTGCGGCGCCAATAAATCCTGCGTCATCTCGCTGAGCGGCCCGCGCAGCCACAGTTTGAGCGGCATGACGAAGCCCTTTTTGGGAGCTTCCAAAATCGACTTCGGCAGGAGCGGCGCCATGGCTTCGCGCAACAATTGCTTGTAAGGGCGAAACCGCGTGCGTACCGCCGCCGCCATGGAAAACATGCTTTCGACGAATTCATGGTCGAGGAAGGGCGTTCGCACTTCGAGCGAATGCGCCATCGAAAGACGATCGGTCATCAACAGAAATTCCTCCGTAAGCTGGGTCTCCATATCCATTCGGGTGATCCGGTCGCGCACCGAGGCGGGCGGTTCATCGTCGAGCGTTGAATATAGAAAATCCGAGGTGCTGTTTTCAGGTATCATGTGCGGCTGAAACACAGACCGGCATTTCTCGGCATCGCTTAAATAATAATGGCGCCCAAAATACTCCCGCGCGAATCTTGCTTTGGTTCTGACGACCGGCAGGGTCCGGCCTTCAAAGTGACGCCAACGCATATAGTCGCCGAAGATCTCATCCCCGCCCGTGCCGGTCAGCCCGACTTTGACCTCCTTGCTCATGAACTTGAACACCGCCCAGGACGGCAAGCCGCCACCATAGGGCTCATCAAGATGCCACGCCATTTTCGGCAGATCCGCAATTAACGTTTCCGGATCAATGACGATTTCATTGTGCTCGGCGCCCATATTTTGCGCCAATTCACGCGCCAGGGGCAACTCGTTCCACGTCTCCTCGCCCGGCCCGGTGAAACCGACGGAATATGTTTTAAGCGGCCGCCCCCCTTCGGCCAACAAGACGGCGATGGCGGATGAATCGAGGCCGCCCGACAAGGAACAGGCGATGGGTACGTCTGAGAGCGTCCATCTTTCGACCGCCTTGGCCAGCGCCGAACGGACACGCGCGTTTGCCTCTTCCGGTTTGACGCGCTCGCTGCCGAAGCGCAGGCGCCACCAGCGCTGGATGTGCAAATTGCCGGTCCTCAAATCGTATCGCAGGCTGTGTGCCGGCGGCAATTTATTCACTTGGGCCAGGATTGTTGCCGGGCCCGGAACAAACATCAGGCTGGCATAGTGATAGAGGCTTTCCGGGTTCAAGCTCCGTTCGACGAAGGGCAGGGCCGTCAGCGATTTCAGTTCCGAGGCAAAGGCAAAATGCGCGCCGTCGGCAAAATAATAAAACGGTTTGATGCCGAATCTATCACGTGCGCAGAAAAGCGTTTTTTCCACATTGTCGAATATGGCGAACGCAAACATGCCATTGAGGCGCTTGAGCATGTCCTCACCGTCCAACGCATAACCGCGCAATAGAATTTCGGTATCGGAGTGATCGCTCGAAAATTCAACACCGCGCGCCTCAAGGGCGCGGCGCAGCTCGGGCGCGTTGAAAATTTCGCCGTTGAAAATGATCGTGTAGCGTCCGCCCGCCATCGTCATCGGCTGGCGGCCGCCATCCATATCGATGATGGCCAGGCGCCGCATGGCGAGCGACAGGCCGTCACCGGGCGATTCATAGATGCCGCTATCGTCGGGGCCGCGATGCGCAATATTCTCGTTCATGGCATGTATCCAGGCCGGATCCTGGGTGCCGTGAATTCCGACTATTCCACACATTACCGATACACCAGGTGCGAAGTGCGCTTATCCACCCTGCCTCTCAAGCAACAATTCAGCCTTTGCCGCCCTTTCCTCAGCCCGGATCGGCTGATCAGAGCCGTATAATTCCATCCAAACCGGCGAAATAAACGATTGGCTGAGAACACTCCAATAATACGGTTTCATACCGGCAACATTTTTCGCCGGAACGCCGAACCCGCTGCCACGCGCCACGCTGTCGGCAAAATGGGTAATCGCCGCCTCGAGCTCCGCGGCACCATTTTCGAGAACTTTTGGTTCCGTGTGCACGACATCATCGCCGTATTTTTCAAACATATCCCTGGCCGAAACGATGCGCCCATCAACCTGTTGCAATACCTTGAAATAGACCACCATGTCGTTCCAGCCGATATGAAACGGATAGGTATTCACCAGCATACTGGGGATGCTGTTAATCGGGCTTATCCAAAATCCGCCGCCGCACTCGCCAATCGATATTTGGCACTCCGTCGTCGCGTAGAGATAAAATAGTTCAGCGGAAATATTTAGGCTCCGGGCATCGACGAACATGCCATTGAATTCAGCCGACAGCCCGGCAGGCAAACTGCGGTCTCCAACCAGCAAGACCTGATAGCCGCGCTCATTCAGGCGCTTTACAGCACGGCAATAGCTCTCCACGTCACCGCCCGACCTGAGATATGCGTCGGGCCATTCCGCCGTCGAACGAAGGCGCAAATAGAGACAGCAGAGCCTGGTGTCTTTGCCAGCGGCCCGTTGAAGCGCGTCGGCCACAAGGCGCTTGTCCTTTTCGGGCAACTCCAAACGCGCCGCCGGAACATCGCGGAGAAGGCGAAAGTAGGCCGGCACCCACTGATCTGGTGATGAACGCCCGGTGGGAATTTCGTGCGCCGAAAATGAGGCGAAATATTCCATGTCAGTAATGATTCGCCGCGCCGGCACCAGCCAACCAAGGCACACGCCGATCAATCGAAACAAGGTGTAGCGCCACCCGTTAAAATATGGAAAAAGCGCCACCGTTTGCGCATCTACATCATACGGGTGAAATTGCCGGGTAAAAGGTCGGCGGAACGCGACCGGAATAAATACCAAATCCACATCGCGCCAAATCTTGCGGATTTTCCGGTTATGGGTTCCCGGAACATAGGCGAAAATTATGACAATGCGCTGGCCGACGCGATCCCGGCGCACGAGATCGGGGGTGGTAATCGTAAATCCAAATCCACCCGTCGCATGGAGCATCACCAAATCGGCGCGGACAATTTTCCGCCAATTCGCCAGGATCATCGCGATGGCATAGCCGGTAGCCATAACAATCGTTAGCGAAATACTTGCGTGCCGGAATATGGTTTTTAGCAATGCCATCAAGGCTCAGGCTGCCCGGTTAGATCCCAGTTGCAATAGTCATCGTTCGCGGAAAGGATCCAATCCCCAAGCGCAATAATATCCGGTGATCTTTTCAGTGCCGCCGTGTCTCCGACGACCAATGTTGCCGCTAAACTCGCCGCCGCATCCTGGCGAAATGAAAACTGCACACTTGAGAGGGCGGTCGGCCGCAAGGCGAATGTGCCAAAGGCAAATTTTTGTGCCAATTCAGTCTGCTCGGGCGTTAGCGGCGGCAATGTTTCAAGCCGCGCCAATTGCGACAAATAGGCGTCCCTGTCGTTAAAATCCACGGTAAAGCCCAACCGGTCATATCGCCCCGTGCCTGCCGTTAAAACGGGAATGCCCCGATACGCTGCCTCAATGCCGATGGTGCCGCGCACCGTCAGGCAATAATCCATGATTGAGAAAAGAGATAGCGTGCTGATATCGCTGGAGGCCTCAATCAAGTGAATATGGTCCGGCCTTTCGCCCAGAACGCGCTTCAGCGCTGTTACCTCGGAATGCTCTGTTGAGAACTGATCTCTCACATCCTTCACGATGTTGGCAGGGTGCACCTTTATGATCCAATTTAAATTCGTGTTCTCGCACGCAACCTTCAATACCTCGCAATACCATTGCTCATAGTCATCAAACAGATCCTTGCCCCAAAAAAAAGTGCCGTCCCAAAAGATATGCGGAAATAGGACAACAGTTTTTTTCGCGGGATTGAGCGCTAGGCGCTCCGTCAGCGCCTCCCGATCAAACGACGACACATGAAATTGGGTTCCGACTTCACCGTACCACTCGCCGCTCGTATAGCTATCGACGAGCTCGCGCTCACTCGCGGCACGGAATTCATCGCACCACTTCATGTTGGAGATTTTTTCCCAACTCTCACGGGAAAGGGAATGATGATGAACTTCGGCATTATGCGCGGCAAACCGCTTCATGACGATCAAGCCGTCGCGGTGCGCCATATTCCAGGTGTAAACCGGAATTTCGTCGGCAATACACAGACTGGACACCTCGCCGTAGGGCGTATAGCCGCGGTCGCACACAACCAACGCCCCGGGCCGATGCCGACGGAGCAATTTATGCGCGGCTTCGACAGCGCTTATCGAGCGGGCCAACGCGTCGATCAATATGTTCCGCGTCGACGCATCGTTTAGATCAAAACTGCCTGTTCTTTGGCTCCGCATCAGGGTCGACATGGCATATTTTCCGCATGTTACGCCGCCATAGCGAAACGCATGCAGTTCATTCTCATGCCGCATCCCTAAAATTGCCTGTGTCGCTGCCGCGCGCGCCGCGCCGCCGATAAAGGGCGTAAATGTAATTATTCTTCTCAGTCCCAAATATTCATACGCTTTGCGGCCAAGCATGAAGCGCGGCCCGACCATAATGGGAGCCATGCCGGCGTGTTCGAATGCCGCAGCTACAACCCGCTCAATGATGGCCATCTCAACACGGCAAAAGCCGAAAACAAGCACGCATTTTCCGCCGCGCGCCGGCATGCCTTGGGAGAATCTATTCCCTATTTTCGCTTTCAGGCGGCTGAGTGCATTGACTTCCTCTTTTTGCCGCTTGCGATAATTCTCATCTCTAATCGCCCGCCATTTTTCAGCCAGGGAAGACAGCGGTGGGAATATCTCAAAGGCAGCATGCTTGACCCTTGCCAACACCCGACGACCAATGGTCAACGTAAATTCCTTCCCAAATCAGGCACTGGAATCGTTTGGCAACAACTCACGCTTAACGGCCTCTAACCAGGCGGTGCGGCGTGCATGTTCGCCACCAGCGATTCAGCGAGCCAAAAGTCATGCGCCGTATTGATATCGATGGCCTCGATCGGATCGAGGATAAAGGGCTTCACCGCATCTCCCAAAACGATCCCCGTCCGGCGCAGCGCGCTGACGCGGCTCACATATATGGCGCTGTTTTCCTCATAGAGCGGTTCGCGCTGTTGCTGGCGGCGCGGCGCATCGGGGAAGAGACGGCGTAAATATCCGCTCTCTTCGAGGCGCCAGAAATCGCGCCGGTCCTCGCTCACGGACATGTAGCAATCGACCTCATCTCCGGTGCCACGCGCCGCGTCAAAAAACATGCGGATGGTTTTGCTCGAGCGAAACGGTGAGGTCGGCGACAGGGTCATGATCCATTCTGGCGAAACGCCTTCCTTCTCCTTCTCATCCAGCACATGCAAGAGGGCCGCTTCGGTCGGGCTATCGTCCGCCGCCAATTCCGCCGGGCGCAACACCACCTCGGCGCCATAGGTTTTGGCGACCTCGGCAATCTCTGCGTCTTCCGTCGAAACAATCAGCGGCGCGGGAATATCGGCCTCCAGCGCGGCCTCTATCGTATAGGCCACGAGCGGCTTGCCGCCGAGCGGGCGAATATTCTTTCGCGGCAGCCGCTTGGAGCCGCCTCTGGCGGGAATCACAATGATCAAGGTGCGGGCAGACTTAGGTCATTCCATCGCGTTCAGGGTCTCGTGCAAAGTAACAACGCCGGTCAGGCGAAATTCCTTATCGAGCACGGGAACCATGGCGATGCCGAAATGTTTGAAAAGCTCAAGCGCACGCGCCGAATCGGGCGCGTCCAAATGTTTAAAGCTGTGATTGACGAAATCCGCCAACGGCGCATGCACGCCAACGCCGCGCAACAGAGCGCGCAAAATATCGCCTTCGCTGATAACTCCAACAACCTTTTCACCCTCGACCACGACGGCGCTTCGGCTGTGGGTATGCTCGATTACTTCCGCCGCGTCCAACAGCGTGGCGTTCTGGGCGACAATATAATCTGTATATTCCAATGCCATGTGCCGGGCTCCGCTACAGGGTTAGCCGTTTGATTAACAGCCGGTCATTGATCGGTGTGTTTTCAAGGCGGTCAATGATACGGCTTGAGGATTTTCCGTCACCATACGGATTGCTGCAATTTTTCACGATTTGTTGAAACTCGTCCGAGAGGGCGCGCTTGATGCCATCGGTAATCGCCGCGATCTCGATTGGCACATCGATCACATTATCGCCGCGCACCCGGTCGAGTTGGCGGCGGCCGATATTGACCGTCGCCACTTTGAGCGTCGGCGCCTCCAGCAGGCCGGAGCTCGAATTACCGACAATACAGGCGGCATTGGCGAGAAAGCCGAGATAATCGCCGCGCGATAAATTATCGAACATCAGCGTCTCGCCGGTGCGGAACTTGAACAAGGCGCGCCTGACGGCGCCCGCCCCGGCATCATTGTTGGGCAGCACCCACACTTTCTGCATGTCGAGGGCCTCAAGCGCCTTACCGAGCGTCATCGCCTGCTCATAGGCGCTGTCCATTTCCTCGGTCACCGGATGCTGGACGACCATTAAATAGGGCCGGTCAAAATCAAAATCATATTTCGCCGCAAGCTCGCGTCGGCTCAGAATTTCGCCCTCAACAATCTCATCGAGCTGCGGCGCGCCGACATTGTGAACGCGAAAATCCTCTTCGCCCAAATTGCGTAATCTGGTGGCGGCATCCTCATTGGCGGCAAGATGAAGATGCACCAGCTTACCGATGGCGTGTCGGCTCACGCCGTCGATATTTCCCGAGCGCTCGCCGGCCTGAATATGGGCGACCGGCGTGTAGGTATAGGCGGCGGCCACTGCGCCCATGAGCTGCTCCGCCCGGTCTCCCGACAACACCACCCAGGTTGGGCGCTCGCGGTTAAGCGTATCAGCGAAGGAGCTCAAAAACACACCAAGGGATTTTGACATGGAGTAGTGGTTATGGCCTTCGAGCGCCATGTAGATTTCATCCGAAACGGTAAAGCCGTCGTTCCTGATCTCGTCGATCAGGGTGCCGTAGGCGGGCAGCAGCAGCATGTTGGTGGCGCAAATATGGTAATCCACATTGCGTTTTTCGCAGAGCCGTAGAATCGGGCGGATATAGCCCCATTCACTGCGCGAGCCGGTGAGGAACAGCAGCTTCATGCGCCGGCCGGCTCGAAATCGTCCCAGCCGAGGAGAATGTTTTCATCCAGGTCCCGCGCCGCGCGCCGGCCGATAACTTCGGCCATGCAATGCGAGGGGATTCCCGTGCCCGGCCGCTTCGACCAGACCATATCGCCGGTGAACTCCTCGCCGGCCTTGATGGCGCGTGTCGTCACCAGGCTGCGGAACGCCCAGGTCCGGATCGGTTGCTCAAGCCCATGCACTTCGCGGCGCGCGCCCCGCGCCGCCTCGATCTTGCGAATGCCATCGACCAATTCTGTTAGATCATCAAAATCTATCGACACCGACTGATCCGGGCCGGGCTGCTTTTTGTCCAGAATAACGTGCTTTTCGATGATCGCGGCGCCGAGCGTAACGGCGGCAAAACAGGTGAACAAATCCGGCGTATGATCGGAATGGCCGATCACCGCCTCGGGAAAACGCTCCTGCAGGACGGATATGACATCGAGATTGATATCCTCATAAGCGGGCGGATATTCGCTGACGCAATTGAGCAACGCCAATGAATCGCTGCGCGCGATCACGGCCTTATAGGTGCGTTCGATCTCATCGAGCGTACACATGCCGGTGGAGACAATCATCGGCTGACCGAAATCGGCGATTTTCTCGAGGCTGGGAACGTCCGTCATTTCGCCTGAGCCGATCTTATAGGCGTCCACGCCGAGCGTGTTCAGCTCGCGCGCGGCGGCGTAACTGAACGGCGTGCAAAGATATTGGATTCCGGTCGCCTCGCAATGCGCTTTCAACTCGCGGTGCTGGTCGAGGGTGAGGGCGTATTTTTTGAGAAACTCATAGAGCGGCTCCTCGAAATTATCCGACATCGGCGCATCGGGCAGCATCTCCTCATCCGGCAGATGGTGCTGAAACTTGATCGCATCCGCGCCGGCCCTGTGTGCGCGGGTGACCATCTCGCGCGCCGCCGCCGTATCGCCCAAATGATTGTCGCAGCCCTCGGCGATGATGAAAGCCGGATGCCCGGCGCCGATCTTTCTGCCGGCGATCTCGATTAGTTTGCTCATCCGCTTCCTTCTCCGCTCAAGAGACCAAACTGGGCGCGCGCCATGGCAGTATATGCTGCAACCGCATCCGCATCACTTTCCGCCGCCGCCCAGTCAGGATAAATGCTGTCGCCCTCGCCAAGGAATGGTCCGGGCTTGGATTCATGATAAATCACCGGGTCGCTGAGCGGCATCACGGCGTGATACATGCCGACCGCGATGCGATAAATATCGCCGGCACCGAGCACCGTGGCGTCACACACCGCGCCATCCTCATCGAACGCCAACAATCCCAGCTTGCCATCAACCACATGAAAGCACTCACCTTTCGCCGCATGTTTATGCGGGCGATAATAATTGCCGCTACGTTCCAACACCACCATGTCGTGGTGCTCGTCCTCCGGTGCCGCGTGCAGGCAGATTCGCACATTGCGCCCGCCGCGCGCCGACGAAACCTGCTTCATTTCCGCCAACAGCGCCGCATCCACATGCACCGGACGTTGCAGGCAAAAAAACGAAACCGACTTGGCGCCCAAGTCTTCGCGGAGTTTGGCCGGATCAGGCGCGAGAAGAGATATTGAAGACAGGGTCATTTTGCGGCCATGAGCCCCTGGCAAAATTCTTCTACCCGGCGCGGCGAGAACCCAATTTCGGCGGCCAGCTTGTCGATTCTCATGCTCACATCGACGGGCCGCATCTCGGGAAATTCAAAGTCATTTATGCGGCACGGCACCGTTTCCACGGCAACCGGCCGCACGCGCCGCGCTTGGGTCAAAAGGGCCTCCAGGCACTCCATACGGCTCAGCCCTTCCGGCCCGCCAAGGTGAAACACGCCGCGTATTCGGGCTTCGGCCGCTTTGAGCAAGGCATCGACGACATCATCCACATGTATCGGTGAAAAGCGCTGATCGCTGGCGCATTTTTGCTGGCCGCCGCGCTCGATTGCCGGCAGCCAATTGGTAAAGAGCGTGCCGTCGCCAATCTCTCCGCCATAAACCTTGGCCAGGCGCAAAACGGCATAATCCTCTGTGACGGATTGGAGATAGCGTTCGATTGCAAGCTTCTGGGCGCCATAGACAAGAATCGGATTTGGCGCATCGGCTTCCGAATATCCGCCCTTATGACCGTCGAATACGAATTCGCTCGAAATGAATATCGGCCGCACGCCGGCGGCCAACAGATCGTCAATCACGCGTTTGATGCCATCGACATTGACCGCCTGGGAGCGCTCCGGATCGCGCACGCAGGAATCGGGCTGGGTATCGCCGAGCAGGAGAAGCGCTTGATCATAGGCGGCCAAATCGCCAACAGCCTCGGCAAGGCGCATCACCGTACAATCGAACTTGACCGTGCCGGGATAGGCATTGGCGGCATAGGTTGCGCAGTATTGCGCCGGGGTGAGGCGCGCAAGCAAATGCTTGCCAACGAAGCTCGAGCCGCCCAGCACCAGGAGCTTAGCCATCAATGGTGCCGTCCTTACTCAAAATAGATGAAACCGTAATCACCTTCATATCCGGCCTCAGAAAAACACCAGAGCCACTCATCGGGGGTAAAGAAACTTTCGCAGGTGAGTTGCCAATAGAGCAGATTGGCCTTCTCACTTTCGTTTCGGTAGGACTCGACCATGACATATTTGCGCGGGCCCGGGCAGACGCGCTGGATTTCCTTGAGCGCGGCGATGGCATCGAAGACATATAAATTGTGATAGGTCGCGAGCGAGATGGCGATATCGAACGCGCCATCCTCGAACGGCAGGTCGGTCGCATTGGCGAACCGCAAATTGCCGCGCACCTCCTCCTTGGCATTGGCGAGACCATATTCGGAAATATCCACGCCGGTGACTTCAAGGCCCGGGATCACCTGGGTCAACTCGAAGATGAGATAAGCCTTGCCGCAGCCGACATCGAGAAGCCGGTCACCGGCCTTCATATTGTAATGCGCCGCCATGCGCTCGGCGATCGGGCGCCAGCGGCCATCATAGGAATAGCCGCCATAGCCGTGATGACGCGCGCCATCCCAATAATCCTCGCCGAATTTCTTGGCGATGGTGGCGCACTCGGCCTTGTCCGCCTCGGTGACGCGAGCGACATAATCGCGCGCGGTCGCGCGGTGCACCGGGCCGATAAAGTCGATCAGTTCCATTCGGGGAGTTCTTTCGGACAAAGCGGAAGGATATTGCGCATCAGCCACAGGGCTTCCATTCTTTCAATATCCGGCTCGGATTTGAGTACCAAACCTTCAACCGCAAAATGCATGCTGGCGTCTGCTTCGATGACGGCACGATAGATCGCTTCGCGCTCGGCCAATTGGGACGGCAGCATAAACAGCGAATAACAGATCAGCCCTTCCAATTGTGCCAAGTCGCCCAGCAATTGCTCCAATATCATGTAGCAGTTGGGCATGGAGTATTCGGTCGCGCTCAGCAAATAGTGCAGTTTCTGCCGCTCGGCATATTTGCTGATGATGATATTCTGCACATGCTGCGCGGCGCGCTCGCCCATGAAGGGGCGGCTGGCGTTATAGCCGCGATAGCCGGCTCGGCCAGGGTTAGAAGCCATCAGGCAACTCATAGGAGAGGCCGATGCGCGATGCGGCGCGCAAGGTGATCGGCTCGAAGAATTCGCCGAGGCGTTTTTCGGCATAGGGCGTGAAGGCGCCCTTGAAGCGGCAATTCATCGACCAGCGCGTCTCGCTCTCCACATTTATTCGATTGCCGTGCATCACATTCTGATTGAAAAGCAGCACGTTGCCATAGGGTATATCGATCCAGATGAGATGCGGCTCTACTTCTTCAAACAAGTCATCCGTACTGCGCCCACTAAATTCCTTCAGGCGCGCCTGCACCTCGGCATTCACTTCCGGTGGCGCGAGAAACATCGATTTGGTTTTGAAACAATCGACCAGCGGCAACCACAAAACCATCTCAAAAGGCGAATCGCCATCCCACACATCGCAATGGATGGGGAGGAGTGAGCTGTCATCGCCGGGTAATTGGATGCTCAAATTGACACGCCGCTGCATCGCCAATTCATTGCCGATGAGGCATTCCAGCGCCGTTCTGGCGAGTTCGAAATAAGTCGGCCGCAACCAGGGTTGGCGATTGACTCCTTCGAAAACGCTCAGGCGAAAATCATTGAGTTCCGCCACCCCAACCCGCTCAGCAATGGAGTTAAGAAAGGCGCCCGCATCGTCAGGCTGCGCGCATTTCAGCAAATCGACACAATGCGCAACAATCTCAGCGCGGATCTTGTCCAGACCGGCCAGATTTTCGACCGGCAGGATGCAATAGCCCTGCTCGATGAACTGCTTGGAAAGGGTGATTTCCTCAGCCGTAAGAAATGCATTGGCTTCGATATTTTGCAAAATCTTAGACATTTGAATCCCCTAATCGAGCGCTTCCGACACCACAGCCGCAACATTTTTAGGCGTAATGCCAAAGAGCCGCATCAAATCATCCTGGCGGCCATAATTTTGCGGGAATGCATCCGGCACACCAATACGGCGGAATTTTACCGCCGCCGCCTCATCCCACTCTGCCATTAATTCGGCCACGGCGCTGCCCAAACCGCCGATGATGGAATGTTCTTCGACGCTGACAACGGCGCGGACATTCGGAATCCGCGCTTGCAATGCCGCTTTATCGAGCGGCTTTACCGTATGCAAATGCAGGATGCCGGCGCTGATGCCGTCCTGCTCCAGTCGCTCCGCCGCCTCGAGCGCAACTTGCAGAGTCACCCCGGTGGTTACCAGGAGCGCGTCCGTGCCCTTGCGCATTTCGATGGCGCGGCCAATCTCGAACGGTAAATCGTCGCGGCTGACAACTTTATCGCCGCCTTTTGCCAGGCGGATATAGACCGGCCCCGGCCAATCGATGGTTTGCGGAATGAGACGCTTCATTTCCTCCGCATCCGAAGGTGCCACAATCGTCATGTTGGGAATGGCGCGCAGGATGGCGATATCGTCCGTCGCCAAATGGGTCGGGCCGAGCGGCGCATAAACCAAGCCGCCGCCATTGCCAATCAGGCGCACATTGACATTGTGCAGGCAGGCGTCATTGACCAATTGCTCGAAGCAGCGCCGGGTGAGGAAGGTCGCGATGGTGTTGACGTAAACGATCCTGCCGTCCATCGCCATGCCGCTCGCCATGCCGACAACATGCGCTTCACTCACCCCCTCCATAAAAAAGCGCTCGGGAATATCGCGCTTGAAATCATCGAGCGTTCCCGCGCCCAGATCCGAGCCGATAAAGACGATGCGCTCGTCCTTCAGGGCATGCTCATAGACTTTGTTGAGGCTCGTCTTACGCATCAGGCGGATTCCAAGGCATCATAGAGTTCCTTAAAGCCGTCCTCACCGATGCGGCTTTGGTGATGCCAGGCCGGATTGCCTTCGGCGAAGGAAATCCCCTTGCCTTTGACGGTATGGCAGACAATCGCCATGGGACGCCCGGGTACGAAGGGCTTCGGCTGGAGCAGCGTGCGCAACGCATCGACATCATGGCCGTCGACTTCCTCGGCGGCAAAACCGAACGCCGTCCATTTGTCCAACAGCGGCTCCAAATCCAAAACTTCGCTGGTCGGCCCGTAGGATTGCAATTTATTGTAATCCACCAGCACCGTCAGATTGTCGAGGCCATGCTTGACGGCGCTCATGGCGCCCTCCCAAATCGAGCCCTCGTTGATTTCACCGTCTCCGGTGACCACATAGACACGCCGCGCCGAACCCTCCATGCGCGCCGCCAGCGCCATGCCGATGCCAATCGAAAGGCCGTGCCCGAGCGCGCCGGTCGATGCCTCGACGCCGGGCACCTTGCCGGCATCCGGATGGCCGCCGAGGATGCCGTCAAAGGCGCAAAATTTATCAAGCTCACCCTCGGGGAAATATTTCTTGTCGGCGAGAATGGCGTAAAGCGCGAGGCAACCATGGCCCTTGCTCAAAATGCAGCGGTCGCGATCCCGCCATTCCGGTTCGTCGCTGCGAAAATTGAGGATGTCGTCATAAAGCACCCGCATTATTTCAATTAAAGAGAAGGCGGCGCCGACATGGCCGCGGTCGGCGCCCTGCATCATGCGCAAGACGCTGCGGCGCAAATCCTTCGACCTGGCATCGAGCGGCGGCGGTGAATTCTTAAGCAGCATAGGGAAACTCTTCATTGGCACGGATGGCATTATTGAGAAACTTCTTGGCTTTATCCAATTGGCCGCTGAGATGCGTCTCCACTTCTGCTTCGTCATGACCGGAAAATACGCGCCGCTGCCAATCGGCCGGCGAAAATTCATTGAGGATGATGAATACCCATTTGAGGCCAAACAGGGGGAAATAGGTGCGCAGCCGTTCGCTGAGCCCCGGGTCGTCAAACGCCGCGAGAGATTGCGAAAGAAAAATATCGCCATGCTGCCGGCTCAAATTCATCGCCGGATGCAGGAGAAAATCCGCAATCGTTTTGGCCGGGTCGTCCCAGCCGAAATACTCGAAATCGACAAACACCAGTGTGCCGTCGCCGCGCCGTATCGCATTGTGAAATCCAAAATCCGACGGGCTCAGGGTGCGCCAACATGCATCCAACGCCGTCTCTGATCTTCGCTCCGAGCGGGCGCGGGCGGATTCGGCCATGTTTTCCAGCGCCGGTGCGATTTCATTGTCGCGCAGCGCACACAGCTCCTCAAACACGGGTGATTGCGGCTCGACATTGTTCAGACGATTCAATCGAAGGCGCAAATTATCAAGCACGTCATCGAGCGAGAAACAGGCTTCCGCCGCCGCAGGTAAATCCTTCGCTTGCGGCAGTTTTGCCAGCTCACGCAAGCGCTTTAGAAAACCAACAGCCTGGCCAATATCATCCGCTTCCGGCGTGCGGTCATTTGCCGGCAAGCCATCGACATGGCGATAAACAGCGACACCTTGATCGCGGTCACAGGCCAGAGGTTCGGCGGTTTGCCTCACACCGTAGCGCCATAAAAATTCCAAGCCGCCGAACTCGGCGTCAAGGCGGCTCGTGGGGTTGGTCGACTGTTGGAAATATTGTTTGGCAACGAAGCATTCACCGCTATCGCCCGTAACCTTGAACAGTTTATTGTTGCCGCCACCGGCCATGCGCTCGATCCCATCCGGCTGGATGCCGAGAAGGCGCGCGACGGATTGCGCGACGGCGGCGGCATTCTGATCCGTGTTGGAATCAAGCGGGGCCAAGGAGATGAGCCGATATGTCATGCCAGGACGCGAATGTCCCGGCGGCTGAATTGGATTGGCTTGTGCTTTGATCGAAGAGCAATTTCTCCACTCCTGCGGGGAACTCCGGATCGTCGAATACCTCAACCAGATCGTCGATGAAGTGGCTGCAGTTGAGCGCCTTGATGCAGGCAATCTTTTCGCTCCGCGTGGCAGCGAAATTTACCTGCGCCCGGTCCAGCCCGCCGCCCGATGGCGCGAACAGGCCGCGGCGCTCCATCCAACCGAGGGCCGCTTGGCGCAAATTGGTCTTGGTGCTGTCGAAATTGGCATATTCCGTCTTGTGGCTGATGACATGGAGCGGGATCGCCCGCGCCCGGCAGCGGCTGAGAAACTCCTCCACGCCTTCGATCAGCTCGGCGCCATCGATGCCGGGGCCATAGATCTCTGCCTGAATTTTCTGCCAGCTATTCTCGCCATCGGGCGTTAAACGAATGGCATCGCGCATCGCTTTCTTACTCGCCGGAACTGTCGCATCGATAAGTCCCATGCGCAGGGCGGTGGCGCGGATAAGCCGATCATAGGAAATGATGGTGTTGTCAAAATCCACCCCGATGATGGCGCGGCTTGCGATCAGCTGAAGTCCATCGATTGCAACAGTTTGATGTTGAAATATTTCGGGTCGTTCATCGAATCGGGTACCTTGCCGGCCTGAAAGGCATCGAGCAGCGAGCGCACCGCATCGTCGATCGTGTGGCTCGGACGAAAGCCGATCTGGCGGTAGATGCGCTCCGACGAAATGCGGTAGGAGCGCAGATCATCGGTCGGCTGCGTCTCAACCGCGACCGCGCCGCCGATAACGCCGCGCACCTTGTCGGCGATATCGCGGACACTGTGATTTTCGTAGCCGACATTGAAAATCTGGCCATCGAAAGATTCGCGCGGCCAGGCGAGGCAGGCGACATAGAGATCGGTCATATCCTCAATATGAATATTGGGCCTCGTTTGCGCACCGCCGAAGACCGTGATCTTGCCGTTGTTGATGGCATGATTGGTGAGGATATTGACGGTCAAATCGAGCCTCAGGCGCGGCGCATATCCGCACACCGTGGCTGGGCGAATGACCAGGGTCTCGAAGGCCGCAGAGCGGCGCTGAAGCAATACATCCTCACACAACGCCTTGTATTTCGAATAATCGGTCAAGGGCTCGAGCGAGAGCTCCTCCGTCACCTCGGCCTCATCCTTGACGCCATAGACGCTTGACGAAGAGGCGTAAACGAATCGCTCTACCCCGGCTTCGACCGACGCATCGACCAGGGTGACAAAGGCGTCGTAATTGATCTCTTTGCCGATTTCGGGATTGAGGTCGAAGGACGGATCGTTCGAGACGCAAGCCAAGTGGATCACCATGTCGCAACCCTTAAGCGCTTGAGCGACAGTGGCCGGGTCTCGGATATCGCCGCGCACCTCGGTCAATCCCGGCTGATGGCGGCATCCGGCCAGGACATCCTCGCCAAAGAGATAAAGGTCGAGCACGGTGACCTTGTGCCCCTCTGCGAGCAGTTTCGGCACCAGCATGCTGCCGACATATCCAGCGCCGCCGGTGACGAGAATATGGCGCTTCTTATCAAGGCTCATGTCGCTGACTTCCCGAGATAGCGGAACCAGGTTTCGGTTGCCTGCTCGATACCGCTTTCCGTCCACACCGGTGCGTCGCGCCACATCTCGATATTTTCCAGCATGATTTCGACGCCCTCTTGGAATGGCGTCTCGGCCTGCCAGCCCAGCAGGCGCTGAATTTTTGAAATATCGGCCTGGGTGCAATCGGGCTCGCCGGGGCGTTTGGGAATATGAACCCGATCGCCGCCCAGCATGGCGGCAATATCATTGACGCTTTGCGGTGTGCCGGTGCCGACATTCATAATCTCACCGGCGACCTCGCTCTCGACCGTCATGACAAGCGCGTTGACGATATCCTTCACATAGGTGAAGTCGCGCGTCTGCGAGCCGTCGCCAACAATGGTCAACGGCTTGCCCGCCAGTTTCTGCGCCAGGAAAACGCTGAATACGGCGCCATAGCTTCCGGTGGTGCGCGAGCGCGGGCCGAAAATGTTGAAGGCGCGCAGTGAATTTGCCGCCAGGCCGTAAGTCTGGCTCCAATGCATGACCATTTGCTCGCCGAGATATTTGCTCAGCGCGTAGGGGTACATGGTGTTAATCGCCGCCGTTTCCGGCGTCGGGAAAATATCGGGCAGGCCGTAGCAGGATGACGACGCCATATAGACGAGGCGCTTGACGCCGGCCTGGCGCGATGCTTCGAGCGTCGCGATGGTGCCATCGACATTCGAGTGGTGATATTTCATCGGCTGCTCAATCGACGGCACCACATCGGCCAGCGCCGCAATGTGATACACCCAGTCGACATCCTTGAAATGTGGCGACGCGGCGGCAAAATCAGCGATATCGATCTCGTGTAGAACCAAGGCGGGGTTGGCCGCCATGGTCGCCAAATTTTCGCGCCGGCCGGAAGCAAAATTGTCCAACACAACCACATCATGGCCATCGCCAAGCAGTCTTTCGGCGATGTGGCTGCCGACGAAACCGGCACCGCCGGTGATCAGACACTTCATATCAGAGATGTTCTCCCAACGAACTCAGGGCTCGCAACAAACTATTTGAGCAGTACGGAAATATACTGGAGGAGCGATTCGCGCTCCACCGTGCGGCGATTGCCGATGATCTGAACTTCGAGCGCGGCCGCCGCACCGCCCACGAATGCGGAAAGCTTGGGCGCCAGTCCCGAAGCCAAACAGATTGACGCCAGCGCCAGAAAAGCATCGCCGGCGCCGACACGATCCACCACCTTCGACGCCAGCGCCGGCACGTGATGCGGCTCGCTTAAATCCTTGTGAATTGCCAGCAGGCCCTTCGCCCCTTGGGTAATGGCGATGCCATCGGCGCCGAGTTCGGACATGATTTGCCGCGCCAGCAGATCCGTCGGGTCATGGCGATTGTGACTTGCCAGCCATAATTCGGGCTCATTGAGGCAGATGAAATTCGCACGTGGATATCTGGTGACCACGTGATAGCCGCGATTGCCGCTATTGACCTGGGTGTTGACGGCGAGAAACGGGCTGCGGCCGCATATCACGTCGATCATGCGCGCGGTTATCATGCCATTGCCGTAATCCGGCACGATCACCGCATCAAAGCGCGCAAGATTTTCCTGCAACCAGGTACAAACTTCGTCCTCTTCGCTGGCGGACACTTGCGGCTCTTCTTCAAAATAATAGACCTCGAACAATTTCGCCAGGCTATCGGAATCAACGAAGCGTTCCTTGACGATGGTTTGCGCCTGGCTGAATTTGACCAAGTGCGGCGTGACATTTTCACGCAGATTCTCGCCGATAAATTTTTCATCGTCCGTGCCCTGGGCGCCCTTGCCGCCAAGTGCCGTCAGCAAGGTTGTTTGCTTGACGAAGGCGGCGGCATGGTTGGCAACAGCCAAGGAACCACCGGCATAATCCTCGGAATATTTGTGGCGCACGGAAAGGGCCGAGCTTTTGCCGCTTTGCCCAAGCGGCGAGGCGAAGGTGTAGCGGTCGATAATCGCTTCACCGATGACCAGGACATTGCAATTCGCCAAGCGCTCAAGTTCACGCGAAATATGGTCGAAATCATGCTCGTCGCGCCGGCCCTGCAGGTAGCGGTCGGTTTCTTCGGAAAAGATGCCGAAATGGCGGTTGAGAATATTGCTTGAGCTGAAGGTCAGCTCGTCGGTGAAATGAATGCGCCCGCCATGGGCCTCAACGGCGCGCTGCTCATCGACGATCTTGCCGGAGATATCGTCTTCCGCATCGCGGTAATCACTGCCTTTGGCGTACACGTTGGGTTTAATTTGTTCAATGACCACTTCGGAGGTGTCGGCATGGTTGATCGCCACATAGTCGACACAGGCGAGCGCCGCCAGGGCCTCCGCCCGCAATATATCGGTGAATACCGGGCGACCCGGTCCTTTGCGGGAAAAGGCATCCGCCGTCACCGTGACGATAAGAATATCGCCCTCGAGTTTTGCTCTTTGGAGATGGCGCACATGACCGAGGTGGATAAGGTCGAACATGCCATGACACAGAACGATCGTCCGACCGTCCTTGCGTAGGCGTTCGGCGACTGCAGCCAGGGCGTCGAGGCTGAGTAAATTATCCGTGGACATTATTTTGGCTTGCGCCCGATAACTTGGTTCGTCCCTGAATGGCACTGGCGGGCATAGCGACCTTAAGCACGCAGTGAATCCAATTCGCGCCAAATATCCTTGGGGGAAAACAATGACGAATATGTGATTCTCTGACTGCTTAAACCAGTCATCCGCCGCACCACCGCCTCTTCATTTTCATTGTTCACCGCCAACAAGCATGTAATCGGTGCCGAATATTCAGAAACTGTTTTGGGATCGTGTATGGCAAGACCGCTTCCCGGCATATATTTACCCTGCTTTTCGGGTTGATCGTCAAACGCCACATCAATGCTGTTTTCAAGTCCCAACGCATTAACTGTCATAACGCCGCGAGCGCCGACGCCAAACAATATCACCGTTTCTCCGGCCCGCTTGCGAGCGGACAAGACATCGCGGAGCTGTGCTGCGTAAGCCTTCATTTTGCCGCTATAGTCGTTCTGAGAATATGCAGAAATATCGGCGAGGCCTGCCGCCTCCCGGTCAAATTGCCGCGCGTTGTTATTAATTCTCGGTAATTGTCGCGCAATTATGGACAGCGATTCTCCTGTGAAAAGGTATCGTTTGAGCGCAACAATTTCATAGCCATACCCGAGCAACATGGCTCGCATTGTATTCTCATCAAAATAGTTCAAATGCTCCTCCCAAAGAACAGAAGCATCACCCATTTCTATCGCCGTGCCACAGTCAGGCGCGTCCAGCATCAAATAGCCACCAGGTTTAAGGACAATATCAATGCAGGAAAAAAAATTCCGCAAATCAGCAATATGTTCTATGACATGGCGGGAAATAACATTGTCAAAAAATCCATATTTCTGGACCGCATCTTTGCAGATTCCTGGCCGCAACCAGTCTTCATATACGGTGAACCCTTTGTCGCGCGCAATTTTTCCAGACAAAGGATTGGGCTCCACTCCAACGCAGCTCTGAAAGCCATGTTGAATTAGCACTTCCATAAACGTGCCATCATTACAGCCGATTTCAAATACGCTTTTGCCAGTTTTTTGGTTTATTATCATGTTCACCTGATCGTTCCGGTGCGGTTCAGGTTTCCATGATGTAAAACAGTAATTATAGTCTCGGTATAGAATATTTTCGGGAATGGGGTTTGAGATTTGCCGTAGACCACACGTCATGCATCTATGCACTGTATAATGGTACGTTTCCTCGGATAGCGCTGTATTCTCAACATATCGGTGCGCTATAGGCTGCTCTCCTAAATCGATTACCAGGCTTATTTTATCGCTTTTGCACAGGCGACATATCTGGTTATTGTTACTATGTTTGGGCATTTTGATCGTATCGCTATCTACACATTCAATATCTTTGTAGCGAATTCACGTGCAGTATCTCGATGAGACACTAATATTATTATCATGTCTGGGTATGTTCTTCGAATATTATTAAATATTTTTTTCTCCGTATCGGTATCGATATTTGAAGTTGCTTCATCCAAAAGAAGTATTTTTGGTTTTCGTAGGAGTGCGCGTGCCAGTGATATCCTCTGTTTCTGACCAGCAGAAATTCCTTCTCCCCCTTCTTTTAATGTATAGGATAAATCTCCCGATAAGCTATGAATAAAATCACAGGAAGCTAATTCCAACACCTTCTCGACATCTCCATTTTTTCTATTCGCTTTGCTTTGCCCCAATCGAATGTTTTCTTCAATCGTTGCATCAAATAAAAATGGATCGGAACCAGAGTAAGAAATATACGGTCTAAATGACTTTTGATCTACATCTTCTATTTTTATTTCATTCCAAAGTACTTTACCTTTAATAGGTCGCAATAGACCGATAATTGTATAAATAAAAGTAGTTTTTCCCGCACCGGATTCTCCAGATATTAGAAGCATATCTCCTTGATTCAGTTTTATATTAATGTTCTTGAGTATTTCCTTTTCACGCCCAACGCTGAGATTCTCAGCAGAAAATGACATTGGTTCCGAAATATTAATATTCTTACCACTATCAATAACTTTCCTATCCCGTAGCATAATTTTATTGTACGCGACCAAATCTAAGAATGCCGGTTTGCTTATTTGATATTTTCCATAGCTTCCAGTTATGTCGCTTATAGAAGAAGCAATTCTACTTAGTAAGAAAATAAACGGCACAAGAGTTGGCGGAGAAACAATTTTCTCTTCTGAATTAACTACAACCATTAAGACAACTACAAAAATTGCCAACAGATTCGGCCACACCATATTCACAAAATAAATATTATGGAATTTCATCAAAAATTTGTGTATTTGCGCATTATTTTGATTTAATATATTTTTCTCATCTGTAATTTTTCCACTTAGCTTTAGCAACAATACATTACGAATATTTCGAATTAAATTTTGGGTGTAACTGGCGGTCTCGTTAAATGCTGTTTTCGACAATCGAACATAATGCTTTCTAAATATTATCGTCGGAAAGCCAAAAGCAATAATTGCCGAGATCGCAATTAAGCTTAACTCTGTTGATAAAGAAAATAATCCAGCCAGAAGAACAAATAACCTAACAGTCGCTATTAGAAAGGTGGATATAGCATTTATATGACTTCCTACGCTACTGACTAAATTTGTCATTATATGACTAACATTGGCAACAGATATTTCAGAAACGTCTCCTTCTTCTCTGAGTGTTTCGTCGTTAACGAGCTGACGCATACGCATCATAAATAATTGTCTGGCATAATTTGGGAAGTAAAATGAGAAAAACCTTAAGAACGCCAAAATAACGGCTACAGCTAGAATATATATGAGTGGGTTAACAGTTACCGGTAGTAATTCTGAATATTCTTCATTGCGTTTTAGAAGATCATAAGATGAAAGAAATTTCTCGAGGCCCAACCCGAATAATATCTCTGAAGCCCCCAGTCCTATGCCAGTTACAACACCAATAACGCAAATCACGGCAACGCGCTTGCCAGATAGCTGCACGATGTTATTCGTATAGATGATTAAATTATTGAACACAGTCATTAGGAGATTTTGTTCACATTAAACTATTGCGGTAAAAAATTTTAAAACATGATATGCTGAACATGCTCAGAGAACAAAGAGAACCTTGATAATTTCTTATTATGTGTACACATACCATTACGCTGCGCCGGTGATTAATTAGACTATTTCTCCACGCTACCGCACTTTCGGGTGAAATTGGTCAAATGTACCTACCCGAAAAATCATTAACGCCGGGCCCAACTATATAGTCGAACAAGTAATTAATGCGCGCCGGCTTTTTGCGCAACGTCTTAATATTCTATACTTTAACGAAACAAACTGTAATTTGAATGCGGTATATTATGTGCCTGTCTGTAAGTTATTTCGCGATCGTTTTAGCAGTTGAACTACCTTACTTGACCATACCGAAATCTATTACAGTCAAACCGAGGCAAGGCCTGCCGTCGTTGAGATAAATCTTCTGCCGTAATATTTCTTGGCTCTACCTTAAATGAAAATGAGCAACCGGCCTCTTCCAACAGCCGCTCACTCTCTGAGTTAAATGAATCACTACCCCCATAAGGAAAACAGAAGGTACGAAATTTTAATCCCCCCGTCACCTTATCTAGAAAATCAAACGAACTCTGAATCTCGCGCGCCTGATCCGCAACGGAAAGCTGACTAAACATGCGATGACTAACAGCGTGACTTCCAATGATCATTCCACTCTCTTGGAGAGAGTTTATTTGTTTGGAAGATACATAAAAATTCTCAGCCTCAGAGCGTGTACCGTTAAAATATTTATGCATTAACCGGTCAATGATTTCTCCACCATATTCCTGCGATACAAAATAATTCAGTATGAGTTTTACTTCTGCAGCATTCGCCTCATTGTCCTGCCGATCAAAAGCGAGGCTGCGAAATTCTTCAATGTGGCTCTGGCTCAACATTTCCGGAGAGAGGATATTATTCAGACTTGCAAGAATAGCGTCTCCTCCGAACGCTCCCAACAGCAGGTGCAGACGGTGCACATCGAGTAAGGTCCCGTTCTGATACATTCCGGTAGGAATATAAAAAATACCCCACAGGCCTCGCTTGCGCAGTTCTGGTAAGACATAGTCGAAGTGATCCGCGAATGCGTCATCGAATGTAAGAACAACTCCCGATCCCGCAGGTTCACCTGATTCCAAGGCGTGTAAAAATTCTTCCCGCGAGACAAAACCGTGCTCTCGCTCAAACAAATCCAATTGGCTTCGAAAATCATCTAAATGCAAATATCGAAAATATGGCAATCCCTTAGGCTCGGGCCGCACATAGTGATACATGATCGCCTTCATTGGACGCATTCCATTAAGGCATCAACAGGTTGAATTACAGGATTTTCAATAATAGGCACAGCTTTACATCGTTCCCGTTTTTGGCTGATATACTTATCAATCATTCCAGACAAAAAATTTTCCCGTAATACCTGAACCGAGTGTTCGCTATAATTAGCGCGGCGATAGTAGCGGGTTTCCGATGGCACGGGTAATTGCTCCATCGATTTTAACAACCCAAATTTTTGAATAATCTCACCATATACAAGCGCAATATCGCAGATAAGCCGGTTGCCAATCTGATGGGGAGAATCTCCGGTATGAATACGCGCCCGTATCTGGTGAATCACCTCACCTGTATCAACGCCCTCATCC
This sequence comes from uncultured Rhizobiaceae bacterium, assembly GCA_964429775.1. Lineage (GTDB taxonomy): Bacteria > Pseudomonadota > Alphaproteobacteria > UBA828 > UBA828 > PTKB01. The sequence goes on from CAYSDJ010000002.1 coordinate 112,124, forward strand.
ATATACATAAATGTTGCACCGACATATTCAGGGGCGTCATTCACAAGTGGCCAATAATTCGTTGCACTACCGCGGTAATATGGCGACAGGCCGAGATGAACATTGAGGACACGTCTGCGATATGCCTTCAATAACGGAGCTTTAATAAGCGAACAGCCATAGGCGACGATGAGGTCGGGACAAAGCGATTTGATTTCGTCCACATAGCGCACCTCGTTTACTTCCCCTTTAAGAAGACGCTTCGGGTTGCTTCGATCCTCGGCAAAGCCACAAAACGCGGCAAAAAAATCATGCTCGGATTGCTCCCGCATTTGCAAGTGAGCTAAGCGGCCACTATTGCCCCCCGGCTGCTCTCGAACAAATGTCTCCAAATTCACATCCTCGCAATAGCTGCGTTGCACATGAACCCCTGGCGTAAGCGCAAGCATCTTCCGTACAAAATCGTGACGAAGCTCCGCCCCTGTCAGGATCACAATATTCAAACTAATTCGAATCCTGCCAACATCTTGAAGTTCTTATAACATCTGATATTCGGGAGACAACTTCGAAGTCCCGCGAATTGAAGTCATCATTTCGAATGCCGTCCGCCGTCAACCGTGCCGGCCCTTCCATCGACGCTCCCATACCACCCTACCTCGCCATGCGAGACAATCGCCTTGTTGCGACGACATTCTTAAGAAACGTCACCATCAGAACCAACGCGCCGCCGAGTGCAAACCCTACGATTGCACCTAATACAAGACGAACCAATATATTCGGGCTGGAAGCGCGATCGGAAACAACTGGTGATTGAATAATTTCAGCGATATGCGGAGCGCCCGATTGCAATTCGAGAATTTTTTTCTCCTGCCCGGCAAGTACAAATATTAGCGAATCGCGGTACTCGCTGATGGTGATTGTTGCTAGTTTGTTTCGGACATAGGTCAGCATATTCGAAACGCGCTCTAACTCTTGCGCGTGTAGCTCGTCCTCCGCCTCCTGATAAATATTCTGTAAAAATTCCAACGCAAATTCAGCATTAGGGTGCTGATATTGAATTTTGTACATATCGTTATAATTTTGAAGTTCAATGACGGAGATATTCCCAGCCACATAGGCGGCCAATTGATGCGCAGTTGGCGGTGACCATTCCCCAATAGGCGCAAATCCACGGAAATAATCATCCAAATCGGCGCGCCATCCCACGGGAGCTTTCCAGCTTTGTGTCGCCTCGTTCCACTGCCCCGCATATACTCGTTTCACATAGTCATATTTTCTGTCCAGCTTTTCGGCGAATTGCACGGAACCAAGAAGAACAGCGAAATGGTCAAACGTGGATGAGCTATCATCCTTGATGGCGACGCCGAAGCCTTGCGCCAAATTGCTCAATTGGTTGGGTATCTGCAACCCCCCGGACTTTGACTGAGCCTCGCGCACCAGCATATGGGCGGTGAAAGTCGGAGCGAAATTCTTCAAAGAGTAGCCGGCGTACACAACCGACAAAATCATCACAATTAGAATAATCCACCAGCCGCGCAGAATAACCCAGGTCAGTCGATAGATATCCGGATCGATGGCACCCAGGCGCCCGGATCCAGACTTATCATCCACCTCCCGTGTCAATACGGCTGCATCACCAGAATCGGTTGCCACCAAAGGCTCGGAATCGGGTATCGCATCTGACAGCTGCCCCGTCCTTGACGGCTCTGACGCCTCAATTCCGCTTTTTCTGCTCTGCTCATCACTCATTGCTTAATATATCGAATAATCAGGATCGAACCCTTTGTTTTTCACATCTAGACGCCCCAGGAAGACAGTGGAATAAACATGCTTTCACATTAAAATACAACATAGTAGAGGCTGGTGCGCGCCGCCAAAAAGATATAACGAAACCCACGAAGATAGCAAAGACATTGGCCCTCCCAAGAAGCCAACCGCAGAGCCACCCGCCACAACCATCAGCCATCAAAAACTCATTGCCGGGATCGCCGATAGGCGGCAGCGCACAAAATTATTCACTATTCAAGAATTCGATCCCAATCACGCTCTATAAGTCCAAAATTATTTCCGGTGATACCATGCAAACTCCTATTAACGTTGAGCTTTTGGCCGCCATCCCGGGTAAGTGGACGAAACGGAAATATTCCGGCGGTACCATCCGAGGTTGGATAAAACAAATCCCAAGGTATGGTTATGAAAATACCCTTGTCGAAGCTGCCCTCGCCAAACTCAGCGGCTGAAAGGTCGGTGACCGTAAACCAGGTGCCGAGCACCACGCCACTGTCAAAGCGGCGCGATATTTCAACGGTACTGCCAATATCCCCGGCCAAATATTTTCCCACCGACACGCTGGTAAACAAATTCAAGATCGGCATGTCGTAATAGAACGTCGAATGGCCGGTGATGGTGCTGTATTCGAGCGCCGGGTCTTTTTGCAATCCGAGCCGCTGTTCGAACTCGCGTTGATAAACCTTGTAAATATCGAACCCGGCGGCCCAACGCGAATTGAATGGCCGATAAAGAACCTCTCCGCCATAACCGGCAAACATTTCCTCAAGATAGCCGCCAGAAAATCTCGCATACCAGGATTCCGCCGGATTGAAAATGTACGACAGTGTGAGGCTGACCAGATTGTTTGGGCCCTTGTTTAAATAATTGACGATCTCGGTTCGGACGTGCGGAATATTACTGACCGGAAGCGACTCCAGGTCGCCAAAATTGTGATGTACATTCTTTCCAAGCGCGCCCGCCAGGGTCAGGCCTCTGAACAGCTCTACCGCGCCTTCCAACTTCAGCCACAGCTGATAGCGGTGAAACTGCCCGGGCCGGCCCAGATGTTGGCGTAGTTTTGGCCGGAGTTTCCACGACAGGCCGGGATAGCGCCCGGCATTCAACATAGCCGAATCATCAATTCCGGTGGTCGGCCGAAAGCTCGCGCTATGCCACATTTCCTCGGGGCTGCCTTTGTTGCTAAGCGCGTTTTCAAGCGCTGTCCGCATCAACGAGACTTCCCCCGTCGTAATGCCATTGCTCATCAGCACGATGGTAATGACTTCCACGCCGTCCGGCGCATGATTGGCGGCAATTCGCGCCGCCCGGCCAATGGCGCGAGACACGTGACGGTATTTCGACTGCGTGAAATAGATTTTTATTTCTCGCCCTGAGAATTGAACGGCTTCGGCCTGAAAGCTTTGTATTTCAAGGTCGCGAATAATGGCGTTGCCTATTCTTGCCGCTTCCTGTTCGCCCAACTGCGGCCGACCATCTCCGCCATTTCGTGTCGCACCCACGCCCGGGCTGATCGGGCGGAATAAATCGGCGTGGGCGACAGATATATAGGCGACATCGCCCGCGTCGCTTGTACTCGCAATCGTTAGCTTCGAGATCGGCAATGGCAGGGCTTGACCGGCCTGACGCGCCGTATCGTGCCAAAATTCCACCGGTAATGATTTCTCTGGCGGCGCAACATAAATAACCGCAGCGCCGTCACTTAAATCGAACGCCTCAATATGGAGGCCGCGTGCATCAAACGCTTCAAATAGCCTTTCCGCCGCATCATCTCCTTGACCGGACAGTGTCGCTGCGGCGCGAGAGGTGGCACGGGGATCACCGTTCTTTTTTGCAACGCGCACTTTCACCGGCGGCGGTGGTAAATCGGCGAATTTTGGCATACCGGTAATCTCGTGCAAACGCGCGGTGACCGCCACTTTCCCCGAGAATCCTTCATTCCGTTCCTGCATGAGCGAGGCTCGCAACCAAGGCCAGGGCGCATATTCGACGCCATAATTAAACGGGTTCGTTACACTGAAATCCCCGCCACCGGCCGGCTCGTTTCTATAGTCATTGCCGTCATATTCGAGTTTGAAACTGACCCCTTCGAAAGGGGAGTGATATTCGATGCCGCCAAAAATACCGACCCGTTCTCCGCTGAATAATTTTCCGACTTCCGGGATGCCGCCAAGGCCACTAAAGCCTTGGTCGCGGTTTTCGAAAAAGGTTGAGAAATAGGTCAAGGGATTCTGTGTTGTCCCCCGGGTTCCCGAGTATCCCCAAGCCATTCCTGCAGAGAAATCGAAATCGTAATAGCGTTTGCTCAACACCAGATATTCACTATCGAACAAGCCCGTGCCGAGCATATCCTGCAGGCCAACGGCGATCGCCGGCGTCCACTGGCCTTCTTCCGACAAACGGAATTTCAGATCGGCGCCCCGGTCAGTCAAGGTCGCGCCGAAGCGCCTTTGAGTGAGCCGCTCATCTTTCGAAAGCGTATAGCGAAACGTGCCTTCAAACCACGGCAACGCCTGAAGGTTGACAAAATACCGGTCATAAGGCGCAACGAACGAAGCGCCCATGCTCAATTCTCCGTCCGGGCCAAAACGCGCATTGCGCGTTTGCAGAAGACCGATACCGCCCCAATCGCTATTCGACCATTCGAACGGCCGCTCATCGGACTGCGCCGGCAGGGCTATGAGCCATATCCCAAGCACCGGCAATAGGCCGGCCGCAAAGCGTGCCAGTGCGCTCAAGGAGCCTCTAAATAGCTGGCGCCCGCCCCCCGAAGACACGCGGAAATCCGCCGCGCTCGGATTAATTATTGCTGATTACAGCGATTGACGCCGCGCCGATTGCCAACTGGCTAAATATTTGCGTTAGGTCCTTGGCAAAGGAGACAAAATCAAATGGTGTTGCGTCTCGTGGAATAACAACAGTGCTTCCTGGGGGAATGTTGACCGGGTCATAGTTCCAATAGGAAATCGAGAGCGGTTTTGCGGCGCCATTGGGAAGTACGACAAAAACGCGCCCGTCATCGCCGGCCTCGCCAATTCCGCCAGCCATGTCTATATATTCGTCCGCTTTCACGCCCGGGGAAAATTGCAAGGCGCCGGGATTGAGGACTTCTCCTGTTACCGTCACCGAACTTGGGCGTTTGGGCATGACCAGTTGGTCGCCGGGTTCCAACACAATGTCCAGGTCGGGGCGAATCTGCAGAACTGTCGGATCCGCTTCCATAACCACGCGGCCGATAGGCTCTGCCGAACGCAATGTATCTACTAGATTACTAACAGCCTGAGAGGCCGAGCCTAAACCGAGTGCGCCTGAATTCGGCGATGACAGCGCCGTCGCGAGCGACCCTTCCAGCTCAAGCGCCGAGCGTTCGAAACCCAGCTTTTCTCTTTTTTTCGCGCTCTCGCGTGTGAACACCGCGCCATAAGGATAGGCTTGCGGCGTCAACCCACCAACCCGGGCAATAATTTCCGATACCCGCTCGCCACGCTTGATCGTGTATCGGCCGGGCCGCTTAAATTCACCCCGCAATGTTACAACGCCCGAATCCCGATCAGTGAATATCTTGCCGATTTGCACAACGTCTCCCGGATCCAGCGAGACTGTGGCCAGCCCGCTCTGCGACAAATCACGTACTTGCCGATCCGTCCGCGCATTACCACCTGCCGCACCGGAATTGTACCGGGTGAGTTCAACGTGGGAGAGGTTAGCCGTCCGCGACAACCCCTCTGCTGCGGATACAATCGAAGCGAGCGCCGTACCGCCGATGATCGGATACACACCGGGTGCGCGCACCTCTCCCTGCAACATCACCGTGTGTTCCAGCAGGAATGGCAATGCTTTTGGGTATTCTTCAAATAGCCCGGGACAAGAGCTTTTCTCTCTGTCTGAAAAGGTTTTTTCAAGAAGATCTGTCTTGAGCGGATCGGCTTCCATGCGCGCCTGTACTTCACGCAGTTTCGCATTCCGTTCATCCAGCACTACTCGCCGGCGCTCCAATTTGAAGCGTTCTAGGTCGAGCTGAGAATTATCTCCCAGTTTCACTCCGCCATCATCAGATAAGCTATCCAAATAAAGTGTCGCACCTAAATATTTTCCGGGATTTCCCATCGCGACGGCCGTCTCCAAGGAACGAAGACTGAGGCATGGCAAAGCCCCATTACCGTTATCCTTGCCAGCCAACACGCGCTGTACATCGGCGCTCTTCAGATAATCGATGTCCGCCGCGCTGAAGATCATGACAACATCTTGATCGTGCAGGCGATAATCCACTTGGCCCGAGAACACGCTTTCCAAATTCGCAGGATATAATCTTCTTGTCCGCGTGCGCGTATCGGTGGTCTCCACGGCGGCAAACAAAAGATACGGATTATTGTCGACAATTGATCCATCAGCCAAAAGTGCACGCAGCGTTGGCGCGCTTACCAGGGAGCGACGATTTGGCACCCGCACATGGCCCACCGTCTTGACGTTTCCAAGCTGAATATTCTGGCTCAGCTCGACGAGAAGAATATCGCCTGCCGCTATCCTTGCGGTCTCAGGGTTCTTGCGCTCCTCCACCCTCTGACGGCCATCGGCCTGCAGCGAAATTTGCAGTAACCTGTGACCGGTCGGCCGCACGGTACCGCCGCCAAGTGCGATCAGGTCCTTAAGCGAACCGGATTTCACGCCCTCACCAAGTTCGTAGATGCCTGGCCTGTTTACCAACCCCGCGGCGGCAACGGTATCGCCGATAAGGGGTACAACGATGCGGTCGCCATCTCTCAACTGGAGGTCGCGACCGAGAGTACCGGTGAATATAAGATCATAGAGATCCAGCCAAAATATTTCTTCTCCGCGAACGATTTGAAGCCGCCGCAAACTTCCCGTTTTCTTAATGCCTCCGGCAAGCGACAACGCATCCAAGATCGAAGAGAGGGCCGAGACCTTCTGAAATCCGGGCTGTTCAACTTCGCCAACCACCAGTACAGATATACGCCTGATCTTGCCCAGCGAAACAAAGACTTCGGAGCCCAGCAAAGTTAATTGCGTAAGCGCCTCCAATTCGCGGCGAAAATCTCCAAAGGTACGTCCCGCTGCCGATATAGGCGGCAATTTATTCAATACGACGCGACCTTCGCTATCCACTCGCGTTGTCCCGGAGGTCGATTCCTGGCCACGAAACGTTACGACGAGAATATCGCCTATTCCCATGACGTAGTCATCCTGGACAGCGCCGCCAACGACTCTGGTTTGTTTTTCCGGCGATTGTTGAAACAATTCATATCCAAATTGCCTCAATTCGGTTCCAGCGCGTGCCGAAAAATCTTCTTCCAATGCCGTCGGTTTTTGTTTATCCGCCAATCGCTGCAATTCAAGCTTCGATTTGGCATCGGCAAGAATCGGATCACCCCTGAATTTAAATTCCTCGTCTCTTACGGCCTTTTGCAGAGGAACTTGACCAACTGAGCCACCGCCATCAACGCGTCTTAACTGTTCGGCTAAAATGCGCGTAAAATCGCTCGAATCTTGTGCGCTTGACGGCGCACCGCCAATCAGTATCGACATACTTAGAACCGCCACGCACAATAACCACTTCCGCATCACTTTCTCCCGCCGGTCACAATGATTCGATCCATGGCCTCAAGATTTCCAATAGCAATTCCCAGCAGGGGAATCGCACGCTTTGCATGGCATCGTCTGCTCATAATTGTTTTTACTCTCTCTTTGTGCGCTTGCGAAAATATATCGGAACTCTCGGACTTACAAAAGGCAACCGAGTTTGCCCTATTCGGAAATCCCGATATTGCGGTCGAGCGCGCTGATATTGACAAGCTACCATATGCTTCTATTCGGGCAAAGATGGGCCAAAGCGGCCGCGTCATTATGATCCTGGGCCGTTATGACGGACCCGACCTGCACTGGATATCAGCCGATAATGTTGCCGTCGCCACCCGTAGAGGAAGAATCGTAAAATCCAGCGGCCTGCCGGAAACACTCAAAACCACAAATTATGACGGCGTGGATCCGATCGGCCTGCGTGAGCGGAAATGGAGCACCCCCATCGCCACGCGGCGTTTTGTCGATATTGAACCCGGCGCCCATTATGGCGTTACCGTCATTGGCAGGGTTGAGCAGATCGGCGTCGAGGAAATTGAAATATTAGGCCATCGCTATCAAACGATCATGCTGCGCGAACGCGCCTATGCCGCTCAACTCGACTGGTCGTTTGAAAACTATTTTTGGCTGGATATGAAAACGGGGTTTGTGTGGAAATCCATCCAACACATAACCCCGACTTTGCCGCCGTTTGAGATCGAAATACTCAAACCGGCGGGTTGAGCTGAAATCGTCCCGAATATGTACCGTTAGTTGGACGTCGTCGTTGTTGTGGTCGTGGTCGTGGTTGTCGTGGTCACAACGGTCGTTTCGTCAGAGGCAGTGATAACGCCCACCGCAACGCCGACAGCCGCCGCAATACCAACACCCGCCGCAATCGCGCCGGTGCTTACGCCACCGGCAGCAGTGCTGCCCGCCGCACTACCCGCAGCCGAACCCGTACTTGAACCTTCGGCAGCAGCCGCCTCTTCCTGGGCAAATGCAGCGGCCGGTGCGAACATTAACGTGCCCGCAATTAAGGCGACGGAAAACTTTTTCAACAAGGGCATCTCAACTCTCCTGCAAAATATATCGTAAACGTATAGCGCCTTTTTTAGTGTGCCGCAACAATGATATAAATTCCTTAACGAAATGGATAGATCAATAATCGCAGCTGATTTGCCACCTAATATAGCAAAATTAACCTAAACATACCTTTTTGCACGGCCTAAACACCGTGATAATCGCGGAACCAGGCGATAAACCGTGGAATTCCTTCATCAATGCCGGTTTTCGGTTCGAAACCGTGGTCGCGGCGTATAGCCTCGATATTGGCGTAAGTTTCCTTCACATCACCGGGCTGCATCGGGGCAAATTGCTTTTCCGCGCGCCGGCCAATCGCCTTTTCCAACACTTCGACATAGCGCAGCAGCGGCTCCGGCTGGTTGTTTCCGATATTGTAAACCCGGTGGGGAGCGTTTCCACCGCTGTCAGAAGGCGGCGAATCGAGTACTGAGAGGACGCCCGTAACCACATCGTCGACATAGGTAAAATCACGCCGCATATCGCCATTGTTGAATAGTCGTACCGGTTCACCATCAAAAATGGCGCGGGCGAAGATATAGGCGGCCATGTCGGGCCGGCCCCATGGTCCATAAACGGTGAAAAAGCGCAATCCCGTCATCGGCACACGATATAAATGCGCATAGACATGACCCATCAGCTCATCGGACTTTTTGCTCGCGGCGTAGAGCGAGACCGGGCGGTCCACCGGATCGGATTCGGAAAACGGCACGTCGCTATTGCCGCCATAAACCGAGCTTGAGCTGGCATAAACCAAATGCGCCAAATTCGGCAGGTGGCGGCACATCTCGAGAATGTTGAGCTGGCCGACGATATTGGTCTCGACATAAGCCGACGGATTGGTCAGGGAATAGCGCACGCCGGCCTGAGCGGCCAAATGCAAAACCGCATGCACATCATCCGCCGCTTGGGCGGCCTGTTGCATGGCATCCTTATCGCAAATATCGGCATGAATGAATTTGAACCCGTCATGCCCTTTTAAACGTTCGAGTCGCGCCTCTTTGAGCGCGACATCGTAATATTCGTTCAGATTATCCAGGCCAATGACGGCTTCACCGCGCGCAAGAAGAGCCTCGCACATATGATAGCCTATGAAGCCGGCGGCGCCGGTGACGAAAACGGTCATTTAATCGCTTCTGGATATTGTCTTAACAATCAAAGCATTGGCGTGACAAAATAAGCGCTGCTCACACGCCTCCCCTGTTATCGCCCCGCGCTGCGGGAGAAACAACATACTTGCCACGTAAAATCCAGCCCGATCAGATACAGTTCGCGCATGAATTGACAGCGGCTAGGTTTCGGGCGAATAGCTCTCCACGCAGCTGCTGGCAAAATGGAGAACAAACTGATGGGTCGAGGATGAGTAGGATCGCCATTATTGGCCTCGGTTATGTCGGGTTGCCGCTGGCGGTCGCATTGGCCGAGCATCATAGCATCATCGGTTACGACATCACGGCAGAGCGCATCGACCAATTGCGCGCCGGGCACGACCGCACCGATGAGATTTCCCCTGAGCAGCTCCAGGCCGCCAACATCGAGTGGAGTACCGAGCCCGCCGCCATGCGGGGCGCCGAATTCTTCATCGTCACCGTGCCGACGCCGGTGGACAAGGAGAACACGCCCGACCTCAGCGCCATTTTGGCGGCATCGCGCAGCGTCGGCGCCGAGCTCCAGCCGGGCGCCATCGTCATTTATGAGAGCACGGTGTGGCCCGGCCTGACCGAAGAACAATGCGCGCCCGAGCTCGAACGCGCGTCGGGCCTGGCATGCGGCCGCGATTTTCATCTCGGCTATTCGCCCGAGCGCATCAATCCGGGCGATAGCGAGCACACGCTCAGCACCATCATAAAAATTGTTGCCGGCGATACGCCTGAGGTCGCGGCGCGCATCGAAGCGCTCTATGGCTCGATCAATGGCGGCAACATTTATGTCGCGCCCGATATCCGCACCGCCGAGGCGGCGAAGGTGATCGAGAACGCCCAGCGAGATATCAACATCGCTTTTGTCAACGAGGTCGCGCAGATCTGTCACAAGCTCGGCCTCTCCAGCGCCGAAGTGCTCCAGGCCGCCGGGACAAAGTGGAATTTCCTCAATTTCACGCCCGGTCTGGTCGGTGGCCATTGTATCGGCGTCGATCCCTATTATCTCGCCCACCGTGCAGAGCAGGCCGGCCATCGGCCCGAGGTGATCCTCGCCGGGCGGCAGATCAATGACAGCATGGGGGATTTTGTCAGCTCCCACATCGCCCGGCATTTGCCCGCCTCGGGCGGGCGCATCCTTATGCTCGGCCTCACCTTCAAGCAAAACGTGCCGGACCTGCGCAACTCCCTGGTGGCGGATATCGTGCACCTGCTGAAAGCGGCCGGCCATGCGGTCGATGTGCATGACCCGCTGGCCGATGCCGGCGAAGCCAAGGCCCTCTATGGCATTGAGCTGATGGCAGCTATCGATGGCGGCGGGCGTTACGATTGTCTCGCCGGCGCGGTCGCGCATGACAGCTACAGCAAAATGACCCCGGCGCAAATCGCCGGCCTGTTGGCAGAAGATGGCCTGGTCGCCGATATTGCCGGCATGTGGCGTGACCTCGACCTCCCAGCGGGGCTGCGCCGCTGGCAGCTTTGAGCTATAATCGGGCCACACCAGATCGAGGTTAAGCGGCGCATGGCCACGACCGGGATAGACAATTCAGCTCCGGGCTTTGCCAAACATCCGGGCTATCGCCTGGAGGTTCTACCTTGCGACAAGCGGGTACGGGTGACCTTCGGCGGTGAGACGATCATTGACAGCATGGCCGCCAAACTGCTTCTCGAGAACTCCCTTACCCCGGTCTATTATTTTCCCAAGCAGGATTTCCGCTCTGAGTTTGCCGAGAAGACGGCGCACGACACCTACTGCCCGTTCAAGGGAAATGCTTCCTACTGGACGCTGAAAGCCGGCGGCAAAACCGGAGAAAATTTGGTGTGGGGTTACGAATCCCCCTATGACGAGGCCAGCGCGCTGGCCGATCACGTGGCGCTTTACTGGCAGCCGATGGATGGCTGGTTCGAGGAAGACGAGGAAATATTTTGCCATGCGCGCGATCCGCATGTGCGCCTCGATATTTTAAAGAGCTCCCGTCCGGTGCGGGTCGAGGCCGGCGGAAACGTCATCGCCGAAAGCACGCGGGCGCGTTTTTTGTTCGAGACCGGTCTCGCGCCACGCCACTACATCCCGCGCGATGATGTACGCATGGACCTGCTGACAAAATCAGAGACGCGGACGCAGTGCCCCTACAAGGGCGAAGCGCAATATTTCTCTCTCACCGGCATCAAGCCAAACATCGCCGATATCGCCTGGAGCTATCCCGCGCCGCTGCCGGAAGCTTCGCCGATTGCCGGCCATATCTGCTTTTTTAAGCGTCATGTCGACGCCATCTATGTCGATGGCGTGCGCCAGGAGAATCCGTCGGATTAGTTTATTGGCACGAATCGGCTCGGTGCGATCCACCAGCCGCTATGCCGCGCGCGCAGCGAATCAGCGCCCTCCGCCGCCACGGCATCATTATCGAAAAGCGCGAAACAGGTGGCGCCACTGCCCGACATACGCGCCAACCGGCAGCCGGGCAAGGCGTTGAGCGCGGCCAATGTTTCACCGATCATCGGCGCCAGCGCCATTGCCGGAGCTTCAAGGTCATTGCCGCGCGCGGCCAGAATTTCGGCCAGGTCCTGGCCATCGCGTGCGGTCTGTTCGAAGCGCGCCGGCGCGGAAAATCCGCCCTGACGGGCGCGAAACACATCCGGCGTCGCGAGCGAGACGCCGGGATTGACCAGCAGCAGGGCGCAATCGGGCAGCGCCGGCGCCGCATCAATGATCTCGCCAACACCGCCGACAAAGCATGTCTCACCATGCAAACACATCGGCACATCGGCACCGAGCGAAAGCGCCAGCGCCGCCAGCGCCGCCGGATCGGGCGCCAAGCCCCAAAGGGCGATCAAGGCGCGGAGCGCCGCCGCCGCGTCGGACGAGCCGCCGCCAATGCCGGCGGCGACGGGAAGCTGTTTGTCGAGGACAATGTGGGCGCCCGGCGCGATAGCGGCCATCTCGGCCAGCCGCCGTGCCGCCGTCTCCACCAGATTCGGCTCGGACGCATTGTGCAAAGCCGGTGCGAACGGGCCGCCGATGTCGAGCGATAGTTCCGGCGCCTCGGTCACCGAAATCCGATCGAAAGGTGCGGCGAAGGCGATCAGGCTATCGAGGGTGTGAAAGCCATCGCCGCGCCGGCCGGTGATGTGGAGATAAAGATTGATCTTGGCCGGCGCATCAATGGCGACGGACCCCGCATCGGCGCCGGTCACTGCGATGCTTCAGGCTCATCCGGCATGCCGTCTTTCAGCTTCTGCCGAATCAGGATTGCCGCTTCTTCCTCGGCGCCGAGCACAAGCGAGCGCTCCCACTGGTATCTGGCTTCAATTTTCCGTCCCACCTTCCAGTAAATATCACCGAGATGATCGGTGATGATGGGATCGTCGGCGCGCAGCTCGACCGCGCGCTCAAGATGCTTCACCGCTTTTTCAAAATTGCCGAGGCGGTAAAATGCCCAGCCCAGACTGTCGACGATATAGCCGTCGGTTGGGCGCAACGCCACGGCGCGCTCAATCAGGTCCATGGCGCGTTCCAGATTGGTGCCCTGCTCGACCCAGGAATAGCCGAGATAATTCAATACCAGAGGCTGGTCGGGCTGCAATTCCAGGGCATAGAGAAAATCCGCTTCGGCGCGCGGCCACTGCTTGGTGCGCTCAAGCATAACGCCGCGCGAATAGAACAGCGACCAATGGCGCGCCTCATGGTCTCCGGTGCGCTCGATGGCGATATCATAATAACCGACGGCTTCATCGTAGCGATCATTGCGGCGCAGCACGTCGGCCAAGGCGATGGCGGCATCGGAGCGCCCCGGCCGTTCATCCACCATCTCGGCGAGAATCGCCACTGCTTCGTCGATTCGCTCTATGGCCGCGAGACCCGAAGCCGCGCGCAGCCGCGCCGACCAGGAATAAGGGCTTTCCTTTGGAATGGCGCTATAGGATGCGATCGCATCTTCGTAGCGCTCGAGCACATCGAGAACTTCGCCCACCAGGAGCTGCGCGACGGGAAATTCAGGCCGCAGATGAAGCGCCAGATGGGCATAGATCAATCCGGTATCGCCGCCGCTTTCATTGGGCAGCGCACTTGCCGCGCCGAATAATGCCTCGGCCAAGCCATCCTGCGCCGACGCGATGATCGGCCTCGGCACGTCCTTCGAATGGATCGTTTCATAAATCGATTCGAGCCACGGCGAATCCGGATTGTGCTCGCGGTAATTCTCGTAAAGGGTGGTGGCTTCCTCTGTTCTGCCGAGGCTGCGCAAATAGGTACCGTACGCCATGACCACACGCAGCGTGCCGCCGGGCACGGCCGTGAGGGCAACATCGTAATTCTTGACCGCAATTTCGCCGCTCTTCGACAATGTCGCCATCAGCGCGCCATGATAGGCGTGATACATCTCGAACGCCTGTTTGGTCGACAAGGGTTCGATCGCCAACATGGCGGCATCGAAATTTCCCCTCCCCAACTGCACCCAGCCTTCCATGATCGGCGCCATCAATTCATAGATGCCATTGCGTTCGATACTGCTCAGTTGTTCGAACGCTTGATCGAGACGGCCTTCGGCAACCGCGTTAACGATCAATACGAGATGGCCAATTTTTGATTTTGGATCGAGCACCACCAGCCGCTTGGCCAGCCGCACGGCAGCGTCAATGCGGCCATCCTGCACCGTGAGCACGAGGGTGCGCTGCACCAGGGCGCGGTTTTCCGAATCCTCTGCCAGGACGAGTTGGTAATATTGCGAGGCGGAGGAAACGTCGCGCTGGCGGTAGGCAAATCGCCCGGCGAGATAATTGCCCGGCAAGGCGCTATAGCCGACCGGCCCGGCGTTCGGCTTGGGCGGTGTTGGCTCGGGCGGCTTATCGGCGGCCTCGGCCGGCAGAGCCACGCCAAGCGCCAAGGCCGCGCCCAACATCAGCGCTGGCCCACACTTGCGGGCAAAAAATCCGCGCCTGAATGAATGCGCAACCGTCATAAATGCACTTTGCCGCGAGGTTTTATTTCGGATCTGATCACTGCACGCACTCTAAACTATCGCGCACCCTGCCGCCAACGCCGCTGTTCCTCATATTGTCATCACAAGTTCGCGCGCGCCCGGCTGCACCACATGGCGCCTCACATATTGGGATAGTTGGGCCCGCCGCCGCCTTCCGGCACGGTCCAATCGATATTTTGCCGTGGATCCTTGATATCACAGGTTTTGCAGTGAACGCAGTTTTGCGCGTTGATTTGCAGCATTGGCGCCCCGCCTTCATCCTCGACAATCTCATAGACGCCAGCCGGGCAATAGCGCTGTTCCGGCGCGTCATAGAGCGCCAGATTGTGATCGATCGGAACCGATTCGTCGCGCAATTGCAGGTGTACCGGTTGATCCTCCTCGTGGTTGGTGTTGGAGATAAACACCGAAGAGGGCTTGTCGAAGCTCAGCTCTCCATCCGGCTTGGGATAGTCGATTTTGCGGCATTGGGCGGCCGGCTTCAGGCTTTTGTGGTCGTCATGATGGCCGAGCGTCCACGGCAACAGACCACGCGTCCATAATTCAAGGCCATTGATCAAGGTGCCGGCGAGCAATCCCCAGCGGAATGCCGGGCGGCAATTGCGTACCTCTTTGAGCTCTTTGTAAATCCACGAGCGTTTGAATGCCTTGACATAGCCAACCAATTCCTCCTGCCCGTCGGAGCCAGCGCGCAAACTGTCAAATGCGGCTTCGGCGGCGAGCATGCCGGATTTCATCGCATTGTGGCTGCCCTTGATTTTCGGCACGTTGACGAAGCCGGCGCTGCAGCCGATCAGGGCGCCACCGGGAAAGGTCAATTTCGGGATCGATTGAAAGCCGCCTTCATTGATCGCGCGCGCACCATAGGCAATGCGCTTGCCGCCCTTGAGGTGGGCGGCAATCGATGGGTGGGTTTTGACGCGCTGAAACTCATCGAACGGCGACAAATGAGGATTGGTGTAGTCGAGCGCGACGACCAGGCCGACGGCCACCAGATCTTCCTCCAGATGATAGAGGAAGGTGCCGCCATAGGTTTTTGTATCGAGCGGCCAGCCGAAGCTGTGTTGCACCAGCCCAGCGCTGTGCTTCGCCGCATCGATCTGCCACAATTCCTTGATGCCGATGCCGTAAGTTTGCGGCGCCGCACCGGCGCGCAAATTGAACTTCGCCATCACTTGCTGGCTGAGCGAGCCGCGCACGCCCTCGGCAAACAGGGTGTATTTTGCGTGCAGCTCGATGCCGGGCTCGAACGTGGCTTTTTGACTGCCGTCCTTGGCGATTCCCATATCGCCGGTGGCGACACCCTTGATGCGGCCATCTTCGTGATAGAGCACTTCCTTGGCGGCAAAACCGGGATAGATTTCAACGCCGAGTTCCTCTGCCTGAAGCGCCAGCCAGCGGCACAGATTGCCCAGGCTGATGATGTAATTGCCTTTGTTATGCATCTGCGGCGGCAGCAGAAAATTAGGCATCTTGAAAGCGCCGGCGCGGGTGAGAAAGAGAAATTTGTCTTTCTGCACCAGCGTGTTCAGCGGCGCCTCTTTTTCTTTCCAGTCGGGGATCAGCTCGTTCAGCGCCTGCGGCTCGAACACGGCGCCGGACAATATATGCGCCCCCACTTCCGAGCCCTTCTCCAACACGGTGACGCTGATTTCGTGGTCATTCGCCGCCGCCAGCTGCTTGAGCTTTATCGCCGCCGACAATCCGGACGGCCCGGCGCCGACAATGACGACGTCATATTCCATCGATTCTCGGATCATGATGCTTTCCCGCAATTCTTCAGGACCATTCCAAGACCTTCAGTTATGCGGCGATCTTCCGGCCGGGTCAATTGCCGCCCGCAATGCGTTTCGATCTGTTAGGCTGCCGGCCGTGAACCAGCCAGGCAACATGCACGCGCTCTTGCAATGGTATATCGCCGCCGGCGTCGACGAGGCCATCGATCCGGCACCGCAAAACCGCTTTGTCCAAGCGCAGAAAACGCCGCCCGAGCGCCCGGCTGCAGCCGAGACCGACGCCGCGCCCGCGGTGGCCGCGCCGCCTCAAGCCATAGCGGTTAAGAATATGCCATCCGAGGACACCCGGGAATTGGCCGCAGGCTGCGCCAATTTTGATGAACTGCGCGCCGCAATCGCGGCTTTCGACGGCTGCGCCCTGAAACGCACCGCAACCAATACCGTGGTCGGCACGGGCGACGAAGCGGCGGCGCTGATGGTGGTCGGCGAAGCGCCCGGCGGCGAAGAGGACCGCCGCGGACTGCCTTTCGTCGGCCCCGCCGGCAAATTGCTCGACCGCATGCTGGCCGCTATCGGGCTCGAGAGGAGCGCTGTCTATATCACCAATATCCTGCCCTGGCGCCCGCCTGGTAACCGTTCGCCGACGGCTGAGGAAATTGCCCTCTGCCAGCCCTTTGTCGAGCGCCAGATCGAATTGGTACAGCCCAGGATACTGGTTTTGGTCGGCGGCATTTCGGCCAAATCGCTGCTCGACAAGCGCGAGGGAATCACCCGCCTGCGCGGCACCTGGCGCGAATTCTTCGTTCCCGCCTTGGCCGAGCCAATCGCCACCATGGCGACCTTTCACCCGGCCTATCTGCTACGCCAGCCGGCGGCCAAGAAAGAGGTGTGGCGCGACCTGCTTGCCATTCAGAAGAAATTGGCCGAAATGGACAATTAAGGGCGTCTGTTGCTGGCGTTTCGCATTTGATCTATAAATCCGGTCGCCCGCCGGAAAAAGCTAAAGAGCGGCAAGCATATGAGGGGATATTAAAGAGTGCCGGAAAATACCGGCGCGGGGGATATGCTGAAGCGGGCTCTGGGCGTCATGCTTGGAGCTGGTTTCGCCGCTTGCGTGCTGACCGCATCGCCTGCCTTCGCGCAACAATCCAAAGACAGCTCGAGCGCGGCGCAAGAGTTCCGCGTCGCGGCGCTATCGCAGCAAGCAACAGGCCCTGAAGATGCACCCCTTACCGCGCGCGCGGTTATCCTGCCGCATGTGTTGTCCGAGGAGGACCAGGAGCGCTACCGGAAAATCTTTGCTCTGCAGGAAAAAGGCAAATTGTCGGCGGCGGCAAAAATCATCGCCAAGCTCGACGACAGGATTTTGATGGGCCATGTGCTGGCGCAAAAATATTTGCATCCCACCGCGCATCGCTCAAAATTCAAAGAGCTCAAGCCCTGGCTCGAAAAATACGCCGACCATCCCGACGCCATGCGGCTCTATAAACTGGCGCTGCATCGCCGGCCGTCCGGCAGCAAACGGCCCAAGCGCCCCCCCACCGTCGGTGGCATCGGATTCTCCACCGGCGAAAGAGAATATCTGGCGCCGCGCATCCCGGCGCGCGGCATCAACCGCGATCAGCGCAAGCGCCTTTTGGGCCTGCAACGCGATATGCGCCAGCGCATGCGGCGCGGCTGGCCGACCGGGGCGCGCGAAATTCTCACCTCCAAATCCCACCGCGGCCTGGCCAGCAAGGCGCAATTCGATGCCTATCAGGCGCGCATCGCCTGGAGCTACTATCTCTACAACAAAGACGAGCTCGCGTTCGAGCTCGCCGCCGCCAGTGCCGATCGCTCGCGCAAATATGTGCCGGACGCGGACTGGACGGCGGGCCTCGCCGCCTGGCGGCTGGGGCGGCTGGAAGACGCGGCGCGCCATTTCGCCACCCTTGCCGTCTCGAGCAAGGCGTCGCCCTGGCTCATTTCCGCCGGCGCCTATTGGGCGGCCCGGAGCGAGCTTCGCTTGCGCCGGCCCGAGAATGTCTCGCACTGGCTGAGCCTCGCCGCCACCGACCCGCGCACTTTTTACGGCCTCCTGGCGACCCGCGCGCTCGGTGTTGCGCCGGATTTGAACTGGCGCTCCTCGACCCTGACAGTGGCCCACCTGAAGGTGTTGCAGAAAAGCCCCGCAGTGCGGCGCGCGCGCGCCCTGGCCGAGGCCGGCCAGAGCGTACGGGCCGGGCGCGAGATCCGCGCCCTCTGGCCGCATGCGGCGCCGGCCCTGGCGCAAGCGCTACTGCCGCTCGCCGAACGGCTCGGCCTCGCCGCGGTGCAAATGGCGATCGGCGGACAAATGAGCAAGCTCGACGGCGAGCGCCATGACGGCGCCGCCTTCCCGCTGCCCGACTGGGAGCCCAAGGGCGGCTACGCGGTTGACCGCGCCCTGATCTTTGCCCTCATCCGCCAGGAATCGAAATTCAAGGCCAACGCCAAAAGCCGCCTCGGTGCGCGCGGCCTCATGCAATTGATGCCAAGAACGGCGCGCTTTGCCGCCAAGCGCGAGCGCATCAAGGGTGTCGACCGCCATACACTGCTCAACCCCGAACTCAACATCGCCCTTGGCCAAAGCTATATCGATCATCTGCTCGGCAATGAGATCGTTGGCGGCAATATATTTTATCTCTTATGCGCCTATAATGCGGGACCGGGAAATTTGAAAAAATGGCTGCCGAAAACCAATTTCGCCGAGGATCCGTTGCTCTTCATTGAGAGCATCCGCTCGCGCGAGACACGCCAGTTTATCGAACGTGTGAGCAGCAATTATTGGATTTACCGCATCCGCCTTGGGCAAGCGACACCATCGCTCGATGCCGCGGCCTCGGGCCTCTGGCCAACCTATTTGCCACAAGAGAGGAACTACGCCGGCAATGAGTAAAATCACCAGCGACCGCGATTTTTTACCGGTCAATATCGCCCTTCTCACGGTTTCGGATTCGCGCAGCCTGGACGATGACAAATCCGGCGATACGCTGGAAGCGCGCATCCTCGAGGCCGGCCACAAGCTGGCCGATCGGCGCATCGTCAAGGACGAACAGGCGCTGATTGTCGAACAGTTGCGCGCCTGGATTGCCGATCCGGACATCGATACCGTGATCTCGACCGGCGGTACCGGTCTCACCGGGCGCGACATCACGCCGGAAGCCTTCGCGGAAGTTTATGAAAAAGAGATCAAAGGCTTCGGCGAGCTGTTTCGCCAACTGAGCTACGATTTAATCGGCACCTCGACCATGCAGTCGCGCGCCACCGGCGGCCTCGCCGGCGGCACTTATCTCTTTGCCCTGCCCGGCTCGCCCGGCGCCTGCAAGGACGGCTGGGACAAAATTCTGAAAGCCCAGCTCGACGCCCGGCAACGACCATGCAATCTGGTCGAGCTGATGCCGCGCCTGCAGGAGCATCTTCAGAGCGAATAACGCGCTGGCAAAATTTTCGGCGAGACGGAGGAGACGATGGAAAAAGAAATTGTTCATATTCCCAAATTGTCGGAAATCCTCGAACAGGTCGGCGTGCCGCTGTCGCCGGTGGTCAAGGCGGGTGGCTTTCTATTCCTCTCCGGCCTGCCGCCGCTCGACCTTGACAGTGGCAAGATGCTGCGCGGCGATATCGAAGCGCAGACCGAGCAGGTGATGAAAAACGTCGCCTACGCGCTCGACTGCGCCGGCTCTTCTCTCGACAAGGTGGTCAAGACAAACATCTTCGTCACCAACTCGGCTTATTTTGATGTCATCAACGGCGTCTACCGCCGCTATTTCCCCACCAACCCGCCGGCGCGCACCTTTGTCGCCATGTCGTCCTGGCCGATGGAATTCGACATCGAAATCGAGTGCGTCGCGCTGGTCTAAGCGCCGGCTTACGGCGTTGGGCCGGCTTCACGTCGGCAACGCGCGCGCCAACGCGCATGATCGGCGCCGACATCTATATCGCTGAGCGTCTCCAGCATGGCAACGGTTTGACCGTTGGGAAGATTTCGCGCGGTATCCGCCAATGCCTGTGAGCTCGACCAGGCGACGCCGCCAAAAGGATTGGCGCGCCGCGCCCGGGCCGACAACCCGACCAGCCAGTAACCGCCATCCTCCGCCGGCCCGAACACCGCATCGGCGCGGCCCAGCGCGGCAAATGCCTGGGCGATATGGTTTGGCCTCAGTTCAGGAATATCGCTGCCGACCAACACCGTCGGGCCGGGCGGCATGGCATCGAAGGCGCGGCCCATGCGCAAGCCGAGATCACCCGCGCCTTGTTTCACCACCGGGCACGACCGGGAACGGGATAATGGCCAAAACGGCTCATGGCCATCGAAATTGTCCGGCGTCACAACCAGGTGACAATGCCAGCGCGGATCGCGTGCGAGATTGAGGATCAACCGCCGCACCGTGCCACGATAAAATTTCCACGCCTCCTCGCGGCCGATATCGCGCGCCAGGCGCCGTTTCACCGAGCCGAGGCGCGGCGCCTTGACGAAGAGCAGGAGATTGCGCCGCATCAACCGTAGAGCCGGACCAGAAATTGCGGTTTGACGCCGAGGAAATAAAGCCCGAGGCAGGTCAGATTGCGGGCCGAGCGGCGGAGATAGCCCGAGTGCCGGTAACGCAGCGCCGATGTGTGCGCCTTGGCGCCAAGATGAACAAACCGCGCCCGGCCGATACGGCGGGCCAGATCAACATCCTCCATCAAGGGCAGCGGGCGAAAGCCACCCAGCGAATGGTAAAATTCGCGCCCGATCAACAGCCCCTGATCGCCGTAAGGCAGGCCGAACACACGCGCCCGCCACGCCGCCATGGCTTCGAGCCGGCGCGCCGCCGCTGCGCCATCGTCGAGCGCAAGGCGGAAGACGCCGGCGCGCACGGCATTTTCAGGGTTTGCCACAAACTGCTCAATCTCTCCGCGCCAATCATCGCTCAATACCGTATCGGCGTGGATAAACAGCAGCCAATCACCGCGCGCCGCTTTCGCGCCCGCGGCCAACTGCCCGCCGCGGCCACGCGGCGCGGAAATGACTGTTGCACCTTTTGACGTGGCAATTTCGCAGCTCGCATCGGATGAGCCGCCATCAACGACGATAATTTCCGGACCATCTTCCCCTTTGCTCGGGGCAAAGCCGTCCAAAGTCTCGGCCAAGGTCGTGGCTGCGTTCAGCGTGGGAATGACAATAGAGAGCACTGGCGATCTCCAACGGAATACACACCTCACCATGCCCGCTAGCGCCGCTCGGGTCAAAATGTTCTGTATTTGTTCAAGTAATGGGTCTATGATGTCATCATGGATAATGAGGGGCAAATAGGGAACATCGGCCAAAATCTGGCAAATTTGACGCGGGCGGCACGCAAGGGGCGGGGTGCGGCGAGCAACCGGGCAGGGCGCTACGAACGCTTCGCCGGCGAAGCGTGCGACGATGGCTGGGGCAGCCTTGAAGAACCGCTCGGCAAGCTGAGAACCACCATCCAGGCCGATAAGAGCCGCACGGCCATCACCCGCAATGAATCGCCCGATCTCGGCTTTGACCGCTCGATCAACGCCTATCGCGGCTGCGAGCACGGCTGTTCCTACTGTTTTGCCCGCCCGACGCACGCTTTTCTCGGCTTGTCGCCGGGGCAGGATTTCGAGACCCGGATTTTCGCCAAACATAGGGCGCCGGAGCTGCTGCGTCAGGAATTATCCAAGCCCGGCTACCGCCCGCGCATGATCGCGCTCGGCACCAACACCGACCCGTACCAGCCGGTCGAACGCCAATTGGAGATTACCCGTGGCATTCTTGAAGTTTTGTCTGATTTCAACCATCCGGTCGGCATCGTGACAAAATCGGCGCTGATCACCCGCGACGTCGATATTCTAAGCTCAATGGCCGAGCGCAATCTGATCAAAACCATTATCTCGGTGACCACCCTGGAGCGGGATTTGGCGCGCCGCATGGAGCCGCGCGCGGCCACGCC
Source organism: uncultured Rhizobiaceae bacterium (assembly GCA_964429775.1). Classification (GTDB taxonomy): domain Bacteria; phylum Pseudomonadota; class Alphaproteobacteria; order UBA828; family UBA828; genus PTKB01. The sequence continues at coordinate 134,368 of CAYSDJ010000002.1, forward strand.
GGCCAAACGCCTGGCCGCTATCCGCAGCTTGAGTTCCGCCGGCATTCCGACCGGCGTAAATTTCGCCCCCGTCATCCCGGCGCTCAACGAAAGCGAGTTGGAAGCCGTCTTCCAAGCCGCTTCGGAAGCCGGGGCGTGCGAGGCGGCCTATATCCTGTTGCGCCTGCCACTCGAAATAACCGAGTTGTTCAAGGAATGGTTGCTGGTTCATGCGCCCGACAGGGCGCGCCATGTGATGAGCCGCATGCGCGATATGCATGCCGGTAGGCATTACCGCTCTGAATTCGGCCTGCGCCAGACCGGCTCCGGGCCAAGCGCCGAGCTGCTCGGCCAGCGCTTTCGCCTGGCCAGGAAAAAATACGGCCTCGACAACCCGCCCTTGCGACTCGACGCGAGTCGTTTTTGTCCGCCGCCGCAGCCGGGAGATCAATTAAAATTGATATAATTCAATTGTTTACGAGCCAACACTAACTTCTGACTCAAATGTGTGGCACGATTCGCCGCACATGCTGTTCCATTCGGAACTTGGCCAATTGGCCGTCGTCGCCCTTGCCGCCCTGTTGTGCGGCATCGCTTTCGCGCGCTTCAAACAACCGGCCATTGTCGGCTATATCCTGGCTGGTGTCCTCTTGGGCCCGAGCGCTCTCGGCCTGGTGGAAAACCGCGACTGGGTGTCGATGCTGGCCGAGCTCGGCGTGCTCCTGCTGCTCTTCGTAATCGCCATGAAGCTCTCCTTGCGCGCCTTCCGCACGATCTGGAAGGTGGCGCTGATGGCGGCGGCAATGCAGATCGCCATCGCCACCGTCATCACCCTCGCCCTGTCGCGCCTGTTCGGCTGGCCGCTCGAACTCGCGGTGCTGCTCGGCTTCGTCGTCAGCCTCTCGAGCACGGCGGTGGCGATCAAGATGCTGGAAGAGATCGGCGAGCTTCGGAGCGATACCGGGCGCATTGTCGTCGGTATCCTGATCGCCCAGGATTTGGCCGTGGTGCCGATGCTGCTGCTCCTAAACGGCATGGCGGCGGAAGGCGGCCTCGATTGGAGCACCATTCCGGTTTTCCTCGCCGCCATTGGCCTCCTGGCGGCGCTCGTCTGGTATCTCAGCCGGCGCGAAAAGCTCAGCCTGCCGTTCAGCGCGCTGGCGCGGCGCCACCGCGAAATCGTTCCGCTGGCGGCGCTCGGCTGCTGTCTGGCCATGGCGGCGCTCTCGGACGCGATCGGGCTCACGGCTGCCTTCGGCGCCTTCATCGCCGGCCTCGCCATCGGCTCGACCAGCGAACGGCGCCATATGATCCGCGCCACCGAACCGATACAGGGCGTGCTGGCGATGGTCTTTTTCCTCTCCATCGGGCTTTTGATAGACCTCGTCTATATTTGGGACAATCTCGCCACCGTAATCGTCCTTCTGGTGCTCGTGCTGCTGGTCAAATCCGGCGTCAATGTCATCATCCTCCGGCTGCTCGGCGAGCCCTGGCCGCGCGCCTTTCTCGCTGGCATTCTCTTAAGCCAGGTCGGCGAATTCTCGTTCGTTCTCGCCGGCGCCGGCGTGGCGGTGGCCGCCGTCGGCGTCGAGGGCCACCGCCTGATCGTCGCGGTGATCGCGCTCAGCCTGATGGTCAGCCCGCTCTGGCTGATGACGGCGCGCCGCCTGCAAACATTGACGGCGGGCGGCATCTGGCGGCTCGACGATCTGCTGCTCGGCATCTACGAGAAGGAAACCCGGCTCCTGGCACGCGGCTCTAAAACGGCTGCGCGCCGGGGCGTGCATATGATTCGCCTGATGAGGGCCTGGCTGACAGACGTGAAAATCCGTGCCGAGGAATGGCGCCGACACAGCCCCAACAGCGACAAACCGATCAATGACGACGAAGCCGCGCCACTGAGCGGCGAAGTGCTGCCGCCCGAGCAAAGCGCCTACAAACGCCGTGCCTGATTTCAGCTATGAACGCGAATATGGCGGGCGCGTCGCCGGCATTGACGAAGCCGGGCGCGGCCCGTGGGCCGGGCCGGTTCAGGCTGCCGCCGTGATCTTTGCCGGCGGCGGACCGCCGGCTAAATTGGCGACGCGCATAAACGATTCGAAACAGCTCAGCCCGTCCGAGCGCGAGGCGCTCTATCTCGAATTGTTCGCGGTGGCCGAGATCGGCATCGGCGAAGCGAGTGTCGCTGAAATCGACGCTCTCAATATTCTCGCCGCCAGCCATCTTGCCATGGCGCGCGCGCTCAAGGCCCTCGGCAAGCCGCCGGATGCGGCCCTGATTGACGGCAACCGCGCGCCCGAACTGCCCTGCATTGTACGTTGCGTGGTCAAGGGCGATAGCAAAAGCCTCTCCATCGCTGCGGCCTCGATCATCGCCAAAGTGACGCGCGACCGGCACATGACCGAGCTCGCCGCGCACCACCCCGGATACGCCTGGGAGCGTAATTTCGGCTACGGCACCAAGCAACATAGGGAGGGCCTGGCCCGCCTCGGTGTCACGGCGCATCACCGCCGGTCTTTCAAGCCGATTCGCAAGCTGTTGGAAGAGTCTTCTGAATCAAGGGGTTGACGGGTGGAGTCCGGGTGCGCCATGGTGCCGCCCATGAGCCATAAAAAAACACATCAGGGAGACGAGAGCGGCCGCCTTTTGGTTGGCGACTGCGTTCGGGAACTCTCAAACCTCGAAGCGAACTCGGTCGATCTGATCTTCGCCGACCCGCCCTACAATCTACAGCTCGGGGGCGAATTGCTGCGCCCCAACAACAGCCGCGTCGACGGCGTCGATGACGATTGGGACAAGTTCGCCAGCTTCGCCGAATATGACCGCTTCACCCACGCCTGGCTGCAAGAGGCGCGCCGCGTGCTCAAGGATAGCGGCACGCTCTGGGTAATCGGCAGCTATCACAATATTCACCGCATCGGCACGGCACTACAGGATATCGGCTTTTGGCTCCTAAACGATGTGGTATGGCGCAAAACAAACCCGATGCCGAATTTCCGCGGCCGGCGCTTCACCAATGCCCAGGAAACTTTGATCTGGTGTTCGAAGGGCGAGGATCACAAGCGCTACACCTTTAATTACGAGGCGATGAAATCGCTCAATGAAGATATCCAGATGCGCAGCGACTGGCTGCTGCCGCTCTGTACCGGCCAGGAGCGACTAAAGCGCGACGGCCGCAAGGCGCACCCGACGCAAAAACCGGAAGCGCTGCTGCAGCGTGTCATCCTCGCCGGCAGCAATCCCGGCGATGTGGTGCTCGACCCGTTTTTGGGCTCCGGCACCACGGCGGCGGTGGCCAAGAGTTTGGGCCGGCACTGGATCGGTATCGAGCGTAGCCAGGAATATGCCGATATCGCCGCCGAACGCCTTCAAGGCGTGACGGCCCTGGCGACGGAAGACCTTAAAACCATGCAGCCCAAACGCAGCCAGCCGCGCGTGCCGTTCGGCAATCTGCTCGAACGCGGCCTGATCGCGCCGGGCGAAACGCTTTACGACCGCATGAAGCGCGTCCAGGCGCAGGTGCGCGCCGACGGCAGCCTGGCGCACGGCCCGCTGACCGGCTCGATCCACCGCATCGGCGCGCTGGCGCAAGGGGCCGAGGCGTGCAATGGCTGGACCTATTGGTATATCGCCGATGAAAAGGGCGCGCTTACCTCGATCGACCGCTTACGTGACCAGGTGCGCAAGGAAATGAATTAATTGCCCGATAGGGCGTGACGGATAATTTTTTTACTCAGCGTCGACAGTGCATGATCGGCGAAACGTTCCGGCGGACACCACACACCATCAACGCCGGCGCGGCCATCGAGCCTTCCGGCGAGCACTGTTATCTCGAGGCGAAAATGCGTAAAGCCATGACTGACAACACCCGGCAAGGCGCGCCAGCGCGTTTTGCCCGGCGCTTGGCCCCGTGCGCTGTTTGACGGCCATGGCGTATCGCGCCATTCACTGGTCGGCACTTCCATCAAACCGCCGAGCAAGCCTTTCTCTGGCCGGCGGCGTAACAGAATTTGGCCATCGCCGCGCGCCGCCCAAAAGGCGACGCCGTGGCGCAACGGGCGCTCCGGCTTGGGCGTTCGGCGCGGCAGTGTTTCAGCGCTGCCCATAGCATTCGCACGGCAGGCACCCTGCCACGGACAGCGTGCACAGGACGGTTTACGGGGCGTGCAGATGGTGGCGCCGAGATCCATGATCGCCTGCGCATAATCGCCCGGGCGCTTTGTGGGCGTGATCTCGCATGCCAGCCCACGCAATTCGGGCTTGGCCGCCGGCAAGGGCGTTTCGACAAATCGCAGGCGCGCGATAACGCGCTCCACATTGCCATCCAGAATGGTCGCTGGGCGATCGAAAGCAATCGCGGCAATCGCCGCCGCCGTATAGGGCCCGATACCCGGCAGGCGCAGCAGCGCCGCCTCTTCTTCGGGAAATATGCCGCCATGCTGTTTGACGACCTCCTGCGCGCAGCGCAGCATGTTGCGCGCCCGGGCGTAATAGCCAAGCCCTTGCCAGGCATGCAGCACATCATCCAGGGGTGCGGCGGCAAGGTCGCCAAGCGTTGGCCAGCGGCGCAGGAATTGCTCGAAATAAGGCCCCACGGTGGCAACCGTGGTCTGCTGCAACATGATCTCGCTGAGCCACACCGGATAGGGCGCCATGCGCTGGCCCGGCGGCGCGCGCCAGGGCAGGTCGCGGCGCTCCGCGTCGTACCAGGCCAGCAATTTCGCCGCCAGCTTTGCCACGGGCCATGTTGATGTCATCAGGGATTCCACAATTTTGCCGCAAATCGCCTTATATTATGCCAGATGAAACAACATTCGCGCCCTCTTGCATCCGCGCTTCACAAAGTGACGGAAAAAATATACCGCAAGCGCGGCTTTGCCGCGGCCGGCGTGGTGAGCAACTGGCCGGCCATCGTCGGCCAGGAACTGGCGCAGCACACAATGCCGGAGCGGCTCGATAGCAACGGCACATTGCGCCTGCGGGTCGATGGGCCGCTCGCCACCGAGTTGCAGCACCGTGAGCCGGAAATCGTCGAAAAAGTCGCCACCTATTTCGGCTACCGCGCGGTCCAGCGCCTGAGCCTTATCCACGGGCCGCTCGAGAAGAAAGCGCCGCCGCCGGAGCCCGCGCCAGCGGCGCCGCTCGACTCCGAGTCGGCCAAAACGCTCGCCAGCACCTTGCAAGGGACGCGCAACAAGGATGTTAAAGACGCTCTCCAGCGTTTGGGCAAGGCCGTTCTCGGCCAAGCGCGCGATCGCTAAGCTCTTGAATCCGTGTCGTTCATCTAACCGGCGGCGCGCACCCGGCGAGACGATATGGCGCCAACCACGCTTGAGAGAGGCCATGGCCGCCCTTATACTCAACCGCCTTGACCAATTCAGAGTTCAACCATGATCACCAGACGGTTCTTAATCGCAGGCATGACCGGCATCGCCGGCACGATGGCGGCGTCGCCGCTGCTACAATTGGCTTCCCTGCCGGCGGCCGCGGGCAATTGGGAGAAGCCTGGTGACCTGGCGATTGGCGCACCGGAAGCACCGGTCTCGGTAATCGAATATTTCTCGCTTACCTGTCCGCACTGCCGCGATTTTCACACCAACACCTTCCCGCGCCTCAGGACCGAATATATCGACACCGGCAAGGTGCGCTTCATCGCGCGCGACTTCCCGCTCAATCGGCCGGCGCTCGATGCGGCGATTTTGGCGCAGTGTGCCGGGCCGGAGCGTTATTTCGCTTTCATCGAAACCCTGTTCAATACATTCGATAGTTGGACCCGGGCGGCGGATTATGTAAAAGCTCTCGGCCAGATCGGCCAATTGGGCGGCGTCAGCGCGGCACAGTTTGACGATTGCCGCTCTGATGCGGCGCTTGAGGCCAAGATTTTCAGCACCATGTTGGAAGCCCAGGAAACTTACGACGTCAAATCGACACCGACCTTCATTATCAATGGCAAGAAACAAGAAGGCAGCATGCATTTTGAGGCATTTTCGAAATCCCTCGACAAACTCCTGCCTGATAATTAGTGGCTAGAACACAATTTATGACGCCCCCAAGAGGGAATGGTTAGCCGGTGCATTTTACGAAGCTAAAACTGGTCGGCTTCAAGTCATTCATCGAACCCAGCGAATTGGTGATCGGCCCCGGGACCACGGGTATCGTCGGGCCGAATGGCTGCGGCAAGTCGAATCTTGTCGAGGCCATGCGCTGGGTGATGGGCGAAACCGCGCCGCGCCATGTGCGTGGCAGCGGCATGGAAGACGTCATCTTCAACGGCACCGAGACGCGCGCCTCGCGCAATGTGGCGGAAGTGGCGTTGCTGCTTGACAATTCCGACCGCACCGCGCCGGCGGCGTTCAACGAAGACAGCGACCTTGAAGTCACACGGCGCATCGAGCGCGGCGCCGGCTCGGCCTACAGCGTCAACGGCCAGGATGTGCGGGCGCGCGACGTGCAATATCTGTTCGCCGATTTTGCCACCGGCGCGCATTCCTCGGCCCTGGTCGGCCAGGGCCGCATCAGCGATATCATCAATGCCAAGCCGGCCCAGCGCCGTGGCATTCTCGAAGAGGCCGCCGGCATCAGCGGCCTGCACGCCCGCCGCCACGAAGCCGAGCTACGGCTGCGCGGCGCCGAAACCAATTTGGAGCGGCTGCAGGACGTCGTCGGCGCGCTCGAAACCCAATTGCATGCCCTCAAGCGCCAGTCGCGCCAGGCCAGCCGCTACCGCCGCATCGCCGAGAATTTGCGCAGCGCCGAGGCGCTATTGCTGCATATCCGCTGGCGCGCCGCGTGTGAGGAAATGGACGTGCGCGAAGCCGAGCTCAACGCGGAATCCGAACGGGTCACGCAACTGACCGGTGCCGTTGCGGCGGCCACATCGGCGCAAGCCGGAGCGGCGGAAGCACTGCCGGATCTGCGCCACAAGGAAGCGGAACTGGCCGCCGCACTGCACCGCCTCGCCGTGGCGCGCGACCGCCTCGATGAAGAAGAGCGCCAGGTCGCCGAGCAACGCCAGGAATTCGAAACAAGGCTGGCGCAAATCGATCAGGATTTGGCGCGCGAGGGCACGCTTGCCGAAGACGCGACAAGCGCCGTTGCCGGCATCGACGAACAACGCGCCGCGCTTGAGCAGGAGAACGAAGACTCGGCTGAAGCCGGAGAGAAAGCCGAAGCCGCCCACGCCGCCTCGACGGCAGAGGTGGCAGAACTCGAACAGCGCCTCGCCGCCCTCACCGAGGAAGTTGCCGCCGACGAGGCCCGCCAGGCCAGCCTGAGCCGCCACTTGGAAGAGCTCGACGCCCGGTTTGAGGCCATCACGGAACGCAAAGCCGAAGTCGAGCGCGAACGCAGCGAACTCGAAGAGCGCAGCGCCCATCAAAGTGCCATCGCCGAGGCCGAAGCGGCGGTCGGCACGGCTCGCGCCGACGCCGAGACGGCACGCCAGGAACTCGGCGATGCGGAAGCGGCCAGAGAATCGGCGCAAAAGGACGAATCGACGGCGCGCGATGCGTTGCAGGCAAGCGACGCACAGCTGTCGCGCCTACGTGCCGAGGCGCAGGCGTTGACCGAGCTGCTCGGCCATGGCGAGGCCCGCCACGGGCCGGGCATTGTCGATGCGCTCGATGTCGATCCCGGCTATGAAGCGGCGCTCGGTGCGGCGCTCGGTGACGATCTTGAAGCGCCCGAAAACTCAGAGGCGGCGATCCATTGGGCCGCCCTCGGACCGCTTGATGAAAACCTGGCGCTGCCCGGCAACGCCACGCCCCTGGCAGAATATGTGCGCGGCCCGGCCGCCCTGGCCCGGCGCCTGAGCCAGGTCGGCGTTGTCGAAAGCAGTGGCGGTGCGGCGTTGCAAAACCAACTGCGCCACGGCCAGCGCCTGGTCGGCAAGGACGGCGCCATGTGGCGTTGGGATGGTTTCACCGTCAAGGCCGGCGCGCCGACCGCCGCGGCCAGCCGCCTCAAGCAGCGCAACCGTCTGAGCGAGCTTGAAAAGGAACTATCGGCCGCCGATACGGCGCAGCGTGCGGCGCAGCAGAATTTTGACAGCATGCGCAATGTCCGCCAAACGGCGGCGCAAACCGTCGCCGAAGCGCGGCACGGATTCGAAACCGCCGGTCAATTATTGGATGCGGCGCGCGACCGCGCCTCCGAGTTGACGCGTGAAGCAGTGGCCGAGAACGCCCGCCTGAGCACGCTGGGCGAAGCGGCGGAGCGGCTGAGTGGTGAGCTCGCCGAGACCGCGCGGCTGGCCGAAGAAACACGCGATACCCTCGGTGCCGCGCCGCCGCTTGAAGAGGGGCGCGCCAAACTCGCCGATATGCGCGGAGAAATGGCGGCACTGCGCGTCAGCCATGACGAATGCTCGCGCGCCCATGACCGGCTCGCGCGCGAGGCAACCCAGCGCGAACGCCGGCTCGAAGAATTACAGCGCGAGCGCGATGGCTGGTCGGCGCGCGTCGCCGGTGCGCGCCAGCGCCTGGCCGATCTCAACGAGCGCCAGACGGCCGCGGGTGAACAGCTTGAAGCGCTCGCCGACCGGCCGGGCGAAATCGCCGAACGCCGCTCCGCCTTGTTGGATCAAATCGCCACGCTTGAGGGCGAGCGCAGCGCCGCCGCCGATAAGCTGGCCGAGGCGGAAGAGGAACTCGCGCGCTGCGATAACGTGCTCAAAGCGGCCGAACAAACCCTGGCCAGCGCGCGCGAAGAGCGGGTGCGTATTGAAGGCCTCCTCGAGCAGGCGCGCCAGGCCGTGAATATGGTTGTCGCGCATATCCAGGAGCGCCTGACCTGCCCGCCCGAAGAAGCGCTGGCCCTGGCCGAAGTCAAAGAGGGCGCGGACCTGCCGGAGGCCGAGGCGGTCGAGGCGCGCATGCAGCGCCTGACGCGCGAGCGTGAAAATATCGGCGCGGTCAATCTGCGCGCCGAGGAAGAAGCGGCGGAGCTCGATGAAGAAATATCGACCCTGATCAACGAACGGGCCGACCTGGAAGCCGCGATCGCGCGCCTGCGCCAGGGCATCTCAAGCCTCAACCGCGATGGCCGCCAGCGCGTCACCGCCGCGTTCAAGCAAATCGACGGCCATTTCCGCTCGCTCTTCACCCGCCTTTATGGCGGTGGCCACGCCCATCTTGAGATGGTGGAATCGGACGACCCGCTCGAGGCCGGCCTGGAGATCATGGCCAGCCCGCCGGGTAAGAAACTGCAATCGCTGACGCTTCTGTCGGGCGGTGAAAAGGCGCTGACGGCGCTGGCGCTCATTTTCGCCGCCTTTTTGACCAATCCGGCGCCGATCTGCGTGCTCGATGAGGTCGATGCGCCGCTTGACGACAGCAATGTCGATAGATTCTGCGATCTGGTGTCGGAATTGGCGGAAAAAAGCGGCACCCGCTTCCTCGTTGTTACTCATCACCGCACGACCATGGCGCGGGTCGATCGGCTGTTTGGCGTCACGATGGTGGAGCGCGGAGTCTCACAGCTTGTTTCCGTTGATTTGGCAGAGGCCGAGCAGTGGCGCGAGAGCGCCTGACGGGGCCTCGGAAAAATCCAATTATTCCTTTAATATCAATGTATTACGATATAATTGGAAGTGGTTGACAGGGGTGTGGGCAGACACTATGGTTCACCCGCTTTTTCGCACTCGGGCTCGTGTACGGGCTGGATTCGGGGGCTGGTTTTCATGAGCGAATTATCATGAGCGATGACAAGCCACCGCCTTCACTTGAGGAACTCGATTCCAGGCTAAAACAGGTTCAGGAAGAGCGGAAGCAGACCGACGGTGCCGGTATGCCATCCACTCGCTTTGGACAATCCGTGCATCTCGGGATCGAAATGGCGGCCACTTTGGCAGTTGGTGGCGGTGTCGGCTGGTTTCTCGATGACTGGCTCGGTACCGGACCCTGGCTGCTGGTGGTGTTTGTGTTCCTGGGTATCGGAGCGGGTTTGAGTAACGCTTTTCGTTTGGCAAGACGATATGGCGCCGAGCTAGAGCGGCAAGAACGAAGCAAGGGCGGCACGCCGCCGGTAAAAGAAGACGAATAAAGGAGCGGCAGCCCCGTGGCATCGGCAGAATCAGCGTCAGGCGGCGCAGAACATCACGGTCCGTTGGATCAGTTTGCGATCCAGCGTTGGGTGGAGATCGACCTGGGTGGGTTCGACGCATCGTTCACCAACTCATCGATGATGATGGTGGCGGCGGTCGGCGTCATCTTCTTCCTGACCACGCTCGGCATGGGGCGCGGACGCATGGTGCCGGGCCGCTTACAGTCCGTCGTCGAAATGCTCTATGAGCTTGTCGCGCGAATGCTCGGCGATATTGTCGGCGGGCGCGCGGCCAAACGCTTTTTCCCGTTTGTTTTCAGCCTTTTCACATTTTTGCTGTTCGGCAACCTCCTCGGCCTGATCCCCTACAGCTTTACCTTTACCAGCCATATCATCGTCACCATCACCTTTGCCCTGGTGGTGTTTGTCGGCGTGACGATCCTGGCCATCATCATTCACAAGCATAAATTCCTGACCTTCTTCCTGCCACCCGGCGTGCCGATGTGGATGGCGCCGCTCCTCGTGCCGATTGAAATCGTCTCCTATATCGCGCGCCCGATCAGCCTGGCGGTGCGCCTGTTCGCCAACATGATGGCGGGACACAGCATCCTGCATGTGTTCGGCGGCTTCGTCTTCGCGCTCAGCTTTTTCGGCTTCTTGCCATTCGCCTTCATCATCGCGCTCTATGGGCTCGAACTTCTGGTCGCCGTGTTGCAAGCCTATGTGTTTGCCATTCTGACCTGCCTCTATATTCGCGACGCAATATTCCTGCACCACGAGTAGGAACCAAGGACTTACACCTCAATTCACGGAACACAATCAAGGGAACGAGAACATGGACGTTGATTCAGCAGCAATGCTTGGCAAACTCATCGGTGGCGGTCTTGCCACCATCGGCGTGGCCGGCTCCGGCGTCGGTATCGGCATCATCTTCGGCAACTACGTCTCCGCCGCCGGCCGTAACCCGGCCGCCGCACCGAAGCTGTTCGGTAACGTGCTGCTCGGCTTTGCGCTGACAGAGGCGATCGCGCTGTTCGCGCTCGTCATGGCCTTCATCATTCTGTTTGGCAGCTGAGGCCGTTTAATACACCGGCGTTGGCGGCTGCCTGCCGCCGCGCCGGCGTCTGGGACGGAGAGGAAACATGCCACAGCTAGAGATTCCTGATTACGCGCCGCAAATATTCTGGCTCGTCGTCACCTTTGTCATTCTCTTGGCACTGATGTGGAGCTTTGCATTGCCGCGCATCGGCCGTGTTCTGGAGCAACGCCAGAAACATATCGAGGATGATTTGGCCGAGGCCGAGAAGCTCAAGCAGGGTGCGGAAGAAGCGGTTAAGGCCTATGAAGCGTCGCTTTCCGAAGCGCGCTCCAAGGCGCATCAACTGCTTGCCGAAACCCAGGCCGAGCTCGACAAAAAGGCGGCGGAACAACGCGCCCGCCTCGATGCCGAACTGGCCGAAAAGCAGGAACAGGCCGAAGGCCGCATCCGCGAGGCGCGCCAGCAGGCGCTCTCCAGCGTGCGCGAAGTGGCAGCGGAAGCGGCACGCGCCGCGACCGATCGCTTGATCGGCGTCGAACCGAGCCAGGACGCGGCCAACGCCGCTGTCGACGGAAAGGGCTAGGACCATGGGCAAGCTTCAACGCATGGCCAAGGTGCCTGAGAATTGGCTGCTGGTTGCCGCCTTTGCTTTCGTCATCGCCGGCAGCTCGATCACCGAGGATGCCAGCTTCTGGATTTTGATCGCATTCGTCACCTTCTTCGGTGTGTTCGGGCGCAAGGCCTGGGCGGCGATCAAAAACATCCTCGATACCCGGGCCGAGAAAATCCAGGCCGAGCTCGACGAAGCCAAGCGCCTCAGAGAAGAAGCGCAAGGCGTGCTGGCCGAATATGAGCGCAAACGCCGCGAGGCCGAGGACGAAGCGCGCCAAATGGTCGAGCATGCCAAGGTCGAGGCCGAGCGCCACGCCAATGCGGCCAAGAGCGCCCTGGAAGAAACCATGCGCCGGCGCGAGGAAGCCGCCATGCAGCGCATCTCCCAGGCCGAGACGGACGCGCTCAGAGAAGTGCGCGAAACCGCCGCCGCGCTCGCCGTCGAAGCGACAGCGCGTCTGATCAAGGACAATCTCGACGAAGCCCGTGCCGACCAAATGATCGAAAACTCGATCCGCGAACTCGGCGAAAAGATGCACTGACCTGGGAGACAAAAAGACGAAACCAAAAGCCCCCGCCGGGTTATATCGGCGGGGGCTTTTTTTTATTCTACTTGGCTGATCATGCCTCAATAAGCATTCGCCACCGGCAGTTCCTCCGACGGGAACAAGGTGATGATGCGGCAGCCCTTGTCGGTGACCACCACTTCCTCCTCGATACGCGCACCTGAGAAGCCGTCGCTGGCCGGGCAGTAGGTCTCCAATGCGAAGACCATGCCCTCCTTGATTTCCATCGGCGCATCCATGGAAACGAGGCGGCTGATGATCGGGCGTTCGTGCAGGAAGAGGCCGAGGCCGTGACCGAATTGGAGGCCGAAGCATTCCATCTCGTTGGCGAAGCCGAGTTGCTCGGCCGTCGGCCAGCAGGCGGCGACCTGGTCGGTGCCGACACCGGGGCGGATCATATTGATCGAGGCGTCGATCCATTCGCGTGCCTGCTTATAGGCGTCATTCTGCGAATCGGTGGCGCGCCCGACATTGATGGTGCGGTAGTAGCAGGTGCGATAGCCCATATAGGATTGAATGACGTCGAAGAAGGCCTGATCGCCGGGGCGGAACAGGCGGTCGGTGAAATTATGCGGGTGCGGGTTGCAGCGCT
>CAYSDJ010000003.1:0-140676 GCA_964429775.1 uncultured Rhizobiaceae bacterium
CGACGCCGATCGCGCCGACCACCCGAAAGGGCCGTCTCAGGCAGGAGATGGAGCGGGTTTTCGCCGCTACAGCCGAAGATGGCGTGCGCACGGTCATCCTCCGCTCGGGCGATTTTATCGAGCGAAGGAAGACCGGCAATTGGTTCGACAGCTATATCGCCGCTCATATTGCCGATGGACGGGTGATGTATCCCGGCCCGCTCGACCGCATGCATGCCTGGGCTTACTTGCCCGATATGGCGCGCGCCATGGCGGTTTTGGCGGAAAAAAGGGCCAGTTTCGGCGCATTTGAGCAATTTGGTTTTCCGGGCTATGCCCTGACTGGGCGCATGTTGATCGACGCCATGGGCGAAAGCGCCGGGCGAAAACTGAAGGTCAAAGGTCTCTATTGGCCGTTGATCCATCTGCTTGGTTTGGCGATGCCGCAAATGCGCGAGGTTGCCGAGATGTCCTATCTCTGGCGTCAACCACACGCCATCGACGGCGCCAAGCTCCGGGCGGCCTTGCCGGAGTTTAAGGAAACGCCGTTCGCTGCCGCGATTGCCGAGGCGCTCCCTTGATACAGGTCAATGAATAGTTCACCGCTCCGCTATAGATTAACCGCCAGGATTCAGCATCCCGTTATGGAAGGACAGAATGGCGGAATATTTGCTTCCCCGTACGCTTGGCGAAGCGGGAGAATTAATGGCGGCGCATGGCCGCTCGATGGCGATTATCGCTGGCGGCACCAGTGCCATGCGTTGCGGCACCTGCCGGGGTAAACGCGGCCGCGGCATTGCCTGCATTGAGTGCGCCGGTCCGCGCCTGGTGTCCGTGCCGAACAGCGCTTATGTGATGGATATTCAGCATCTCGGCCTCGATCAAATCGAGGCGGATAACGGTGTCCTGCGTCTCGGCGCCGGCGTTAGCATGCGCGATCTGGCCACTTCGGATTTGCCGGCACCGCTGCGCCAGGCGGCGCGCCGCGTCGGCGGCCCGGCGCTTAGAAACCTGGCTACGGTCGGCGGTAATATATTCGCCCGCCAACCTTACGGCACGGTTGCCGCCGTACTGTTGGCAATGGATGCGGTGCTTGTCTTCGCCACACCGAACGGGCCGCAGCATATCGATCTGGCGGAATTCTACGCAGATGGCGGAAGCGCGCCGGGGCTGCTCACCCATATCGAATGTCCGCACCCCGAAGGTAAACTTCTGTTCTTGAAATGCGCCCGCCAGCGTTTTGGCGGACCAACCGTGGTCTCGGTCGCGCTGCGCATTGAGCTGGAAGGTGACGGCACGGTATCGGCGGTGCGTATCGCTCTTGGCGGCGCCGGCGAACATCCCATGCGCGCCGTTGCGGCGGAAGAACTGCTGGTCGGAAAGCCGCTTACGGTAGAAGCCATTGGTGCGGCAGCGGCAGCGGCGGAAGAGAATTGCGCGCCCGCCGATGATCCCGTCGCCAGCGCCTGGTACCGCCGGCGCATGGTCGGCGTCTATGTCGGCCGGGCGCTGTCGCAAGCCGCGGGCATCGAAGAAGAAGGAGCGGCGGCATGACGGCCAAACTGGTTCAGCTCACCGTCAATGGCCGCGAAGAACATCTTGCCGCCGACGGTCTCACCAGTCTGCAGCAGGTGCTGCGTGAGAAGCTCGATTACAACACGGTCAAGGATGGCTGCACGCAAGGCGGTTGCGGTGCGTGCTCGGTACTGGTCGATGGCGAACTGGCCCTCGCCTGCCTGTTGCCGCTGAGCCGGCTCGAGGGCGCCGAGGTGACGACGCTGGAAGGGCTCAATGAAAGCAACAGCGTTGGCGTCATCCAGGAGAGTTTCGTCGAGCATTCGGCGGCGCAATGCGGCTTTTGTACCTCGGGCATGATTATCAGCGCCAAAGCGCTGCTCGATGAAAATCCGACGCCGAGCCGCGACGATATTATGGAAGCGATCTCGGGAAATCTGTGCCGCTGCACCGGCTATCTGCCGATCATCGAAGCGGTGCAAAGCGCGGCCGGAAAGCTGGCCAAGGGGGGAGACGGCGGATGAACGAAAAACATCAAATCGAAGCGGGGCATGCGGTTGGTCAACCGGTGACGCTGCGCGAGTTGGAAAGTCACGTCAAAGGCCAGACGGTTTATTACGAAGACGTCAAAGTGCCGCGCATGCTGCATCTCAAGGTGCACCGCAGCCCGGTGGCGCATGCCCGCATTGTCGATATCGACACCTCGAAGGCCGAGCAATCCGACGGCGTGGTTTGTGTGCTGACCTATAAAGACGTGCCGGCAACGAAAGTCTGGACCCATTTTGAGGCGGTCGGCATCGCGCCCGGCGCCGAGCCGATCCTGGCGCTCGACAAGGTGCGCTGGAAAGGCGAGCCGATTGTCGCTGTCGTTGCCGAAAGCCTGAAACAGGCCGAGGACGGCGCGGCCAAGGTTAAGGTAACTTACGAAAAACTGCCGGCCGTTTTCGATGTCGAGGCGGCGCTGGCAGATGACGCGCCGATCCTGTTCGACTGCTGGCCCGACAATCACTATCTCTTTCCCGACGATCACGCGGCGGCGCAGATCCGTTTCGGCGATGCCGAAAAGGCATTTGCCGAGGCCGATCACATTGTCGAGCATGTCTATAACACCCGGCCGATCGAGCAGGCGCCGATCGAGACCGCCGGCTGCGTTGCGGTGCCGGGCAGCGACGGGCGCTTCACGCTTTATACCAACAGCCAATCGCTTTCCAACACGCGCAACAACGCCGCCGAGATCGCCGGCATATCGCCGGCGCGTCTGCATTTGATCGGCGGCACCGCCGGTGGTGGCTTCGGCGGCAAGGTCGATATGGCGATCGAACCGATGGCCTTGTTGGCGGCGATGAAATCCAAACGCCCGGTCAAATACCGTTTCACCCGCGAAGACGAGATGACCGTCTCCTCGACCCGCGCCGCCTGGCGCGTGTCGATCAAGGATGGCGTCATGCAGGATGGCCGCATTGTCGCGCGCTACGTCACCACCCATCAGGACGTCGGCGCCTATTTGCGCAACTCTATATATGGCGCGTTCAAGCATGCCTCGCACATGCCCGGGCCCTATACGGTGCCCAATGTCTGGGCCGATGTCTTTTGCGTCTTCACCAACCGCACGCCGTCGGCGGCGATGCGCGGCTTCGGCGTGATGCCGGCTTCGTTCGCCATCGAAATGCAGATGGACCGGATCGCCAAGGCAATCGGTATGGACCCCTGGCAATTGCGTCTCAAGAACGCCTTTCGCAATGGCGATATGAAAGCGCACCGGCGCGAGGTTTGGGACGCCGCCCTGGTCGAAACCATCCAGGCAACGGCGCGCCTTTCGGGCAAGGAACTGCCCGAGGACTACAAGCAAATGTCGTCACAGAAAAGATTGGGCAACTGAGATGACAAAAAAACGCGGTACTGGCATGGCGGCGGTGAGCTATCCGATTGGCATGCATCTCGGCGGCGATCCGACCGGGGCGCTGATCCATGCCACTTCGAGCGGCAATTTCGTCATTGCCATGTCGAGCGTCGATCTCGGCCAGGGGCTGAAGACGGTGATGACGCAGATCGCGGCGGAAGCACTCGGCGTGCCGCTCGAGACAGTGATCATCGATACCGGCGATACCGATACCGGTCCCCATTGCAGTGGGACGGGCGCGAGCCGCACCACGCACCGCGCTGGCAACGCCGTGATCGCGGCGGCCAAGGAAGCGCGTAGCGCCATGCTCGATGTGGCGGCGGAGATGCTCGAAGTGAGCGCGGCCGATTTGGATACGGACGGCAAGGGCAATATCCACGTCAAGGGCGTCGAGGCGAAATCCGTCTCCATCGCCGAGACGGTCCAGGCCGGCACCTTCCAGTTTGGCAAAACCATCGCCGGGCGCGGCCTTTTCCTGGTGCCGAAAAGCCCGCAGGATCCCGAGACCGGCGAAAGCGATCCGCACTCGACCCAGGCACATGCCTGCACGGTGGCCGAAGTGGAGGTCGATACCGAGAGCGGCGAGGTCGAAGTGCTCAGCCTTAAAAGCGCCTATGAAATCGGCCGCCAGATCAATCCCGAGCTGGTCAAAGGCCAGATCGTCGGCGGCGCCTGGATGGCGATTGGTCATACCCTGTGCGAAACCACGGCGCCCTATTACCCGACCACCGAGCACGCACCACTCGATTTCCTCAATTATGGCATGACGGGTGTCGCCGAAATGCCGGAGGTCGAGTGTGAGCTGTTGGAGTTCCCGAGCGAGAGCGGTCCGTTCGGCGCCAAGGGCGTCGGCGAAATGGTCGCCAACAGCCCGATCCCGGCGATTGTCAACGCCATCAACAACGCGCTTGATCTCGATATCAGCGACATCCCGGTAACGCCGGAAGTGATCCTGCGCGCGCTTGATGCGCAAGCGGCGGGGGCGGATTAGCCGGCGCGTTTAGTTCAGGCGTTCGGCGAGAAATTCAAAGATACGCGCTTCGGCGTCGGCGGCGAGGGTGGCGTTGTAATCGCCGAACGGATTGCCGTAGTCATCCAGTGTTTGCGCGAAGGTATGTCCGGCGCCTGGGTAGTTTTGTATTTCTACCGTCGCGCCATTCGCCCTGTTGCGCGTGAAGATCTCCTTGCAGAGAGCGCCGTCGGAAATGTTATCGCCACCCGGCAGGATAGCGAGCAGCGGCACCGCAGCGCTGAAATCGGCGTCTCGCGAGGCGGTTAGTTCAACCCCCATGACATCGTCCGAGCACCACGGCGACAGCACAATTGCCGCTTTCAATCCACTCGCGCCGCCGGGTGGTTTGGTGGTTAGGCCGCTTGGCATTCCGCCCGGGCCGGAGAGCGTCAGCGCATCCATGATGCCGGCAGCACCGAGGGAAATTCCCCAGGCGGCGATGCGTTCGTTGTCGATCCAGCTTTGTTGCCGTGCCCAATCGAGCGTGACCATCACATCTCCGGCGATCTCCGGCGGCAACAGGGCGCCGTTGCGCACCGCCTTGCCGTGCAGGCCACGGCCTGAGTACATATCGACGAACACCACCGCATAGCCATGCGCGACAATATTTTCGATATAGGTAGCTTGCGCCGGATACCAGGCGAGATCGCTGCCCGAGTGGAAAAAGAGAATTGTCTTGTAGGGCGCTTCGCCCGACGGTTTGAACAGACGGTAGTGGCTTTCCAGGCGGGCGAGGGCATCGCCGGGCGCCTGGCGCGTCGGCGCCGGCGTTCCGCAGGCGGTGAGGATGAACGCCGCGGCTGCAAACAGGATAGTCACGGGGCGGAAGTACACCGGCGTCTCCTTACAAGTAAAAGAGGGCCCTAACGCGATGGTAGTGATCGTGCGCTGATTCTATGAAAGGCGGGTTAACGCCCACACCCCACCAGTGCCTACGCGGAATCGGATAAATCGATATTTCAAGAGAGCTTTGACTTTCGCCGTAAGACGCGGCGGCGCATAATCGAAGCGGCTGAGCAGAATTTTTTGGGAGCGTATCGTGACGAATAATAATTTGCACAAAGATGCATTAGTGATTGATGGCTTGGTGATCTCCAATTGGAGCCGCGATATTTTCGAGGACATGCGCAAGGGTGGCCTCACGGCGGCGAACTGCACCTGTTCGGTGTGGGAAGGCATCCGCGGTTCGATGGATAATATCGCCCAGTGGAAGCGCATGTTCGAAGCCAATGACGATCTTCTTCTACAAGTCAAAACCACGGCCGATATCACGCGCGCCAAACAGCAAGGCAAAACCGGCATCATCCTTGGCTGGCAGAACACCAGCGGCATCGAGGACCGAATTGAATATCTCTCGATCTTCAAGGAGCTCGGTGTCGGCATCATGCAGCTCACCTACAACACGCAGAACTTTGTCGGCTCGGGCTGTTACGAAAGCATCGACAAAGGATTGTCCGATTTCGGCCGTGACGCCATTGATGAGATGAACCGCGTCGGCATCCTGGTCGATCTTTCCCATGTCGGCGCGATGACAAGCGAAGACGCCATTCGTCATTCAAAGAAACCGGTGGCCTATTCGCACTGCCTGCCGTCTGGCCTGAAAGAGCATCAGCGTAATAAATCGGACGAGCAGTTGAAGTTTATTGCCGATCAGGGCGGCTTTATCGGCGTCACCATGTTTCCCGCTTTTCTCCGCCGCGGCACAGAATCGACCGTCGATGATTATGTCGAGGCGATGGATTATGTGATTAATCTGGTGGGCGAGGATTGCGTCGGCTTCGGCACCGATTTCACCCAGGATCAGGACAAGGCGTTTTTCGACTGGCTGGTGCATGACAAGGGCGATGGCCGCGAGCTGATTGCCTTCGGCGAGATCATCAACCCGCAAGGGATGCGCACTATTGGCGAATATCCCAACCTGACGGAAGCGATGCTAAAGCGTGGCTGGTCGGAGAAAAAAGCGCGCAAAATGCTCGGCGAGAATTGGTTGCGCGTCTTGAAAGAAGTGTGGGGCGCCTGAGCGGCGCCAAGCGCCCCGGAAATTTTATCTAATCGGCTGCCGCCATGGCGCTTTCGAGCTGCACATGCTCCAACTTGTAGGGCACGTCGCCAACCGCCGCGCCGTCAAGCTCCTGAGCAAATCGATGGCCTTCATAGACGGCGAACTGAATCGTGCTCGCCGCCGTCACATCACCAATCCGGGTGAGTTGCGTGATGCCGGCCTGTTCCAGTTTTTTCGGATCGGCCGCCAGCTCCTGATAGAGCCCATCGTTCGGCACCCGCGAGCCGACCAGAACGAGCGACTGATAGCTTAAATTCTCGCGTATCGCCGGATGGTAAACATTGGCGATTTCGATGTTGTTGTCGCCGATCGAGACGATGTTGTGGTCTTTGATCAGTTTGATGCCCTGAGAGAGAATCTGGCTTTGAATTTTCTCCACCTCAAGGGTGTATTCGGTCCAGCGCGAGAGCTCCATCAGCGGTGTCACGATGGTGACCTCATTGCCTTCGGCACGCAGCTTCTCGGCAAGTACGCCGCCGATATAATAGTGATCGTCATCAAACACGACCACCGGCCCCTCGATTTTCTTGCCATTCATGATGTCGTCGGGGGTGAAGACGCGCTTGCCGTCGTGGCCCGGTATGGCGTGGGCATTTGTGTAGGCGCAGCCGTCGCGGCGCCAGGTCGAGCCGGTCGCCATAACGACGATCTCGGCGCCATAGTCGAGAATATCCTGGGCCGAGAGTGTGGTTCCGGTATGGATTTCGACATTCTTCATCTTGTCGATCTGGCCCTTGCGGTAATCGCGCACCCGGCCCCATTCGGAGAGGCCAGGCAGGCTGGCTTCAAAATTAACCCGCCCGCCGACCTCGTCACGCGCGTCGACCAAATGCACGTCATAGCCGCGCAGACCGAGCGCGCGCGCGCACTCCAATCCGGCCGGCCCGGCGCCGACAATCAGAACGCCATTGTCGGAACCTTTTTTAGCGATATTTTCCGGGTGCCAGCCGCGCCGCCATTCCTCGCCCGCGGTCGGATTTTGCGAGCAGCGGAACAGGCTGGCGGAATTTTCGGCCGCGACGCACATATTGCAGCCGATACATTCGCGGATGTCTTCATTGCGCCCCTCCTCGATCTTGTTGGGCAGGAACGGATCGGCAATCGAGGGCCGCGCCGCGCCGATCATGTCGGTTATGCCGCGCTCGATCTGCGAGACCATGGTATCCGGCGAGGTAAAGCGCCCGACGCACACCACCGGTTTGTCGGTATGTTGTTTAACGAAGGCAACATAGGGCTCCTGGTTGCCCTCGGCGCTAAAGCGCGAGGTTGCGGAATCTTCCGCCCAATCGCTGATATTGACGTCCCACATATCCGGTAGATCGGCGAACATCTCGACCACGGCCTGGCCTTCTTCTTGCCATTGAATGCCGTCAGGCCCACGCATCTCATCGACCGCGAGGCGCAACACCACCGCCGCCTTGTCGCCGACCGCTTCCTTGGTGTCCTCGAGCAGCTCGCCGATCAGACGTGCGCGGTTTTCGACGCTGCCGCCATATTCGTCGGTGCGATGGTTGGAATGGGGCGAGAGAAAACTCTGCGCCAGGGCGATATCGTGCGCCGCATAGACATAGACAAGGTCGAAACCGGCATCGACCGCGCGCTTGGAAGCTTCCACTTGCCAGCGGCGGTATTCGCGAATGTCCGCCTTGTCCATTTTGCGGCCCATAATCGGGTCCCAATTATAGTGGACCATGTTGTTCGACGGGCCCATCGGATATTCCTTGGTCTTGCGGTTGCCCATGCCGACGCCGTTATGGACCAGTTCGCAGGCGGCCAAGGCGCCGAACTCGTGCATGGTATCGACCCACTCGCGCAGTTGGGTGGAATGCTCGTCGTTCCACAGACGCCGCTCCGCGAAGGGGGCACAATCTGAGCTTGGATGGATCGAGCATTGCTCGGTCGAGATGATCCCCCAGCCGCCTTCCGCCTTCATGCGCCGATGGGCAACGTCGCCATGATGCTCCGTATAGCCCATGGCGTTGCAATGAGGCACTTGATAAAAGCGGTTTTTCGCAGTTTTCGGACCGATCTTAATCGGCGTGAAAAGCACATCATAGCGGGGATCGCGGGCCATCTTTATCTCCTTGGCGGGGGCTCAAAATCTTATTCTTGTTGATTCCAATTTGTTCAAGCATGGACGCGCGCTTCGCCGGGCGGCGAAGGCGCCCCGCGCCTCTACTCGAATGGTCAGGCCTTGCAGTTATGCAGCTTTCTCAGAGAGCTGCTCGGCGTCGGGATCATGAATGTAGAAGACTTTGTAAATCGTCTCGAGAATTTCCCAAGTCGCGACTTCGCCCTTGCGGGTATAGAAAATATCGCCGGGGCCATATTCATGTGTTTTGCCGTCTTCATCGGTGGTTATGAGTTTGCCTTCCAAAATCGTGCAAATCTCATCGCCCGGATAGGTATATTCGAACTTGCCCGGCGTGCACTGCCAGACACCGGCCATGGTGCGATAGCCGAAGCCGCCGACATCAAAGCGTCCGATATGCTCCGGGTTGCCTTCAAGCACGTTCACGAACGGCAAATCGGCCATTGCGGGCCATGGCTCGAGGCCTTCTTTATTCTTAAGTTCTGTGTAGTCCAGCATTGCTGTAGCTCCCTTGTTGGTTTTTCAAATATCACGAGACCAAGCGCGCCAAGTGCCATTCAGCCGCTTGCCAATTTCTTGATCGGCGCATTTCATATTGTGCACAATCATTTCATATTGTGCACAACGAATTTGGGGTTGGTCAACTGTTCCAGGCCGCTTGGCGGCGTTCGGTATCAGCCAATCAACTTCGGGTAGGTTTCGTGGCCCCAAACCTGGCGCTCGCGGATCCACGGCAGGGGATATTGCGGGTCTTCCGATTCGAATTCCCGTGCCAGACGGTGGCCATCGAACACGCAATTGGCGATCAGGCGCGGTGCGTGGCAATCGCCGATTTGATAGACCGCTTGGATTCCCTCGCTGGCCCATTCGGGTTTGCGCGCCTTAAGCTCGCGGAACAGCCCGTCATTGCTGTTGCGCGCCGTGCACAGGATGACGCTATCGCAGGCGATTTCCGTCACTTCGGTGCCGGCCCGGCGGGTGTATTCGCCGGCTTTTGGCGCCATCGTGCGCTCAGGGCCGTCGCGGTAGAGATAGAAGATCGTCAGCTTGACATCATTGCCAATTTCAATGCCATCGGCGAAATGCAGGGTGTGCTGGGCAATCTTTTTCTCATGCATCATGCGGCGGATATCGTGAATTTCTTCCGTATAGATGCAATGCGGCGCGACGGTGTCCCAATTTGTGACGATGCTGACCTGCTTGCCCTGATCGGCGAGCAGCTCGGCCATGCCGACACCGGTGAAATAGCCCTCATAATCGAGCACCGCCACCCGGTCGCCGGTTTCCTTGCCGGCCATCACCTGCTCCGGCGTGCAGATCTGCGGCAGCGCGGCGTCGGCGCCCGCCAGCGGCGCCATGCTAACGGCGCCGAATCCATCCGTTGCCCAGCTTGCACCGGTGGCGATCACCACCTTGTCGGCGCCGTAGGTGAGCACATCGTCGGCGCTCATCTCGCCGATGCCGGTATGCACTTCGACATTGCCGAGGCGCTCGAGCTGGCCCTGGCGGTAGCTCGTCACCCGGCCCCATTCGGCCAGATGGGGATAGCGCTGGATATCGCGCATCCGCCCGCCAATCTCGTCGGCTGCTTCGCGCAGGTGCACATCATAGCCACGCTCGCCGAGCACCCGGGCGCACTCCATGCCGGCCGGGCCGGCGCCGACCACCAGGACCGAGCACGGCTCTTCAGTCTGTTTGAATTTTTCCGGATGCCAGCCGCGCCGGTATTCCTCCATCGCGGCGGCATTCTGTGTGCAGATCAGCGGCACCACCTGCCACCATCGCGACAGGCAGATATTGCAGCCGATGCATTCGCGGATGTCCTCGGTGCGGCCTTCGTCGATCTTGGTCGGCAGGAACGGATCGGCGATCGAGGGCCGCGCCGCGCCGATAATGTCGGCCTGGCCGGATTTCAGAATTTGCACCATCTCGTCCGGGCTGGTCATCCGCCCGACACTCACCACCGGCGCCTTGGCCGCCTTCTTGGCTTCTTTGATCCAGGGTGCCATGTAATTCGCACTGGTCGAACGCGACGGTGCAATCTCCAGCCCAAGTTCGGAATAACGCCCGACCTTCAGGTCCCATACATCGCACAGACCTTCCTTGGAACAGAGCTCAATAAATTTGATTCCTTCGTCCCAAACCTCAAGGCCGTCCGGCCCGTCCATGGTATCGACCGAATAGCGGTTGCCGACGGCGCAGTCGTCGCCGACCGCGTTTTTGATCGCTTCGAGAACCTCAAGGCCAAAGCGGGCGCGGTTTTCAAATGAACCGCCATAGTTATCGGATCGTTTGTTGTAGTAGGGCTGGAGGAACTGATTGGCGATCATCGAATCCGAAAACAGGATTTCGATAATGTCAAAACCGGCATCGCGCGAACGTATGGCAGCGTCGACATGCATTTGGATGATGGCCTTGATATCGTCTTCATCCATTTCGCGCACGCTGGCCAAGGGAATGGCCTCCGAAGGCGCCGCGCTCGGCGCGCGGCTGACGGCACGGGATTCGCCGCACTGGGCATGCAGCCCGGCGTAATAGAGTTGCACGCCGGCGAGCGCGCCGTGCTTGTGGATGCTGTCCGTCACATGGCGAAAACTGATGACATCGCCTTCGTCCCACATGCGGGCGGCGCAATGCGGCGCATCATCCGCTTCCGGATGGATGTTGGTATATTCGATCGACACAGCGCCCCAGCCGCCCTCCGCCTTCATGCCGCGAAAGGCCGCCTGCGTACCGGGGCGATCAGAGCCAGCGCTATTGCAGTGCGGCGGCTGCCAAAATCTATTTTTCATGGTTTTTGGGCCGATCTCGATCGGCTCGAAGAGAATATCGTGCTCCGGATTTCGCGCCATTATTCTTCTCCCGTTTTGGCGGTGGCGATTGCGCCATGCCTGTTTTTTGTTAGCCGCATCCTGAATGGCGCAGCGATTTGGAGTCAATTGGCTATTCGTTTGACAAATACAATACAATGAAAATATCGTAACTTATATGAACATCATTTCGCGATAATCAGGCGAATGAGCTCGTTTATCTTAAGAACAAGACACTAAACGTACATAATAACGAGCCGTTTTAAGCAACATGGAGGGAGAAAGATGAAATTCCGAGGATTAGGTAAATGGCTGGCGCCAGCGGCGCTGGCGCTTGGCGTGGCGATGGCTGCGCCGGCGGCCCATGCGGCGGATTGCCCGGCACCGTCCGGCGATCCCATCGGCGTCGGCTTTAACGTGGCACTTTCGGGCGCCACAGCGGGCTGGGGCCTGCCGGGCAAAACCGGCTTGCAGATGTGGGTCGATGAGCGCAACGCCGGTTGCGGCCTGTTGGGCCGTCCGATCGAGCTTCACCTGTATGATAACGAGTACATCGCGAGTAAAGCGCTCCAAGGCGCCCGCAAGCTCGTTCTCGAAAACGATGTTAAGTTCATCACCGGTATCGGCGGCACCACGGGTGATTCGCAGATTCCGTTCCTGACGGAAGCCGGCGTGTTCTACGCACCGCTGTCGACCGCCGACATCAATCCGACACGGCCCTATACCATCGCCGGTACGGACGTATATCCGCGCGGCGAAATGATGCGTCCGCTCTATATCAAATCGATCTATCCCGATTTGAAGACCATGGCGGTTATCTCGCAGCAGGATCCGGCGGCCGAGGTCGGGCAGGCGTTCGAGGTCGGCGCATCGAAGGCAGCCGGCTGGGAAGTGGTCTATGATTCGCATTTCGCCGCTGATACGGCAGATTTCGCGCCGGTTGTAACGGCCGTTCTGGCCGCCAAGCCGGATTATGTGGCCCTCAACATCACCTGGCCGGATTACATTCCGCTGATCATGGAACAGCTTTACCTGCAAGGCTTCGAAGGCCCGGTCTCGGCCAACTATATTGAGTGGAGCACGGTTTTGCCGAAGGTGCCGGCTGAATGGGCCGACAAGGTCAAAGGTTTCGAGAGCTATCCGACCTTTGACGATCCCTGGTTCGGCGCTCCGTCCATGCAGGCCAACTTCGCCGAGAACTGGACAGCGCGCTACGGCCCCGGCGGTCCCGAGGATGTTGGCTCGCCGATGACCGGTATCGACTGGCTCTATGTTCCGACCCTGCAAATTTGGGCGGATGGCGTTGAGAAGGCGGGCACGCTCGAGCCGGATGCGGTGATCGAAGCGATCCGCTCCAACCCCTGGGTGATGACCCTTGAGGGTCCGGCGACGATTACCGGCGAAGACATGTGGGGTATCAGGAACATGATGTCCCAGCCGGTGCCGACGACCGAGTTCAGCCTGGACTGCAAATGCAAGCGCATTGTCGACATGCAGCGCTTCGAGCCCTGGTTCGAAGCTCACAAGGCGACGATCATCGGCGAGGTCGAGGCCCGCGGCAAGATGTGGCATCAGCGGCAATAGCTGAAGTTCGCATCGCCGTTTGACGCGAAAGTCCCGCCGGGTCGCCGATCCGGCAACCCGGCGGGACACGTCAATTTGACTGAAAGGTACTTGTTCCCCTAAAAACCGAGGCAGAGGTACGGCGCATTTCAATGCCGGGAAGCTCTGCCCTCGTTCCAGTTATCGTTCCAGCACTCGCCGGTCGTCACTTAGGACCCCATCCATGGATCTCGATACATTTATCCAGACTCTGTTGAATTCGATACAGACGTCTTCGGTCTACGCGCTTGTCGCGGTGGGTCTCGCCATGGCTTTCGGGGTCATGAAAATGGCGAACTTCGCGCATGGCGAGTTCTATATGATTGGCGCCTATGTGGTTTATCAGGTCTATCAGCTCTGGGGTCTGAACTTCTGGATCGGTGTGGTTGTCGCAATACCGGTTGTCGCGCTGTTGAGCGTCGGCACCGAGCGAATCATTTTCCGGCAAACCGGCGCGAATATTCTCGCCGGCTTCATGGCGACTGTGGGGCTCGGCCTCGTCCTCCAGGTCGCGGCGCTGCAAATCTGGGGCCACGGGCTGATGAAGCGCATCGACACGCCCTATATGGGCGCCGCCGAGATCGGCGATGCCCATGTCGGTTGGCAGCGCCTGATCATCATTCCCTGCGCCATCGCGATGCTGATCGCGTTACGCTGGTTCCTCTACAATGTGAAGGTCGGCAAAGCGCTGCGCGCATGTGCGCAGGATCCCGAAACGGCTTCGCTGCAGGGCATCAAGGTGCGCAACATGACGATGCTGGCGATGGCGATCGCCGGCGGATCGGCCGGGCTTGCGGGCGCGCTGATGGCGCCGATCGCCGCCATCACTCCCTATATGGGCCACCAGATCGTCATCATCGCCTTTATCGTCATCGTCGTCGGCGGCATGGCAAGTGTCGGCGGGGCGGTCGTGGCCGCCATCATCCTCGGTTTCATTCACACCTTCGTAACAACACTGGCGGACAGCACCATCGCCGCCATGGTCGGTATCGGCATCATGGCGCTGACCCTCGTCGTCCGGCCACAAGGATTGTTGGGCCGTGAAAAACCATAACGATACGACATCCGGTTCGGCGTCTGGTGGCATGGCCGACACGCCAGCGGCAGCCAATATTCACTGGCGGCAAAAATATGGCGGCTGGATGGCGGTCATCGCCATCCTTGCGGTGCTGTGCATTCTTCCGTTCCATATGGGGCTTTCGCGCGTCGATACCGCCACCGTTTTCTTCATCAGCGTCATTCTGGCGGTAAGCTACCGGCTGGTTACGACGACGGGAGATTGGGGCTTCTCGCATATTATCTTCCAGGGTGTCGGCGCGTATGCGGCGGCTCTCCTCGGCAAGCATGCCGGTATTCCCTTCATCGTCATGATACCGCTGGCCGGTCTCATAACGGCTGCCATCGGCGCGATGGTCATGTTCCCAATGCTGCGCACCAAGGGATTCGGATTTTTCATTACATCCTTCGCCTTCGGTGAATTCATCCGCATGATTTGGATTAAGGCCAATAATCCGTTCGGCGGCACCGGCGGCATTATCAATATTCCGATGCCTGAACTGTTCGGGCTTAAGCTGTTCAGTTTGGTGAACTATTATTTCGCCTGCATGGCCTTCATGGTGGTCTCGGTCTTCATCATGTGGCGGCTCGACCGATCGCGCATCGGCAATGCCTGGAAATCAATCCACACCGACGACATGCTGGCGGAGTGCATGGGCGTGAACGTCGCGCGTTACCGTACTCTCGCCTTCATGGTCGGCTGTTTCTTCGCCGGGATCGCCGGCGCGCTGCTGGCCTACCGCCTGGGCGCGATCAGTCCTCACAATTTTAATATCAATGAGATGGTTTATGTTGTTATTTGGGTGGTGGTCGGCGGCGCCGCGACATTCTGGGGGCCGTTGATCGGCGTGACTTTGCTCACCATCGTCTTCGAGGCGAGCCGGGAATTTGCGGAATGGCGGCCGATGATTTTCGGTGGCATTCTGATCCTGTCGCTGATTTTCCTACCGGGCGGGATCGAGGGCCTGCTGCCGTCGCTCCGCCGGCCGCCGCGCGAGCATTACGCCCGCTTCCGCAATTGGCTCACTACCTTTTGGCCGAGCCGGGGCGTGTGACGATGGCGCTCCTGGAGGTTCGTAACCTGAGCAAGAATTTCGGCGGCCTCACGGCCGTTTCCGATTTGGACCTCGATGTTGAGGAAGGCGAGATTCGCGGCATCATCGGGCCCAACGGCGCGGGTAAGACGACGCTATTTAATGTCATCAGCGGCACCTATCGTCCATCCGGCGGCACCATCAAATTGGAGGGCAAGTCGATCGCGGGCAAGCGGCCAAGTGCGATTGCGGAGATGGGTGCGGTGCGCACCTTTCAACACACAGCCCTGTTTGAGGATTTCGATACCTTGGGCAACGTTTCCATCGCGCGGCATTTGCACGCCAAGGAAACCATCTTCGGCGCGATTCTTGGCACGGCGCGCAAGATGGAGCTTGAGAACGAAAAACGTGCCGAGGAAATTATCGAGTTTATTGGTCTCGGTGAGGTCAAGCATGAGCTTTCCGTCAATCTCTCGCATGGTCATCAACGCGCGCTGAACGTCGCCATGGCGCTCGCCGCCGAGCCGAGGCTGCTGATGCTCGACGAGCCCGTCGCCGGCATGAACCCGAGCGAAACCGCGACGATGACTGATATCATCCGGAAATTGCGTAACGATTGGGGGATTACCGTGATCCTCGTCGAGCATGACATGAAGACGGTGATGGACGTGTGCGAGCACATCACGGTCATCAATTTCGGACAGAAGCTGGCGGAGGGCTCGCCCGAGGAAATCATCTCGAATCCGGAAGTGATCGAGGCCTATCTCGGGTCCGAGGATATTCTGGGAGAGGATTTCTAATGCTCCTCTCGCTCAAGGACGTGTCGGTCCATTACCGCAAGGTCGCCGCCGTGCGGGGTATTTCGATTGCCGTCGAGGAGGGCGAGATCGTCACTCTGATCGGCGCCAACGGAGCCGGTAAAAGCACCACCCTGCGCACCATTTCCGGGCTCAAGCGGGTCACAGCGGGGGAAATCGAATTCGCCGGCGAGCGCATCGACCGGGCCGCTCCCGAGAGCATCACCAAAATGGGAATCGCCCATGTGCCCGAGGGCCGGCATGTCTTTCCTTACATGACGGTGGTGGAAAATCTTGAAATGGGCGCTTATCTGCGTACGGATAAAGCGGCAGTCACAAAAGGCTATGACGAAGTCTTCGAGCATTTTCCGCGCTTAAAGGAGCGGCGCAAGCAGCAGGCCGGCACCCTTTCGGGCGGCGAGCAACAGATGCTTGCGATGGGCCGGGCATTGATGAACGATCCCAAGCTGATTCTGATGGACGAGCCGTCGCTCGGCCTCTCACCGATCATGTGCCGCGAGATTGCCAAGATCATCCGCGATCTGCACCAGCTCGGCCGCACCATCGTGCTGGTCGAGCAGAACGCCCGCCTCGCGCTCGCCTTGGCGCAAAAGGGCTATGTCATGGAAACCGGCACGATCGCGCTTGAAGGCCCGGCCAAAGAGCTGCGCGAGAATGACGAAGTGCAGCACACCTATCTCGGCATCACGACTTAGTGCGGAACACCGCTTAATCTACAGAAATATAGACAATGTGCGCGGCACGAGGGTTTGGTCGAGAATTATCTTGCGGCTTTTGATTTGCCAGGATTCTCCGGACGCGCACAGCCGGTCTTCACGCCGCCCCACATAGCTTACTTCAGTGCGCTCGAGGCGCGATTGATAGACCATCAGATTGCATCGGACATTAAGGTCGCCACCGTCCAACTCTTCGATTTCCACGTTCGAGACGAAGTAGCGCAGGCGCGACGGTGGCTGCTCGGCGTGGGCAAGGGATGAGCGCAAGCGTTCGACACGGGCCGTCATGAATTCCTTGTCGTCGTCGAAAAAGGCCATCTCGCCTTCGCCCCAGACGGCGTCGGGCTGCCCCTCAATCGTCTCGCGCGCCGGCATCCAATAGCGCGCATCATCGCTGAACAGATCCAGCCATTCCTCGTAGCGGCGCTCGCTGAGCAAGCGAACCTCGCGATAGAGAAACTGCTCAACCCTGTGCTGTAGCTCGACGCCAATCATGCGATTTTCCTGATAAGGGGCCTTCGAAAAGCTCGGACCAATAGCCATAAAAATTGAGCTGATTGGTTTCGGAGATATAGGGCGAGAACCGGCCCGGGCAGTCCTCTGGTCCTTGCAACAGCTGCTGGCCGACATTCATTTGGTAATTGAAATCGAGCCGCTGGCCAACCACGCCGCGTGTCGCCTCGGTGACCTGCTCGAAATTCTCGGTATCGTCCTGGGCGGCGATTCCGGAGACCGACTGGATGCGGGTGTAATCGAGGCGCGCAATCTCCTTGATGATCTTCGGCGCGTCCCGGTCCACGGCACAATAATTCCATGTCTCGAGATCACCCGGGCCCTTGGGCAACCACAAATAGAATCCGATGGGGCGCAGTGCGCTGAAGTCGTTGAACGAAAAATTGGGAAACATATTGCTGAACGAAAGCGCATAGACACCGGCCTGGGATTTCGGAAATGCCTTGATCAGGCGCTGGTGACATTCCTCGACATACTCAACGACTTCGGCGCCATACTCCTTCGCCAGCTCGAGGTCGCGTTTGTAGCGTATGTCGGCGAAAACGATGCCGGTCATGCCGTGACCATTGTCGAGCCCGATATTGTAGTAATCCGCTTCGTTGCCGCCGAAGCTCGGGTTGGCCGGGTTGATCTGACGGATATCGAGCTTGAACATTGAGCCGTGCGAGTAGGGCAGATGATAGGTATCGCCGGCAAAATTTTCGCTTGCGATCTTCCAATTTGCCTTAAGGGAATAGCGCTGGACACCGGGAATGAATTCGATCCCGCCAATCTGGCGCTCAATCATAACGTCGAGATACCAGCGAAGGTCGCCGAGAAAATCATCCAGGGACTCTGCTCCCGCGTCCCAATTGCCGAACAGCATACCGCCATATGAAGCGAGCTTGGGAACTTCGAGCAGCCCCCATTTTGCCTTGTTCAGGCGCTCGCCATAGACTTCGTCGCCGAGTGGCACGCCTCTGAGCTCGCCGGTATTGGTATAGGTCCAGCCATGGAAACTGCAGGTGAATTGCCGCGCATTGCCACGATCCGCCCGGCAAACCTTCATGCCCCTGTGGCGACAGGAGTTCAAAAAAGCCCGAACTTTCCCATCACTGCCGCGGCAAACGAGGATGGGATCTTCCCCCATGTAAGCCGTCATGTAGTCGCCGGCTTCCGGTATTTGCGATTCGTGACCGAGAAACAACCAGGTGCGTGCAAAGATACGTTCAAGTTCGAGCTGGTAGATCTCGGGGTCGAAAAAGATCTTGCGGCTGACGAGTCCGGTCTCAAGGTCGACGTATCGCTCTGATCCCGCCATGGGCGTGGCTCTCCTGTGTCTCGGGTAATGTATTGCTTGGCGCTGGTGCTAATTTTAGCACGGCCGATAAATTCGCGCGAGCGGCACAGTTGGCTTAGAAGCTAATTTCCTGGAGGCTGAGTTGCGCGAAAACGGGTTAAGCAAGCCGGACGTTAATCGAGTCGGCATTATCGGTGAGCGTGGTGCTGCCGCTGCGCTCGGCTAGAAAATCATGCACGCGCTGGGCCGTATCGCTCGCCGATGCGGCGCACGACGCCACCGAGAGTCCGGAGAGATAATTGCCGGTCAGAAAGAGGCCTGGGCGGTTGTCTTCGACGGCTCTCAAACGCGCAACCTTTTCGCCGTGACCGATGCGGTATTGCGGCAGGCCGCGCGGCCATTGGCGGCTGCGCGCGATAACCGGCTCGCCTTTAACGCCGAGGAGATTGCCGAGCTCGGCCTTGGCCATGGCAATCAATTCCTCGCTCGGTGCCTGCGCTAAATCCGGCGCCCGGGCGCCGCCGAGATAAGCGGAAAGGGCGACATGCCCCTCGGGTGCGCGCCTGGCGAACATGGAGGAGGCGAACAGCGCGCCGCTGAGCGCATGCCTTTCCGTGCTCGGTGCAAGATAACCGAGGCCGTCCAGGGCATGCGCCACCTGCGCGCGGCGATAGCCGAGAAAGACGGTGGCGAGCGGCGGTGCGTCGATCGACGCGGCCGCCTCCGCGCCGTCGGCATCGAGGCCTTCAAGAAGCATCGCGGCAACATGCGGCTGGGTGGCGAGAACGACGCATTGCGTCTGAACCGTACCGGCGCCGCATTCAATGCGATAGCCGGAGGCCATTGGGCGGATGCGGCGCACGGCGACGCCGAGTTTGACCGTCTCCCCAAGGGCGGTGCGAAGCGCGTCCGGCAGGGATTGCATGCCGTCCTGCCAGGAATAAAGACGCC
This sequence comes from uncultured Rhizobiaceae bacterium, assembly GCA_964429775.1. GTDB lineage: Bacteria > Pseudomonadota > Alphaproteobacteria > UBA828 > UBA828 > PTKB01. Next base: position 19,340 of record CAYSDJ010000003.1, read on the forward strand.
GGCCCGGCATGCGCCCGCCGGCGCGCCGTTTGGCGAGAACGGCACGGCTGACGGAACCGAAGCGCTGCTCCATTTTCAGCAGCGCCGGAAATACCGCCGGCATGGAGAGCTCTGCCGCCGCGCCGGCGAACAGCCCGCCCACCAGCGGATCGATCACCAGCTCGGCAAACTGCCTGCCGAAGCGGCGTGACCAGAATTGGCCGACAGTTTCTTCCGGCCCGCCCGCTTTCGCCGGCACCAGAAACTCGGCCAACATGCGCAGCCGCGCACTCGGCGGCAGATAGTTCGATGTCGCGAAACCAAGCGGATGTGCTCGGATGCGATACAGTCGTTGGCCGCGCATGAGATAGCGGTAGCGCACCTCCGGGCTGAGTTCTGAACGTTCACTGTCAAGGCCAAGCGCCTGCGTCAGCGCCTGTGCTTCAGGCATGGCGGCGCTGAGCGAACTTGGCCCATGCTCCATCAGAAATCCGCCGATACGCTCCGAAATGGCGTTGCCGCCGGTGCGCACCTGGCGTTCGAGCACTGCCACCCGGTGTCCACGCTGCCGCAACGCATAAGCCGTGGCCAGGCCCGAGATGCCGCCGCCAATGACCGCCACATCGTAATTCATGCGCCGCCCTCCATGCTTGGCCGCTCTGGCCGCGAGAAGCCACCAGGCGGGCCATTCGCGCCAAAGCGGGCCTTGGCCAAGGCTTGCATATGTTCCGCCGTCACCGTATCGGCGTGCAATTCACGTGCGTGATCCTCGGCCCGGCGTTTGACGAAGCGGCGCACAAAGGCGGGTACGCGCTTGAGCCAGGTCTCGGCTTCGGGCGTCCAGTTAAGCGCCGCAGCGGGGGCGAGCAGCGGTTCGATGATGGCTGAGCCGTTGGGTTGATAACTACATAAAAAATCCTCGCCCATCAGCTCACCGTCGCGCGCCAGCGGCCGGGCGCGGCAGCCGCCACAAAGCTTGGCGTATTCGCATTCGCCGCAGCGGCCTTGAAGCGCCGGTGTGCGCAGCTGTTGGAATTGCGCGGCGTCGCGCCAAAGAGTGAGAAAATCATCGCTGCGCAGCGAGCCGACCGACTCTTCCATATAAGGACAGGCGGTCAGATCGCCTTCCGGCGTCACCCGGCAATAGCGCGTTCCGGCGAGGCAGCCGCCTGCCTCATAGCCATCGCGCAAGGTCAGCGGCAGGGGCGGCTCCATCTCGAGCGCCATGCGTTTGAAATGCGGTGCGCAGCGCGCGCGCACGACAAGCTGCTGCTCGTCGCGCGCCGCCTCGGCAACGCGTTTGAGAACCGTGTCGTATACATCTTGCGAGATATTGGTGACGGATTCGCCGCGCCCGGTACACACCATGAAAAAGACATTGAGCACGACCGCGCCGGCGCTCCGCGCAAAGGCGATCATATCGTCCAGCTCACGCGCATTGTCGTCGGTAACGGAGAAATGAATTTGCACCATCAACCCGGCGCGTCGGCAGGTATCGATGCCGGCCATGGTCTCGGCCCAACTGCCGGCGCGGCCGCGAAAATCGTCGTGGTAGCCGGGATCGAGCGAATCGAGGCTGATCCCGACCGCCTGCACGCCGGCCGCCTGCAAGGCGGTGACCCGTTCTTCGTTGAGCAGGGTGCCGTTGCTGCCGAGCACCGCCATCAGGCCGAGCCCGCTGGCATGGCGCGCAATGTCATAGATGTCCTTGCGCAGCAGCGGCTCGCCGCCGGTCAGCACGACCAAGGTTTCATCGCTGAGCGCGGCGATCTGATCGAGGATCGCCGTCACCTCGGCGGTGGAGAGTTCGTCCGCGCTGCCGCGCTGGCGCGCGCCGGCATCGAGATAACAGTGGGCGCAAGCGAGATTACAACGCCGAGTCAGGTTGAGCGCGACCAGAAAGGGAGCTTCAAGCGCGCGCGCCATTATATGGTTAGGCCTCGCCGCCGGGTGCGTTATGGCCGCCGGCCTGCATCGCACCCTGCATCGATTGACGCGATTCGGATATCGCCGCCTCGGCGATTTCAAGCGTGATCTCGCCCGCACCGGCCTCCACCGCATGGGCTTCGATACGCCGGCGTACGGGATCGCGCACCATTTCGGGAACGCGCGCCAGGCGGGCCAGGGCGGCGGCGTTCCAATTGATCTCGCCAGGCGCCTCTTCGCCGAGGAAGGGGCGGATATGCTCGGCCGCCACGTCGTTGCTGCCGCCGCGCCGGGCCCGCTTTTCGGCGCGCAGTCGAATGCTGGCGGCGTGCGCCGAATCGCCCACCGAATCGAGCAGGCGCCGGGCCGGCTCGGACCAGGTCATTTCCATCTCGGCCTCCATGCCGCCGCCGCGCGACGGACAGAAACGCTCGGTGACCTCGGCCATCACTTGCGAAGTAATAACGGTGTGGCCGCTCTCCTGGGCATAACGCAGGACCGCGATGCGCACCATTTTGCGCGCTGTTTCGGGTACGCGCTGCATGCTCTCTTCGGCCTCCTCACTCCACGAGATCGTCTCTTCCGCCACGGCTTCGAGCGGTGGCGCGTAGGTAAGCTGCGAGAACCAGATATGGCATGGCGCCATGCGCAACAGATTCTCCGCATTGCCGCCGATGTCGAGTGACGCATCGGCATGAATGCCGGTCTTGCCGAGCAGCAGCAGGCTGGCGTTCGCGCGTTCGAGATATTGGCTGATGACGTGATAGGGCTTGCCTTCGAGCAGCTCGCAGGTAAGCGCGACGTCTTGTTGCTCGGCGATGGTCGCGGCAACATCCAAGTGCGATTGGTAAATCTTGGCGATGCCGGCGTCGATGATTTCCTCATGCAGTTGCTCCTGATCCTTGAAGCGGAACTCCTGCCCGGCTTCCTCGCTCAGGCCGGCCGAGATTTTGTCAAAGGCGATATAATGGAAATAGGGATCGTAGGCGGCGACCGCGTGTACCGGCGCGCCGAGGCGGCGCGAAAGTTCAAAGGCCGTCATGAGGGCGCCAAAGGCACGCTGTGAACCGTCGAGCGCAACCACCAGCGGACCGTCGCCAATGGCGCGTTCGGCATCGCGAATGACCAGGGTGTCGATTGCGGTCCGGCGCACCACGCGTTCGCACACGGTGCCGATGACGCTGCCCGGGATGACTCCCAGGCCGACCGCGCCGAGAGCGAGAAAATCATGTTCGCCCGTCTCTGCCGCTTCGACCAGGCGGCGATAGTTTTTACCTTCCGGGCTGAGCCGGCGGTAGGCCACTTGAGCCTCGTCGCAGACATCGAGGGCAGCGTCATGATAGCTGTCGCTAATAACGCCAAGCCCGCGTGTAATCAGGGTGTCATGAACTTCGCGTTGGTGTTCGAGCTCCTCTTCCTTGCGATAACGCTCGGGCAAACCGCCCTCCATTTGTTTGAAGCGGCGGTCGTGCAGCCTGGCTGCATAGGCGTGAATTCCGGTAACCGTGCCATCGTCCGACGCGGCGAGCCGCACCGCTTCGGCCAAGGCGCGGTTGGCATGATCCGACGCATCCAGCGCGACAAGCGGGCGCTTGAAAGAAACCGGCGCGCTGCCCGGCGCGGTTTGCTGCTCAGGCGATTGGCGGTTTTGGGACTCGAATGACATAGCCGACGACATGCGGATTTCCTCCCTTCTCCTCAGTTGCCAGGATCGTAAAGAGGGCGAAACACCGCGTCATTGACATGAGTCAAATGGCGCAACGGTGCGTCACCGACGGCCAATCAAATAAAAGTGAGCGCCCGTTTGACCTACATCAAAGCTCCCGCAATCACTCAACTTTAGTTTCGAACAAAACCAAAGTAGCAACCCGGTTTAACGGGTCGGATGTGATGAATGACGACGCTGTTCGAGATTGATCACGAGTGCGAGAACACCGCGAGGAAGAGATGGCTCTCGCGAGTTGAGATGAGATGACAGGCGAAATGGGAGACAAAATATCCATGAAGATCGCAAAACTTTTCTTGTTTTTAGCAATTGCGGCATGCCTGTCGCTCGCGCTTCCAAACCTAACCAACGCCAAAGGCTATAAGGAAATCGACGTCGCCAATGGCGGCACGATCAGTGGCAAATTCACCTTTGAAGGTGAGATGCCGGTTGACGCGATCGAACAGATTGCGATCACAAAAAATCCCGATATTTGCGGCGAAGGCTACCGCGATGTTGTTTGGGTTGATGTCAAAGATGGCGCGTTGCGCGGCGCTTTTGCCTATATCGACAAAATAAAAGAAGGCAAAAAATGGGCCGCGCCCGAAGGCGGCAATTATATGGTGCTGCAAAAGGGCTGCCGCTTCACCCCCTGGGCGCAAGTGGTGCGGCGCGGGCCGATCACCATCCGCAACGATGATCCCGGCGTCCTGCACAACATCAACACGCGTGAGCTGATCGGCGTCGAGAAGGGCCGCGTCGTCAAACGCACGATGTTTAATTTCGGCCAACCCGACCCCGGCGATATCGAACAGGAACTGAAGCCGCGCCGCGCGTCCTTTATCTCGATCAACTGTGAAGCGCACAATTTCATGTTCGGCTTCATGATGGCGCCGACGCACCCCTATGCCGTCGTCGTCAAGGAAGACGGCAGCTACTCCCTCGATAATGTCCCGCCCGGAAAATACACGGTGAAAGCGTGGCATCCGCGCTTCGGTGTACAGAAAACCAAAGTGACGGTCGCCGCAGGTGGCGACGTTAAAGCCGACTTTACCTTCTCTCCATGACCGGCGCCGAAAAATAATGCCGCCCAGAAGGAACAGCCAATGAAAAAGAATTACAGCTTTTCTTTTACCGGCCGTTTGGCCGCTCTCCTATTATTGGCCGGTGGATTGCTTGTGCCGGGCTTGTTTACGGCGCCCGCGGCGGCTGAAAATTTCCCCGCCATTGGCCCGCTCGCCGAACGTGAAGCGCCCAAGGCCGCGCTGGTCGAGATGGGCAAGCGGTTGTTTTTCGACCAACGCATCTCAGGCGACGGCGCGATTGCTTGTGCCACCTGCCACGATCCGGCGAAGGGTTTCGGCGATGGCGTGGCGCTGTCCAAGGCCTATCCCGGCACCAAGCATTTCCGTAATGCGCCGACGCTGATCAACTCGCTATTCAAATCGGGCTTCAGCGATACCGGCTGGGGCTGGAGCGGCCATATGGGTTCCAACATGAACGATGTGGTGCGTGATCAGATCACCGAGACAATGATCATGAACATGGATATGCGGATCATGCACGAGCGCATGAAGCAGGATCCTGTTTATGTCGCCATGTGCCAGGAAAATTTCGGCGGCGAATGTTCCTCGGGCAAGGCGCGTAAGGCCTTGGTTGCTTTTATCGAATCTCTGGTCTCGATCGATGCACCGTTCGATACCGGAAACCTTTCCGCTCAGGCGCAACGTGGGCGCGAATTGTTTGAAGGCAAGGCGGGCTGCATCTCGTGCCACAACGGCGCCTATTTTTCCGACGGCGAACCGCACAATACCGGCGTGCCGGAAAATATGGAGATCTTCAAGGATCCCATGCGTCACCTCACCTACCGCTCTGTCATTCACACCCACGGCGTTCCCAAGATGGGCGTGTGGCGGCGCGATGTCGGTTATTTCGAGGTCAGCAAGAATTATGGCGATGTCGGCAAATTCATCACACCGACCCTGCGCGAGCTCAACTACACCGGGCCGTACATGCATAACGGTATGTTCGCGACGCTGGCCGAGGTGGTCGATTTCTACGATCAAGGCGGCGGCCAGGATGATCCGTTGGCGGTCGAATTGCAGCCGCTGGGTCTCACCGTCGAAGAACGCAGGAACCTGGTCGAGTTTCTCGAATCGCTCAGCAGTGTCACTCCGGTGACGGTTGAGCCGCTCAAAGTGCCCCAAGCCTACAAGCCGATCGAGAATTGGCTTGAGGTTGCAAACTAGCTGGCGGGAGCAAAACGGATGACGTCCTTTAAAAGCCTGACACTAATCTTAATGTTCACCGCGGGCATGATTTTTGCTCTCGGACTGGCCGACATACGCGCTGAAGGGGATCCGGATGTGGATGCGCCCCTGGCCCCGCTCGGTCCGGTGCCTGAGCCGCTCGACAACAAAATCACCGATGCCAAGGCCGAGCTTGGCAAACTGCTTTACTTCGATCCCAAGCTCAGCGGCGACGCCAGCCTGTCCTGTGCCGATTGCCACGCACCGAAACAGGGCTGGGGCTTTAGCGATCCCATTTGCCGTGGCTATCCCGGCGCGGTTCATTGGCGCAATTGCCAGACCGTGGTCAATACCGGCTTTCTCGGCAAGCTGTTCTGGCAGGGCAACTCCAAGAGCCTCGAGAAGCAGGCCAAGACGGCGGCAACCGGCGGCGTGTCGGGCAATGGCGAAGCCGACGTGATGGAGCAACGGCTGCGTCAGACTCCAGTTTATGTCGAAATGTTCAAAGAGGTGTTCGGCACCGAGCGGCCAATTCTGAATGACGCCTGGCAGGCCATCGCCACCTTCGAGCGGGCCCAGCTGACACAGTATGATACGCCGCTCGACCGTTACCTCGAAGGCGAAGTTGACGCGCTATCTCCCTTGGCGGTGCAAGGCCTTGAGCTCTTCACCGGCAAGGCCAACTGTATCGAATGCCATAACGGCGCGATGCTGACGGACGAGAAATATTACAATCTCGGTGTGCCGCGGCCTTTCGAGTGGGAGGAAAACGGCCTCAACACCATCACCTTCCGCTTCGAGCTCTACGCCAAGGGATCGCACGAGAAATATTATCGCGATTTCAAAGACGATCTCGGCCTCTACTTCACCACCAAGCGGCCGTCCGACATGGGCAAGTTCCGCACGCCGCCGCTGAGATACGTTCTCTATACGGCGCCTTACATGCATGCCGGGCAGCTCTACACCCTCGAGGAAGTCATTGATTTCTACAATGAGGGCGGTGGCGACAACGAGATGTCCGGCTATGCCGGCAACAAAACGTCGATCCTCAAACCACTCAATCTCAGCGACGAAGAGAAGGAAGCGCTGGTCGCATTCCTCGAGGAGCTGAGCGGTGAAGAGATCGTCATGGCGACGCCGAAAGTTCCGCCCTATGAGGCGGTCCCCGATATCGAGGGCATGAGCCAGGCCGAGGCGAAGCGCATCGGGCTTGAGTTTCATCTCTCGGCTACGGCCAAGAACTGAGGAGGGTTAGTCAATGGTGTCTAAAAAAGACGAAGCCGAAAACGGATTTGGTTGCCTCAATCGGCGCGCCTTCCTGTTCGCCAGCGGCACAGTGGTTGGCGGCACGGTTCTCTTAACCGGTGTTCCGGGAATGGGAAACAAAGCCGTCGAGGCCCGCGTGTCGCGCTATCCGCGCATGTTCGTCGAGAACATGTCGCGCCTGCAAATGAACAAGCCGGTGCGTTTCAAATATCCCGACAAGGGGCGCAACTCGAACAGCATCCTGGTCAAGATGAACGAGCCCGCCGGCGGCGGCATCGGAACCGACCGCAATATCGTCGCCTTCAACACTCTGTGTACCCATATGGGCGGCGACATGGGCAAGACCTACCAGAAGCGCGATGCCGTGCTCGGGCCTTGCCCCTTCCACCAGTCAACCTTCGACCTGACCCGCCACGGCATGATCGTCAGCGGGCATGCGACCGAGAGCTTGCCACAGGTTCTGCTCGAGGTGGAGGGAGACGATATTTATGCGGTGGGGCTGATCGGCCTCATCTATGGCCGCTATGACAATCTAAAAGGATAGAAGAGGGGACTGACCATGTCGGCAAATTCAACGCCCTTTTACCAACCAGAAGATCAGATCCCGCTTCCGCCCAAGGACGCCGACGTCCTGACCACCTGTTGCGACTATTGCGTCATGGCGTGCGGCTACAAGGTCTATCGCTGGCCGGCTGACGCGCCGAGCGGTGGTCCAAAAAAGGATCAGAACGCAATCAACCGCAACTATCCGCTGGGCCCGCTGCAAGGCGGCTGGGTCGGACCCAACCAATTCACCCAGGCGGTCTATGATGGCAAGCTCTACAACATTGCCATTGTCGCCGACCCTGACGCCGATGTCGTCAATGTGCGCGGCGGCCACTCCATTCGCGGCGGCTGTATCGCGCAGAAAGTCTATAATCCCAAACGGCCGACCCAGGATCGCCTGAAACATCCGCTGGTGCGGATCAACGATATCCTGATGCCTGTCACTTGGGATTTCGCGCTCGACATCGTGGCTGAGGTCTCGAAGCACGTGATCAAGGATCATGGCGAGCATTCGTGGGCGATGAAATATTTCAGCTATCAATATTTCGAGAACACCTACGCTCTGACCAAACTTGCCTTGAAGAGCATCAACACGCCCGCCATCGCGCATCACGATCATCCCTCTTTCGTCAATTCCGTGCCTGGCTGGGTCGATATCGGATACGATATTTTCGGCGCTTCGAACGAGGATTTCGCCCTTGCCGATTGCCTGCTCATTTCCGGTACCGATCCGTTCGAAACCAAGACGGTGCTGTGGAACAGCTGGATTCTGAAAGGCATTCACGGCAACAAGTCGAAGGTCATCATGGTCAATCCGCGCAAGACCGCAGGTGCGGCCTACGCCGAAAAGCATGGCGGCCTCCATCTCGACGTCAATCCCGGCTCCGATACGGCCGTGCATATGGCGATCGAGCGGGTCATTCTGGAGAATGGCTGGGAGGACACCGACTTCATCAGCAAGTGGGTGAACAATCAATGGGAAACCGATTCCGGTTTCGGTCAGGGCACGCGCAACACGCCATGGCAATGGCGCACCACTTGGGGCAAGTTCCAGGTCAAGGGTTTTGACGATTGGCGCAAATGGATTATGGCGCAGGAGGAATCGAAACCCGAGGTCGCCGCTAAAATTGCCGGCATCGACGTCAAGAAGATCTACAAGGCGGCCGAGATGATGGCCAAGCCGAAAGCCAATGGCGAGCGGGTCAAGACCACGATCTGTATCGAAAAAGGCAATTACTGGTCGAACAATTATCTCAACACCGCTTCGATCGGCACGCTCGGCGTTATTCTTGGCTGCGGCGGCCGTCCCGGCCAGGTCATCACCCGTCTCGGCGGTCACCAGCGCGGCGGTGTCAATGGCGGCCCATACCCGACAACCAAATCGCCCTACAAGGCGCCCGGCAGACGGCGTCATCGCCTCGATCTCGATCGCTGGCTTACATCAGGTCATGTGCGTTTCGCCTATGTCGTGGGGACCACTTGGATTCAATCCATGCCGGCCTCTTCGGATCTCGAGGACGCCTTCAAGCGTTTGACCAAGCTCAATGTCAATCAGGTCCGCTCGTTCGATAAACAGGAGATCATCGACACGCTTAAACGGCGCGCCGATAGCGGCGGAACGGTGGTGGTCAATCAGGACATCTATTTAAGGAATCCGATCGGCAATCAATATGCCGATATCGTCCTGCCGGCAGCGACATGGGGCGAGGAGGATTTCGCCCGGGCCAGCGGTGAGCGCCGCGTGCGGCTCTATTCCAAATTCTACGACCCGCCCGGCAACGCGCTGCCGGATTGGAAGATCGCCGCCATGATCGCCCAGAAAATGGGCTTCGAAGGCTATGACTGGCGTGATTCGAACGAGGTGTTCGAAGAATCCTGCCGCTTCACGCGCGGCTCGCGCAAGGATTACAACGTCATCCGCACGATGGCCAAGCGCAAAGGCATGAAGGCGCATGATTTCCTGAGGACGTTCGGCACGCACGGCCTTCAGGCGCCGCTCATGCTCGACGGCGACAAGATCATCGAGACCAAGCGCTTGCATGATTACACCCGCACGGACCTGCCGGAAACCGGGCCTGAGGGCGTCAGTGTGATGGGCAAGAACATCATGGCTTTCAAGACGCAAACCGGAAAACTCAATCTGGTCAAATCACCCTGGTCAATGTGGTCGGATTTCTACGACTTCATGCAGCCCAAGGGCGACGAACTGTGGATCACCAACGGGCGTATCAACGAGATCTGGGAATCGGGTTTCGACGATTACGAACGCCGGCCCTATACGCAACAGCGCTGGCCGATGAACTTCGTCGAAATTCACCCCGACGACGCGGCGGTGCGCGGCATCGAATCAGGCGATCTTGTCGCCGTCGGTTCGACCCGGGTACCGGTTCAGAAGGACTTCAATCTCGGCGTCAAGGGCGATGACATGTGGTTCTCTGGCCTGATGAAGCGCGGCCATATCGAACTTGTATCCGGCCAGTTCTCAGCTGTCGCCATGGTGACCCCGGCGATCAAGAAGGGTGTGCTGTTTACCGATTTCCTCAAGATGGATGCCCCGGCCAACAGTGTGACGCCGCGCGTTCCCGATCCGATCACCATGAACTATCGCTTCAAGATCGCTTCCGGGACCGTGATGAAGTTCGGTGAATCGCCGTACAAGCACAAGTTCGATCAGATGACCTTCAAGCGAAGGGACATCGTCTAGGGCCATCCGGTCCGGATAATCGTCGACACATATTCCGACGCCCGGGCGGCGCGGATAGGAGGTGCGGCAAAGGCAGAGAGAGACGAAGGGTTCGCTATGAGCAAAAACGTTGAGAACAGCCGGCCCGAAGTTCTGCAGATTTTGCTTGCTGTTCTGGATGGCGAAAACTTTCTCTCTCGCTGCACAGCCGTGAATGCTGTCGGACGTGTCGGTGGCCAGGACGCCGCATCGCGCAAGCGCTTGGTTGAACTGCTCTCAGACCCGGACCCGACGCTGCGAATGGAATCGGCCGCCGCACTTGGCCGGATGCGCTCCGGAGATGCCGCTGAAGCTTTGCTGGCCAGCCTTGCCGGCGATCCAATCGACGATGTCCGTACCCAGGTGGCGGTGGCGCTGTCGGAAATCAGCGCGCCGGACAGCCTCGATTCGCTGATCGATTGTCTTGCCAATGGCGGCTATCCCCATCTCGACGAGCATATCGACGAAATGGAATTCGGTGCGTCGTGGGAAGTGCGCGGTCACGCCCTGAAGGCGATCGGTGAAATAGGCGATCCCGCCGCGGTGCAGGCGGTCATCGATTTTATCGACGACGAAGACAATGAAGACCTTCAGGAAAGCGGTTTCCGGGTATTGGCTGGTCTTGGCGGCAGCACCGCGCGGGCATTTCTGATCGGCCAATTGCGCAGCGGAAGTGCCTTGGCCCGGCGCCGCGCGGCGAAGGTCCTCGGGCGTGGCGGGGGCGGCGCGGCGGACGAACATATTTTGCCGCAAGATATATTCGACGCGCTCGGCCATGCCGTGGCCGATGCCACACCGGCAGTGCGCATCGCCGCTGCCCAGGCGCTCGGCGGCAGCAAGGATTCGCGCGCCTCGGCGTTGCTGATTGGGCTGCTTGATGACGAAGACTGGGACGTACAAAGTGCTGCAGCCGAAATACTCGGCGGTTTCGGCGGCGCGGAAATCGCCACGCATCTGCACTCTCTGCTGAACAACACCGATCCTAAATTTCAAGCGCGCATCGTGCGCATCCTGGGACAGGTCGCCTCTCCCGTTTCGATCGAACCTCTCGAAGCCCTGCTCGAATCGGATCAGGAGGAGCTGCAGTTTGAAGTTGTCGGCGCGCTTGGCAATATCGGCCACTCCCATTGTGTTGTGCAAATTGCCGAAATTCTCGACAACAGCGCCATCGGCAATGATTTTCGCCTGCAAGTCATACGCACCCTGGAGCGCCTGCTCCAACCCGGCGCAAATGGCAAAATCGATGGTGCGGAGGTCACGCCACGCGACAAGAAATCGCTCGGCCTGGTATGCGCGATTTTGGACGAAGCGCTCGATAGCGAGGATGAACGGGTTGTTTATGCCGCCCTTTCCGCCTTAATCGAAATTGAAGGCGCGCGGGCGCAACAGAGGCTCCTGACCCTATTGCAGCCGGAACCCGAAACGCCGCAGGCGCCTGAAACAGAGGCGCCCGAAGAAGCCGGCGCCACTGCCGAATCTGATGCCGCGCCTGACGAAATTGCTGATGAAGGGGCGGAACAAGGCGGCGCGCAAATTTCGACCCTGGGCTCGATAGAGGCCGGTTTCCCCGGCTTGCCAGAAGAAGCTGAAGGCGCTAACCCGCTGGCGGATTCAGAGCCGGAATTTGATCATCATCGGGAAATATTACGCCTCTTGGCGGCGCGTTTGTTACCGCGTCTTGGTGAGGTCAGTGATGCGGCCATCGAAGCCCTGATGGACGTGGCGTCGGCCGAGCACGGCATGATGCCGGCTCTCAACCGCGAAGCGCAGCGGAGCTTGGCCGAGATCGGTGACGCGCGCGCCCTGCCGGTGCTCCTCGCCGGCCTCGATTCGTATCAGCTTGAAACCCGCCTTGCCGCGCTCGACGGCCTCGGCCGCTTTGCCCATTTGCCGGAAGTTGCCGCGCGATTCGCTGAATTGCTTGAGGACCGCGACCCCGATATTCGCCTGCGCGCCGTTGCCGCGATTGCCGGCGCCGGCGCCGAGGGCGCGAGTGTTTCCGCTTGTTTGACGCAGGCGCTGGGCGATGATCATCAGGCCGTGTGCCGGGCCGCGCTCGACGCGCTCTCGCCTGCCACTTACATCGCCGATCATCGCGCGCTGCTGCTGGATCTGATGTTCCGCTTTGCCGCCGACCTTCGGCAGGACGTTGCCCGCACGCTCAGGCAGCTTGACGATGCGGCCGCGATCGAGGCCTTGCTCGGTATGCTCAAAACGCCGGAAAAAGAAGAACAGCACTGGGTTTGCATCGATGCGCTGGCCGAACTGGTGGGCGAGGAGCAAGCCAGCGATGCGTGACGGGCGGGGCAATATGCCAATCCCAAAGAGAGCAGCCCCGGCTGTGGCATGGGGCGTTTTCATTTGCCTGTTGGTGCTGGCCGCCGGCCCGGTTCGGGCCGAGCAGCAAGGCATTTCGTTCGGCACCCTGGAGCGGCTGCACTCGGCGAAGATGCTCTACCAGGATAATTGCGCCGCCTGCCACGGTTATGACGGTATTCCATTGCTGCCCGGTGCGGCGAATTTTCTCGTCGGTGAAAAACTCGACAAATCCGACGGCGAACTGCTCCAAATCATCAATCTCGGCGGCGAGGAAATGCCGCCCTGGGAAGACATTCTCACCGATTCAGAACAGCAGCAAGTGCTGAGTTATGTCCGCGTTTTGGCCGGAGATCAGGTTTACGAGGCGCGCTGCCTGGCCTGTCATGAGAGCGAAGCGCCAAAGATTATGGGCGCCGCCAAGCAAACGGCCGTGCCAGCCGATGAATCGCCGGCGGGTGAATTCTGCTCCGGGTCGGATGTTGAAGCCGACATGACGAACGGTCAGTTCGCCGACATCGTCAAGTTTATAGGTCAAATCTACAAGTAAAAGCTGGTCGAGGATAAAACGTTGAAAAGGGCGGTGAAGCACAAGACGGGGTACCCGGTGGCGCGGTTGATCAAGCCGGGGCTGGTGCTGCTTGGCGCCGCGCTTATTCTCTTCGGCGGCGTCAGTGCTGCCGATGCCGCCATGGAAGCGAGCGAATACCGCCAGTTTCTTGGTATCGATTCACGCCGGCTTGTTTGGTTCCTGGCCCAGATGCATCTTTTCTTCGGCGCGTTTGTGCTCGGCGTGCCGATGTTTGCCGTCACCGTCGAGTTTGTCGGTTGGCGCCGCAAGGAGGCGCGCTACGACAAGCTGGCTTATGAGTTCACCAGCCTCCTCAGCATCGCCTTCGCCACCACGGCGGCGCTCGGCGCGCTCTTGGCCTTCGCCCTCTTTACCCTCTATCCGAGCTTCATGGGCCACATGGCGGGCACCTTCAAGGATACCATGTTCGTCTACGCGCTCCTGTTCCTGCTCGAGACGGCGAGCCTCTATCTTTATTATTACGGCTGGAACTGGTTGAGCGGCACCGAGACCTTCCCGCGCCATATTCAATATTTCTTCAAGGCGGCGGGCCTCGTGGTGATTGCCATTGGCATCCTCTTATTCTTCAACACCATCGGGCCGGAGATGCGCGCTGACACGCGTGCTTTTATGACCCTGCTCTATGCCATTCCGCTCGGCATCGGCCTCTATATTATCCGCGACCGCAAAACCATTCATATCTTTATCGGCATCGTCCTGAATGTCGCCGGCACGGCGATCCTGCAGATGGCCAACAGTTGGGCCGGTTACATGATGAGCCCGAAGGGCGTGAGTGAGGATGGCGTTCTCGTCGGCACCATCTGGGAAGCGGTCGAGAATATTCTCGCCACGCCGATCGCCATTCACCGCATTCTCGGTAATCTCGCTTTTGGCGGCCTCGTCGCCGGCGCCTATGCCGCGGTCAAATTCATCGGCGCCAAAACGCAGGAAGACAAGGCGCATTACGACTGGATGGGATATATCGCCAACATGGTGGCGATCGTCGCGCTGATTCCGCTGCCTTTCGCCGGTTACTATCTCGGCCGCGAGGTCTATTCCAACAGCGCCGTCATGGGCAACAACATGATGGGCGGCGATTTCTCCTGGACCTTCATCATCCAGGCCATGCTGGTCGGCTCGATCTTCCTGATCAGCAATTACTATCTGTGGAGCGGCATGACCCGCATCCCGGGCGCCGAGCGCTACTATAAATACATTAAATATATTCTCTTCGCCTTGATCCTCTCCTTCGCTATCTGGCTGACGCCGCACAATCTGCCGCTCAGCTCTCAGGAAGTCGGCGAAATGGGCGGTTCGCAATATCACCCGACGCTCAAATTCATGGGGTTGATGCCGGCCAAGAATGCCGTCGTCAACCTGATCATCCTGTCGACCTTCTTCAGCTTCCTGCTCTATCGCCGTGGCAATAAGAGCACGGTGGTGCCGATCACCAGCCAGGGCCGCGCGCCGCTGATTGCCATTCCTCTGGCTGGCCTCGCAGCCATCGCGCTGGTCGGACAGTATGCCTGGTATCTGCTGGAACTCGATCCGGCGGAGCTCGATCTGCCGGCCGACCGGGCGCACTATTTCCGCACCGTTGGCTATCTGCTGTTGTTCAATTGTGCCACAGCTGTGGTAAGCGTGGTGCTGGCGCTCCGGAATATGGGCAAGTTGGCGCAAGGCCTCTATCTCGCCATGACCGCCATCAGTGTGGCCATTTTCCTCGGCGTCTATGGCTTCGTGGTGATGGAAAAGGCCTCGCCGTTCTTGAGGAACGTTGCGGTGGCGCAGTTCCTGCAGCTGATCAGCTGCCTGATCCTGGTCACCGCCATCGATATCTTCCTCTTCAAGGGGGCCAAGGAAATAGGCACCTTACGCTGGGGCAAGATGAGCGTGCGCAGCCAATTCGCCCTGCTGCTGCTGACCTTCATCATCACCATGAATATGGGCCTGATGGGCTTCATCCGCTCGGGCCTGCGCGGTGACTGGCATGTCTTCGGCATCATGCGCGATACCTCGGAATGGTCCTATACGCCATCGAACGCGACGATGACCGAAATGGTCGGCCTCGCGGTGCTGGTTTTCATGATCATGGTCGGCTTCATGTTCTGGCTCGGCAATGTCCAGGCACGGCGCAAGGCCGAGGCGGCATCTGACGGCGCTTCGGCAAACCAATCCGGAGCGGCGGATTAGTCATGGCTGGAGCGGAGACAGAGGGCGCGCGCCATGCTTAAAGCAGTTGGATTCGCCTTTCTTTTCATGCTCGTCGTGCTCGGCGCCTTTCTCTGGATCGGCCACTCCGTCACCAACATGGTGGGAGGCGGTAAGAAGGTGGTGAGCGCGGTCGAGATCACGCCGGAAGGCGGCGAGACGATCTTCTGGGGCAAGGGCCGCTGTTTCACCTGCCACAGTGTCGGCGGGCGCGGCAGCGCCGTGCGCGGGCCCAACCAGGGCGTCTTTGGCGAAAAATTCCAGGAGCCGATTGGTCTGCGCGCGGTCACGCGGGCGCGCGAGCGTTCTGAGGAAACCGGCGAGGAATACAGCGCCACCGACTATCTCATTGAGAGTCTTGCCGTACCCGGCGCCTATGTGGTCAACGGCTACAAGAACGAGATGGCAATTGTCTATGCGCCGCCGATTGCGCTCAACCTCAAAGAGGTCAAGGCGGTGATCACCTATCTGCAAAGCCAGGGCGGCGAGCCGGATATCGAAGCGCTCAATAATCCGAGCGAAATTTCAGGTAGATATATCGCTCGCATCCAGGCCGCCTCGGCCGCCGGTGGCGGCGATCCGGGCGCCGGCGCGATTGTCTTCGAGGACAATTGCATGGAGTGCCACATGATCAAGGGCGAGGGCGAGGAAATCGGCCCGGATCTCAGCGCCATCAGCTCCGAGGGCCTGAAATTCATTTCCGAATCCATCATCGAGCCCTCAAAACATATTGAGGAAGGCTTCGAGACATATGAAGTGATCGATCTCGAGGGCCGTAAAACCACCGGGCTGAAGACGCGCGACGATGCCGAGGAAGTCGATATCACCAAGGCAACCGGCGAGGTCGTGACGATTGCCAAGTCGGACATCAAGGAAATCAATACCGGCGATCTCCCCAGCATCATGCCGAACGATTTGATCGAAGCGCTGACAGTCAAGGATTACCAGGATGTGCTGTCGTACCTGATCATGCAGAAGGGCGAGTGACGTGGCGAAGCGCGCGGGCAACACAATGACGAAATTCCGCATCAACCGATTCTGGTCGACGCTGATCACCCTGGTGGTGATCTATGCCATCGTCAAATGGCTCATTCCGGCGGTCTCGAGATGGATGACCGATCTGCCGTTCCCGCTCACCGTGCCGGGCGAGTTGATCAAGATCTACATGATCCTGGCCGTGGTGGCGATGATTCTCCTGGTCACCTTCTCGCAGAAACATCTCGACGAATTCCTCCGCCCGGTGCTCAAGTTTCTGCGCGCCGAATATGGCCAAATCCCCCGTGCCGTGGTGTTGCTGCTGATTTCACTCCTGATTGGATATATCGCCTACGGTGTCGCGGTGCCGACCAGCGAAACGCCGATTTCGCTCAGGATTCAGCATCCGTCGTCGAATTTCCCGAAGAAATTCGAAGACATGAAAAACCCCGCCGCCGATCCGCCGGAAGCCGAGGTCGCCGCTTTCATCGAGCAGGCCAAGGAAAACGATGTTGTTCTGATTGCCCAGGTTGCGACCGATGTCGAGCGTTGGCTGGAGGAAAATCCGGACGGTCACATGCTGTCCTTCCTGCCGACCGCGCCGGTCAAGAAGTTCCTCGCCGAACTGGAAAGCGGTGAGGTCAGCATGGAGACGGCGAAAGCCGCGCTGATCGAGAAAAACCTGTTCGAAGGGCGTGCGCTCTACGCCATGAACTGCCGCGCCTGCCACGGCGACAGCGTCTCCGGCGATGGACCCATGGCCGATGGTTTCAAGCTTAGGCCGATCAATTTTACCGACAACGGCACCATCGAAACCATCGTCGAGGGCTACACCTTCTGGCGTGTGATGAATGGTGGCCCGGGCCTGCCGGTCGAGGCGACGCCGTGGGATTCGGCGATGCCGGAATGGAAGCTCAGCCTGACCGAGGAGGAGCGCTGGAAAATCATCATGGCGGAATATGACCTGGCTGAGAAGACGCCGCGTATTCCGGAAGGCCACTGAATATGCTTGGGAAAATGAAAATATGCGTGCGCGCATGGCGGTCTGTGCGGCCTGTGGCTTTCGCGCTGTTGCTTATGCTTGGCGCGGGCTGGTCCGTGCCGGCGCCGGCTGCCGATTTGCCGAGCGGACCGATGCCCGAAGCAACGCCTGAGCTTCTTGAACGGGGCCGCGAAATTTACGTCAAGCGCTGCAGCTTCTGCCACGGCCTGTTGGGCGATGGCGAAGGACCGGCGGCGGAATTCCTCGATCCCCGGCCGCGCGATTTCACCCTCGGCGTGTTCAAGTTCCGCACCACCGACAGCGGTGAACTGCCGACCAATGAGGATATGTTCCGCACCGTGAGCAAGGGTCTGCCCGGCACCGGCATGCAGGCCTTCGACGATGGTCGCATCAAGAATGGCCTCAGCGAAGATGAGCGCTGGGCCGTGATCGCCTATATCAAAACATTCGTACCGGAGTTCGATGACCCCGAATTCGATCCCTATAAAAAACTGGTGGCGTTGCCCGGCAACATGCCGGCCTATAGCGAGGGGCTCGTTGCCAAAGGACGCGAGGTTTTCGAGCGGGCGAAGTGCTGGGAGTGCCATGGCAAGCAGGGCCGCGGCAACGGCCAGAAAGCATTCGACCGGCTTGACGATTGGGGCTTCCCGATCCGTATCCGTAACGTCACCCACCCGTGGAAAATCAAGGGCGGCAGTGCCGTTGAAGACATCTATATGCGCTTCTCCACCGGCATCAACGGCACGCCGATGCCGTCCTTCGTCAAGGCGCTCGGCGAGGATGAGCGCTGGGCGCTGGCCAATTTTATCAAATCATTGCAGCACCAGCTGACCGAACATCAGGCCATGAAGGCGCTTAAAATTGACGGCGACATTCCGGCCTCGGCGGATGATCCCGTGTGGGCCGGGGCAGAGGCCATGGATGTGCGCCTCTCCGGGCAGGTCATCGCCGCGCCGCGCTGGCAAAATCCGAGCATCGAACTCGTCACTTTGCGCGCCATCTATAATGACGAAGAGATTGCCTTCCTCGCTGTCTGGGATGACCCCTTTAAGGATGAAATCCACGTGGCGGAGAATGAGCTCGATCCGAGCGAGCTACGCATCGTTGGCGGCTATAACTCCTATGTTCAGCCTTACGACATGGTGATGCGGAAGTTGGAGAATTTCCGCGATTCGGTCGCCTTGCAATTTCCGGCCAAGCCGTCCACGGGCACGGCCAAGCCGCATTTTTTCCGTGGCGGCTCGTCCGATCCCGTCAATCTTTGGGTTTGGCGCAGTGATTCCGAAACCAGCGGCGAGGCTGCTGTTATCGAAGCAACGGCACGCGGCTGGAAGCAGGAAGCCAGAGCCCAGCCTGACGATCAGCAGCAGGTGAACGGTGGCGCGGTGTGGGCGGACGGGCGTTGGACCGTTGTGATGAAGCGCCCGCGCCTCACCGAAGACAAGGCCGACGTGCAATTCAACGAAGGCGGTTTTATCCCGATCGCGGTCAATGCCTGGGATGGCTCGAACGGCGAGCACGGCATGATGATGAGCCTCTCGACCTGGCATTTTGTCACCCTCGAGGCGCCGATGTCGTGGACGGTTTACCTCTATGGCGTGATCGCCGCGCTGATCGCCGGCGCGCTCGGCATTCTATTCATATGGCTGGCTAAAAGGACAAAAGATCCGGAGCCGGAAACGGAGGCCTAGGGAACCTGCATCTTAGGCGCACGGAACGATTAGCGAGCGGAAGGAGTTGAAACCATGAAACTGACAAGCGCGTTGCTTTTGGCACTGGCCCTCACTTTATGGTCGCTGCCCGGCCATGCCGACCAGGCTGCCGGCGAGGCGGCCTTCGCGGCGAATGACTGCACCGCCTGCCACTACACCGACGGCCCGGCGAAGGAAAAAACCATCGACGATCAGTTGGCCAAAAAAGGTCCTGAGCTGTGGTATGCCGGCAGCAAATTTCAGCGCGAATGGCTGGAAGCCTGGCTGCAGGATCCCACGCCCATTCGGCAAATGAAATTCAATTCCGTTATCGAACCCACCGCCGGCGATCACCCCAAGCTGGCGGCCGGCGACGCGGCCAATATGGCCGATTACCTGATGAGCCTAACCTCCGATGCCGTTGAAGCCGGTGTCGTGAAGCCTAAGAAAAACGCCAAGGGCCGGCTTATTTTCACCAAAAAGATGCCGTGCAGCGGTTGCCATCAATATGTCGGACGCAAGAAAAAGCTGGTCGGCGGACTCTCCGGCCCGTCTCTGGTCGGCGCCGGCACGCGCCTCAATCCCGACTGGATCTACGCCTATTTGCTCAAGCCCGAGATATTCAAGCCGGTCAAGGCGATGCCTGTATTCGTCGGGTTGTTGAGTGAGAAAGACATGAAAAACGTGGCGTCCTATGTCGCCTACTTTAAGTGACCGGGTCGAGGAGGATCAGATGATGTTGAAATTTACAATCCTTGCCGCGTTTGTTTTTTCTCTTGGGCTGGCGATCGGCACCAGCGGCCAGGCACAGGAAATCGAGGTCGAAAAGGTCTTTAAATTTTACTGCGCGCAATGCCATGGCGTTGGCGGCAAGGGTGATGGCCCGAACGTGACCGAGGACTTTCCGGTCTCGCCGCGCAATTTCACCAATGCCGCGGAAATGAACAAGCTCACCAATGCGGATATCAAGAATGTCGTCATGGATGGCGGGCCGTCGATGAGCAAATCGCCGATGATGCCGCCCTGGTCAAAAACCTTGAGCGAGGCCGAGGTCGACGCCTTGATCGGTCATCTGCGTGTGCTCTGCAACTGCAAGGGAAAAGAAGGCTGAGCGGCGCGTAAAAGATCAGAAAACAAAGAAAATTAGGATCAAGGCAATGACTGCCGCGTTGACCAGCAGGCCGATGAAGATGATCGAATCGACGAGCTTTCTTTTCTTGGTTTTTTGCATCGGTGCGGCACCCGCGTGTGGTGAACGTGGCGGCGCCAGCGGCAGGCGCCTCTTGCCACAAGCCTACGGAAGGTGATGGCGGTGGCAAGCAATTTCTCTTCGCGTGCCGGTGCAGCCTTGTTTGTTGCGGTCCTCATCGCGCTGCTCGTTTTCTTTTGGTGGTTCCTCTGATGGAAAACTTTTTCGCTCTGAGCGCTGCAATTGAAAAGATGAACGGGCCGGAGAATCAGGCATGAAAATGGTCGCTCTGTCGTTCGTTCTGGCGTTTGTCGCCTCGATCGCTATTTTCCTGGCGCTCGACTTTCTCCTCATGAGCGCGCAGGGGCTTTCCCTGATTTTCACCGAGTGAGCGGCGCCGTGCCTATTTCCTCCCGCACGCCCGGAAAGCGCCGCAACCGCATTATCGCTGTTGGCGCCGTCATGGTGCTGGCGCTTCTCCTGCTCGCTATTGCCGCCAATCTCACCGGCCTTGATGTCTCGCCCGCCTTGGCCGAGGAAACGGCGGCGGCTTCCGTGGAAGGTGAAAGCGCCTACGCGCCGCCGCCCCGCCTCAGTGCGGAGGATTATCCCCGCATCGGCAATATCAGCAGCCGGGCCGTCGTCTGGCTGGCGGCGCAATTGCATCTGTGGTTTGCCGCCTTCGTTCTCGCGGTGCCGATCTTCGTCTTCATCATCGAAGCGATCGGCATGTACACGCGCGACGAACGCTACGACAAGATGGCCTATGAGTTCATCAAGGTCTCGATTACCGCCTATTCGCTGACCGCCATATTGGGCGGGCTGTTGCTGTTCTCGCTGATCCTGTTCTATCCCGATCTGTGGGGCTATCTGACCACCGTGTTCAAGGACACGATGTTCTATTACGCGCTGCTGTTCTTTGCCGAAAGCGCGATCCTCTACATCTATTATTACGGCTGGAACTGGCTGCAGGGCGATTTCAGAAAATGGCTGCATCTCACCCTGGGCCTGATGCTCAATGCGGTCGGCACGGTGCTGATGTTCCTCGCCAATTCCTGGGTCACCTTCATGATGAGCCCGGCCGGCGTCGATGCCGCCGGCGTCTTCAGCGGCGATGCCTGGGCGGCGATGCACAATCATTTGTGGAATCCGATCAACATCCACCGCGTCGTCGCCAACGTTGCTTTCGGCGGTTCCATCGTTGGCGCCTATGCCGCCTTCAAATTCCTCAACGCGACCACGCCCGAGGAGAAGGCGCATTACGATTGGATGGGCTACAACGCCAACTTTATCGCCATCTCGGCCCTGCTGCCGCTGCCCTTTGCCGGTTACTATTTAACCGCCGAGATTTACGCCTACAGCCAGCAGATGGGCATCACCCTGATGGGCGGCGTGTTCGCCTGGCTGTTCATCATTCAGGCGGTACTGATCGGCAGCCTGTTCCTTTCGGCCAATTATTATCTCTGGTGCGGCATGGGGCGGAGCGACGGCGCCGAGCGTTACAACAAATATGTCAAATGGCTGGCGCTGGGCATTGTCGGCGCCTTTCTCGTTTGGTTCACGCCGCACACGCTGGTGCTGACCAATGCCGAGCTGAAGGCGCTGGGCGGGCCCTATCATAAAATTCTCGGCCCCCTCGGCATCATGCCGGCCAAGAACACGGCGGTGAATGTGATGATCGTCCTCACCGCGCTCAGCTTCATGTATTACCGCCGTTCCAACAAGGTCGCCACGGTGTCGTGGGTGGCGATCGGCAATGCGGCGCAGGTGGCGCTGTTTACGGCTGGCCTCTTTAACATTTTCTTCCTCGGCATCTATCACGGCTATTTCACCAACACCGTCTACAAGGTAGCGGCGTCGATCCCGCAGGTGATGACGACGCTGATCATCATCGTTGCCTCAATGGTGCTCGACCGCTTTATCTATCGCGGCGCCAAGGAAGTCGCACCGCTCAGATGGGGCCGCGTGCCGGCGCGGGCGCAATATGCGCTGTTCCTGCTCGCCGTCGCCTTTACCTGGCTGATGGGCCTGATGGGCTATATCCGTTCGGGCATTCGCCAGCATTGGCACGTCAAGGACATCATGCGAGATGCCTCGGTGGACGCCCAGACGCCGACCATGGGCTACGCCGCCAACATGGTTTCCCTCGGCGTCATTATTTTCTTCGTCATGGTGATCTTCGTCTTTTGGCTGAGCCAGGTGAGCGGCAAGAAGAGCCTGGCGCCCGGCTATTGGAAGGCGGGGTAGCGGGCGATGCGCAATCTCTCCAAAACCATTTTCTTCTCGCTGCTGGTGATCCTCGCCTTTGCCGGCTTCTCCAATTTCGTCGTGCCGCAGCTCCAACCGGCGCCGCCGCCCAAGGAAGAAGTGCTCGACCTCAGCGCCATGACGATGGATCAGTTCGTCGCCCTTGGCGGCCGGCTGGTCGAAGGCAAGGGCACCTGCATGCTGTGCCACAATGAAGTCGGCGGCCGCGCGCCGCCCTTGAGCCAGAGCGTGGAATTGACGCCGCTGCGCCTCGCCGATGCGCGCTATGAAGGCAGCGCGACGGACAGCGAAAGCTATCTCTATGAATCGATGCTAGAGCCCTCGGCCTTTGTCGTGGCGGGTTTCGGCAAGGCCGGCTCGGGCGATACGGAAAGCCCAATGCCGGATGTTTCCGGCGGCAGCATCGGCATGAGCGAGGCCGAGGTTCTCGCGGTTATCGCGTACTTACAGGATCTCGGCGGTGAGGATATCAGCGTCGAAATTCCCGAGGATGCCGGCGCGGCGGCGGAAGAAGAAGAGGATGAGGAAGACGGCGAAGGCCGCGAGCCGTTCGAGACGGTGGAAGAGATCATCGACGAATTCACCTGCGGCGCCTGTCATATGGTGGCCGGTGAGGAAGGCGATCTCGGCCCCGACCTGAACGCCATCGGCGCCACCCGGGCGCATGATTATCTGCGCCGCGCCATTCTCGATCCCAATGCCGATATCGCCGAAGGCTATGAGGCCGACATGATGCCGGACGATTATGGTGAACAGATGTTTGCCGGCGAATTGGAAATGCTGATCGAATTTCTTGCCGGCCTTCAGGGCGAGGGCGGCGAGCCATGATACTGCCCCGGATAAAAATACCGGCCCTGCTGCGCGCCGTGCTGACCCTGGCCGGTTTCTACGGCGCCTTCCGCATTGTTTTCGACGTCATTCTCGGCGAGCTGATCCCGGCCAGCCTGCTCACCATGTATATGTTCTTCGTCTTCGCCGGCGTGTTCATGGTTTTCACCTTCACCGAGAAAGGCACGCGTGAGCTGCTCGCGCCGATCAAGGCGCTGGTCGAGGATCCGACGAAGAAAATGCTGCGCAATATCGTTTTCGTCATTGTGCCGCTGGCGCTTGGCGCGGTGATCTGGCAGGTCAGCATGCCGAGCTTCGAGGCGCCGGTCGAGCTGCGCTCGATCCATCCCGCGCCGCCGTCGAGCGTCAAGGCCTACGGCAAGAGATTCGATCTGCGCACGCTGAAGAATCCCTATCGCGTGCTTGAGAAAGAAGACCCGGAACATTTCGCCGAACTGGTCGCCGAGGGCGCCAAGGTCTATATCGCCAATTGCCAATATTGCCATGGCGACAAGCTCGATGGCGCCGGCCCCTATGCCCAGGGGCTCAATCCGACACCGATTAATTTCCAGGATGTCGGCACCATCGCCCAGCTGCAGGAATCATTCCTGTTCTGGCGCATCGCCACCGGCGGTCCGGGCCTGCCGAGCGAAGCGGCGCCGTGGCTCTCCTCCATGCCGGTGTGGCAGGATTTCCTCACCGAAGAAGAAATCTGGCAGGTTATTCTTTTCCTCTATGACTATACCGGCCACCGGCCGCGCTCGTTCGAAAGTGACGAGGGCGGCGAGAGCGGCGGGGGTCACTGATGTTTGCCGCGCGCGCCCTACTCTCTCTCGCCTGCCTGGTTCTACTGGCGCTGATTTGGCTGCCGTCGCAAGGGCAGGCGCAAAGCGGCGATGCCGACAATGGCGAGGTGGTATATTTCGAACGCTGCGTCGGTTGTCATGGCGATGAGGGCGATGGCCTTGGTCCTGCGGCTGAGCGGCTCAATCCGCCGCCACGCGATTTCACTTTGGGCCAGTACAAGATTAAGACCACCGGCTTCGATGACATCGTGCCCAACGATGCCGATTTGATCCGCATGATCCGGGACGGTATGCCGGGCACCGCCATGCCGGGCTGGTCCGATGTATTGAGCGAGCAGGAAATTCTCGACCTCACCGCCTATATCAAAATCTTCGCCGCGCTCGACGAGGAAGAGCCGAGCGATCAGGTCGACTATGGCAGTCAGATCGCCACTTCGCCGGAGAGCATCTCCAAGGGCCGCGAGCTGTTTTTGCAGGATGACAGATGTTCGGAATGCCATGGCAAGGAAGGCCGGGGCGACGCGATCAAGAAACTGAAAGACGATAATGGCGAGCGCACCTGGCCGCGCAATCTGACCAAGCCTTGGACGTTCCGCGCCAGCAACGCACCGAAAGACATTTTCAGCCGTATCTCGGTCGGCATTCCGGGCACCCAGATGCCGTCCTTCGCCGATCCGGTGAGCAAGAAAAAACTCACCATCGAAGAGCGCTGGCATGTCGCCAACTATGTTGCTTCGCTGGCCGAGACCAAGAATGTGGTGTCGCCCGAGAAAACCGTTATCAAGGCGCTCAAGGTAAGCGACGCGCTGCCGACCTCGCCCGAGGACGCACTCTGGCAGACAGCCGAATCCGCCACCTTCTTCTTGGTGCCGCAGATTATCGCCGAAGAACGTTTCTTTACGCCGAGCAATGACACCGTCACCGTGCGCGCACTGTTTGATGACGAAACCTTGGCCTTGCTCGTCGAATGGGATGATCGCACCAATAGCATTCCGGGTGACGCAAAAGCGGAAAGCATCGCCAATGCGGAGATGAGCGAAGACGCCATCGCGGTGCAATTCCCGGTGACCATTCCGAGCGGTATGGAGAAGCCATATTTCCTGATGGGCGATGCAAGCAATCCGGTCAATCTCTGGCACTGGTCGAGCGGCACCACGGAGGCGTCCGAGACGGTCTCCCTCATGGACGCAAGCGGGGCTGAGACCCTGGCCGTGCGTGACACTGCTCCCGCCGGTATGGCCGGCGAAAGCGTCTACCGCGATGGCACCTGGCGCGTCGTGCTGCGCCGCGCCCTGACCACGGGCGATGGGGAGATCGACACGCAATTCAGCGAAGGCACGCTGATCCCGCTGTCAATTTTCGCCTGGGACGGCAGCAACAGCGAAGCGGGCAGCAAACATACCCTCACCACCTGGTACTGGCTGCGCCTCGGCGCGCCGGGCGGCGGTTCGTCTTACATTGCCGCCGTGCTGGTGGCGCTTGCTGTCGGAGCGCTCGAATTGTGGTGGCTCTATAGCGTCCGCCGCCGCCGCGCCGCCGCCTCTGAGCAGGCCTGAAATGGCGACGCAAATAGTGAGCGCGAATTCCAGCAAAGGGGCCATCATCCGCATCATGGGCGTTGTGCTGATTATCCTCGGCACTCTCGATGGCATGCTGTCTTGGCGCGCCGGCGTTGCGCTCAACAATCTCTATATTTTTTTGATACTCGCCGGCGTGCTGCTCTTCGTCGTCGGCGTTCTGCGCCGGGGTGGTGCTACTGAGGCGGCGCTTCCACCGGAAGAATAAAAGATTTGGTGCCCCCAGGGAGACTCGAACTCCCACACCCGTAAGGATAACAGATTTTGAGTCTGTCGCGTCTACCAGTTCCGCCACAGGGGCATTTTTGTCCAACCCGGGCTGGAATTGACGTTATAGGCCAAGCCCCTGCCGCTGCCAAGCCGGGATGATCTTGATTGGCAAGCTACTGAGCGCGCTTGATTTTTCGGCTGCCCTCTGGCACCTGAGACGGGGCAATAAACTAGCGCGGGAATGACGGCCGGTGTTGAGGAAGCTTTACGATTGGGTGATGGCGTTGGCCGGCAAGCGGCACGCCATCTGGGCGCTGGCCGGCGTGTCGTTTGCCGAGAGCTCGTTCTTTCCGATTCCGCCGGATGTGCTGCTGATCCCGATGGTTTTGGCCAATCGCCGCCGCGCCTGGCACATTGCCGGCGTCTGCACCCTGGCCTCGGCGCTGGGCGGTTTGCTTGGTTATGCCATTGGCCTCTGGTTGTTCGACGCGGTCGGACAGCCGCTTCTGGAATTTTACGGCTCCGAGGAAAAATTCAGTCAGTTCCAGCGCTATTATAATGAGTGGGGCGGATGGATCGTCGGCGCCGGCGGCTTTACGCCGCTACCCTACAAAGTGATCACCATCGCAAGCGGCGTGACGCGGCTCGATATCGGAATTTTCATCCTCGCGTCGGTGCTGGCGCGGGGTTTGCGTTTTTATATCGTTGCCGCACTTCTGTGGCGTTTCGGCGAGCCGGTACGCGAATTCGTCGAGCGCCATCTCGGCAAAATGGCTCTGCTGTTCTTCGTCTTGCTGGTCGGCGCCTTCGTGCTGGTCAAATTGGTCGTGTAGGGCGCATATTTCAGCCATGGCACTCGTGCAAATACCCTGGCTACCACCGGCAGCTCTATTCGCCGTTAGCGCCGCGGTGCTGCTTACCGCCTACATGTTTGAGCATGTCGGCGGCCTGGTGCCGTGCGAGCTCTGTTGGTATCAGCGTTACGCCTATTTTGCTGCCTTGGCGGTGGCGCTTGCGGCGCTGGTTTTTTACCGCCGCGGCGGGGTGACGCCGCCGCTCCTGGCTTCCGCCGGCTTGGTTTTCCTGGTTGGGTCCGGCATCGCCGGTTATCAGGTTGGCGTCGAATTGAGCTGGTTTGAAAGCAGTTGCGCGACACCGATTACCGGCAACACCATTGAGGAACTGCGCGCCAGCCTGCTCGCAGCACCGGTGGTGCGGTGCGACGAGGTCGCCTGGTCGATGTGGGGTATTTCCATGGCCGGCTGGAACGGGCTGCTCTCGCTCGCCTTGGGAGTGGCGGCAATGTATGCTGCCTTCATGACGGAGCGCATTAGATGACAGACAAAGAAGAGACCGCCACCGTCCCGAAACAAACGGGGGATGACCGTCTCCCGGGCGATCCCTCGCCCGAGGAAATGATCGAGCGCATCCTACGCGTCGATCATGCCGGCGAATATGGCGCGGCGCGCATATATGACGGCCAGCTCGCCGTGCTCGGGCGCGATGCCGTGGCGCCGGTGATCCGCGAAATGGCTGAAGCCGAGCAAAAACACCTTTCCACCTTCGATAAATTGCTGGTCGAGCGCCGCGTGCGGCCGACCGCGCTGGCGCCGTTTTGGCACATTGCCGGCTTCGCCCTTGGCGCCGGCAGCGCGCTGATGGGGCCGCGTGCCGCGATGGCGTGTACCGCCGCGGTGGAAGAGGTGATCGAAGAACATTATGCCGCCCAGGTCGAAAAACTCGGTGATGACGAGGCGGAGTTGCGTCAAACCCTGGTCGAGTTTGGCGCCGAGGAAAGCCGTCACAAGGAAATCGGCCTGGCGCATGAGGCCGAACAGGCGCCGGGCTTCGAGCCGATCAGTGCAGCGGTAAAGCGCGGCACGCGGCTCGCGATTTGGTTGTCAGAACGCATTTGATTTGGCGCGCGGGTAACGAAGGTTACCGTTCTTCCAGTTCCGAATCCCAATAGAGATAATCGCGCCAGCTCTGGTGCAAAAAGCGTGGCGGAAATTCGCGCCCGGCTTGGTGCAGATCGTGGGTCGAGGGCGCGCGCGGCGCATGGCGTGGCCGTAGGCCGCATTCGTTCGGCATGCTGCTCCCCTTGGCCAGGTTGCAGATGCTGCACGCCGTCACCACATTGCCCCAGCTTGTGACACCGCCGCGCGAGCGCGGAATCACATGGTCGAAGGTCAAATCCTCGACGGCAAAGCGGCCGCTGCAATATTGGCAGGAAAAACGGTCGCGCAGGAAAACGTTGAAGCGGGTGAAGGCCGGGCGGCGCGCCAGCGGCACATATTGCTTAAGCGCGATAACACTGGGTAAGCGAATTTCGCAGCTCGGCGAATGCACCGCCATATCATATTCCGAGACGATATCGACACGTTCGAGAAAGGCCGCCTTAACCGCATCCTGCCATGACCAAAGCGACAGCGGGAAATAGCTGAGCGGCCGGTAATCGGCGTTCAGCACCAGGGCATCGCACGACTCAAGCGAAACGGACACTCGACCCTCTCATCAATCGGCACCTTGGCAAGGCGCCTGAAACGCGCGTTTATCATGTCAAACTATGTTACTGAATCAAGCGATAATAGTGTGTTCATAATGAGTAAAGCACGAATGACCGGTCCCCAAAAAACGGGCCGGCTGCTGTTGTGACGTGGTGGCGGGTCTGACGAAGCGGTGTTCAAGCCGCTGGGCGGAATTAAGCCTCCCGTTTGTACCTGATGTCCGCCGCCAGGCTAACACTGCCGAGCGAGGCGTAGGTCGCCATGACATTATCGAACTTGCCTTTTTCCGGCGCGCCCGCGTCATCTTGGGCGTCATCCGATTGCACCGCCGCCGGGTGGGATTTCGGCGCATCGGCGGTGAATTCCTCCTGCGCCGCGAGAAGCGTGGCGGAGGAACTTGAATTTGACGATGCTTTGGCTGAAAGCGAGCTGAGATTTTCGGCCGCGCCATTTTTGGCTCCACCGCGCGATTTCGCGCCCTCGGTGAAGTTACCGCCGCCGCTGGAGGGCGTCGGCTTGGCAACGGTTGCTGCCGTCGCGCCTGATTTTACCGCTGTCGCCTGAGTGTTTGCCTGGGCGCTCTTACTGACTGCGGTTTTCGCAGTCTGCGCCGCGTTCAAACTGGGGAGAACAGGCTGTTTCGCTACTATGGTACTCATCGCCTTAACCTTTTTAGCTCTGTTACGCGGCGAACCCTATATTCGCCGGGTCTCGATTGGCCTTAAAACAAGGGCCGTTTCATATTCACGGCCTTAATATACACGAATAGAATATAAAAACAAGAGAAAATTATGTCTTTTATGTATTTTTTACCAATCGCGGCAATTCCAAATTTAAGTCCATTATTTCAATAGGTTAGGGCGCCGCCGGCCGGCTGCCGCGCAATGTCATGAGTGACTGCTTGGGCCGATTTACGGTTAATGGGAGTTTAACTTGGCCGCACGCGGGCAAAGAGCTAGTTTGGGCCGCCTCGCCTGTCATCGTCAAAGCTCAGTCCGAATTTCAAGGTTAACGGTATGACCGATCCGCATTCCCGGCCGCAGCGCACGGGCCCGCTTAGCGGGCTTCGCGTGCTTGATATGAGCCGTGTCCTCGCCGGCCCCTGGTCGGGCCAATTAATGGCCGATTTCGGCGCCGATGTGGTCAAAGTGGAGCGTCCCGGCGTCGGCGACGATACGCGTGGCTGGGGCCCGCCCTATCTCAAGGACGCGGCCGGTAAGGAGACTGGCGAGGCGGCCTATTATATGTCGGCCAACCGGGCCAAACGATCGCTCACGCTCGATATTTCCACGCCCGAGGGGCAGAAGACCTGCGCTGCCCTGGCCGGGCGCGCCGATATCTTGCTGGAAAACTACAAAGCCGGCGGCTTGACCAAATATAATTTGGACTATGACAGCCTGAAAGAGGTCAACAAGCGGCTGATCTATTGTTCGATTACCGGTTTCGGCCAAACCGGCCCCTATGCGTCGCGTGCCGGCTACGACATGATTATCCAGGGTGCCGGCGGCTTCATGAGCCTCACCGGCGAACGCGATGATCTGCCTGGCGGCGGGCCGCAAAAAGGCGGTGTCGCGGTCTCCGACCTGATGACCGGCATGTACGCCACCGTGGCCGTTCTCGCCGCCCTGGCGTGGCGCGAAAAATCCGGCCTTGGGCAACATATCGATCTGGCGCTGCTCGATACGCAAGTGTCGTGGCTGGCCAATCAGGGGATGAATTATCTGATCAGCGGCGAAGCGCCGAAGCGGGCCGGCAACGCGCATCAGAATATCGTGCCGTATGGCGTGTTTCCGACCCGCGACGGCCACATGATTCTGGGTATCGGCAATAATTCCCAGCTGAGCAAATTTTTCGAGATTGCCGGACGGGCCGAGCTGATGGAAGACGAGCGCTTCAAGACCAACTCGCTGCGGGTAGAGCACCGCGAAGCCGTGGTGGCAATTATCGGCGGCATTACCGCCATGCGCGATATGGACGAATGGCTGGCCGAGCTCGATCCTGCTGGCGTGCCGTGCGGGCCGATCAACACGCTCGACCGGGTCTTCGCCGATCCGCAGGTCAATGCGCGTGGCATGCGCGTCAAAATTCCTCACGCGCTCGGCGTCGAGGTCGATCATGCCGGCAACCCGATCAAATTTTCCGCCTCACCCGTGGACTATCCGCGCGCCGCGCCGCTCCTCGGCGAGCACACGGACGAAGTGCTCGGCGAATGGCTCGATCTGGACGAAGATGCCATCGCCGCTCTGCGCCAGAGCGGCGCGGTGTAGAGAGGATTTAACCGGGGATGCCCTGCATCACCCGCTTCGCGCCGAGCCCGACCGGCTATCTCCATCTTGGCCATGCCTATTCCGCCCTGCGCACCGCCGACGCGGCAGAGGCTGCTGGCGGCCGTTTTCTCCTGCGTATTGAGGATATCGATAGCGCCCGCTCGCGGCCTGAATTTGAAGATGCGATATTTGAAGATTTGACTTGGCTTGGCTTGTCCTGGGAAACGCCGGTGCGCCGCCAATCGGAACATCTGGATGTCTACCAGCAGGCGCTCGATACCCTGGGTACGCGAGGGCTGATATATCCCTGCTTTTGTTCGCGCCGCGAAATCCGGGCCGAGATCGCCCGCGCTGGTGCCGCGCCGCATGGATCTGGCGGCGCGCTCTATCCGGGCACCTGCCGCGCCCTCCCAGAGGAAATTCGTGAGCAAAGAATCGCCGCCGGCGATGCCTATGCGCTACGTCTCGATGTGTCGCGCGCCGCTATCGAGGCGGGCCCTTTGATATGGCATGAGCAAGGCCGGGGCGACATTGCCGGCGATGCCGCGAGTTACGGCGATGTCGTGCTGGCGCGCAAGGAAACGCCGGCCAGCTACCATCTCGCCGTCACGCTTGATGATCATGTGCAGGGCATCACCCTGGTGACGCGCGGCGAGGATTTGTTCGAGGCAACGCATATTCACCGCCTGCTGCAGGCCCTGCTTGGACTTGAGACACCCGAATATGCCCACCATCCGCTGTTGCACGACCAGAGCGGGCGGCGCTTCGCCAAGCGTGATAAGGCACTGACATTGCGCGCCCTGCGCGCCGCTGGGCACACAGCTCAGTCCCTGCGGCGAATCTTGGATACGCCGGCGAATTTATCAGAATTTCTCGCCTCCCTCTGAACCTCACTAATCTATGAGCCGGCGTTACAGCA
Organism: uncultured Rhizobiaceae bacterium; assembly: GCA_964429775.1. GTDB lineage: Bacteria > Pseudomonadota > Alphaproteobacteria > UBA828 > UBA828 > PTKB01. The sequence continues at coordinate 51,071 of CAYSDJ010000003.1, forward strand.
TTGTGACGCCAATTGCGAACCGCTCGGTCCTATATTTAGGAATGAGACTATTTTGCAATTCAAGCTCTGGGGAGGAGCATATGTGCGGGACCAATACCAATGACCAAGACAATGGGGCCGAAGGCGTGAGCCGGCGGAAGATACTGGCCGGCGGACTTGCCGTGGCGGCGGCGACGGGTGCTGTGGCGAGCGGCGCGCTTACACCATCCAAGGCTCAAGCCGCCGATGACCCCTATGCGCCACCGGCAAAGCCTGCCTTGCCGCCATCCGATATGAAACTCGACTTGCCGCGCACCGCCCTGGTGATCACCGATCCACAGATCGATTTCCTCAGCCCCGACGGCGTGACCTGGGGTGTGGTCGGCGAGAGCGTCACCCAGCACAACACGGTGGCCAATATCGGCCGGCTTTTTGCCGCCGCCAAAGCGGCCAACCTGACCGTCGCCGTGTCACCGCATTATTATTACCCGACCGACAAGGGCTGGCGTTTCGAGGGCGCGCTGGAAAAACTAATGCACGCCATCGGCATGTTCGACCGCCCCAGCCCCTACACCATGGAAGGTTTCGAGAATTCCGGCGCCGACTTCATGCCGGAATATAAGCAATATATCGAGGACGGCAAAACCATCGTCACCTCGCCGCACAAAATGTATGGCCCCGAGGCCAATGACCTTGTGCTGCAACTGCGCAAAAACCATGTCGATCAAATCATCCTGGCCGGCATGTCGGCCAATCTCTGCACCGAATCCCACCTGCGTGAGCTGCTCGAGCAGGGCTTCGAGATTGCCGTGGTGAAAGACGCAACGGCGGCGGCCAAGCTTCCAGAGGGCGATGGCTATTTAGCGGCAATTACAAATTTCCGCTATATGGCGAATGCGGTGTGGATGACGGATGAAGCGGTGGCGCGCATGGCCGGCGCCTGAACGTCGGGGGCAGTCAGAAGGAACTGTGCGGTTGGCGCTCGCTGGTGAGCACCGAGTGGACGCAGATGATGGCGCGTAATTTGCGCGCGATCGCTTCGCTCGCGTCGTGCCCCACACCGGATACCTGAACGTCAATCGTCAGCTCCGCCTCCGGCGCGCGCAAATTATCGCCGCCGCTCCGTGTCACATGGATTTGGCTCGGAATGAGATCGCGCAGGGCGAAAATTTCGAGCACCCGGGGCACGGCTGAGGGGTCGGCCTCGGTGAGGACGGAGAAACAGGCGACCGGCGCGTCGTTGGTGTTCGTTTCGGTTGACGTCATGCGGGTTAGCTTACTTGGCCGATTTTGGATATTCAATCGCCGTCAAGCGCCTTATGATCGGCGCAAAGCCAAGGACGCGCCCATTGTCGGATTCGCTCGCCAGCGTTATCGAAATTCTTGTTTACCTCGCCATGGGCGCGGTGGTCATCGTACTGTTCATGGGTCTGGTAACCATGTCGGGCGGCGCCAGGGGCAAGGAGGGGGTTGCGCGCAGCAACAGGCTGATGCGCTGGCGCGTCGGTATTCAACTCGCCGCCGTCGCGCTTCTGGCCGTTCTCGTCTTTGTCATGAAGAAGGGCTGAGGCCGGTGGTCAAGCTCACCAAGATCTATACGCGCGGCGGCGATAGCGGGGAGACCTCGCTCGGCGGCGGCGCCCGGGTAGGAAAAGACGATCCGCGCGTTGAGGCATATGGCGCGGTCGATGAAGCCAACGCCGCAATCGGCGCCGCCCGCCTGCATTGTTCGGGCGAGAGCGACGAGATATTGGTGCGCATTCAAAATGATCTCTTCGATTTAGGCGCCGATCTATGCCGGCCCGACGATGTCGAAGGCGCGCTGCGTATTGTCGCGGCCCAGGTCGAACGGCTGGAGCAGGAAATCGATGCCATGAACCTGAAGCTGGCGCCGCTTGATTCCTTCGTTCTGCCGGGCGGCTCGGCCGCTTCGGCGGCGCTGCATGTGGCGCGTACCGTGGTGCGCCGGGCCGAGCGTTTGAGCGTTGCTCTGGCCGGCGAATCAGATGTGAATCCGCTCACCATTCAATATCTCAATCGTCTTTCGGATCACTTGTTTCAGCTCGCCCGCGTCAACAATGATGGCGGCGCCGGCGACGTGCTGTGGAGGCCCGGGGCGACGCGCTGAAGGGCTGATGCTGCATTGCAGCATAATTGCCGAAACAAGCTTTAAATCCATGTTATTTCACACCGTTGACGCCGCGCAGCAGGCGCATTACGCTGCGTTCCACGAAAGGCGCGGCCAATTGTTGCGAATGCGAAAAACCCGGTCGCTCCGCTGATTTATCGCTGAATTCATGCCCTTTTGGGCGGCATTTGTTTAATTTTATCCACAGGGAGCCCGCGCCAAATGAAAGTGCTTGTCGGCATCAAGCGCACGATCGACGCCAATGTGAAAGTCCGCGTTAAGGCGGATGAAAGCGGTGTCGAGACGGCCAACGTCAAGATGACCCTCAATCCGTTCTGCGAAATAGCCGTTGAAGAAGCGGTGCGCATGAAGGAGGCGGGCAGCGCTGAAGAAATTGTCGTTGTGACCGCCGGTCCGGAAGAGGCGCGCCAAACCCTGATGACGGCGCTTGCCATCGGCGCCGACCGGGCGGTGCATGTGGTCGCCGATCAGGAAATTCAGCCGCTCGCCGTGGCCAAGGTACTGAAAGCGGTGATCGAGCAGGAATCCCCTGGCCTGGTCATCCTCGGCAAGCAGGCGATCGATGATGACAGCAATCAGACCGGCCAGATGCTGGCCGCATTGCTCAATTGGCCGCAGGCGACCTTCGCTTCCAATATCGCGCTCGGTGACGGTGAAGCGGAAGTGACGCGCGAAATCGATGGCGGGCTCGAGACATTGACCGTCAAGCTGCCGGCGGTGATGACCACGGATCTCAGGCTGAATGAGCCGCGCTACGCGTCCTTGCCCAACATCATGAAGGCCAAGAAAAAACCGGTCGACGTCAAGACGGTCGAGGAACTCGGCGTCGATGTCGCGCCGCGCCTCAATATCGTCAAGGTCGCGGCGCCGGGCAAGCGCGAGGCCGGGGTAACGGTTGAGAGCGTGGCTGAATTGGTCGAGAAACTGCAAAACGAAGCGAAGGTGCTGTGATGTCTGCCCTGGTCATTGCCGAACATGATAATAATGAGCTCAAACAGGCGACGTTGCATGCGGTGACGGCGGCCTCCCAATTGGGCGGCGAGGTGGATATCCTGGTTGCCGGCGAAGGCTCGGATGCGGTCGCGGCGCAAGCTGCCGCGGTGGCCGGCATTGCCAAGGTGCTGCATGCCGACGATGCCGCCTACGGCCATGGCCTGGCCGAAAATGTGGCGCCGCTGATCGTCGGCCTGGCCGATGGCTATGACCATCTCCTCGCCACCGCCACAACTTACGGCAAGAATGTGATGCCGCGCGCCGCCGCGCTCTTGGACGTGGCGCAGATTTCGGAGATATCGGAAATCCTCTCCGCCGATAGTTTTGTTCGCCCGACCTATGCCGGCAATGCCATGGCGACGGTTGAAAGCTCGGATGGCAAAAAGGTGATTACCGTGCGCGCCACAGCCTTCGACGCGGCGGCGGCGGAAGGTGGCTCGGCGGCCATCGAGGCGGTAAGCGGCCCGGGAGATCAGGGCCTGTCGCGCTTCGAGCGGCACGAGTTGAGCGTTTCCGAGCGGCCCGAATTGACCAGCGCGGATATCGTCATTTCCGGTGGTCGCGGCATGCAGAGCGGCGAGAATTTTCCCCTCGTGGAAGCGGTGGCGGACCGTCTCGGCGCAGCCGTCGGCGCGTCGCGCGCGGCCGTCGATGCGGGCTATGTGCCGAACGATTATCAGGTTGGGCAAACCGGCAAGGTGGTGGCGCCCAATCTCTATATGGCGGTTGGCATTTCCGGCGCGATCCAGCATCTCGCCGGCATGAAGGACAGCAAGGTGATTGTCGCCATCAACAAGGATGAAGAAGCGCCAATCTTTCAAATTGCCGATTACGGCCTGGTCGCGGATTTGTTCAAGGCGCTGCCCGAGCTTGCCGAGGAGCTCGATAAACAAGGTATTTCCAAAAACTGAGGCCTGCCATGATTCAACAAATCGGTATTATCGGCGCGGGCCAGATGGGCAGCGGTATTGCCCATGTTGCCGCGCTCAGTGGCTTTGACATCATGCTCGTCGATGTCGACGAAGAGGTGCTCGGCCGCGCGCTTGAAACGATTCGGAAAAACATGAGCCGCCAGGTGCGCAAGGAATTGATCGACCAGGAATCGTGCGATGGGGCGCTGGCGCGGATCAATGTCGGTGCCGGCATTGCCGACTTGAAAGATTGCGATCTGGTGATCGAGGCCGCCGCCGAAAACGAGGACGTCAAAAAAGAAATCTTCGCCAACCTCAAGGGCGTGATTAAGCCGGAAACCATTATTTGCACCAACACCTCTTCCGTCTCCATCACCCGCCTTGCCGCCAGCACTGACAGGCCGGGCAAATTCATGGGCATGCATTTCATGAATCCGGTGCCGATGATGGAGCTGGTCGAGCTGGTGCGCGGCATCGCCACCGATGAGGAGACCTACGACCAGGTGCGTGATGTGGCGGTCAAGATGGGCAAGAAGACCGCCATGGCCGAGGATTTTCCGGCCTTCATCGTCAACCGCATCCTGCTGCCGATGATCAATGAGGCGGTCTATGCGCTCTATGAAGGTGTCGGCACGGTGGAATCGATCGATACCGCCATGCGCCTGGGCGCGCATCACCCCATGGGGCCGCTGCAATTGGCCGATTTCATCGGCCTCGATACCTGCCATGCCATCATGCAGGTCCTCTATGAGGGCTTGGCGGATAGCAAATACCGGCCCTGTCCGCTGCTCGCCAAATATGTCGAGGCCGGCTGGCTCGGCCGCAAATCGGGCCGCGGCTTCTACGATTATTCCGGCGAGTCTCCCGTCCCGACCCGTTAATCCCAGCCGCTTGGCTGGGCGGAGCAGCGCATGATGCGTTTTAGAATATTGCTGTTGGTCCCGGCGTTGTTATTTGCTGTGGCGGTTTTCGCCTTTGCCTTCGGCCCGGGCGGAATCCCCACCGCCGCTGCGCAATCTAACGACGACATTATTCAATTTAGCCTTACCGCGCATGACGGCAGGCGGGTGAGCGAGCAGGATTTCGCCGGGCGCTACATGTTGATCCAGTTCGGCTACACATGGTGCCCGGATGTGTGTCCGATGGAGTTGGCTTTGCTGGCCGAAGTACTCGACGGTCTTGGCGCCGAGGCTGAAAACGTGCGGCCGCTCTTTGTTACCTTCGATCCGGCGCGCGACAATGCCGCCGTGCTGGCCGAGTATGTGACTAATTTCCACCCCATGATCATCGGTCTGACAGGCTCCGAACAAGAGATCGCCAATATCGTGCACGCCTTCGGGGTGGTTCTGTTCAAGGAAGAGGAGGATGACGGCGATTATACCTTCGCCCATTCCGCCAATACCTATTTGCTCGGCCCGAAGAGCGATTATCGCGGCTCGATCAAATCCCTGGCGCCGCCCGATAAGGTCGCAGCCGGCCTGGTCAAATTTCTGCGCGAGGAAACATCCCAGGCAGAATAATCAACGAAACGGTTGATTGCGTATCAAATAGGGCCATTATGCGCGCCAATGATTGCGGGTGGGCGCGAGTCGCCGCCCGAAAACGGCACAAAAGCAAACGCGGAATCGGAACATGAGTGGCAATCCGAAAAATGCCCAGGGTGCGAATACCATGTGGGGAGGACGCTTTGAGTCCGCGCCGGATGACCTGATGACGCAGATCAACGCGTCGGTGGATTTCGATCGCAGGCTCTATGCCCAGGACATCGCCGCGTCCAAGGCGCATGCCGATATGCTCGTCGCCCAAGGCATCATCGCGGCTGAGGATGGCGGCAAAATTCAAGCCGGGCTCGACAGCATTGGCGAAGAGATCGAGCACGGGAAATTTGCCTTCAAGCACGAGCTGGAAGACATCCACATGAACGTCGAGGCGCGCCTGACCGAGATGATCGGCGCCGCCGCCGGGCGTCTGCACACGGCGCGCTCGCGCAACGATCAGGTGGCGACGGATTTCCGCCTCTGGGTGCGTGATGCCTTGGCGCGGAGCGATGATGAAATGCGCGATCTCCAGGCCGCGCTGATCAATCGCGCCGAACAACATGCGGCGACGGTGATGCCGGGCTTTACCCATTTGCAGTCGGCACAGCCAGTGACCTTCGGTCACCATCTGCTGGCCTATGTGGAAATGCTCGGGCGCGACCGTGGCCGGCTGGCCGATTGCGCGGCGCGGCTGAACGAATGCCCGCTCGGCGCCGCGGCGCTGGCCGGCACATCATTTCCGATCGACCGCCAAGCGACTGCGACCGCGCTCGGCTTCGATCGCCCCACCGCCAATTCGATCGATTCGGTGTCGGACCGGGATTTTGCCCTCGAGGCGCTGGCCATGGCCGCGATTGCCGCCATGCACCTCTCGCGCCTGGCCGAGGAGCTGGTGATATGGTCGAGCGCGCAGTTCGCCTTCATCCGGTTGTCCGACAGTTTCAGTACCGGCTCGTCGATCATGCCGCAGAAGCGCAACCCGGATGCGGCGGAACTGGTGCGGGCCAAGACCGGGCGCATCAGCGGCTCCCTGGTGGCGTTGTTGACGGTGATGAAGGGTTTGGCGCTGAGCTATGCCAAGGATATGCAGGAAGACAAGGAACCGGTGTTCGATTCCTTTGATTCGCTGTCAATTTGTCTGCGCGCCTCGAGCGGCATGATTGCCGATTTAGAGGTCGATGCGGAGGCCATGGCGGCGGCTGCCGGCGGCGGTCATTCGACCGCGACCGAACTGGCCGATTGGCTGGTGCGTGAGCTCGGCATGCCGTTTCGCGAGGCCCATCACGTGACCGGCGGCGTGGTTCGGAGCGCAGATGAACTGGCGTGCCGGCTGGACGAACTTTCGCTGGCGCAATTGCAGGCCATCGAGCCGCGCATCAAGGCCGCCGCATTGGATGTCTTGAGCCCAACCCAGGCAGTCGAAAGCCGCGCCAGTTATGGCGGTACGGCGCCTGCCCAAGTGCGTGAGCAGGTCCGCCTTGCCCGGGAGCGTTTCCTATGATTCGTAAACTCAGCCTGCTGTTGACGATTCTCGCCGCACTTGGCCTGGTGGTGGCATTGGCGGGCTGCGGCAAGCGCGGCGCGCTCGAAGCGCCGCCGGAGGCCGCGCTCGAACAAACACATCGCATGGCCTGACAGCCGGCGGCTTTCGGAATATTGAACGATGGAATTTTTTGATTACCGCGAATCTGCCGGCGGGCGCGAGCTGTTTGCCGAGGATGTCGCGCTCAGCCAAATCGCCGAGCGTTTCGGCACACCGAGCTATGTTTATTCAAGCGCCGCACTTGTTGCCCGCTACCGCGCCTTTTCCGAGGCCGTCGGCGAGGCGCTGGTGTGTTATTCGGTCAAGGCCAATGACAATCTGGCGGTGTTGCGCTGCCTCGAGCGTGAGGGCGCCGGTGTGGATATCGTTTCCGGCGGCGAGCTGGCGCGTGCTTTGGCGGCGGATATTGCGCCGGACAAAATCGTCTTTGCCGGGGTCGGCAAGACGGCCGGCGAAATGGCCGATGCGCTCGATGCCGGCATCCGCCAGTTCAATGTCGAATCCGAGGAAGAGCTCGAAATGTTGGCCGGCCTCGCTGCCGCGCGTGGCAGCCGGGCGCCGGTCGCGCTCCGGGTCAATCCTGATGTCGATGCCAAGACGCATGACAAAATCTCGACCGGGCGGGCCCAGGATAAGTTCGGCATTGAATTTGACCAGGCCGAAGGGCTCTACGACCGCGCCAGTAAAATGGCGGCTATCGACATGCGTGGCCTGGCGATTCACATCGGCTCGCAATTGACCACCCTGGCGCCGTTCGAGGCGGCCTTCGCCCGGCTCGGCGAGCTATGCCTGCGTTTGCGCGCTCGCGGCCACGCCGTCTCGCATCTCGATCTCGGTGGCGGGCTCGGTATTTCCTATGACGACAAGGGACAGTTGAATCTCGTCGATTATGGTGCGCTGGTGCGGCGCACCGGAAGCGATTTGGGAGCGGCGATCACGCTTGAGCCGGGCCGCTGGATGGCCGGTCCCGCCGGGCTGCTGCTGGCCCGCGTGGTTCGAGTCAAAAAGAATGGCAACAAGCAGTTCGTGATTGTCGATATGGCGATGAACGATCTTCTGCGCCCGGCACTTTACGGCGCCTGGCACGAAATTCAGCCGGTTATTCCGCGTCCGGGCGAAGCGCTGCCGGTCGATATTGTCGGCCCCATATGCGAAAGCGGTGATGTAATTGCCAAGGACCGCGCCCTGCCGGAACTGCATGCCGGCGATTTGATCGCCGTGCGCGACGCCGGCGCTTACGGTGCGGTGATGTCGTCGAGCTATAACAGCCGCATGCCGGCCGCCGAAGTGATGGTGCATGGCGCTGAAAGCGCCCTCATTCGCCCGCGCCTCGATTATGACGCCATGCTCGCCCGCGACGCGCTGCCGGAGTGGCAGGCTGACTAGCCTGATTCCAAAGCGTCCTTGACGATGCCGCAGATTTTTTCGAGATCGAACGGTTTGGGCACGACGCTGTGCACCAGGGCGTGGAGATTGTGCGCGCGCTGGCGCTCTTTGGCGTAGCCGGTAATCAGGATGATCGGCATGTCGGGCTTGTCGCGGCTGACTTGCAGGGCCAGCGAGATGCCGTCCATCTCGGGCATGACGATGTCGGACAGCAGCAGGTCGTAATCGTTTTTTTGCAGCGCCTGCAGCGCCTGAACGCCGTCGGCCACCGCGGTCACGCTATGGTCCTGACTTTCCATGGCGCGGGTGAGGAAGGTCCGCACCGCCACTTCGTCCTCTGCGATTAAAATATGTGCCACAGGCAGTCCCTAATTTTCTTCGTCGCCGGCAAAACTAATGCGCAGGCTAACGGCCCCTTCGGGTGGACTGACGAGGCGGGTCTCGAAATCGGTCGAGCTTTCGCCGGGCAATTCGCTTTGTTCGGCGGCGAACGTCCAGTGGCGCAGCTCAGTATTGTCGGCGTCCATCAAACCGATGCGGATGGGAGGGATCGCGCGCGCGCTATCCGCTGCGTTGAATATCTGGCCACGGATAATCAGGATCGGCACACCGCCTTCGACCATTTGTTCGCGCACGACATTTTGGAATTCGAGATCGCTGGTATCGACCTCGTCAATGCCGAGGCCGACGGCAGAATAGAGTTTTTCCGCCGGCGGCCAGACATCGACGATTGGCCCGCGTGCCAAAATTGCGGCGACGACAATGATGACGATGGCCGCCGCCACGGCGAGCCAGCCAAGGCGATTCGCACGCTTGCGGCGGGCCACCAGGGCGGGCAGATTCGAGCCGAACGGAATTGGCCTGGGTTCGTTGTCAGGCGGTAGAATATCGACCCGTTTTGGCATATCCGCGGGCGGTTGTTCGCGCCAGGTGTGGCTGCATTTGGCGCAACGAACCGTGCGCCCCTCCCCGCCTAATGCCGTGGGATCGATCAGATAGCGCGTCGCGCAGGACGGGCAGCTGACAATCATGCGTATAATTCAAACATTTGTTGTTGTTCGCGCCGGCAGACGCCGGTGAAATCGCATTGTATAGCCGATTGCCCTTCCCCTCCATAGTCATTGCGCAATAATGCGATCCCAGCCGCACAATGCTGGACGCTCGCCAATCCGGCAACTATTCTTCGCCCGCCGCATACCAAGCCGCCCCAAGGTAAGCGGGCGTGGAGGCTTTCAAAGTTGGTTCGATTCGAAAATGTAGGAATGCGCTACGGAATGGGGCCGGAGGTGTTGCATGACGTCACCTTCGAGATCAATCCGGGCGAATTCCGCTATCTGGTAGGGCCGAGCGGGGCCGGCAAGACGTCGCTGTTGCGCCTAATGTATCTGGCGATGCGCCCGTCGCGCGGCCTGATCTCGATGTTCGGCAGTGATGTGATGATGGCGCGGCGCAACGAATTGGTCGCGCTCAGGCGCAAAATCGGCGTCGTATTTCAGGATTATCGCCTGTTGAACCATCTCTCCGCGCTCGACAATGTCGCTCTGCCGTTGCGTGTCGCCGGCGCCAAGGAAGCGGAAATTCAAACCCATGTCTCCGAATTGCTCGCCTGGGTCGGGCTCGCCGATCATATCCACGCGCTCCCGGAATCGCTCTCCGGCGGGCAAAAGCAGCGGGTCGCCATCGCGCGCGCCGTGATTACCCGCCCGCGCCTGCTGTTGGCCGACGAGCCGACGGGAAATCTCGATGAAGTGCTTGGCCAGCGCCTGATCCGGTTGTTCGAGGAATTGAACAAGATCGGCACCACGGTGGTGATCGCGACGCACAATCAGAATCTGGTGGCGCGCAATCCGCACCCTGTCCTGGCGCTCGGTTCCGGCGAAATCCACGCCGATGATTTGGCCGGGAAGGTGGGCTGATATGGCACGCCGCATACCTGCCGTATTGCCACTCGGACGCGATGCGCCGAGCCGATTCCTACCCTGGGTATTTGCTCTGATGGTTTATTTGGCCGTCTTGTCGCTCACCGGCGTGCTTATTCTGCACAGCGCGGTCGAGCGCTGGCAGCGCGGTGAGGTCGGCACGTTGACGGTGCAGCTCATGCCGGTGGAGGGTGAGAGCGAAGAAGCGCGTATCGCACTGGTGCAGAATTTACTGGGCGGGATAGAGGGTGTCCTCGACGTGCGGGTGGTGCCGCAATCGGAGGGCCTGGATTTGATCGAGCGCTGGCTTGGTGCGGGAAATGTACCCGACGATCTGCCTCTGCCGCGCCTGATCGATATCGATGTCGCGCCGGGATCCGGCCTCACCGCCGATTCGCTCGCGCTCAGCCTCAAGGCGTCGCTGCCGGGCGTTAGTGTGGATGATGCCAAGGAATGGCTCGACCGCTTGGCGGATTTCGGCCGATCGCTCGAGCTGTTGGCCCTTGCCGTGGTCGTTTTAATTGGCCTTGCCGCCGTGGCGACGGTGATATTTACCACCCGCATGGGGATATCCATTCATCGCAACGTGATTGAGCTCCTGCATTTGATCGGCGCGCGTGACGGCTATGTGGCGGCGCAGTTTCAGCGCCAAGCGATGATGCTGGGATTACGCGGCGGCGTGCTTGGTATTGTTTTCGCAGTGGCGACACTCTATGGCCTGCGCCATGTCGCCAGCCGCCTCGAGACACCGCTGGCACCCGATATCCCGGTGGCGCACTGGGCCTGGGCGCTGTTGGCGGCGGTTCCTGTTGCCACATCCCTGATCGCCATGTTTACAGCGCGCATCACGGCGCTGCGCGAACTTGCCAAAATGCCTTAGCGGAGATTTCGGCTTGAAATTCGCCTATGGCATTTTATCGGGCACCATCTTTGCGCTCGCCATATTGTGGACCGCCGGCTTGGTCGGATATGCGACGTCGCTGCCGCGCGGCGTCGCCGATCAAACGAGCCATACCGACGCCATTGTGGTGCCGACGGGTGGCGCCGGAAGGTTGGTCGCCGGGCTTGCATTGCTGAAAACGAACATGGCGGAGCGGCTCTTTATCTCCGGCGTCCACAGCCAGGTTACCATGACGAGCATTACCACGCGATCCGACGCAGAAATCGTTGCCTGTTGCGTTGAGCTTGGCCGCAGCGCCGATGACACCTCTCAAAATGCCAAAGAGACAGCGGCCTGGATGGCGGCGCACGATTATCATAGTCTGCGCTTGGTCACGGGGAGTTATCATATGCCGCGCGCCATCCTGGAGTTTCGCCACGCCATGCCAGATGTTAGATTGGTGGCGAACCCTACATTTCCACAACACGTCAAGGTCGACGATTGGTGGCGCTACAGAGGAACAGCGGGCCTGCTCGCGAGCGAATACGCGAAATATCTACTGGCGCTCATCCGGATGCCGTTCAGCCGCGCATCCTCCCCAGGCAGTCCGCCATGAATACGATTCGCTCCGCGCTGTGCACGGTTAGCTTTTATATTTGGTCCATTTTTATGGGCCTGGTGATGATTCCCATGGTGCTTTTGCCGCGATGGGCTTTCCGCTGGTTCGTCTTGCTGTGGACGAAAGGCAATTCGTTTATCTTCCGCTTTATTGTCGGCATTCGGGTCGAGGTGAGGGGGCGTGAATATATCCCTGTCGGGCCGGCGATTGTCGCTTCCAAGCACCAATCCGAGTGGGAAACCAACATTTTCCTGCATCTTCTGACCGATCCCGCCTACATCATGAAAAAGGAGCTCGGCTACATCCCGGGTTACGGCATTTATGCGCGTAAGATGAAAATGATTTTCGTCGACCGTTCCGGCTTCGCCAAAACCTTGCGCAAGCTTGTCCAGGATGCGCGCAAGGTCACCGCCAGTGGCCGCGCCGTGGTCATCTTTCCCGAAGGCACGCGGGTAGATCCGGGCAAGAAGCTGCCCTACCGGCCCGGTATTGCCGCGCTCTATAACGATCTCGGTCTTCCGGTCACACCGGTGGTGCATAATTCGGGCCTGTGTTGGCCGAAACAGTCATTCCGCAAGTATGCCGGCACGATCGTGCTGCGTTTTCTGCCGCCGATCGAACCGGGTCTGGAGCGCCAGGAGTTCATGACGCGATTGGAAAATGCCATGGAACAGGCCTCCGATGAGCTGATGGCTGAAACGGATAATTCCTAAATAGAACATCAACAGAACATTGACCGCGCATGGGATAGCGCCGTAAACTGAAGGTTTGCGGCTGAAGCGGTCGGGCGTTAACCGAAATTTAAGCATGAATCGATTGCTATGACCCTCATGACACCCATATCCGCCCAAATTTGGGACATGAAATACCGCCTGAAATCGGCCGATGGCGGCGCGCGCGACAAAATCATTGATGATAGTTGGCGCCGTGTGGCCCAGGCTCTGGCCGCGCCGGAGGCGGATTCCGGCCATTGGCAGGGCAAGTTTTTCGAGGCGCTTGAGGATTTTCGTTTCCTCCCCGCCGGGCGAATTCTTGCCGGCGCCGGCACCGATCGCCATGTGACGTTGTTCAACTGCTTCGTCATGGGCCAGGTGCCCGACGATATGGCCGGTATTTTCGATCAGCTCAAGGAAGCCGCCCTGACCATGCAGCAGGGCGGCGGCATCGGTTATGATTTTTCCACCCTGAGGCCGAAGGGCGCGCCGGTGCTGGGCGTCGGCGCCGATGCATCGGGTCCGCTTACTTTCATGGATGTGTGGGATTCCATGTGCCGCACCATCATGAGCGCCGGCTTCCGGCGCGGTGCGATGATGGGCACGCTCCGATGCGATCACCCCGATATCGAGGCCTTCATCGAGGCCAAGCAGGATCCGGGGCGTCTCAGAATGTTCAATCTCTCGGTTCTGGTCACCGATGATTTCATGGCTGCGGTCAAAGCCGACCGGCCGTGGGAGCTGAACTTTGGCGGCACCTGCTACAAAACGATCTCGGCGCGCGAGCTGTGGGACCGCATCATGCGCTCGACCTATGCCTATGCCGAGCCCGGCGTGATCTTTATCGACCGCATCAACAAAGCCAACAATCTGAGCTATTGCGAAGAAATCTTCGCCACCAATCCGTGCGGCGAGCAACCGCTGCCGCCTTACGGCGCCTGCCTGCTCGGCTCGATCAATCTGGCCAGCCTGGTGCGCGCGCCGTTCGAGGAGAATGCGGCCCTCGATATCGACGCTTTGCGCGATCTCGTCGCGACCGCCGTGCGCATGCTCGACAATGCGATTTCGATTTCGCGTTTTCCGCTTGACGCACAAAAGCAGGAAGCCGAGGCAAAGCGGCGCATCGGCCTCGGTGTTACGGGTCTGGCCGATGCGCTGATCATGTGCCGGGCGCGCTATGGCGGTGAGCCGGCCAATGCGCTCGCCGAAAGCTGGCTTTTTGCCCTGCGTGATGCCGCCTATTCGGCCTCGGCCCGCCTGGCTGAGGAAAAGGGCGCCTTTCCGGTATATGAAGTAGAGCCCTATCTCGCCGCCGATTCGGTGCAGAAGCTGAGCGCCGATACCCGGGCTGAAGTTGAGCGCCATGGCATCCGCAATGCGCTCCTGACCTCAATCGCGCCGACCGGCACGATCTCGCTGCTGGCCGGAAATATCTCCTCCGGTATCGAGCCGGTGTTCAGCTACTCCTACCGGCGCAACGTGCTGATGCCCGATGGCAACCGCAAGACCGAAACCGTATCCGATTATGCCTATCGCCTGTTCCGCGAGCTCAAGGGCGAGCACACGCCGCTGCCGGATTATTTTGTCGATGCGCAGCAATTGCGCCCGTCCGATCATCTCGTGGTGCAGGCGCTGGCGCAAAAATATATCGACAGCTCGATCTCCAAGACGATCAATTGCCCGGAGGAAATCAGCTTCGAGGATTTCCGCGATATTTACAGCCAAGCATTTGAGCTCGGCTGCAAGGGCTGCACCACCTATCGGCCGAATCCTGTCACCGGCGCGGTTTTAGAGGCCGATGGCCAAGACACGGAGCAGGATAAGGCGGCAGAAGTACAGGCGGAATTGCCGCTCAAACAACCGGTCGCAAAGCCGCGCGATGCCTATGAAGCCGGCGGCGTGGTTTATATGACTCAGCCGCTCGAACGCCCCGAATCGCTACACGGCAACACCTATAAGATTCGCTGGCCCGAGAACGACCACGCCATCTACATCACCATCAACGACATGATGCGTGATGGCCGCCGCTTGCCGTTCGAGATTTTCATCAATTCCAAGAATACCGAACATTATGCCTGGACCGTCGCCCTGACGCGCATGATCAGCGCCGTGTTCCGGCGCGGCGGCGATATTTCGTTTGTCGTTGAGGAATTGAAGGCGGTGTTCGATCCACGTGGCGGCCAGTGGATGGAGGGGCGCTATGTGCCGTCCATCCTGGCGGCGATCGGCGAAGTTATCGAGCATCATTTGAACGTCATCGGATTTAGCGCCGGCGCGGCGCCACAGATCGCGCCACAGATTGCGCAGCAGCATGGCGGCAATGATGATGAAGCGCCGCCCGCCCCGGCATCGCGTGAGCATTTAAAGAGTTGCCCACGGTGCAGCCAGTATGGCGTCATTCAACAGGAAGGCTGCGATGTCTGCACATCGTGTGGATTTTCCAAATGTGCGTGAAAACCTAATCTTCGGCGTTAACGTCCTGTAGCAACGCCTGGAGGCGGGAGTCCGGCAAGCCAAGTTGATTGAGATGATGGACCGTATTCGTCAAATAATCCTGCGCGCTGCCCGATGTCCCCTGGCCTTGGCGGATCAATTCGACCATTCGTGCGCGCGTCAGTTTGCCGCTATATTGCGGCCCGGCGCGATCGGCGACATAGGTTTGCGCCTCGACGCGGGGCTTGCCGTGGCGCGCAAACAGGCTGACCGGCAGGCGCTGCCCGCGATAAACATTGTAGATCATCTCGCGCGCATCGATCGCCGCCAAAATGCCTGGTGCGGTCTCGGGCGACAGGCGGAAAGCGCGGCCCCGGCACGAACCGCCGGCATCGAGCCCGAGCACCAGGCCGGGATTGTCGGGCGACCCGCGGTAGATATGCGAATAAATGCAAAAGGCGCGGTGATATCCACGCAGCAGGGCGGGCTCCGATTCAATAAACTCGAAGTCAGGCCGCCACATCAGGGAGCCGTAGGCGAATACCCATATGTCGTTGCTGTGGTTGCGGGTCATCGGCAATATAATTATCTCGGATGGGGAAGTTTAACGACGGCGCAAGGCGGCGCAAGGGCCGAGGCGGCGGCATGAGAATTGTCCCGCTCGCCGCCAGCCTTGCCGGCGGTATCGCCATCGCCGTGATCGCCTATACGGCTTACTGGTTTGTCGCGGCGGACGAGATTGAGGATCGCATTGCCGGCTGGGCGGAAGATCAAAAGGCGCGCGGCATTACCGTCGAAGCGGGCACGCCGGAGGTGAGCGGTTATCCGCTTCAATTCGAAGTATTGCTGCAACATCCCTCTGTCGATAATCCGGCCGATGGCTGGGCTTGGCGCAGCGAAGCTTTGACAGCGAGCTTTCGCCCGTGGCGCTTCGATAAATTTGATCTCACGGTTAACGGACAAAACAATATTCGCTATTTCGATGGCGCGGCGTGGCAGGATATTGAAGGCCGCATCGAAGACGGCAGCGCCTGGCTCGAACTCGACGGCGAGCGCGAGATCGAAAAACTGATGCTCGATTTCAAACGCATTAATCTCAACGGACCGTGGGGAGATGACCCCGCCTTCGTCTCGCGTATGCGGGCGCGGGCGGAGCGCGCGGCACCGCCCGACGATGTGGAAGCAAGCTCGGCGCCAGCCGAATTCGCGTCCGCCGCTGTTGATTTCGAGGGCGTTGAAATGCCGCCCGGATATGGCGATGAGATGGGTGAGAATATTGAATATCTCAATTTCGATTTCAGCCTGTTTGGCCCCATTCCCGATGGTGATGCGGATGCGGCGCTGAGGCGCTGGCGCGATAACGGTGGCACGCTCGAGCTCAATTCCTTCCGCGTGCGCTGGGGGCCGCTCGGTATCGAATCAAACGGCACCATCGCGCTCGATGGCGAAATGCGCCCGATCGGTGCGCTCACGGCCGATATCATCGGCTATGGCGATATCATTGATGCGCTGATCATGAGCAACATGATCCCGCTCGGTGATGCCTTTTTGGCCAAGGTGGCGTTCAATATGCTGGCCGATAAGCCGGAAGATGGCGGCCCGCCGGTGCTGCGCTCGGTGCCCGTCACGGCCCAGGATGGCGGCGTTTTTGTCGGCCCGGTCTCGGTCGGCACCGTCTCGCCGATCAAGTTTCACTAACGAATTATACCTGCTTGGCCTCGATCAGATCGCGGCGGATCGCACGCGTGCGTGTGAACAGCGCTTCCAGTGCCTTGTCGTCGCCCCAGCGGATGGCACGCTGCAGCACCGCCAAATCCTCGGTAAAGCGGCCCAGCATCTCAAGCACCGCCTCGCGGTTGTTGAGAAACACATCGCGCCACATCTCCGGGTCAGAGGCGGCGATACGGGTGAAATCACGGAATCCGCCGGCGGCATATTTCACCACCTCGCGCTTGGTGACGGTTTCGATATCGAGCACCGTGCCGACAATATTGTAGGCGATCAGTTGCGGCAGATGCGAGGTGATGGCGAGCACTTTGTCGTGATGTTCAGCGTCCATGATATCGACGGTCGAGCCGGCAGCGCGCCAGAAATCGGCTACCTTCTCGGTCGCCGCCGCATCGCACCCCTCCGGCGGCGTGAGGATGCACCAATGGTTCTGAAAAAGCTCGGCGAAGCCGGCTTCCGGGCCCGAATGCTCGGTGCCCGCCACCGGATGGGCTGGCACCAGGTGGACGCCGTCGGGCAAATGCGGCGCGACATCCTCGATCACGGCGGATTTGACCGAGCCGACATCCGTCACGATGGCGCCGGGTTTAAGGCCGGGCCCGATCGCTTTTGCCAGCGTCTCGTTGGCGCCAACCGGCGCACCCAAAATCACCAGGTCCGCGCCTTCGACGGCGGCGGCGGGATCGGTTTCGGCCCGCTCCGCCAGGCCAAGCTCCATCGCTTTATCGAGCGTGGCCTGGCGGCGTGAATAAATAATGATCTCGCGCGCCAAGCCGTCTTGGCGGACAAAGCGGGCAATCGAGGAATTGATCAGGCCGATGCCGATCAGCGCGATGCGCTCAAACATGATTTCTGCTGACATTTTCTTACGCCATGAATTCTTTGAGGGCCAAAAGCAGCGCGTCCATTTCATGATCAAGGCCGATGCTGACGCGCAGGCAATCGGGCAGGTGATAATTGTCGACATTGCGCGCCAGAATGCCGCGCCCGGTCAGAAACGCATCCGCTGCTTTCGAATCGTGCGCCCCCTCGGCAGCAAAGCGCAGCAAGACAAAATTACACACGCTCGGTAGCACGTCGATACCGATCCGGGGAAGCTCTTCGCCGAGGCGCTTTAGCCATTTGTCGTTATGGCGGCGCGCTTTGTCAATATGGTCCTGATCGGCAACCGCAGCCAGGCCGGCGGCGAGCGCCGGGCCGGTATTGTTGAACGGGCCGCGCACGCGGTTGATCACATCGATCACCTCCGCCGAGCCGTAGCACCAGCCGAGGCGAAGCGCGGCGAGGCCGTAGATTTTCGAGAACGTCCGGGTCATCACAACGTTGCGGCCGGCCTCGACCAGCTCGGCGCCAGCCTCATAATCATCGGCCATGACGAATTCCGCGTAGGCCGCATCGATGACCAGCAGAATATTTTCCGGCAGCGCGCTCCACAGGCGACGCAACTCCGTCTTGCTCAGATAACTGCCGGTCGGATTGTTGGGATTGGCGAGGAACAATATCCGCGTTTTGTCCGTCACATTGGCGAGCAAGGCATCGACATCGGAATGGCAATCGGTTTCCGGCGCCGACACCGGCGTCGCACCCGCAGCGCGCGCCGCAAGCTCGTAAACCAAAAATCCATGCCGGCTGTAAAGCACTTCATCGCCAGGCCCGGCATAGGACTTTGTCAGCAGTTGCAAAATCTCATCCGAACCCGCGCCGCAGACGATCCGCGCGCTATCCAACTGGTGCAGCTCACCGAGTGCGTCACGCAGATCATTCGCGCCGCCATCGGGGTAGCGGTGCAATGAGCTGGCCTCAGCTTCATAAGCGGCGATGGCGCGCGGGCTTGGGCCGAGCGCCGATTCGTTCGACGCCAGGCGGATAACTTCCTGATGGCCATCGAGCGAGGCGCGCCCGCCGACATAGGGCGAGATATCCATGATTCCCGGCCGTGGCGTGAGGTGAGATGTTCGTGTGTTCATGATGTTGTCCCATTGCCCGGGCGTGCATAACAGCCCAGATTGACGAAGCGCGTGAGCTCGCCCTCGAGGGTGTTGACCAGGCCGGCCAGTCGCGGGTCATATTCCGGCACAAATCCTTCGACTTGCGCCAGCTGCCAGCGCGCCGGCTGTTCATCATGGCTCCAGGTTGCAGCCCAGTCGAGCATCAGCCCGGCACTTTCGGCTTCCTTGCGGATCCGGTCGCGGCTGATATTTTCCGTCGATTCAAAGGCGATCAGCGAAATATCGTCGCCCGAAGCTTCGGGATTTATGCATGCGACCGCCATGGCACGGGCGGCGTCACTGCCGGTATCCGAATTTATCAGCCACGGCAGATTGGCCACAACGCGCGGCCGTTCGCTGCCGCCGGCGGTCAGGGTATACCACCAGGGCTCGGCCGAGGCGCGCGCCGTATGGGTGTCGGACGCAATCGGCAGCACGCCGACGGCGGCCTTGCCGTCGCGCACGGCGCGCAAAACACCGGCCTCGGTCTGGGCCTGCAGGAGCGGCGTTTGCGAGCCGAAATAGGCGCTCGCCAGCGCCAGATAGGCGAGGCCCGCTTCAAGCGGTTCCGGCACATAAACCGACACGACGAATTTTCCCTCGACCGAGAGCGACGCGGCGATAATTTCGCGCCATATGCGGATCGCCACGGCAAACGGGAACGGCCCCTCATGGCGCGCCGCCAGGCGGCGCATGATTTGCGCCTCGCGGGCGGGGCGAAAGGCTGTCCCTTGAGCCTGGCTTTTCTCCTGGCCGATGCTGCGCGCGAGCTCAATGCGGCGCATCAACAGGTCGTGGATCGTATCGTCGATCTCGTCGATCTGGTGGCGAAGAGAATTGAGGGAGGGCTCCCCCTTGGGTGACTCGGCCATAGGTTCCCGGCGGCGATGAATTGGAAAGGGGAAGTGGTAGTGCAAGCGGGAAACAAAATCAAAGAAAACATTAACATAAGCCCGGCCTCAGCCACGCTTTTTTGGCTTTAATTTGTGTTGCCGGCATGCGCGCGCGCAAGGCCGCCGACACTGGCCCCTTGCGGGCAGGTCGCTATTGATTAAGTTATTGTATTGCAGTTGATTTCCTGTTGGTGAAGGGAACATGACGGATCACCAATTATCCGCGACAGAGGGAAGTTCGGCCAACTCGGTCGATGGGTTCCGGGTGGAGCTGGGCGGCGACAAGCCGTTGCGCCTTGATTCGGAGGCTGAGTTGGGCCCCTTTGCCATGGCCTATCAAACCTACGGCACGCTCAATCAGGACAAATCGAACGCCATTCTCGTTTGCCATGCCCTGACAGGTGATCAATTCATTCTCGGACCGCATCCGGTGAGCGGGCGGAGCGGCTGGTGGGAGCATATGGTCGGTCCGGGCAAGACGCTCGATACAGAGCGCTATTATGTCATCTGCGCCAATGTGCTTGGCGGCTGTATGGGAACCGTCGGGCCGCATGATATCAATCCAAAGACGGGCGAAAGCTATGGCCTCGATTTTCCCGTCATCACCATCAAGGACATGGTCGAGGCGCAGGCGATGCTGCTCGATTATCTTGAAATCGATCAGCTGTTCAGCGTCATTGGCGGCTCGATGGGCGGCATGCAAGTGCTGCAATGGGCAGCGAGCCATCCCGAGCGCTGCTTTACCGCCGTGCCGATTGCCGCGGCGGCGCGCCACTCGGCGCAGAACATCGCCTTCCACGAGGTCGGCCGCCAGGCGATCATGGCCGATCCGGAATGGTCGGAAGGCGGCTATCTCGTCGGCGATACCTTCCCGGTGCGCGGCCTCGCGGTGGCGCGCATGGCCGGCCATATCACCTATTTGTCCGAGGCGGCGCTGCACCGCAAGTTTGGCCGCGAGCTACAGGACCGGGCCGAGGTCAGTTACGGCTTTGACGCGGATTTTCAGGTCGAGAGCTATCTGCGCCATCAGGGCATCAGTTTCGTCGAGCGATTTGACGCCAATTCCTATCTTTATATCACTCGCGCAATGGATTATTTCGATCTCGCGGCCGAGCATGGTGGCGTGCTTGCCAATGCCTTTCAAGGCGTCGAGACACGTTTTTGCGTCATTTCCATTACCAGCGACTGGCTCTATCCGACCTCGGAAAGCCGCGAGGTGGTGCGTGCGCTCAATGCCGTCGCCGCCAATGTCAGCTTCGTCGAGATCGTCAGCGACAAGGGGCATGACGCCTTTTTGCTCGATGAGCCGGCAATGTTCGATACATTGGGCGGCTTCCTCAATGGCGCCGCCAAATTGCGCGGGCTCGATACAAAATAATGGCATCGCGCAATTCGCCGGGCTGGACGAAGCGGCCCGATCTCACCCTGATTGCCGAAATGGTCGAGCCCGGCACGCGGGTGCTCGATATCGGCTGCGGCGATGGCTTGCTG
Organism: uncultured Rhizobiaceae bacterium; assembly: GCA_964429775.1. Classification (GTDB taxonomy): domain Bacteria; phylum Pseudomonadota; class Alphaproteobacteria; order UBA828; family UBA828; genus PTKB01. The sequence continues at coordinate 72,234 of CAYSDJ010000003.1, forward strand.
CTTGAGCTGTTGACGGAGGAAAAAGGCGTCGACGGGCGTGGCATCGAGATCAGTCAGGAAGGGGTGGGCGCCTGTGTGAGCCGCGGCCTCTCGGTGATCCAGGGCAATGCTGAAACCGATCTCTACGACTATCCCGACGGCGCCTTCGATTACGCCATTCTCGGCCTCACCTTGCCGGCCCTGCATCAGCCGCGTGAAATTCTGCTCGAGCTGTTGCGCGTCGGGCGCCGCGCCATCGTCTCGATCCCTAATTCGGGATTTTGGCGCTATCGCCTTCATTTGCTGATCGAGGGCCGCATTCCCGATATGGGCGCGCATGCCGAGGGCTGGTACGACACGCCCAATCTGCACCCCTGCACGATCCGCGATTTCGTCATGCTGTGCCGTGCACTCGGCATCGTCATCGAGCGCCGCGTCCAGCTCGATTCAAGAGGCCGCGCCACCCGCTTCCACGGCACCGGCGCGTTCGCCAATCTGTTCGGCGAACAGGCGGTTTTTTTGTTATCAAAAAAACCTTGATTGGTTGGTCCCTCAGACGCCGGGCGGGTGCATCGGCACCCTTGGCTACCTCGTATTAACTCGGGCGGGCGGTCGCCCTTGCCGGAATGCTGATCGCATTCCGGGTGGTGGTACCGTTTGGGAAATGGAGGTTAATTAGACGCCCGGGCACTGCGCGCGCCGGCGGGTATGGCAGGAGCGGGAGCGGGGCTGAGGATTTTGCGCCGCGCGCGTTTACCAACGGGTCGGGGTTCGTAGATTTCCTTTTCCGCCTCGACCAGCAACACGCCGCCGAACGGACGGGCGAAGCGTTGTCCGATTTTTTGCCACAGGCCGGAGGTCCTGAGCACCATGCGCGAGCGGCTCGGCGGCACGTAGAGCGTCGTCTTCTGGCGCAAGGGAATGAAGCCATGATCGCGTAAAAGGCGCGTGAGCTGCCCGCCGGTGAAGGGATGGCCGTGGCCGAAGGGTGTGCGTTCCAGCCGTGACCACAGGCCCCGGCGGTTGGGAACGACCACCAACAAGCGTCCCTGCGGGCGCAACACGCGCCAGATTTCCGTCATCATCGGGTGCAGCTCCTCGCTCATTTCGAGCGCGTGCAACAGCAGGATCCTATCCATCGAATTATCGCCGAGCGGCAATTCAGGCTCTTCCGTGACGGCGACCAGACGCTTGCCTTCTTTGGGCCAGGCAATCACCCCTTGCCGTGCCGGCATCAGCGCCACCACCCGCTCTGCCTCCTCGCGGTAGATGCCGAGCACTGGCGTGGCGAAGCCGACGCCAAGCAGCACTTCGCCCTTGATCGAGGGCCACATGGCGCGGATGGCGCGGCGGATCACGCGGCGCGCGGTCAGACCGCGCCGCGTCGTGTAGAATTCCTTGAGCTCAAGCACATGGGGCCGCATAGCAGGCGATCATAGCATGCTAGATTTGTTATGAGAGCTATCAGAGGGGGACGCATTTTGCCCAGCACGGCGGAAGAAATTATAGAAACATTGGCACTCGCGCCGCATCCGGAAGGCGGCTATTACCGCGAGACCTGGCGCGGCGCGGCAACCGGCGGAGAGCGCGCCAGTGGCACGGCGATCTATTATTTGCTGCGCGCCGGCGAGCGCTCCCATTGGCACCGCGTCGATGCCACCGAGATCTGGCATCACTATGGCGGTGCCAGACTGGCGCTCACCATAAGCAGCGATGCAGGTGCGCCGGAGCGCCTGCTGCTCGGTAGCGACTTGGCGCGGGGAGAGCGCCCGCAGGCGATCGTTGAAAAAGGGCTGTGGCAAAGCGCTGAATCGCTCGGCGATTGGACCCTGGTCGGTTGCACGGTATCGCCGGCGTTCGAATTTGCCGGCTTTGAGCTTGCCCCGCCCGGCTGGTCGCCCGGCGGCTAAAGCTGGCGCGTCTCAATACATATGCGTGCCGCCATTCAAGGTGACTGTCGAGCCGGTTGTCCAGGCCGCTTTCTCGTCGACCAGAAAAACCACCGCATGACCGATTTCGGCTTCCGCGCCGAGCCGGTGAATGGGTGATTTATCGATGATCTTATTCAGAATCCGCTCCGGCATTTCGCGCATGAGATAGGTGTCGACATAGCCTGGTGCCACGGTATTGACCGTGATGCCATGCTTCGCGCCTTCCTGGGCCAGCGCCTTGGTAAAGCCATGCATGCCGGACTTGGCGGCGACATAATTGACCTGGTTGAGCTGCCCGGCCTGGCCGTTCATCGAGCCGATATTGATAATCCGGCCCCATTTCCGCTCGACCATGCCGGGATAGACCTGCTGGCACATATGAAACACTGAATCCAGATTGACGCGCAGCACGCGGTGCCACTGCTCTTCCGACATATTCTCGAATTTGGCGTCCGAAACCGTGCCGGCATTGTTGATCAGAATTTCGACCGGCCCGTGCGCGTCGCTCACCTGTTTGACGCCGGCCTCGCAGGCACTGAAATCGCTGACGTCCCATTTGAAAACCGGAATGTCGGTTTCCGCCGCGAATTTCTCGGCCACGTCATCGGCGCTGTGATAGTTCACGACAACGCGGTAGCCGGCGTCTTTGAGGGCAAGCGCGATACCGGCGCCGATTCCCCGTGTGCCGCCCGTAACCAAAGCCAAGCGTGGCATATCTCTTCCTTTTTTTATTGCGGCCACTAATACATATGATGGCCGCCATTTACCGAAATGGTCGAGCCGGTGATGAAATCGGCATCATCGGCGACGAGGAATTTCACCGTGCGCGCGATGTCGTCGGCCCGGCCGAGGCGCCCGACCGGTATGCTGGCGATGATTTTTTCGAGAACATTTTCCGGCACCGCGCGCACCATGTCGGTGTCGACATAACCCGGCGCCACGGCGTTTACGGTGATGCCCTTTTTGGCGCCCTCTTGAGCGAGTGCCTTGGTGAAGCCGTGGATACCCGATTTGGCGGCGGCATAATTGACCTGGCCATATTGCCCGGCCTGGCCGTTGATCGAGCCGACATTGACGATTCTGCCGAAGCCGCCGGCGCGCATGGCGTCGATGACACAGCGGCACATGTTGAAGCACGAGCCGAGATTGGTATCGAGAACGGCCTGCCATTGATCCGGCGCCATGCGCTGCAGGGTCGCGTCGCGCGTGATGCCGGCATTGTTGACCAATATTTCGACCGGCCCCAAATCCTCCGTCACACGTTCGATTCCTTCCCGACATTGTTCGAAATCGCCGACATCCCATTTGTAGACGGCAACACCCGTCTCCTGGTGAAAGCGCTCGGCTGCCGCATCGTCATTGGCATAATTTGCCGCCACCTTGTAGCCCGCGTCGTGCAACGATTTCGCAATGGCGCCGCCGATACCCCGCGTGCCGCCACTAACCAGTGCCACTCTTGCCATTATTCTCGTCCTTTTTCATTTTCGCCGACAGATATGGCGCGCCGTCTCAACGAATGCAAGCCATCCCCTCCTCTGACGTGATCCAATTGGCGAGCTTGCGCCACAGAGTGCGTTTGGCGCGCGGGCTGGCGATCATGCCGATATGGCCAAGCGCCGGGCGCCAGGTCTCGGCGTTGGGGATCAGGGCGCTTAGCGGTTCGGCCGATTCGGGCGGTACAATGCGGTCGCGCGCCGGCACAATATTCAGTACCGGCTGGGGCAGGCGCTGAGGATGAATGGTCTGGCCGGCGATTTGCCAGCGCCCGTGCGCCGGCCTGTTTTCCTCATACCAGCCAAACAGGCAGTCGCGCGCCACGCCGGCGGAAAGATCGACGCCGTCATTGAGCCAATCCTCAAGGGCGACAAAATTGCGTGCCGCCGCGCTGTTCGTCGCGAGCCCGTTAAAACGGCTGAATTTGCGCGCCGCCAGCAGCGGATCGAGGGCGGCGAACAGCGCCTGGATGGCATCGACCGGCAGGACGCCGAGCGTCGTTATCATCGTTTCGAATGCCGGCTTGCAGACGGCGATGATGTCGCGCTGCCGGCCGGTATGAAAATCCCACGGTGTCGCCATCAAGATCAGCGACGAGATATCCGCCGGCCGCGCCAGGGCGAGCGGCATGGCCAACAGGCCGCCCATGCAATAGCCGGCCAGACCGATCGGCTGGCCGGCCGAGACAAGCGCTGCGTCGAGTGCCTGGTTGAGGCGCCCGGCAATATAATCATCGAGGCTGAAGCCTCGTTCCGCGCCAACCGGTGCGCCCCAATCGAGCAGCAGCGGACGCACGCCTGAATCGGCCAGATAGCGCATCAGGCTGCGCTGGCGCGAAAGGTCGAGAATATAGCCGCGGTTGATCAGCGACGGCACGAACAGCACCGTCTTCACGTTCTGGCCGGTGAGGTCCGGACCATAATCGAGCAACGTGCTTGAGCCGTCCCGCCACAGGGTGGCTGGCGCGCTGAACGCGGCGCTGTAGCGGCGGCGATAGGGATGATGCTGATAGTCTTCGATGCCGCCGACAAAATCGGCCATGCGGCGGCGGATTTCGCCGCCGAGCGCGGCGCTGAGCGCCTCAGGACTTTGTTTTTCGAGGGCGCTTGCGAGTGCTTCCGCTTCCGCCTTTAGTTCCTTTTTCCAGGGCAGCGAGCCGTTCTTCGCAAGCGGCAAGGCGGCGAGTGAGCTCGTCCAGTTCGTCGCCGCGCTGGCGAGATGGAGGGCCAGCGGCCGCGGCCCCGCGCGCGGCATCTGATTCGGCTGATTTGCCTCTTTTTGTGCTGTCTTGATCGTCATCCGAGTTACCGTTTTGCTCTTGCCCGCTGCCGGCTTGCGCGCCCGGCGCCATAAACCCGCTAAACGCCGTCATCATTTCGCGCAGTGCCGGGTCATCGGCCATGATTTCAAGCTGGCGTTGCCATAAATCGACGAAGCGCGAGGCCAGCGCCTGTATCTCGTCTTCTTTTCCGCTTGCCGCGCCGTCGCCGCCGTTCTGCTCATTCATGGCCGCAATATAACCCAATCTGGTGCCGCGGTCGCCAATGACGCGCCGCAACATTGATTTGCGCAATGCAGCAATTGCTGCCAGACTAATTTGATCCTCGATAATGGCCGAGTTGGCCCCGGCAGGCGAGTGCATGACAGAAGAAAACTTTTCAGGTGGCACTGACAGCGAATCGGTGATCATCAAAAAATATGCCAATCGGCGCCTCTATAACACCGCGACCAGCAGTTACGTCACGCTCGATCATCTCAGCCAGATGGTCAAGGACGGCACCGAATTTATCGTGCGCGACGCCAAGACGGGCGAAGATATCACCCATCAGGTGCTGACACAGATTATCGTCGAGGAGGAGGCCAAGGGCCACAATCTGCTGCCCATCAGCTTCCTGCGCCAGCTTATCCGCCTCTATGACGATTCGATGCAGGCCTTTGTGCCGCGCTATCTCGAACTCACCATGGAAAATTTCAGCCACAATCAGGAGCGCATGCGCTCGCGCGTCGATGAGGCGTTTGGCGGAATTTTTCCGGTGGCTGAGTTTGAGGAAATGGGCCGCCAGAACATGGCCGCCTTTCAAAAGGCGCTCAATTTATTCTCACCGCTGGGCGCCGGTAATCAGCGAAGCGGCGAAACCGCCGCGTCGCAACCTGAAGCCAAACCTGGCGAGGCGGCTGATGAAGGCCAAGAAGAGGGGGATGAAATCTCCCTGTTGAAGGGCCAGCTCGACGATATGCAGGCGCAGCTCGATAAGCTCGCACGCCGGTCGGGCGGCGCGAAGTAGGGCAAAAAGCCCCTCAGCAATTTAGTTTCAGTGACGGGTCGTCGCATTTTATTCAGTGACGGGTCGTCGCACTTTATTCAGTGACGGGTCGTCACCAGGCTGATGACTTTTCCGCCTGCCGGTAAGGTCGGTTGATTGCGCTTCTGCACGCCGAACTGTTCCGCGGTGGCGTCTTTCGGAACGACCTGAAGGGCCGGTGCCTTGGGGTTCCACGGCCGGTTCGCGGTCGGTGCGCCATAATGATAACCCTGCATGTAAGAGACGCCGTAGCGCAGCAGGAGCTCAGCGACGCGTTTCGTTTCGACGCACTCGGCGACGGTTTCCAGGCCGAGGCCGTCGGCAAAGGATTGCAGGGTCTCGATAAACAATTGCGAGTTGGCGTTTTCTTCCACCGTTTTGACGAACGATCCGTCGATTTTAACGACATCGACGGCGAGCTCCTGTAAATGGCGGAACGAGGTGTAGCCGGCGCCGAAATCGTCGAGCGCCACGCGGCAGCCCATTTCCTTCAAAGCGGCGATAAAACGTGTCGTTTCCTTCATGTCATGCAGCGCCGTGGTCTCGGTAATCTCAATCAACAGGCGCTCGGCGAAATTCTCGCGCTCCTTGATGTGGGCGGTGAGGGCCCTGAGCCAGGAGGGGTCGGTGGTAGACAAGCTGGAGATGTTTACGGCGAGGCAAACATCGGGGCTTGAGTCCAATTCTTCGATCGCGGCGTCGAGGACGAAACGGTCAATCGAGCGAATCAGGCCCATTTTCTCGGCGATTGGGAGGAATTCTCCGGCCGGGAGCAAGGTTCCCGCCTCATCGAACATGCGCAGCAGGCACTCATGATATTTCGGCTTCTGGTCTTCCGCGCTGACAATCGGTTGGAAATAAAGCTGGAAGCTCTTGTTTCTGAGCGCGGTCTGCACCAGGCCGGCGGCGGCGAGATTGTCGCGCAAATCCGACATTTGCTGTTCGGAAAGGTTATAGAGGTTGAAGCTGCTGGCGCCGGAGCGGCGCGCCTTTTCAAGCGCGATATCGGCTTTGGCCATGGCGTCATAAGAGGTGCGCACGGCGTCCGGAAAAGAAACCGCGCCGACCGAGGCGGTAATCGGAATATGGCCCTTATCGGTCATCACCGTCGATTGCTGCACGGCGAGCAGAAGTTTTTCGCCGGCGGAGGAGACGTCCTGGGTCGCACATCCGCTGAGGACGATGCCGAATTGATCATGCGCAATGCGGCCGACCACGTCGCTGGCGCGCAGCGAACGGTCGAGTTCGCGGCTTACCGCGACGAGGGATTGCTCGGCAATATCGCGGCCATAGGTGTCATGGATGAGGGGCAAATTATCGATGCCGAGCTGGAGAAAGGCGCCGGTCGAATCGTAACGGAGCGCGTATTCAATCGCGTGTTCGAGCGATTCGCGCAACCGCCCGCGATTATATTGTCCCGTTAAATCGTCGAAATTGACCTGCCGCGCGGCGCGCATGTCGCTCGGGCGCGATTGGTCGAGGCAACGAAGGGTGCCCAAAATGCGTATCGGCTCACCATCCGGCGAGCAAATGAAGCGGCCGCGGTCCTCGACCCAAATAACGGATCGGTCACCACGGCGAAGTTCATAGCTGCAGGTAAAACGCGCACCGGTCTGGGCGCGCTCGGTATGGGTGCGGCGCAACTCGCCAATGCAGGCGCGGCTGACACGTGACAGATATTGTTCGGCCTGGCCGATTTCGGCAACATCGCGAATACCTAAAACATCACAGGCATTGGCCAGCCATTGGATTGCGCCAGAACGCAAATCCCAATCGTAGACCGCGTCTCCGGACGCATCTATAGCGTCGCCTATCGTGTCAGAATATGTGCGCTCGGTTTCCATGCCCTACCTGAGCAACCGTCATTTGTTCGACCCCGCGCTACGCCGGAAAACATATTTCATACCAGCGCGTGGGGTGATACTAGGCCAGATTCTCTTAACAAAGGTTGAATCTGACAATTTAATAAATACAAAGTTATAGTTAGCTAAAGGTAAATTGTTTAATAGTTACACCGGAGAACTACTAAGTTCCTGCGGAGTCTTGGTGATTGGAAATACATTAAATTTATTATATTTTTTCTTTAAACTTTTTTAATTTATTGTATATATTACAGCATGAGAATCGCAGCGATATGTATTCGGTTATAGATTGAAATGACGCCACTTAGCGCGCCAGCCGCACAATTTCGTCATTCAGCTCCGGCCAACGGGACGGCGCTTGCCGTATATGTGGAATCCACGCCGCAATCCGTGCGCCGCGCACAACCGGTCGAAAAAGTTCATGCGCCGGCTTTCCGTGCGCCACGCCAACAAACGCATCAGGGTGTCGCCCACCAGGCTTCGCAAGCGCTTAAGCTGCTGCCCGAAAGCGACGACAGACGCGCGCTCAGAAAATCAAGCGATCGCCTTTCGCCGGTCGCGAAATTTGGCGATTCAGCGCCGACCATGGCCCAACTCATCGCCCATCAAGGCGGCCATTTGCGCGCCTACATGCCGAATGAAATGAGCGGCTTTTCACGCGATCTGCCGACCGAGGCCTATCAGGCAACGCTCGACCGTTCGCGCTTCTTCATGATGGATCATCCGCCGCTTCACGTCGCGGCTTAGGACCAACCGGCCGCTTTAGCGGCCCGTTCTATCTGCCCTCAAACGCCGGGCGGCCGCATCCGCGGCTTTGGCTTGGGCACGCTTACCAAATGGCGATAAGCGATGCTCCTCTCTTTCTTGAACAAGCAAACAACTTTCAGGTTTCTTCGACCCCGGCGCTCGGGCATATTGCGCCCCATCAGCATTTTGAAGGATGGGGTGACTAAACTATGAACGATGCCATAACTCTGGCCGAACTGATAGCGCGCGGCGACAAGGATGCGCCGGCGATCCGCGCACCCGAACGGGATGCGTTGAGCTATGCCGGCCTGCAGGCGCTGAGCTCGCAAACTGTTGGCGCCCTCAATGGCGCCGGGATCGGGCGCGGCGACCGGGTCGCGATCGTGTTGCCCAACAGTCCTGAGATGGCGGCTGCGTTTGTCTCGGTCGCCGCCGGCGCCACCGCCGCCCCCCTGAACCCGGCCTACAAGGCTGAGGAATTTGAATTTTATTTGTCCGATCTCGCCGCCAAGGCGGTGATCGTATTGGCGGGTGACGATTCGCCGGTCATTGCAGCGGCCGGCAAACTGAATATTCCGCTCATTCCACTCACGCCCGATGCGCAAGGACCGGCCGGTGCCTTCACGCTCTCTCCACCCGCCGGACCGGCGGCCGCCGCCGCCGGTTTTGCCGGGGCCGATGATATTGCGCTTATTCTGCATACCTCCGGCACCACATCGCGGCCCAAGATCGTTCCGCTCAGCCAAACAAATGTGTGCGCCTCGGCACGCAATATCTCGGCCTGGCTGGAGCTGACGCCGGAAGACAGCTGCCTCAATGTGATGCCGCTCTTTCATATTCACGGCCTGATCGCCGCCGTTCTTTCCTCGCTTTATGCCGGCGCCAATGTGGCCTGCTCGCCCGGCTTCAATGCGCTCAAATTTTTCGCCTGGCTCGATGAAATCAAGCCAAGTTGGTACACGGCGGTGCCGACCATGCATCAGGCAATTCTGGCCCGCGCCGGGCGCAATGAGGAAATTGTCGCGCGTAACCCGTTGCGCTTGATTCGCTCCTCCTCTTCGTCCCTGCCGGCGCCGGTGATGACGGAGTTGGAAGAGGTGTTTTCCGCACCCGTGATCGAAGCCTATGGCATGACCGAAGCGGCGCATCAAATGGCGTGCAATCCGCTGCCGCCGCGTGAGCGCCGGCCGGGCTGTGTCGGCATTGCCGCCGGGCCCGAGGTCGCGATCATGAATCCCGCCGGCGAATTGCTGAGCCCCGGCGCGACCGGTGAGATCGTCATTCGCGGCGATAACGTCACGGCCGGTTATGAGAATAACGAGAAGGCCAATGCGGAGAATTTCACCAATGGCTGGTTCCGTACCGGCGACCAGGGCGTGATGGACGGCGAGGGTTATGTTACGCTGACCGGCCGCCTCAAGGAGATCATCAACCGGGGTGGTGAAAAAATTTCGCCGCGCGAAGTCGATGATGTGCTGATGACCCACCCTGCCGTGGCTCAAGCGGTTGTCTTCGCCATGCCGCACAACAAGCTCGGCGAGGATGTTGCCGCCGCCATCGTGTTGCGCGAGGGCAAGGAGGCGAGCGACAAGGATATCCGGGAATTTGCCGCCGAACGGCTCGCTGCCTTCAAGGTGCCGCGCAAGATCGTTTTGCTGGAGGAGATCCCGAAAGGTGCCACCGGCAAGCTGCAGCGCATCGGATTGGCCGAAAAACTCGGCCTGGTCGGGTGAAGCTCTGCATCTTCGGAGCCGGAGCAATCGGCGCCTATCTCGGCGTCGAACTTAAGCGCGGCGGCGTTGACGTCACCCTGATCGCGCGCGGGCCGCATCTTCAGGCGATGAAGAAATACGGCGTGACGCTGCGGATCGGCGATGAGGAGCATACCGAGCATCCCCACTGCAGCGACGATCCGGCGGAAGTCGGGCCGCAGGACTATGTCCTGGTTACGTTGAAGGCGCATTCCGTGCCTGGGGTGTGTGCCGCGATGCAGCCCTTGCTCGGGCCTGAGAGCGCGGTGGTGACCGCCGTCAACGGCATACCCTGGTGGTATTTCCATAAGCTCGACGGCCCGTGGCAGGACCATCGCCTCAAGATGGTGGATCCGGACGATGTGCAGTGGCAGCGCCTCGGGCCGGAGCGCGCCATCGGCTGCGTGGTTTATCCGGCAGCCGAAATCGTGGCGCCGGGCATTGTCGAGGTGCAACCCCATCTCAGCCAAAACCGGCTGCCCATTGGCGAGCCCGACGGCAGCCGATCGGAGCGCGCCAAGGCGTTATCCCAGGCGCTGATCTCGGCCGGCTTCAAGGCGCCGGTACGCACCGACATCCGCTCCGATATCTGGGTCAAGCTGTGGGGCAACCTCGCTTTTAATCCGATCAGTGCGCTTACTGGTGCAACGCTCGAGGATATCGCCAAGGATACGGAGACGCGCGCCCTGGCGCGGGCGATGATGGTTGAGGGCCAGGCGGTCGCCGAAAAGCTCGGCGCGCGCTTCGCCATCGATGTCGACAAGCGCATCAACGGCGCCGAGCAGGTCGGCGCGCACCGCACCTCGATGTTGCAGGATCTCAGTCTCGGCCGGCCGATGGAGATCGATGCGCTGGTCGGCGCCGTGGCCGAGCTCGGCCGCCTGGTCGGCATCGCCACACCGACGATTGACGCGGTTTATGCCCTGGTGCGCCGCCGCGCCATCGAAGCGGGCTGCTACCCAGGTTAACCTATTTGGCGGCGATGGCCTCTATCTCGACCAGCCACTGAGGCATCACCAGGGCGGGAACGATGATCGCGGTCGAGGCGGGTCGGGTATCGCCGAGCACTTTCTTGCGCGCCGCGGCATAGGCCGAAAAATTTTCCGCGCCGACAACATAGCCGTTGATTTTGACGATATCGTCGATGCCCATGCCGCCTTCTTCCAACAGCGCCAAAATGTTGGCCCAGGTTTGTGCCACCTGGTCTTCGAACGAGTCCGACGTGCTGCCGTCCGGCGCGGCGCCGACCTGGCCGGCGGTAAACAGCCAGCGTTTGTTGGGATCGACTTCGAGCGCCTGGCTGTAACCCTTGCCGAACGCTTCGACGACGGTGTCCGGATTGTGACGTCTATGCATGCTGTCCTCCCTGTTGATGCTGTCGCGAGGACGATGCTAGCAGAGCCCTCTCAATAGCCCAACGCGCAACCGTCCTTGCGCGGGTCCGAGCCGCCGGAAAGGGTGCCGCGGTGCCAGTCGATGTGAATCGCCTGGCCGCCGCCGATCGGCACCTCGGCGGCTTTGACTTTGTGTCCCTTCGCTTCGAGCGCGGCTTTGGTGGCTTTGCTGAGACCATTTTCGACCGCGAGCTCGCCTTCGTAATGAAAGGCACGCGGCGCATCGAGCGCTTCCTGCGGATCCATGCCGAAATCGATGAAATTGGTCAGGAAATGGGCATGCCCGACCGCTTGATAATGCCCGCCCATGACGCCGAACGGCATGATCGCGCGGCCACCCTCGGCCAGCATGCCTGGAATGATGGTATGCATCGGCCGTTTGCCCGGTGCGATGTGGTTGGGGTGATCCGCGTCGAGCACGAAGCTCGACCCGCGGTTTTGCAACATCACGCCGCTTTGCGGTGCGCAAATGCCGCTGCCGAAGGAGTGGAAGGTCGAGTTGATGAAGGAGATGGCGTTGCGTTCGCTGTCTACCACGGTGAGGTAAACCGTATCGCGGTGCTCGGTAACACCGGCGATGGGAAGATGTGCCAAGGCACGCTCCGGCGTGATCAGGGAGCGCAGGCCTTCGGCATAGGCCGGCGAAAGCAAATGCGCGCTCGGCACCTGAACCGCGTCCGGGTCGGCGATCAGCGCCGCGCGGTCGCGGTAGGCGAGGCGTGCCGCCTCTGCTTCAAGGTGTAGGCGCTCGGCACCATTGGGGTCGAACGATGCCAAATCATAGCCCTGCAGAATATTGAGCATAATGAGGGCAATGATGCCCTGGCCGTTGGGCGGGCATTCGAAAACCTCATGGCCGCGATAATCGGCCTTGATCGGCTCGACATATTGGGCGCGGTAGTCGGCGAAATCCTGCGCGCTCATCAGGCTGCCGAGGCTGTGCAGATGGTTGACGATGTCCTCGCCGATAGCGCCTTGGTAGAAGGCATCGCGGCCATCTTTGGCGATCGATTTAAGGCTATTCGCCAATTCCGGCTGGCGGTGTATGTCGCCGACTTGCGGCGCATCACCGCCGGGCAGAAAAATTCGCTTGGCGGTCGGGCAATCCGCGAGTTTCTCGGCATTGGCGGCCCAATCCATGGCGACTCGCGGCGATATCGCGTAACCCTCCTCGGCAAAGCGGATCGCCGGCTGCAGCAGTTCGGCAAAGTCCTTGCTGCCGTGATCGGCCAGCAGTTGCGACCAGGCATCGACGGCGCCCGGCACCGTCACGGCATGCGGGCTCTGATACTCGATTTCGCTGAGGCCCAATTCACGTAGGCGCTCGACGGTCGCCGCCAGCGGTGCCCGGCCGGAGCCGTTCATGGCAATCGGCGGCACGCGGCCCTTGGGCGCGTAGAGGACGAAACAATCGCCGCCGATCCCGGTCGATTGCGGCTCGACCACGCCGAGAACGGCACACGCCGCCACCGCCGCGTCGACCGCATTGCCGCCTGATTTCAGGACATTCAAGGCGGTCATGGTGGCGAGCGGCTGTGATGTCGCCGCCATGCCGTGTATACCGTGCGCGGTCGAGCGCCCGGGTAATTGAAAGTCGCGCATTCACTGTTCTCCTGCTTTCAGCCGGGGCCACTATGCATGGCAGGATTGGCATTGCAACGACACAGGAATTTATCCAGTAAACCGGTCACCAACCGGACACGGAGAATTTATCTCACGGTGGAGGAAAATATATTAGCTTCGGCTCAGAAACATTAGGGGAAAGACAGTGCTACGAGTGCGGAAATACCTTTTGTATAGTGCGGCGATCGCACTTTCGGCCCTATTGATGGCGCCCTGGGCGGCCCATGCCGGGCAGCCAAAGCGCGTCACGGTGACCGGCGAGATTATCGATCCCTGGTGCTATCTCAGCGATATCATGTGGGCGACGGGCAGCGCCCATCATCAATGCGCCGTGTGGTGCGCGCGCGGCGGCATTCCGGTCGGTATTCTCGGCGACGATGAGCAGGTCTATATCGTGCTCAAGATGCAGAACGACCCCGACGTGATTGGCCATCACGGAATTCTCCGCATGCAGAGCAACGAAGTGGTGGTCGAGGGCGACCTCTATGAGCGCGACTCGATCAAATATCTCGCCATCGACACCATCATCGACGATCACGGCATCGTTAATCACAGCCATGATGAATTCGACATTCAGCCGTTTGGAGAATAGGCCATGAACAAAACATATATATCCTTCGTCGCCGGCCTGTTTGCGCTTGCGCTGTTCACGTTACCGGGCGTGGCGGCTGCCGCCGATAGCTGGGGTTTGCCGGGCGAGGAAGAAGTCCGCTTCGATGCCAAGGTCACCGATGTGCTGTGCGTTCTTTCGGGCGATTGTCCTCCCGATTGCGGCGCCGGCAAACGGGTGCTCGGCCTGTTAAAGGCCGATGGCGAGCTGGTGCTGCCGGTCAAGAATGGCGGCCCCTTTACCGGCGCCGTGGCTGATCTGCTGCCTTATTGCGGCACCACCGTCACCGCCGACGGCCTGTTCACGATCAATTACGGCGTTAAAACCTTCGCCATGCAATTTGTTAAGCCGCAAGAGGCCAAATGGCGCCGCGCCAATCAGTTCGTCAAGGACTGGGCGGCCGCGCATGGGCTGGACGCCAAGGATAAAAAGGCACGCCGCTGGTTCCGCAATGACGAAACAATTGTGGAGATCATCGGCGAGCAGGGTAAACTGGGACTGAAAGATAAAGGGATCGAACCCTAACCGCGCGGGCCGCCACTCGCCGCCCGCGGCGGGAGTGCCTGTGTGAACGAGACGCCGAACGAATACGAAATCCTTGAGCGCAAGACGCCGTTCCAAGGCTATTTTCGGATCGATAAATACAAGCTTCGCCACCGCTGTTTTGCCGGCGGCTGGACGGAACCCTTCTACCGCGAAGTATTCGAGCGTGGTCACGCCGCTGCTGTGCTGCCCTATGATCCGGCGCGCGATGTGGTGGTGTTACAGGAGCAATTTCGAATCGGCGCCCTCGACGCGCCCGGCAGCCCGTGGTTGCTTGAGATCGTCGCCGGCATCATTGATGCCGGCGAGGAGGTCGAGGATGTAGCGCGCCGCGAAGCGGTTGAGGAAGCCGGCCTGGAGCTGGGAGAACTCCTCCATATTCAAAATTACTTTGCCTCGCCAGGTGGAACTTCAGAGAGAATTTCGCTTTTTGTCGGGCGCGTCGATTCGACAAAAGCTGGCGGGATTTTTGGCGTGGCTTCGGAGGCTGAAGATATTCGTGTGCGCGTGCTGCCGTTCGAGCAGGCCATGGCCGAGCTTGCGCGCCGGCCGATAAACGCAGCCACAGTTATCATCGCCATGCAGTGGCTGGCGCTCAACCGGGATATGCTGCGCCAACTTTGGTCGGAGGCGCCGGCGCTGTGATAAACCGCTTCACCTATTGGGTCTTGCTGATCGTATTGGCATTGGCGCCACTGCCGTTTGGCGCCAACCGCCCGTGGTCGTGGAGTTTTCTGAGCCTTGTCATCGGCATACTGCTCATTCTCTGGGTGCTGACGGCGCTGCGCGATCCGGGCAGAGTCCGTGCCGCCTGGCAGCAGCATTGGATCGCCACCTGCCTCTTTCTCCTGGTCATGTTATGGGCCGCTATTCAGGCCGCGGGGTGGACGCCGGCAGCGTGGCACCACCCGCTCTGGGGCGAGGCGGGCGCGGCGCTCGGCACTGAGTTGCGCGGCGCCATAAGCCTTGAGCCTGACGCCGGTATCGAGACGATCATGCGTCTCTTGGCTTATGCCGGCGTTTTCTGGCTGGCCCTGCAATATTGCCGCAGCGGCCGGCGTGCGCGCGCGCTTTTCCAGGCCATCGCCTTTTCGGGTTTCGTTTATGCCGCCTACGGCCTGATCGTCACCTTGGGCGGCAATGACAGCATCCTGTGGTTTGAACGCTGGGCCTATACCCATTCGCTCACTAGCACTTTCGTCAATCGCAACAGCTTTGCTACTTATGCCGGCCTCACGCTGATATCGAGCTTTGTCATTTTATTCAGCGGCGAAGGCAGTCGCGCATCGACCAATCCGTTTAGCCGCCAAGGTGCAATGGCGATGATGGATAAATTCTCCCATGGCGGCTGGGTCTATGGCTTGATCATTGCGGTCAGTGCTGCGGCGCTGTTTCTCAGCCATTCGCGTGCCGGTATCGCCGCGGTCGCGCTTGGCATGGTGGTGTTCTTCGCCGCTCTCGCCGCCGGCCGCCGCCTGGCCGGCAAGGCGATCGCGCTCTTTGGCGGTATCGTTGCGGTGCTTGCGGTGGTCATCATTCTGGTTGCCGGACAGGCGGCGGATCGTGTCGATCGCTCGATCGAGCGCGAGGAACGCGGCGTCCTCTTCGGCTATAGCGTTGACGCCATCGAAGACTATCCGCTCGAGGGCTCTGGCTTCGGCGCCTGGTCGGAAGTTTTCCGCCTCTACCGCGACGAGACGTTGGTGCGGGGCTATCAACGGGCGCATAACAGCTACCTCGAATGGGCCTCCGAGTTGGGCCTGCCGGCGACGGCGTTGATGGTGGGCGCGCTGCTTGGTCTGGGTGTGGTGTGTTTTATCGGCGTCCGCCGACGGCGTCACAATCAATCCTACCCGGCAGCCGGCGTGGCCGCCGGGGTATTGGTGGCAAGCCATTCGATCGTCGATTTCAGTTTGCAAATTCCGGCTGTCAGCGTGGTCTTCGCCGCCATGCTCGGCGCCGCGTGCGCCCAATCCCGCCCCAGCAACGAGGCCGAGCCCTATCTCGGGCGTATGCGCCGCTGAGGTGCGCGCCGCTTTGCTCTAACCTCGCGGGTGATTTTTTACCGCGCGTTCGAACTTCGCCAATAATTTCGGCTGGTGGCGCAGCGCCCGGCGGACAATTGGCGACGCGTGCAACCTTTCGGAAATGGCGACCAGGCGGCTGGTGCGTTGCACGACGGCGAATGCGAACTGTTCGCCCGCCGCCTTGCGGGTCTCGCTGTCGAGCTTGGCCCAGGAAACAAAGGCCAGCTCGGACATGGCGTATACGGTGAAGCGGTTATAGCGCCCGGTGCGATAGGCCATGGCCAGCGCCCGGATCATTTGCGGCGAAACCCGGTTGAGGGCGAATTCGGATTGCGCCAGGCGCAGCCACGGCTCGGGCAGGGCGGGGTTGAGCGCGATCGCGCGCCGGCTCGCTTCCTGGCTGTGGCGTAATCCCGCTTCGCGGTCCGCGCTGCCTGGGTCGGCGAGCAGGGCGCGGGCATAATGGAGGCGGGCCATGGCCGACCAGCGCGCCGCGCTATCGACCCAGCCATTGGCGGCATCGAAGGATTGCATCGCCGATTTTATCGTCGCGTCGGATATCGGCGCACCTTCGCGCAATTCATTGATGGTCAGGGTGCCGTGCAATTCCGCCAACCCGGCGGCGGTGCGCGGCAGGGCGAGGACGACCAGAATAATGCCGACGGTGAGAGCCGCAGTGAGGGAGAGAATATATCCGGGTGCGAAGCGTCGCGGCGCCATGATGATCAGGTTTCAGAGTAATAGTTTTTATACTGCCCTGCATAATGACCGCCATCGCTGCCATAGTAACGCTCAAATTTCTTCACATCGACCTGCGAGAGCACCACCCCGGCAACATCGGCGCCAGATGCAACAATTTGTTTTAGGGCATTGGCGGCGGCACTGCGGCGGGTCTTGTTCCATTCGATGATGAAAACGGTCTTATCGACCTGGCGGCCGAGGACGAGGGTATCCGACACGGCGAGAACCGGTGGCGTGTCGAGCACGACGAGGTCATACGTATCGGCAAGCGCTTCAAGCAGCTCGCTCATGAGATTGGACGCGAGCACATCGGTGGCGTTGGAAACGGTGGGCCCGGCGAGAATGTAGTGCGCCTCCGATTTGAAATCGATCTCGATTATGTCCTCAAGCTCTTTCTCGTGCGATAGATAATCGACAATGCCCTGGCTGTTCGGCACTTGTAGCGCTTTGTGCAGGGACGGTTTGCGCAGATCGCAATCGATAATCAACACTTTCTGGCCGGACTTTGCCGCCGCACGGGCGAGCGATAATGACGCCGTCGTCTTTCCTTCGCTTGGCACCGAAGAGGTGATAGAAATTGTCCGGGGCGGCCGATCGACATCGGAAAGCAGCAATGCCGTCCGGAGCGTGCGCATGGCCTCTGAATAGGATGAGGTCGGCTTGTCGATGACCAAATCATAAGGCGCCTTGCCTTCCTTGTTGGCGCCGGTAACGCGCGGCAGCATGGCGATGGCCGGAATGCCGGTCGCGTCCTCGACCTGGTCGATGGTGCGGAAACCGGATTCCAATTGCTCGCGGACAAAAGCCAGCAGGAAGCCGATCAGGCCCGAGAGAATGAGCCCGGCACCGATAATCAATCCCTTGCGCGGCCGCGACGGGCCATTTGGTGCGGTGGCATAGGAAATGACACGCGCATCCGGTTCGATAATCTGTTGCTGCTGGGTATCTACCTGTTTGAAGCGTGCCAAAACGGTTTCATATAGCTCCCGGTCAGCGAGCGCGACGCTCGACAGTTCGCCCAGTTTCACTTCCGCCTGGTTCTGTTCGCCGACCCGTTCCTGCAATTTCTCAACCTCGGCAATCAGTTTGTCCTGGCGAATTTCGGTGATCTCCAGCTCGTTGCCGAGATTGATCGCGACCTTGTTGACTTCCTGGTTGATCTTCTTCTGCAGGTCTTCCAATTCGCTCCGCGCCAGCATCATTTTGGGATGGGCGTCGCGATACTGCGTTTCAAGTTCGGCAATGTTTCGGGTCAGCTCCGATTCCTGTTCGCGCAGGCGCTGGATAAGCGGCGATTCCAACACGGCGGCGGCCGAATCAAGACCGCCCGGCGTTTCCAATAGGCGCTGCACTTGATTGTAGCGCGCCTCGGCTTCGGCCAGAACGGTGCGCGATGCGATCAGTTGGGAATTTAGTTCGGCCAATTGCTGGGCGTAGAGTGTGGTATCGCCGATATTCACCAATCCGGCGCGGCGGCGGAAGGATTCGAGATTGCGGCTCGAGGCCTCGACCCTGAGGCGCAGCTCGCCGACCCGGTCCGCCAGCCAGCGGTTGGCCCGTTCGGTGGCCTCATATTTGGCGTTGAGCTGCTCCAGGATATAGATATCGGCCACCGTATTGGTCGCCAACGCCGCCATCTCGGGATCGGGCGAAATATAAGAAATATCGATCACCAGCGATGTGCCGCCGGCCTCAACCGACAGTCCGGACAAGAACATATCAACCAGATATTGCCTGAGCGCCTCTTCCTTTTGCGCCTTGGTCAACACCACCGGCGCTTCAACCTCTTCCTCAGTCATGCCGAGGGAGGCGCGCCAGCTCTCGGGGAATATTTCCTTGAAGCTGGCAATGCCGAGCGCCTTTTTCAGCGAGCCCATCAGGCCGATCTTGGGCTCGCTCAGCTGCGGGTTATAAAGCGGATTGTTCACCAGGTCCAATTGCTCGACGACCTTTAAGGCGAGCGTGCGCGAGCGGATAATCTCGGCCTCGGTTTCATTGGTATAGAAATCGACGTTGAGGCCCTGAACCACGGATTCCGCCGACCGTCCGCCGGCATTGATCTGTTGGCGTTGCAGTACCAGGCTGGCTTCGGCGCTGTAGAGCGGTGTCATGCGCTGCACCATGAATATCGAGAGCAGCGTACCGATTATGATGACGCCGATAATCAGCATCTTGTTGCGTAAGAGGATGGCGAAGAATTGGCTGAGGTCGAATTCGCGCTTGGCCTGTGCCGGCGCTGGTGCGCCCACATCCTCGACCGGGACGAAGGTTAACTCCTCCGGTTCCTGGCGCGGCATGCGCGCCACTTTGCCTGGACTAGCCATGCGGCTTCTCCCAGCGCGTGCACAGCTTGATCGACCAAATAATCATCTGTTCCCGCTTCGACCGAATGCCCTCGGACAGAATGAGGGCCAACAAGTTAGTTTTGTTAACATCTTAGTGGCAAGTCCTGTTCTCATATGTGGCTTTCATCACAGCGGCGCTAGAACAGCCGGCGATAGACCTCAATTGTATCGCCCGGCAGGACGACGGTTTTCAGATAGCCTTCGATATCGATAAGCTCGTCCAGCGTGGTGCGCGTAATCGACACCGGCTCTTCGCTGGCGCGCCGCGTATAGCCGCCGGCGAGCGCGATTGCTTGGCGCACTGTCATACCGCTGACATAGGGATAGCTGCCCGGCTTATTGACTTGGCCATAAATGTAAAATGGCCGGTAATTGGTGACTTCAACACTGATTCTCGGATCGATCAGATAATCGCCGGCGTAAAGGTCGGTGACGATCTGCTGCAATTCGTTGACAGTTTTGCTTTGCGCCTGCACCTGGCCAATGAGCGGCAAGGAGATGCGGCCCTGGCCGTCCACCGCGAGCTCGCCGGAAAGATCATCCTGGCCAAACACGACGACCGACAGCCGGTCGCCCGGTCCAAGCCGGTATTCCTGCAATCCCGACTTATCGATCAGTTCATCCCTTACGGCTTCGGCTTTTGCCGCGGCTGCTTCGTCTGCTGTCTCGCCGCTTTCGGCATCTTCTTCAGCGGCCTGTTCTTCCGCCCCCAGGACCTTGTCCGGATCGTCGTTCTTGAAAGATTCAAGTTCGAGCAATTCGTCGTCATCGATTTCGAGGTCCAAACTTTGATTGCGCGGATCCTGAGCGCTGGCGATGAACGGCAATGCCGCCACGCCTGCGGCCAAAATGAAGGCCAATATCCCGATGCGCAAGGTGCCGTACATTTCTAGATCTGCCCCAAAATGCGGAAGGTGACGGCATTATTGTCAAAGCTTGAACCGGCCTCGGAGGATTGGCGTTCGCTGTGCCGGTAGTCACCGCGGAACGAAAGCTGCCGGTTCATGAAATAGCGAAAGCCGAGAAAAGCTTCCCAATCGGTGTCGTCGCGCGGTTGCTCGACAAACTCGTTTATTTCATATGTGGCGCCGGCCGAGAGCAGCAGGCTGTAGAGAAGTTCATGGTCGATCTGCAGGTCGCCGCCGGTGGCTTGAATTTGCGACGCGCCGGCCAGATTCGTGCCTTCAAAATTATGGTGGACGCCCGCCGTCACCGTCGTCAGCCCGGTGACGTTCCAGATCATCTGGCCATCCATCGTCAGGCCGTCGACATCATCGAAGGTGGGGTCGGTGAAGGAGCGTTTGATGTAGCCGCCATTGAAGGCAAGGAATGTCACGCCCGAATAATCGATGGTCAGGCCGGCCAACATTTGCCAGGCGAAGGAATCGCGGTTCTCAAGATCATCGTCAAACGAATCGACAAATCTCTGAACATTGATCGAGGGTTCGAGAAAAAAGCGCGAGCCCGGCACATCCTCATAGGTCCAGCGATTCCTGACAAAATATTCATCGCGATCACGGTCGTCATGATTGAGGTCGTTATCGCCGTAATTCAGCCTTTGTATCTTTGCACTCGCCTCGGTGCTGATAATGCTGCCGCCGCCATATTCGCCACCGATTTCAGCGCTGGTGTCAAAAAATGTCGTGACCGTCTGGCCGCCCTCATCGTCGACGGCGCCGCGACCTTCATGGGCGCGGCCATGGCGTAATTCGACAAACGCACTTGAGCGCTCATCGATATCGACGCGCAATTTGGCGCGAAAACTGAAATCGTCAAAATCCTCGCTGTCGAATTCCTGCCAACGTTGAAAATGCGCTTTGCTTTCAAATTCGAACTGATGGCTCTCCCAATTCGACTTGATCGACAGACTCGGCAGGAAGGCGAGGAAATAATCTGATTTTTCGTCGGTCTCGGTGCGGAACAGATTGTCCTCATAGCCGAAGCGCACCTCAGCCTTGGGGAATTCTTCAAATGACGGCAGATATTCGGTCTCCACGCCGATCGCCTTGAATTCCGGACGCACGCGGCCGAGCACTGATTCCTTGCGTGCCTGTTCGGCAAAATCAATGCTCAGTTCCTGCAATTGCGCCCGCGCCTCGCCACGCCACAGGCACAAGCCGGCAGAAAGCAGCAGCCCAAAGGCGAGCAAGCGAACAGCAATCATCAGTTTGGGCCTTATTACAGGCGTTATCACAGGCACGGAATTGTCACGCAAAATTAATTAACCCAGCATAAAGGCTTTGGCTGAAACACGCCGCTCAAAAAGGAAGGCGAAAAAAAACGCCCCGGCGTATCCATCCAGGCACAAACAAAAGCTAACGGCTGCCGCGGCAGCCGTGTGTAATCCAAATACAAAAACTATCCCCTGCTCAAACAGCCAATCCGTAATGATACAAATAGGAAAAAATATTCTCTAACAGCTTATTACAAGGATAGTTTAAGGTCAAAAATTAGAAATCGTCAATTATCGCGTAACATCGTAAGGTCTGGCCCGATTGATTCGGCGAGCCGTTACAGACGACGAAAATTCATGTTAATAGGATTAACATTGCGTTATTAGCATAGCCGGTCGGGCAAATATTACAACAAGCTGTATTTGGCCGATTTTGCCGTCGGGTCCAACTGGTGCACCCGGCGCTGCGGTAGCAATTGTGGGAAGCGTTGAATAATGACCTCGACCGACGGCGGAATTCCTGGCACTTATCGAGCGCGATCTCACTTTTAGCGGAATATGAATGACATGACCCGTAAAACTGCCTTGATCACCGGCGTAACCGGCCAGGATGGCGCCTATCTTGCCGAACTGCTGCTCAGCAAGGGTTATGAGGTGCATGGTATCAAGCGGCGTTCCTCCTCCTTCAACACAGAGCGCGTCGATCACCTTTACCGCGACCTCCATTCGGGCGAGGCGCGCTTCCGTCTTCATTTCGGTGATATGACCGATGCGACGAATTTGATTCGCCTGTTGCAGGAAACCAAGCCCAGCGAAATTTACAATTTGGCGGCGCAAAGCCATGTCGCTGTAAGCTTTGAGACGCCGGAATATACCGCCAATTCCGATGCCCTCGGCACCCTGCGGCTGCTCGAAGCCATGCGCATTCTCGATTTCGGCAAGGAGACCCGGTTTTATCAGGCATCGACATCGGAGCTTTATGGCAATGCGCCGCAATCGCCGCAAAATGAGGATACGCCCTTTGCGCCGCGCAGTCCCTATGCGGCGGCCAAGCTGTATGCCTATTGGATCACCGTTAATTACCGCGAGGCCTACGGCTTTCACGCCTCGAACGGCATTCTGTTCAACCATGAAAGCCCGGTGCGCGGCGAGACGTTCGTGACGCGCAAGATTACCCGTGCCGTTGCCGCGATTAAGCTCGGGCTGCAGGACAAGCTCTATCTCGGCAACCTCGATGCCAAGCGGGATTGGGGCCATGCGCGCGACTATGTTGAAGGCATGTGGCGGATATTGCAACAGGACAAGCCGGGTGATTATGTCTTGGCGACGGGGGAGAATCACTCCGTGCGTGAATTCGTCGAAATCGCCTTTGCCCGCATCGAACGGCAGATAGAATGGCGCGGCGAGGGGCTCAATGAGGAGGGCCTGGACAGCGCCAGCGGCGAGGTTTTGGTGAAGATCGATCCGCGTTATTTCCGCCCGACCGAAGTCGATAGTCTGCTCGGCGATCCGGCCAAGGCGCATGACATACTCGGCTGGCGCCACCAAACGAGCTTCGCCCAGCTGGTTTCGGAAATGCTCGATGCGGATTTTAAAAAAGTCGCCGAACAGCAGCGTTCGGGCCATGAATAATGGCTAAATCCGAGCCCGCCTATTCACTCGCTGGCAAAAGGGTGTGGGTGGCCGGCCATCGCGGCCTGGTCGGCTCTGCCCTGGTAAAGCGCCTGGATGAAGAGCAATGTGAGCTGGTTTCCGCTGATCGCACCCGGCTCGACCTTAGGCGCCAGGCGGATGTCGAGGATTGGCTCAGCGAAGCGCGGCCCGAGGCTATTTTTCTCGCCGCCGCGACAGTCGGCGGCATTCACGCCAACGATAGCCGACCGGCTGAATTCCTCTATGACAATATGATGATCGAGGCCAACGTTATCCACGCCGCCCAGCGCGTCGGTGTCGAGAAATTGCTGTTTCTCGGCTCAACCTGCATCTATCCCAAATTTGCCCCGCAACCGATCGCCGAAGGGGATCTTCTGACCGGCCCGCTTGAGCCCACCAATCAATGGTATGCGCTGGCGAAAATCGCCGGCATTTATCTTTGCCAAGCCTATCGCCGGCAACATGGCTGTAATTTTATTTCGGCCATGCCGACCAATCTATACGGCCCCGGTGATTTTTTTGAGGCCGAGAACAGTCACGTGATCCCGGCGCTGATGGGAAAAATTCATCATGCCGTCAGGAAAAACGCGTCCGAAGTGGAAATTTGGGGCAGCGGGGAGCCCTACCGCGAGTTTCTCTATTCGGAGGACGCGGCGGATGCATTGGTTTTCCTTATGCAAGCCTATTCCGGTGACACGCATGTCAATATCGGTACCGGAGAAGAGCTCAAGATAATTGAACTGGCGCAGCTGATCGCCGATGTCGCCGGCTATCGCGGTGGCTGGAGATTCGACCGCAGCCGGCAGGACGGCACGCCGCGCAAACTGTCCGATGTCCGCCTCCTAAAAGCACTCGGTTGGACTCGGCCGACGGCGTTGCGTGAGGGCCTGCAAACGACTTACGACTGGTTCCAAGGTGCGCTTGCGGCGGGGCAAATTCGCGTTTAAAGGGCGCGCGGCAGATTCTATGAACAGAGTGGAATTTCCTCTTGATGATCGTGGTATGTGGTGTGAGATTCGCCACGCCGTCGGCGCCGTTGCGCCGCGCCCGGCGCTGTTTCTGGACCGCGACGGCACGCTGATCGAATTGGTTGATTATCTTTGCCGGGCCGAGGAAGTGCGCCCGATCCCTGAAGCAATTGCCCTGACCGCCCGGGCTCGGGCGAACAATATGCCGGCCATTATGGTGACCAACCAGTCAGGCGTCGGGCGTGGTTATTATGGCTGGCATGAATTCGCGGCCGTGCAACAGGCGGTGCATGCCGCGGTGGCGGCGGGTGGTGGACAAATCGATGCGGTGTACGCTTGTCCGGCGATGCCCGAGAGCGGCGCCGCCTGCCGTAAGCCGAATCCCGGTATGCTGTTGGCGGCGGCGGATGACCTTTCCCTTGATCTCAGCCAAAGCTGGATTGTCGGCGATGCGGCGAGCGATTTGGCCGCTGGCATGCGGGCCGGGCTGCGGCGCGGCTGGCTCGTCGCCACAGGCTATGGCGCGGCGGAGCGCGATCAGGCATTGCATCTCAGAAGCAGCGGCTTCGATGTCACGGTTGAGCGGCCCTTGAGTGAGCTGGCGGAGCTGTTGCCGTCTTGTCGAACGCCCGAGCAGAAGGTAAACCTGTAACTCCCAATGAGCGATATTAGCGGCGGCGCATGAGCACTTTTCCTGAGCGACCTTACACCTCAATCGGCAGCTATTGTGATGATTATGTCGCGCAATTGGCGCGCGCCAGCGGCTCGATTGATCATGACCGGTTGGCGGCGGCCGGCGATATTTTGAATCAGGCGTTTGAGCGTGGCGCATGGCTCTATGTTTGCGGCAATGGCGGCTCGGCGGCGATCGCCAATCACCTGCTGTGCGATTTCGCCAAGGGCATCCAGACCGATACCGAGCTCTTGCCGCGTGTCATTTCGCTCAGCGCCAATCTCGAACTGATCACCGCCATCGCCAATGATATCACCTTCGAGGATTGCTTCGTCTATCAGCTTCGCACAGCGGCGCGTCCCGGCGATGTGCTGCTGACGATCAGCAGCTCGGGCGATTCCGAAAATGTCGTACGCGCCGTTGAATGGGCCAGCGCGAACGAGGTCCAGTCGATCGCGTTAACCGGATTTGACGGCGGGCGCTCGGCCCGTCTGGCCGCCGTCAACATCCATGTGAGCGGCGATAATTATGGCGTGGTCGAAGATACCCACCAGTCGATCATGCATATTTTTTCACAATATTTGCGCCAAGCGAGAATGTCGGACTCGCTGATCACGTCGCGTAAATTCTAACCGAGCACGAATTACCCCTGGAGACGATCATGGCGAGCGACGCCACATCGGCACGCGTTGGAGTTATCGGTCTTGGCTATTGGGGCCCCAATCTGGTGCGCAATTTCGCCGCTGCCGAGGGCGCCCGGCTAACCGCTCTCTGCGACCTGGATGAGGCCGCTCTCAACCGCCAGCTGGAGCGCTATCCCGAGGCCCGCGGAACGCGAAATCTCGACGAAATTATTGCCGCCCCCGATGTTGATATCGTTGTTGTCAGCACCAGGCCGAGCGAGAATTTCCGCCTTTGCAAGGCATCGCTCGAGGCCGGGCAACATGTCTTTGCCTGCAAGCCATTGAGCCAGAATCCCGAGGAGGCACGCACCCTTGCGGCGTTGGCAGAGGCGCGTGGTTTGGTTCTGCATACCGATCTCACTTTTCTCTACACTGCGGCGGTGCGCAAACTGCGCGATATCTTGGAGAGTTCGGTTTGCGGCGAACTGAACTATATTGAATCCGTCCGCACGCAGGCGCCGTGGCGTGCCGACATCAATGTGGTCTGGGATCTGGTGCCGCACGATATCGCCATATTGGGCCATGTGTTGCAGCAGATGCCGGTCGAAGTCAGCGCGCAATTTGCGGCGCGCCGTCTGGCCGCCGTCGAACATGCGGCGTTTGTCGTTTTGAATTATGCCGACGGACTTCAAGCGCGCCTCAATCTGAACTGGTTGAGCCCCGAGAAAGTCCGGCGCATGGTTTTTTGCGGTGATAAAGCGGCGCTGGTATATGACGAGATGGAAGACGAAAAGAAATTGCGCATCTATAGCGGCGGTTTCGATATTGCCGGGGAAGACGGCGCGGAAAAATTGACCACGCAATATCGTGCCGATGGCGTGGAAACGCCGGCGCTCAGCGGCACGGAAGCGCTTGCCCTGGAATGCCAGGAATTTATAAATGCGGTGGCCACCGGCGGTGCGACATTGAGCAGCGGTGAGGCGGGCTACCGCAACGCGCTCGTTTGTGCCGCGATTGACCGCAGTTTGAAAGCAGGCGGCGCCGCCATCGAAGTGGCGTAGACGCGATGCATAAATGATGGGAAAACTAAGGTGCGAGAGAAAATGAATTTGGGAGCGTATCTATCGTGAGCGTGCCTTTTGTCGATTTAGCGGCGGCCTTCGCCGATATTGAAGCCGAGGTGGAGCCGGTCTTGCACGATTTGATGGCGCGCGGCGCCTTCATTCTGGGACGTGAACTGATCGAGTTCGAGAGCGCCTTTGCTGGATTTTGCGAGGCACAGAGTTGCGCCGGCGTCGAGAACGGCACGACGGCGCTCTCCCTTTCGCTAGAAGTATTGGGTGTTGGCGCTGGCGATGAAGTGGTGGTGCCGGCCAACACCTTTGCCGCCACGGCTGCCGCCGTCTGCCACACCGGCGCCCAGGTGGTGTTTGCCGATGTCGATCCGGTCACCTTGACGCTCGATCCCATGTCGCTCGAAGCGGCAATCGGTCCCGCGACCAAGGCGGTGATTCCGGTTCATCTCTACGGCCAGCCGGCCGACATGCGGCCGATCAACGAGATTGCCCGCGCGGCGCGCCTCAAGGTTATTGAGGATGCAGCGCAGGCTCATGGCGCGCGCTATTTCGGCCGCCGTGTCGGTGCGCTCGCCGATATTTCCGGGTTCAGTTTTTATCCCTCCAAGAATCTCGGCGCGTTCGGCGATGGCGGCGCCGTGACCGGCAACAACAAGGATTTGATCGAGCAGGTGCGCCTCTTGCGCCACCACGGCCAGTCGGCAAAAAATATACATTCCGTGGTCGGTGAGACGGCGCGTCTCGATAATCTTCAAGCCGCCGTATTGGCCATCAAGTTGAAGGATCTCGACCGCCGCAATGCGGCGCGCCGGCGCGTCGCGGCGGCCTACCAGGAGCAGCTCGCGGATCAGAGCAGTTGGCTCGAACTGCCGGCGATTGGTGAGGGACGCGAACATGTCTGGCATCTTTATGTCGTTCATTTGGATAATCGCGATGCGCTGGCGGCGGCGCTGAAGGAGGCGCAAATCGGTTACGGCATGCATTATCCCATTGCGCTGCATCACCAGGCTGCCTTCGAGCAGGCACGCATCGGCGCGCCGCTTGCGGTTTGCGAACGCTCGGCGGCGCGGCTTTTTTCGCTGCCGATGTATCCCGAAATGAGCGACGATCAGATCGATTCCGTGGTGCGCGCGGTGCGCGCCTTTGGCGGCGGCTGAGGGTGAGGTAAGAGATGGCGAATTTGCTCGAGGGTTTCGCGGTATTGGTCACCGGTGGCGCCGGATTTTTAGGCTCCCATCTGTGCGACCGTTTGATCGGCGATGAGCACGAGGTTCTTTGCCTCGATAATTTCGTCACCGGCAGTAAAAACAATATCGCGCATCTTCTGGATAGTCGCCGCTTCGAGCTGGTGCGTCACGATGTGTCCTTTCCCTATTACGCCGAAGTCGGCGGCATCTACAATCTCGCCTGTCCGGCTTCGCCGCGGCACTATCAGCGCGATCCGATGTTTACCATCAAGACCTCGGTGATGGGTGCGATCAACATGCTGGGCCTGGCCAAGCGGCGTGGCGCGCCAATTTTTCAGGCCTCGACGTCGGAAGTCTACGGCGATCCGACCATCCATCCCCAACCCGAAAGCTACACCGGCAACGTCAATCCGATCGGTATCCGAGCGTGTTATGACGAAGGCAAACGCTGCGCCGAAACATTGTTCTTCGATTATCACCGCCAGAACGGAGTCAATATCCGTGTCGCGCGCATCTTCAATACCTATGGGCCGCGCATGGCGGTGGGCGACGGGCGGGTGGTCAGTAATTTTATCGTTCAGGCGTTGCGCGGCGAGGATTTAACCGTTTACGGCGATGGCTCCCATTCGCGCTCTTTTTGTTATGTCGATGATCTGGTGGACGGCATTCTCAGGCACATGGCCCATCGATGATCTGGTGGACGGCATTCTCAGGCACATGGCCCATCCAAGCGAAACCGGGCCGGTAAATCTCGGCAATGAAAACGAATTTACCATGCTGGAATTGGCCGAGACGGTGGTTCGTCTGATTGGCGGTTCTTCGCGCATTGTTTTCGAAAAAATACCCGAGGATGATCCGAGCCAACGCCAGCCCGATATTTCCAAGGCGCGCGAGACGCTCGGCTGGGAGCCGCAGGTGAATCTCGAAGACGGTCTCAAAGAGACGATAGATTATTTTCGTATGCAGCTCGCCTGAGGTGTGAAAACCGGCGTCGTGGCCGCTCCCAAAAAAATTCTGATGATTAGTCATCACCGGCTCTTTAAGTCCTGGTTGCGGCCCGGCATTCTTGCCCGTGGACTTGTCCAGAATGGCCATCAGGTGACGATGATGGTGGTGGCGGAGAATGCCCGCTTTCATTTTAAGCGCAGCCTTATCGACGGCGTCGATGTGATCGAGGCGCCGGATCTGACGTCGGGGCGGTTGCGCTCGGGCTGGGACCCGGTCTCGATTTGGCGCCGCATCCGTTGCGTGCGCCGCCTCGATACGGACTATGATCTGATCCATCTGTTTGAAACCCGGCCGGCGACAATCTATCCCGGCCTCGCCGCGCGCCGCCGCATGAAGGTGCCGATGCTGATCGACTGGATCGATTGGTGGGGCCGGGGCGGGCTGATCGAGATCAACCGTCCGGCATGGTATCGGTTGCTGTTTGGCGGCATGGAAACATATTACGAGGAACATTTCCGCACCCTGGCGGACGCCAACACCGTCATGTGCCATGGCCTTGTGGAACGCGCCGTCGGTCTCGGTGTGCCGCGCGAGACGATTTTGCACCTTCGCAATGGCGCCGATCACGAACGGTTTTGCCCGCGCCCGATGGCCGATGTGCGCAGCCAGCTTGGCCTCGCACCGGATACCTTCATCGCCGGCTTCGCCAGCCTCGATTCGTTTTACGATCTTGAGCAGATTTTGCGCGGCATGAAACAATTGCTCGCCGGCGGCACGCCGGCGCGGCTTCTTTTGATCGGCAAATCCGATGCAGGGGTGCGAAGTCGGGTCGCGGCGATGGGTCTTGCCGAACATACCGATTATTCGGGCTTTGCTCCGGATGATATCTATCCGCTTTATCTCAACGCCTGCGACGTCCTGCTCATGCCGTTTCCCGAGACCAATTACAATATCGGACGCTGGCCCAACAAATTCGGCGAATATCTCGCCAGTGGCCGGCCGGTTATTTTTAATTCGGTGGGCGATTTGCAGGATTTCGATCTGCCCGGGTCCGAAGCGGTGGGCATTGCCTGCGAATTTTCCGCCGAAGCATTTGCGGCCGCGATGCGGCAATTGTATGAATCTCCGGAATTGGCTGACCGGCTTGGCGATAACGCACGCCAGGCGGCCCTGCGCGAGTTGAATTGGCCGCACCAAATCGGACGGCTCGAAGCTCTCTATACCAGCCTTACGCATGAGAACGGGGCGGCTTAGGAAATGACGGCAAACAGCGCATCTGTGCAGAGCGGTCGGCAGGGCACGTTTTTCTATCGCTTGGCCCTGGTGACCGTCGATTTGGCGTCGATCGGCCTTCCCGCCTGGCTTTTCATTGACAGTGTCTCCTTCGCCTATGGCCTGGTGATTGCCCTGATGCAGACTTTCGTCTTTCGTGAAAATTCGCTCTATTGGCGCCATTCCGCTCTCTATAAGGCGTTTTGGCCGCAATTTACCGCGGTGCTGCGCTCCTATATTCCGATCTTCATTATCTTTTGCGTCATATCCTTTATTTCCCAAGCTTTCGGCTCACGCCCCCAGCCGGGTGACCTGTTACTGTTGTTCGCTGTCGTGGTTGGCTTGACCATCGCCATGCGTTTCGTCCTCACTGCCTTGATCAAACTGACCTCGTTCGGGCTCGCGCCGGGCTGGCTGGTTATCGGCGCCTCGCCGCGGGCGCGCTTGATTGCCGAGGAGATCAAGAGCGAGACCGGCAAGATGCGTTTTCTCGGTTTTGTCGTTGAGCGCCGTGATGCCGAGGCCGGGGATATTCCGGGCGACGAAATCGCCGCATCGATTGATGGGCTGGAAGACGCGATCACCATCACCGGTGCCTCGAATGCGGTGGTTGTGGCTGACGACAAACCGATTGGCGAGGTTCTCGAAATTGTTGACCGTGTTGGCGCCTGCCCGGTGGTCGGTTTCATCTATAACGAGGCGTTCGATATTGTCCGCCAGCGGTACAAGAGCCTGCCGATTGGCGACTACACAGTAACCTCTATCGAAACCGGCGCGCGTTCGGACGTCGATGCCATGCTGTCGCGCAGCATGGATTTTGTCGGCGCCGGCTTTTTTCTCGCTCTCTTCTCGCCGCTCTTTTTGGTGATTGCGCTGGCCATCAAACTAAGCAGTCCGGGGCCGGTGTTTTTTCTCAGCGACCGCGTGCGCGACCGCGCCGGCCACACCTTCCGGTTCTATAAATTCCGCTCCATGCGGGTGCGCAGCGCCGATCCGGCAGCGGAGCGCGATGAAGATATGGACAAGCTCTTTGCCGGCACCGTGGCGGACAAGGAAAATACCAAGATCAAGCCCAAGGGCGCGGTCACCGGCGTTGGCGGCTTCCTGCGCAAATACAGCCTCGACGAATTGCCGCAACTGATCAATGTGCTGAAAGGCGATATGAGCCTGGTCGGGCCGCGTCCGTGCCTAAAATATGAATATGAGCGCTACCAGGAATGGCACAAGCGCCGCCTCGACGCCAAGCCCGGTATGACAGGTCTATGGCAAGTGGTGGCGCGCAGCAAAACCAATTTCGACGAACAGGCCATTCTTGATATCTATTACAACGACCACCGCACCGTGTGGTTTGATATCGAGATTCTGCTGAAGACAATACCGGTTGTCTTAATATGGCCGCGGCGGCGGCTGAGTGACGAGCGGGGCCGGCGTGACATCCTCGCGGCGTTCAGGGCGCAATTCGATTTACGGCCTTTTGGGGTTCGCGATTCCGGCGTTGGTGCAGATCGCCGCATACCCCATTCTCATCCATCATCTCGGCCCCGAGATTGTCGGCATTTATTTGCTCGCGACCGTCTTGAGCGGTGCCTGGATGTTTTTTGATTTCGGCGTCAACGCCGCGACCTTGAAATTCGTCGCCGAGGATATCGCCGCCGGCAATCACCGCGCGGCGGAACGTGTCGTGGCCACATCGCTTTCCTTTTATGCTTTGATCGGCGTCTTTGGCGCGCTCGTCATCTGGTTCCTGGCGCCGTTGCTGAGCGACTGGTTTTCGATCAAGGATGATATGCGGAGCGATGCGGAGTGGGCGTTTCGCATTGCCGGCGTGCGCTTCGCCGCCTTCTTTCTCACCATGGTATTGATCTCCCTGTTCAAGGGGCTTCACCGCTTCGAATATTCGATGGTGATCCTCTCGATCCTTCAGGTGATCACATTTGGCGGCGCCATATTGGGCGTGCTAATCGCCGATGCCGGTCTGGTCGGTATTTCCCTCATCGGCATGACGGCAAATTTGATCATTCTGATTCTGTCACTGGTGCTGGCTTTTCGCCTGAGTGCGCGGAACGGAATATTCCTCAGCCGGGCGAGACCCTCGATCGCCACCTTTCGCCGTACATTTTCCTATGGCGCCTTCATGGGTCTAAACGGTATTGCCTCGACCCTGACGCAGATGGTGCAGCGCGGGCTGGTCGCGGCCATTTTGGGACCCGGTGCGGTGACCGTGTTCAGCATTGCCGCGATGATTGCGCAGCGCGCCAATCAGGCCTATGCCGCGCTGTTCGAGTTTATCGTGCCGACCGTATCGGCGATGACGGGCGACCTCAATGACGAAACCAAGCGGCGCCAGACGGAGCGCCGATTGCGCCGGCTCTATTTGCTGTCTTTCTCCGGCGCCGCGGCTCTCGCCCTGGCCGCCGCCATCCTGCTTTATTTCATTGCGCCCTTCATCATCCCCCTGTGGCTGAATTCGGAGGAAATCAATGAAGAGGTGATATTGCTTGTTCGCCTGTTTTGCCCGGCGATCGCCGCCTATGGCATCATCGCGCCGGGCTATCACATGCTGAATGGTCTCGGCCGGCCTCACCTCAACACGATTTTCCGCCTCGCCACACCGGCGTTGCTTTACGCGATACTCGCCGGACTGTGGATCGACGAGCTGGTTCTGGAGGAATTCGCAATCGCGCAATCAGGCGCCCTGGTCGTTGTCGCGCTCGGTTTTATCGCCTTCTTGGAAATCGTGGTGTGGCGCGGCTGGATTCGAAAAAACAAAATCATGGTCAAAACTAGACCGGACAGCTCTGCAAAAATTATGGACGGCTAGAGCTGCTGCGCGTTGCCACGCTACCGGGCGTCGGTTGCGGAACGCCGCCGGGCGGTGCGGCAGGCGTTGCGGCACGCTGGACGCGCACTTTCTTCACCGGGCGGTAAACGCCATTCAAAATATTCTGGCCATAGGCAAGGGTCACGCCCCACAGGAAATAGAACGGGATGGTGTGATAGGGCTTCTCGAACGTGTCCTGGTTGGTCGCCACGATCCAGGTGAAGAGAAAATAGAGAAACAATATGAGAAGGCGATTTTGGCCGATAGCCCAGCCCATCTTGCCGCATGCCCGATAGGCGCGGTGCCATGACCGGATCAGCAAAATGGCAATCATGAGATAGGCGGCGAGACCGATAGCGCCGATGCGGGCGCCAATCGAAATATAGGAATTATGCGGTTCGCGCACGATCACATCGCCAACCTGGAAATTGACTAGCGGCTCGCCGTAACCCAGGCCGAACAACAGAGTCATCGGTTTAGACGAAACTTCGCGCCATATCTGCATCCACCAAAAGGCGCGCAGGCTGTTGCCCGAGGCCGCGCCTTCGGTGCCTTCATTTGAAATGCCGGCGATCGCCAGGATGTGATTGAGGACAAATTCGATGTCGACCGTTTTGCCCAACCGCCCTTTCATTTCGACGCCCAATTCAGGCAGGGCAATCAGGGCGCCGATCAGCAGGCTTATCATAATTCCGATACGGCGGAAGGCTCGGCCATGGGTCACGCTGAGAACCAGCGCCATGGCAAAAATCTGCAAGTAGACGGTACGCGATTGGAACAGCATGGCGACGAGGCTGGTGAGAATCGTCGCCGCAAGGATGACCCAGGGCCCGGCCTTCTTGGGTTGGAATACAAACAGGTAGGCCACCGCGATCAGTGCGGTCAGGGAGATGCTTTGGAAGCGGAAAAAGAGCGTGCGCTGTTCGCCGGCGGCGGCGACCAGGGTGGGTGAAAATTCGGCCAAGTCTTCGCGCAGCGGATACAGCAGCGCATAAAATCCGACGATAACCAAAATCTTCGGCAACCAGCGAAAAACGCGCTCGCATTGCTGCGCATTGATCGCCATGGCAAAGCCGACATAGAGATAAAGCGATTCGATTACATGCGCGGCATCGCGAATTGCCCAGAAGCCATGGTCGGGAAAGGCGAGAATGACGCGCGTGACGCCCAGCACCCACCACAGGATCAGCGGCCAGATGAAGATGCTGCGCACGAATTGCGGCATCACTTTCATGTGATTGATGCTGCACAAGGCCATCAGCAGCACCAGTTCGCCGATCGGCGCGCCGCTGCCGGGCGGAATGCGCAGCTGCATAAAGCCCTGGTTGAGGACGATATAGCAGCCGACGGTAAACAGCAGCACGCCGTTGCGGAAATTGACGAGATTCATGTGTTTCTTCGCGCGCCTTCGCATTGCTCGGCAGTTGCGGTCGGTTTGAATATAGCATAACCGGCGAAAGCGCGGTCCATAGACAATGCTATGGTTTCAAACAATGAGCAAACCGCCCAGATTCGCGCCTGGCCGTCACTGGCCGGCTTTTGCCGCCGCCGCCCTGGCGCTGCTCACGCTGCTGTTCTTCACGCAATATGACGGGTTCGAGCCGCGCAGCGGAAACCTTCTCGGCAATGGCGATTTTTCACAAGGGTTGCGCGGCTGGCACCAGCGCGGCGCGTCGGACGCGGTGCGTGCGGTGGCGGGCACGCCCGGTTATGCCGAAATCAGCAATAACGACCCGTCGCGCTCGGTTCATCTCTGGCAGGCCATCGGGCAGCCGGGGCGCTTTGATTATGTCAGTGTCGAATTTGAGCTTTGGCTGGAAGATGTCGCGCGCGGCCAAAGGCCAGAGCAACAAGCGCGCATAATCTTGGCCAGCTATGACAGCGCCGGCAACGGCTTGTGGCATCATCCCCACATCGTCCTGGTGGCGGACGGCAGCCGGGGTTGGACGCATTACCGCGCCTCGTTTCCGGTTGGGCATGATGTGCATGAAATGCGTTTGAACGCGGAGCTCAAGCGCGCCACCGGGCGCTTGCGGGTGCGCGGCCTTTCCCTTCGCGGGGCGGCGGCGGAGCCGGCTTGGCTCGCCTGGCGCGCTCTGTTGATCGCGCTTTGGGCCGTACTCGGATTGGTTTTGGCGCGCAATCTACTGAGCGCCAGGCCGGGCCGCTGGGCCGGTCTGGTCGCAATTGCGTTGGCCGCGGTTTTCCTGCTTGGCACGCTCAGCCCCAAGCAATTTCAGCACGTTGCCGAGAATGAAATTGTCAGTTGGTTTGCAGCCGATCAGGAGAGTGGCGAGGTGCAAGAGAAGCGGCGGGAACCGGCTTCAAGTCGTTCAAACACCTCAAGTGCCAAACCGCACGCGCCGCGGCCGCCGGATTTTGAGCTATTGCGGCCGGGCAAGTTTGCTCATCTGCTGTTGTTTGCCCTGTTCGGCGGCGCGCTGGCTTTGTCGCGGCCAGGCGCGGCGGCCAGAACAATTCTGGCGTCTTTGTTATTGGCTGCGGCCGTGGCCGAAATGTTGCAATTTTTTGCCCACGGCCGCACGCCGGCGCTTGAAGACATTGCCATCAACGCGCTCGGCGCTTTCGCCGGCGGCGGAGTAATGTTGCTGGCCTTGCGCTTCGGCCTTGATCGCGTTGGCTTGCGCACACCATGATATTCGCCACTATTCCGCGCTATAGTGGTGTGCAAGATGATTAAGCGTAGTTTTTAAATATGACGATGAGCGATGCCGCGCCGGATAGCCGGCGATGCGAAACCAGCAACGACCCGGCAAGCCTGATCGATTGCCTGTTTGCCGCGCAACTGGGCGAGGAAAAATCCAAGCCCGGGCCGGCAGTCGATTTCGGTGCTTTCGCGTCTTCCGAACGGTTGCGCTGGTTATTTCCCTGTGATGCACGGGTGCGCGAGTTCTTGTGTGCCTGGCAGCCTGCGGGCAGGTTGCGCGCCCTGATATGGCGCACCGCCGTGCGCGCCTCGACAGCCGGTTTGGCCGGATTGATGCCGGGCATAACGCGCCATGCGGTTGATGGCGCTGCCGTCGCCCGTCTTGCGCATCGCTTCGGTCACGAGACGGCGGAATGTCTGCCGGCGATTTATATCGGCACCATCGGCTATCGGCGAAAGGCGGTTGTCGGCTGGATGGATCGGCGTGGCGCCTGCGTTGCGGTCGGGAAGTTTCCGCTCGGGCGGCGCGCGGCTGAGGCATTGGCCAACGAGGCCAAGGCACTGACCGGTCCGGCCGCGAAACTGGGCATTGCCATGCCCGCCTTGCGCCATTGGGATGAGGCGGCCGGGCTGTTATTGCAAAGCAGTGTCGCGGGGCGCAATTGTCCGGCGCCGTTCGATGCGCGCCATGCTTCCCTGCTGGTGAAACTGGTGAGCCCGGAAGCGCGCTTGGCAGCGGCGGTATATGCCGAGCTACTGGAGAGCAACGATGCGCGAATTGCCGCATCGGCGAAAATCTTATTGGCCGGGTATGAGAATGAAAATGTCTGTCCGGCGCAAATGCACGGTGATTTCACCCAGGCCAATCTGAAGCAAATTGGCGGGCGGGAATTGGCCGTGGTGGATTGGGAATATTATTCGCCCGTGGGCGCACCTTTGGCGGACGCAATCTATTTTCAATTATTTAGGAGCTATTTTATCAATCACCTCAGCGGCCCGGCGCTGCTGCGCGAGCTGTTGCGTTTTATTGACAGCGGGCATATTGCGCGCTTGTGTGAAGTGGCGGGCATTGGATTGGCGGCGCGCCGCCGTTTCGCCTGCCTTGGGCTTTTGGCTGTCGCGCAGTCCCGTGTCCGAGACGGCGAGGATGAAAACGATGCGGCGCGCGTCACCATTCTCGATGTCGTGGATCGAATGGCAAAGGAACTTTCAGCCGGATGAAACATCGGAAATCAGAGATAGGCCCACGCCGTTTTGGCTTGTTTCGCGGTGGCGTGTTTTCGGTAATATTCCATGCGGGAATTATCCTGGTGATTGCCGTGGTGGTTGTCTATTTGCTCAACATGTCGCCCGCGGAGGACACCGGCGCGCCCGAAACGGCGCACGATTCGGCGGGCCAGCAGGAAGCCGCCACAGAGCCTGCCGCGCCCGTTGTTCAAACTGCGAACCAGACTGTCGTTCAGAACAATGAAACCGATGCGCCCAAAACGTTGCAGGAGGTTTCCGAACGAATCGATGAATTGTTTCTCGAAATTATCAGCGGCTTCGATCCTGCCGATCCAGAATCGCGGGAATATCTGAAGCGTTTGATCCGCGATGCCACAGCCGGTTATGTCGATGAACAATTTCTCGTTGGCGAATTTTACCTGGCTGGAACAGGGGTGAAAAAGAGCGAGAAGCGGGCCGCCGAACTGCAGTTGAAATCGGCTGAGAAAAAACTTGTCGATGCGCAAATCCGCATGGGCTCACTTTACGCGCTCGGCCGCGGCGTGCCGGTTAATGTCGCGCGCGCACATATGTGGTGGAGCCTCGCCGCCGAAACCGGCGATACATTGGCGGCGCAGGCGGC
The DNA here is from genome assembly GCA_964429775.1 of uncultured Rhizobiaceae bacterium. Taxonomy (GTDB): domain Bacteria; phylum Pseudomonadota; class Alphaproteobacteria; order UBA828; family UBA828; genus PTKB01. Next base: position 109,495 of record CAYSDJ010000003.1, read on the forward strand.
GCATCTCATGCGCCCCATGATGACTCACACGGATTTCTCAAATTCGGCGCGCGATGCCCTTGAGTTGAAGCAATATTGGGATTCCTGGCAGCGCTTCGCCATCATCAATAATCCGCAATTGAGCAATCAGCTTCTCGCTGCGGCGCGTGCCGGCAACGCGGTGCGGATTCGCCGCCTGCTTGATCAGGGCGCGGATCCCAATATCGAGGACCGCAAGGGGCGCGCGGCGTTGCTGCTGAGCGCCAAGGGTGGCCACGGCGATTCGGCGCAGGCGCTTCTGGCGCGTGGCGCCGATGCCAATGCGACCGACGAGAACGGCAAGAGCGTGCTCATGTATGCAGCCGAAAATGGCGACGGTAAATTGGTGAAAGCGCTGTTGCAGCGAAAGGTCGATGTCAACGCCGCCAATAAATTCGGTGAAACGGCGTTGATCAATGCCGCCTGGCGCGGCAGAAAATCGGTCGCCAACACACTTATTGAGCGTGGTGCGGAAGTTGATCTGCCCGACAAGCAGGGCGGGACAGCGCTAATCTGGGCTGCCATTAACGGCCATACGGACGTGCTCGAACTGTTGGTCGACCGCCGTGCGAAAATCGATTGGATCGATAATTCCGGTTTGACGGCGCTCTCCCGGGCGGCGTGGAACGGCGAAATCGATGCGGTCGATACCTTGCTTGACCTTGGTGCCGATCCGTTGGTGCGCGACAAAGAGGGCATGACGGCCGCCATTCGGGCCGAATCGGAAGGCCACGAAGATATCGTATCAAGACTGTCGCGCTCAGCGCGCGGCGGATAGGGCTATTGCTTTAGGCCTTATATGCACTGGTCAAAAGAACTGTTTTTTGCGAAATTAACCGAATATTTTCAATTTGGAAGCGACAGTTACAAAGATTTGATGACGTAAGACAGTCATCATGTTGACATTGTTTGCTTTGGTACAATATATAAGCTGTGAGCAAACAGCGCTTTCCCGGTCAATGGCCGGGAGGTGCCCCATATGGAGATTGATGGCCCAGTATGAGTGATGGACAGACACGTAGAGCTATCATTAAGCGCATGGCCGCGCTGGCGGCGCTTGGCTATGTGGCGCCTCAGGTCGTCACCATCAGAGATGCGGCGGCCAAAAAGAAAAAGAAAAAAGCCCCGCCTTCGGCGCCTAGAAACTAACCTGGCTACGGCACGGCTGCGCCCCTTTTTTACGGACTATTATAACCGAGGGTCCTGCACTGCGTGCAGGCGGCTCGCGGCGATTCGCGCGAAGCGAAGCGTTTGTTTTCTGCGCCCGCCTGCCGGCATCGCCTCGCGCGGCGCTTCCCGGGTGCATTCGGCGCCGTAGCTGTCGGCCAACATGACGCCGCATTCCGCCGGCAGCACCGCCACCGGAAAATCCCCCGCCACAGCGAAATAGAAGTGATCGCAATGGGCCAAATAGTCGGGCCATTTCGAATCGGCGCGAAAATCCGCAAGGCTGCTTTTGATTTCGACGATGATAAAGCTGCCGCGCCGGTCGAGTGCGAGAACATCGGCGCGCCGGCCGGATGAAAGGGGAAATTCGGCCAACGCAACGCAATCCATCGCTTCTAGCAAACGGCAGACTCCGCGTACGAGCCCTTGGGCATTCTTCTCCACCTGCCACGGCCGGGCTAAATCAAGCGCGAGCTCGACTGGTGTGATCATGACTTTGCGCATCCCGGGTTTATGCGGTTTTTGCTCTAGTTAAGACAATCGAAATAAAAACATAGCCTAATGCAGTTGAGCCGGTTGGTGGTGAGAAATCGCGCCTCTTTGGCGATCTCGCCTAGCCCGGCGGATTGGGTTTCAGACGTGGAGAGTGGTCGACAATGTTGCACGAACCGGTGATAAGGCGGTCAATCAAATGAGCCCCGCCACGCGCGCGACCAGCCACGAGGTAATCCTTCTCGATGTGGCTTACCGTATTGCCAAAACAAGTGAGCTGGAACCACAAATTGCGATTCATATGCATTTGTCCAATTTGCAGCCGCGCTGGCGCTCGGAAGCCTTTATCCGTGTTGCCGCCAGTACTTTTGAGCCGCTCGTGCAGAAGCGCTCGGGCCAGGTATTTGTGCTCGCGAGCGGCGATATCGTTTTTCTCGGTGGCCGTTCCAGCAACGAGGAAGTTGAAGACATTCTAACCAAACTTCAGCAAATGTTTGGCGAAGATCCATGGTTCCACGACACCAAGAAGGCAACCACGCTGCCATTCGCGACATGGTACAGGTTGCCGGCGGACGCGGAAGCCTTTGTCACCACATGCGAGCAGTTAAACACATCGGTTGGGCAATACCGTGCGGCGGTATCCGCACAACGGAGAGGCCAAAGCGCCATGGCCAACTTGCCTGAAGCCGGCGCTGCCGAGCTTGATGATGCGCTGCACAAGATTGACGATGTCGATATGAAGCTGTCGCTGCGCCGCCAGTCGATCGGAATATTCCTGCCCGGGCAGCCGGTGAAGCGGCTTTTTTCGGAGCTTTATGTTTCTGTCTATGATTTGCACAAACGATTGGCGATGGAAGCCGATCTTGCGCAAAACCGGTGGCTCTTCCAGCATTTTACCTTGGCAATGGATGAAGCTGTACTGGCCAATTTTATCGAAAACGGAATTCCGGGCAAAACCGGCAGTATCAGCCTCAATATCAATGTTGCGACCATTTTGTCGGCGCAATTTCTCGATTTTGATCAGGCATGGCGCCGAGGTGCCGAGGATAAAATGATACTCGAACTGCACCAGGTCGACATTTTCGATGATATGCCGGCCTACAAATTCGCCTGTAATTTTCTCCGTATGCGGGGCTACGCAATTTGTGTCGATGGGGTGACTCATCTGACATTCCCGTTTACCGACCGCGAGAGCCTGGGCGCGGATTTCATAAAAATTGTCTGGAGTCCGGATATGGCCGGCAATCGCGAAGACAATCTCACTCAGCGCATGAAGGCTTATGTCGCCAAGGCCGGTGCCGGCAATGTGATCCTCTGCCGCTGCGATACAAAGGAAAGTATCGAGTGGGGCCAAATGGTTGGGATCAGATTATTCCAGGGCCGCATCGTCGAAACCCTGCTCGAATCCACCGCCAATGCCGGACGACAGGCTGGCGTCGCTTCGTAAGAAATTTTAGCGCGGTTTCGCGCTCTATTCCGGCTTCTGTTCCTGCGGCGAGTGCTTGCTGAGAATGCGCTGCAAGGTGCGGCGGTGCATATTGAGGCGCCGCGCCGTTTCCGAAACATTGCGGTCGCATTGCTCGAACACGCGCTGGATATGTTCCCAACGGACGCGGTCCGCCGACATCGGATTTTCCGGCGGCGGCGGGAACGGCCGGTCACCGACATTCAGTGCCCGGTGGATTTCATCGGCATCGGCCGGTTTGGCGAGATAATCGACCGCGCCAACCTTAACCGCCGCCACCGCTGTTGCGATGTTGCCATATCCGGTCAGGATGACGATGCGCATATTTTCACGCGCCTGGCGCAGCGTTTTGACGACATCGAGGCCGCTGCCGTCCGGCATGCGCAAATCCACCACGGCGAATTCCGGCTTTACTTCATGCGCCTTTTCCTGCGCCTCGGATACCGAGCCGGCGGCGGTGACCGCATAGCCGCGCTTTTCCATGGCGCGCACCAAGCGGTTTCGAAAGGCGTCGTCATCATCGACCAGCAGAAGCGTTCTCTTCTGGTCTTCCGTCTCTGGTTCGTTCACCTCTGCCCCCAACCCTAACCGTTCAACTTAACGTCACGCTGGTCGGCGCTAAGCGCTTCCAGCACCTGGCGCGGCCATGTAATAACGATACGGGCGCCATATTGGCGGCCATTGAAAAACGACATCGACGCGCCGGTCCGCTCCAACAGCGTCTTGGCGATAAACACCCCCAACCCCATGCGGCCGCTCTTGCGGCGCGACGACACATAGGGTTCGCCGAGCCGCATCAACACAGAGGGCGCAACGCCGGGGCCATCGTCCATGACCTCCATTGTGATCAAGTGGTCGTCCCAGGTCACCACGACTTCAACTCGATTCGTGCAGAACTGTACGGCGTTTTCTATTACATTGCCGAGGCCGTGTAAAATTTCCGCCCGCCGGGGGGCGCTCGGCTCGGCCGCGTCCGAGCCTTCCGACGGCGTGGCGATGACCTCAAGTGTAACATTGTCATTGCGGTGCGGTGCCGCAGCCGCTTCAGCCAAACCGCTTACCGGCAGGCGGCCAAAGGGTTCCACCTCCTCGCCTTCGCCGAGTGCCGACAGCCGGCCAAGAATCTCTCGGCAACGCGCGACCTCACTCACCAGCAATTTGGCGTCCTCGAGATGCGGGCTGTTGGCCGGTAAGTCGCTTTCCAACTCGCGCGAAACCACGGCGATGGTCGCGAGCGGTGTGCCGAGCTGGTGCGCGGCGGCGGCGGCGAGCGCGCCCAAGGCCGAAAGACTCTGCTCCTCGGAAAGCGCCATTTGCGTGGCACTAAGCGCATTCGCCATACGCCGCGCCTCGCTGGCGACGCGCCACGCATAGGCGGTGATAAATAAAGTGCCCAACACCAGGGCGACCCAGAGGGCGAGCAAGTAGAGCGACGGCAGGCTGGGCGCGATGCCGAGCCACGGCAGGGGTTGGTGGAGAAAAGCGACAAGGGTTGCGCAAATAATCACCAGCGAGGTAATCGCAGCCGCGGAGCGCAAGCTCAGGATGGTTGCCGAAATGGCGGCAGGAACGAGAAAAAGAATGGCGAACGGATTTTCCAGGCCGCCGGTGAGGGCGATGAGAAAAGCCAGTTGGATGACGTCATAGCCGAGAAACAGTGCCGCTTCGCCGTCGCTGAGACGGGAATCCGCCGGGCGCAGGACCGTGGCCAGCAAATTGATCGCGGCGGAGAGCGCCACGGCGCCCAAGAGCGGCACCAGCGGCAGTGAAAAGCTCAGGGCAAAATGGACCACGAGGATGCTGACAAGCTGGCCGCTCACCGCCACCCAGCGGATCAGAATGAGCGTGCGCAGGCGCACATGGCGCGCTTCAGGCAGCCTGTCCTGGCCGGCTTCGTTCACCGTGCCGATTTGCCCATCTCGGGAAACAGTCTCGCTCAACGGTATCGCGCCTCTTTTGCAATATGGAGCGCGGATAATGCGCCGTAATGGCGGCGACGACAATTGGCCTCGTCTACGCGATCCGGCATAGTGCATCCGCCATGTCGGAATCCGCGCTCGAAATAGAGGTTTTATGCAAGCGGTTCGGCCCGGTCCAGGCGGTGGACGGGCTGAGCCTCGCGGTGCGGCGTGGCCACGTCACGGCGCTCTTGGGCGGCAATGGCGCCGGCAAGACAACGACCATGGCGATGATGCTCGGCTTGGTCCTGCCGAGCTCGGGGAGGATTCGAATCTTCGGCGAAGATCTCGCCCGCAACCGCTACCGCCTATTGGTGCGAATGAATTTTTCTTCGCCCTATGTTGATTTGCCGCACCGCCTCACGGTCAAAGAGAATTTGACCGTTTATGCCCGCATTTACGGTGTGGCAAAGGTACGCGATCGAATCCAACAATTGGCCGAGGATTTGGAATTCGCGGAGTTTCTGAAACGCCCGGTGGGCAAGCTTTCGGCCGGCCAGCGTACCCGTGTCGCCCTGGCCAAGGCATTGATCAACAATCCGGAACTTTTGTTGCTCGACGAGCCCACCGCCTCGCTCGATCCCGACAGCGCCGATTGGGTGCGCAGCTATCTCGAAAACTGGCAGCAGAAAAGTGGCGCGACCATTTTACTTGCCTCGCACAATATGGCTGAGGTTGAGCGTCTCTGCGGCCATGTCTTCATGCTGCGCCAGGGCCGCCTGGTCGATAGCGGCAGTCCGTCCGCTCTGATTGCGCGGTTTGGCCGAGAATCGCTTGAGGAGGTTTTTCTCGATATCGCCCGCGCGGCCACGGGCGGGGCAGGCCCCGTGACAGGCCAATGAGGATGGAGCGGGTGCAGCACGGGCCGGTACGCGCCTCGGCTGGCAGAATCGCCGCCATCGCGCTGCGTCACCTTTATCTCCTGCGCACCTCCTGGCCGCGTCTTTTGGAACTGATGTATTGGCCCACTGTGCAGATGATCCTGTGGGGGCTGGTGTCGCAGTTCCTCCTCACCAACAGCTCGTGGCTCGCCCAGGCCAGTGGCGTGCTGCTCGCCGGTGTGATTTTGTGGGACGTGCTGTTCCGCGGCCAACTTGGCCTCTCGCTGGTGTTTCTTGAGGAGATGTGGTCGCGCAATCTGGGCCATCTCTTTTCCAGCCCGCTCCGGCCATGGGAACTGATCTTCGCCTTGATGCTGATCAGTCTGTTGCGCACTTTGATTGGCATGGGCGCAGCCGTTGGCTTTGCCTATTTGCTCTATCATTTTTCCATTTTCGAGCTCGGCCTGCCGCTGATCGCCTTCTTCTTCAATCTGATCATTATGGGCTGGGCGATTGGCTTGGTGGTGTGCGGGCTGGTGCTGCGCTTCGGCCTTGGCGCGGAGAGCCTTGCCTGGTTTCTGATTTTCGCCTTCGCACCGGTGAGCTGCATCTACTATCCGATGACGATTTTGCCCGAATGGCTAAAATATATTGCCGCCGCACTTCCCTCGGCGCTGGTCTTCGAAGGCATGCGGGCGGTGATGTTTGACGGCGTTTTCCGCCACGACTTGCTGTGGCGAGCACTTGGCCTGAATGCGCTCTATCTGGCCCTCGGCATCGCCGTGTTCATGGCCTTCTTTCAATCCGCACGGAAGCGCGGACTGCTGCATCAGATCGGCGAATAGATTTACCTACGCCGCCGGGCCGCTAACGCCGGCGCTCTCGAAGGTCGCCATGCCGTTATGCGTTAGCGCCGCCGCGCGCACCAGCCCGGCCGCCAGCGCCGCGCCCGATGCCTCGCCGAGACGGAGAGAAAAATCGAGCAAGGGCTGTTGGCCTATTTTTTCCAACAGGCGTGCATGGCCGGGTTCGACCGAATTGTGCGAGACAAGGCAATGATCGAGGCCATCCGGGCGCACGGCGTGGAGAAGCGCTGCTGCCGTGCTGCAGGCAAAGCCGTCGAGCAGCACCGGGACGCGACCCTGGCGGGCGGCCAGCGTGGCGCCGGCAATGGCGGCGAACTCGCGCCCACCGAGCCGGCGCAGCGCTTGCAAAGGATCGCCGAGATGATCTTTGTGCCGCGCCAGGGCAGCGTCGATGGTGCCGGCTTTGCGCGCCAGGCCTTCATCGTCGATGCCGGTTCCGCGCCCGGCCCAATCGGCGCCCGTGCCGCCAAAGAGTGCCGCCGATAGGGCCGAGGCAATGGTCGTGTTGCCGATACCCATCTCGCCGAGACAGACCAGATCGGCCTCGTCATCGAGCGCCGCCATGCCGTCCTGCCACGCCGCGAGACAAGCAGCCTCGTCAAGTGCGGCTTCCTCGGTGATATCGCCGCTTGGCTCCTCAAGGGCCAAGGGAATTACCGTAAGGGACGCATCGAGCCAACCGCTCAACTGGTTGATGGCGGCGCCGCCGGCGGCAAAATTAGCCACCATCTGCGCCGTCACCGCGCTCGGATAGGCCGAGACACCGCGTGCCGCGACGCCATGATTGGCGGCGAAAACGATAATCTGGATGTTTTCGGCACGCGGCGGATGGCGCCCCTGCCAGGCGGCCAGCCACTCGGCGATCCGTTCGAGGCGGCCCAATGAGCCGGCCGGTTTTGTGAGCACGGCCTGGCGCGCGCGTGCCGCCTGAAGCGCGTTTTCATCGCCGGCGGGCACTGCCGCTATCAGCTTGTGCAGGTCTTGCAGGGATTGGGGAGCGTCACTCATTTAGCCGAACCTTTACACGTTACCCGCGCGAGCGTGCTTGGCGCTTCGCCCGGGCTGTCCTATAACCGGTGGGGAGGATTCCCATACAACTAAATCTGAGGCAAGGGCGAATGCCTTTCGAATCGGAGCCCGAGGGAAAATTTGAGCGCAAGGCGTATTTTACCGCCCGCGCCTGGTGGCAGGATCTGGTAAATGCATTGCGCTTTTTGACGCGTATTCCCCTGCCGCACGCACACGCTTCGGCCCGCCCTGGTTTTCCTGATGAGGCTGAAGATGCGGCGGACACCGCAGAAGAAGTCGGAGACGCGCCGGCGCTGAAGCCGCTCGGGCGCACGGTGCGCGCCTTTCCTCTGGTTGGTGCGCTGCTCGGTATCATCGCCGGGCTGGCTTTTGCCATCGCCACCGGCCTCGGTCTGCCGGATCTGGTTGCCGGCGTAATTGCCGTTGCCTTGCTCGCGCTGGCGACCGGCGCGCTGCATGAGGACGGTCTGGCCGATATGGCGGATGGTTTTGGCGGCGGGCATAATGTTGAGAAGAAACTTGCCATCATGCGCGACAGCCGCATCGGCGCCTATGGTGTCATCGCGCTGGTACTGGTGCTGGCGGCGAAGGTTGGCGCGCTGGCCGATCTCTCCGATATCGGTGTTGTGATGTCGGCTTTGATCTGTGCCGCCGCGACATCGCGCGCGGCCATGCCGGCAATGATGCGCTGGATGGATCCGGCGCGCAGCGACGGCCTCGGCGCCGGCGCCGGGCGGCCGGCGGGTGAGCATGTCTGGACCGGTATCATTATTGCCGCCATTCTTTGCGTCTTGCTGCTCACCTGGTCGGGTTTGGTGGCGTTGCTGATTGCCGCCCTCGGCGCCATGGCCGTCGGCGTTCTTGCGCGCCGCCAGATCGGCGGATATACCGGCGATGTGCTCGGTGCCACGCAACAAATTTCCGAGCTCATTTTCCTTCTCACACTGGCGGCCATTAGATGAATGCTTTAAACGACAGCACCGTGACGAGCTGGTGGTGGATTCGCCACGCGCCCGTGACCAGCCATCACGGCCGCCTCTACGGCAATACCGATGTGTCGGCAAATACCGATGACGTCGAGGCTTATGAGGGCCTGGCGGCGCAATTGCCCGAGGGCGCGCTTTGGGTTGCCAGCCATTTGCAGCGCACCCACCAAACAGCGAACGCCATCGCCAAAGCCGGCCACCCGGTAGCCGAGCCCCTGGTGGAGGAGGATTTGGCCGAGCAGTGTTTTGGCGATTGGCAGGGCCTTACCTATGCCGAGGTTGCCGCTGACCGGGCGGGCAAGGATCACCCTTTCTGGATCGCGCCGGCGCAGTTCGCCGCGCCGGGTGGCGAAAGTTTCGCCGACGTCATGGCGCGTGTGTCGAATACGGTCGCGCGTCTCAGTGCCGATCATGCCGGGCGCGATATCGTCGCCGTCGCCCATGGCGGCTCGATCCGCGCCGCGCTCGGCCATGCTCTCGGCATCGCCCCGGATCAGGCGCTTTCCTTCACCGTCGACAATCTCTCGATCACCCGCATCGACTGTTTTCATGGCACCGGCGGGCGCGTGGACTGGTGCGTCATCGGCGTCAATTTGCCGCCTAGCAAAAGCGCGCCACATGGAGTAGTTTTCCCGCCAAGACGCTGAGTCAGGGAAGCCGGTGAAACCCTTAAATTAATAGGGCCATTCCGGTGCTGCCCCCGCAACTGTAAGCGGCGAGGTAACCCTCTTTTGTACAGGGTAAGACCCCTTTGCAAGCCACTGGCGGCGCAAGCTGCCGGGAAGGTGAGGGCCAGCCTTTGACCCCAAGCCAGGAAACCTCCTTGGCGTCGCCCCGGAACGATCCTCGGAGGGAGGATGATGCCGCCATCAACGGATATGTCGCGCACGACCCTGATATTGGGCGGCGCGCGTTCAGGTAAAAGCCGCTATGCGGAAGAGCTGCTCACGGCGGCGGATGGCGCTCGCGTCTACATTGCCACGGCGGAGGCGCGTGACGATGAAATGACAGCGCGTATCCTAGAACACCAGGCGCGGCGCGGCGATACGTGGCGCACGGTTGAGCAACAGCTCGACCTGGTCGCCGCATTACATGAAAATTGCCGTGCCGACGCAGCGGTCCTGGTTGATTGCCTTACCTTGTGGCTGGCCAATCTGATGGCGGCTTCGCGCGATATTGGCGCGGAAACCAGCCAACTGGTGCACGCTTTGCCCGGGTTTGAGGGCCGCCTGGTGCTGGTCTCGAATGAAGTCGGCCAGGGTATCGTGCCGGAAAATGCCCTGGCGCGGGAATATCGCGATCATGCCGGGCGGCTCAATCAGGCGGTTGCCGCCGCCGTTGACGAGGTGGTGTTGGTCACTGCCGGCCTGCCGCTCCGGATCAAGCCATGAGCGCAGAGGATCTTCGCATCGTTAGCCTGCTGCCAAGTGCGACGGAAATTGTCGCCGCACTTGGCCTCGCTGATCGGCTGGTCGGGCGTTCGCACGAATGCGACTTCCCGGCTGATGTCGCGGCGCTGCCTGTTTGCACCCGCCCGCGCCTGACGTTGGATGGCGGCAGCGCGGGGATTGACGCGAAAGTGTCTGATTTCGCCGGCCAGGCCCTCAGCATCTATGAGCTCGATATGGATGCGCTCAGCGCCGCCCGGCCGACCCATATCGTCACGCAAGATCAGTGCGAGGTCTGCGCTGTGGGCCTGAAAGATGTCGAGGCCGCGCTGGCCGGGGATTTGCAGGGGCCGGTTGAAATCGTCTCGCTCAGCCCGATGCGGCTCGGCGAAGTGTGGGCCAGCATTCGCCAGGCTGGGCGCGCACTCGATGCGGATGCGGACGATCTCTGCCGCTCCCTGACCGGGCGCATTGCGCGCATTGCCGCCGGCGGCATGGACATGCCCGCCGGACCGCCGAGCGTCGCCACCATCGAGTGGAGCGACCCCCTGATGGCGGCGGGAAATTGGCTGCCGGAGCTTGTCGCTATCGCCGGGGGAAATAATTTATTGGGCGATGCCGGTACCCATTCGCCAAAATTCGAATTCGCCGATCTCCTCACCGCCGACCCCGATATCATTGTCTTCATGCCGTGCGGTTACGATCTGGCGAAAACGGCGGCGGAGGCCGAAAAGCTGATACGCGACCCGGCCTGGGCGGCGCTAAGTGCCGTTCAGGGCGGACAAGTCTATGCGGTTGACGGCAACGCCTATTTCAACCGGCCGGGGCCGCGGCTGGTGGAATCGGCGGAAATACTGGCCGAGATTTGCCACCCGGATATGTACCAATTCGGCCACGAAGGAACAGGCTGGCGCCGCCTTGGCCCCGGCGCGGAGAACAAATAGACATGCAAAGCCGCAAGATTCCAACCACCGTCATTTCCGGCTTCCTCGGCGCCGGCAAAACCAGCCTCATACGCCATGTGCTGGCGACGGCGAATGGCCGCCGTGTCGCGCTGATCATCAATGAGTTTGGCGATCTTGGTGTCGATGAATCATTGCTGCGTGGCTGCGGCGACGCGGCCTGCGAAGACGGTGAGATTATCGAGCTCGCCAATGGCTGCATCTGCTGCACCGTGGCCGATGATTTTGTCCCCACCATAGAGGCACTGTTGGCGCGCGATCCGGCGCCCGAGCATATCGTTATCGAGACCTCCGGCCTGGCCCTGCCGAAGCCGCTCGTCGCCGCCTTCAACTGGCCGGAAATACGCAACCGGGTGACGGTCGATGGCGTGGTCGCGGTGGTTGATGGCCCGGCCCTGCTGGATGGCCGCTTCGCCGCCGACCCGGCCGCCTTGCAGGCGCAACGCGAAGCCGATGACGCGCTCGATCACGAAAGCCCACTGGAAGAAGTATTTGAGGACCAGCTTTCCTGCGCCGATCTGGTGGTGCTCAACAAGGTCGATCAACTCGATAATGCGGCATGCGCAGAGACGCGCTCGCTATTGGCTGGAGAATTACGCCCCGGGGTGAAGGTCGTCGAGGCCGAGCAGGCGCGCATCGATGCCGATATCCTGCTCGGGCTGGCTGCCGCGGCGGAAGATGATCTGGCCGCGCGGCCCTCGCATCACGATGAATTCGACGGCGAGCATGACCATGACGAATTCGACAGTTTTATCCTTGAGTTAGGCCCCATCGCCGAGCCTGAGGCGCTCGAAGCGCGCCTGATCGCCGCCATTGAGGAGCACGATATTTTGCGCATCAAGGGCTTTGTCGATGTGCCGGGCAAGCGCCGCCGTCATGTCATTCAGGCGGTCGGCACGCGCGTCGCGCGCCATTTTGATCGTGATTGGGGCACAGACGAAACGCGCCAAAGCCGCCTCGTCGTCATCGGCCTCAGCCCGCTTGACCGCGCCGCCATCAGCGCAGCGTTGGTGGCCTAAATAGATGCATCTTCTGGCAGCACAACCGGGCGGTATCGCCGATGGCGGCGAGGCGGTCGATCTCGGCCAGTCGCCCGGCGATATCGTCTTTGCTTCTGCTGCCGATACGGAGCTCGCCTGTTTCGCCCGCGCCCAAGCTTCTCTCGGCGAAGGGGCACCGAGCCTGCGTCTCGCCAATTTGATGAATCTCAGCCATAACCTGTCAGTCGATAACTGGCTCGAGGCGACCGTCTCCGGCGCTCGCCTGGTGATCATCCGCGTGCTTGGCGGCGAGAGCTACTGGCCCTACGGCGTCGAGCGCTTAACGCAATTGTGCCGCGACAAGGATATCGCGCTCGCCCTCCTGCCCGGCGATGACAAGCCCGATAGCGAACTGGCCCGGCGCGTTACCTTGCCGCCGGAAGCCTGCGAGCGCCTGTGGCGTTACTGCATCCATGGCGGCCTGGAAAATGCCAGCGAATGTTTGCGCTACGGTGCCCATCTAATCGGCATGCCCGCCGCGCGGGCCTGGCGCGAGCCGGCGCCGCTCGCCCGGGCGGGGCTCTACCGGCCTGGCGCCGGGCAAGTGGATTTGGACGAGATTGTTGCCGCGCGCACGCGTGAGAATCGCCCGCTCGCTTTGCTGCTGTTCTACCGCGCCCTGGTTCAGGCGGCGGATACAGCACCTGTCGATGATTTGCTCGCCTCATTGGAAAGCCACGGGCTCGCCGCCGTGGCGCTGTTTGTTTCCAGCCTCAAGGACCCGCCCTCGGCACGCTTCGTCGAAACCGTACTCGACGCTGCCGGGCCCGACATCATCCTCAATGCCACTGGCTTTTCCGTCTCGCGCCCCGGCAGCGCGCAACCAAGCCCGCTTGACCGCTCCGGCGCGCCGATCCTGCAAGTGGTGTTCGCCGGCGGCACGGAGGCCGCCTGGGCGGCGGGCACGCGCGGCCTCTCGGCGCGCGATATCGCCATGAATGTCGCCCTGCCGGAAGTCGACGGAAGGATTCTCAGCCGCGCTGTCTCGTTCAAGAGCGAGCGCCGCTTCGATGCGGCGACGGAAAGCGGCATTGTCGCCCACACGCCGCGCGCCGACCGCATCGATTTCGTTGCCCGGCTGGCAAAAAACTGGGCCCGCCTGGCCCGTGCCGACATATCCGAGCGCCGCGTCTGCCTGGTGCTCGCCAACTATCCCAACAAGGATGGCCGCATCGGCAACGGCGTTGGTCTCGATACACCGGAAAGTGCGGCGCGTTTGCTGCTTGCTATGCAGGAAGAAGGTTACGGCGTCGATTCGCCGCCGGCCGACAGCGCCGCCCTGATGGCGGTGCTTCAGGCCGGGCCGACCAATGCGCATGGTTTGCGCCACAAGTGCGGCGCCGGCACGCGCTTTGGCCTGGACGAATATCTTGCTTACTTTGAGGGCCTCGACCCGGAGGCGCGCGCGCTGGTAAGCGCACGCTGGGGCGCGCCGGAGGATGATCCATTCTTCCGCGCCGATGAAAATAAATTCGTTTTGCCGGTGTTGCAGCTCGGCAATGCGGCTTTGGCGATTCAGCCGGCGCGTGGCTACAACATCGATCCCGCCCAAAGCTATCACGATCCCGACCTGCCGCCGCCGCACGGCTACCTTGCCTTTTATGCCTGGCTGCAGCGCCGCTTTGATGCTCATGCCGTGATTCACTTCGGCAAGCATGGCAATCTCGAATGGCTGCCAGGCAAGGCGCTGGCACTCTCCGCCGCCTGCTTCCCCGAAGCCGCGCTCGGGCCGCTGCCGCATATCTATCCCTTTATCGTCAACGATCCGGGCGAAGGCAGCCAGGCCAAGCGGCGCAGTGCGGCGGTGATTATCGATCACCTGACGCCGCCGCTCACCCGGGCCGAAAGCTACGGCGCCTTGCGCGAGCTTGAAGCGCTGGTCGATGAATATTACGAGGCGAGCAATCTTGATCCGCGCCGCTGCGTGACTCTGGCCGAGAGCATTTTGGAAATCGCGCGCAGCGAAGGTATCGATATCGATTGCGGCATCGCGCCGGGAGATGACAGCGCGAAGGCCTTGACCAAGCTCGACGCCTATATGTGCGAGCTCAAGGAAATGCAGATCAGAAACGGCCTGCATATTTTTGCCGAAGCACCGAAGGGTGCATTACGCGCGGATTTGTTGTTGGCATTGGCACGCAGCCCGCGCGGCGCGGCCGAGGGTGAAGCCTCGCTGACTCGGGCCTTGGCCAGCGATCTCGGCATGGCGTTCGACCCGCTCGATTGCGATATGGCGGCGCCATGGCAGGGCGCCCGTCCGGATTGCCTGGAAAGCATAGATAACTGGCGTAGCCATGGTGACAGCGTTGAACGCCTGGAAGAGTTGGCAGGCGCTTTGATTGCCGGTGAGCGGGAGCCAGCACCGGAGTGGCGCGCCACTACCGCAGTATTGCAAGAGGTGTCAGAGCGCATCGCTCCGGCGCTCGATGCTTGCGGCTCAGGTGAAATGGCAGGCATCCAGCGGGCGCTTTCCGGCCGCTTTGTAAAGCCCGGACCGTCTGGTGCGCCGAGCCGGGGGCGGCCTGAGGTTCTTCCCACCGGGCGCAATTTCTATTCGCTCGATAGCCGTGCCGTGCCGACGCAAGCGGCCTGGCAATTGGGCTGGAAATCGGCCCAGCGCCTGGTTGAGTACCATGCCCAGCGCCATGGCGACTGGCCGCGTCACATGGCGCTCAGCGCCTGGGGCACGTCCAACATGCGCACCGGCGGCGACGATATCGCCCAGGCCCTGGCTCTCCTCGGCGTGCGGCCGCGCTGGGAGACCGCCAGCGGGCGGGTGGTCGGCTTCGAAGTTCTGCCGCTCTCTTTACTCGACCGGCCGCGCGTTGACGTCACCTTGCGCATCTCCGGCTTTTTCCGCGATGCCTTTCCGGCGTTGATCGATCTTTTCGATTCGGCGGTGCGTGCCGTCGCGGCATTGGACGAGCCCGAAGCCGACAATCCGCTTGCTGCCGAAGTCGCGCGCGAGACGGCGGCTCTGGTTGCGGATGGGTCGTCCCCCGACGATGCGGCGCTGCGCGCCGGCTGGCGCGTGTTCGGCTCCAAGCCGGGCGCATACGGCGCCGGCCTGCAAGCCCTGATCGATGAAGGCGGCTGGGGCGCGCAGGCGGATCTGGCCGATGCCTATCTCGCCTGGGGCGGTTGGGCTTACGGTGCGGGAACGGAAGGTGTGGCAGGGCGGACCAGTTTTGAGCGCCGCCTCGGCGCCGTTGAAGCGGTGGTGCAGAATCAGGACAACCGCGAGCACGATCTTCTCGACAGCGACGATTATTACCAGTTCGAAGGCGGCTTGGCGGCGGCGGTAACCTCACTTTCGGGCCGCGCACCGGCGTCCTATCACAATGATCATTCACTGCCGGAGAACCCCAAAATCCGCACGCTTGAAGATGAGATCGGCCGGGTGGTGCGGGCACGCGTGGTCAATCCCAAATGGCTCGCCGGTATCATGCGGCACGGCTATAAGGGCGCCTTCGAGATGGCGGCGACGGTGGATTATCTGTTTGCCTTCGCGGCGACCACCGGCGCGGTCAAGGATCATCATTTCGATGCCGTGTTCGACGCCTATATCGCCGACGAAAAGATGCGTGGTTTCATGGCCGACGCAAATCCGGCGGCATTGGCGGAAATAGCGGCGCGGCTCAGGGAAGCTCTGGAGCGTGATCTCTGGAAACCGCGCTCGAACCGGGCACCCGGTCTGCTGGAGAGTTTGGCGGCAACAAATTATGGGGAGGCGGCGCAATGACGGCAAAGAAAGACATGACCGAGGCCGAGCGCGATCGCCATCACGCCGAGCGCATGGGCAAGCGCAAGGCGGCGCGCGACCGTATGCTGGCGACCAAGACCGAGGAGAAGGGCCTGCTGATGGTCCATACCGGCAAGGGCAAGGGCAAATCGACGGCGGCATTTGGACTCGCGGTGCGGGCCATGGGCAACGATATGCGGGTCGGCGTGGTGCAATTCGTCAAAGGCAAATGGCAAACCGGCGAGCGCGCCATTCTCGAGCATTTCCCCGAGCGCGTGACGATTCGCACCATGGGCGAGGGCTTTACCTGGGATACCCAGGACCGTCAGCGCGATATCGCCGCCGCCAAGGCCGCCTGGCAGGCGGCTGAGGAGATGATGGCCGATGAGAGCTACGATCTAATAGTCCTCGACGAGCTTAATATCGTGCTGCGCTACGATTATCTGCCGCTGGCGGAAATCGTCGCGGCGCTCGAGGCGCGGCGTGACGGCCTGCACATTATCGTCACCGGACGCAATGCCAAGCAAGAGCTGATCGAGGCCGCCGATATGGTGACCGAAATGACGGAGATCAAACATCACTTCAAGGCCGGCGTGAAAGCGCAGACCGGCATTGAATTTTGAGGAATTGATCGTGACGCGCACGGCATCTCTCATGCTCCAGGGCACCGGCTCTCATGTCGGCAAGTCGCTGCTCGTCGCCGGGCTGTGCCGTGCCTATGTTAATCGAGGTTTCAAAGTCCGCCCGTTTAAGGCGCAGAACATGTCGAACAATGCGGCGGTAACGGGGAGCGGCGCCGAGATCGGCCGCGCCCAGGCCTTGCAGGCGCGCGCCGCCGGGGTCGCGCCAAGTACGGACATGAACCCGGTACTGCTCAAGCCGGAAAGCGAGACCGGCGCCCAGGTGATCGTTCAGGGCAAGGTAAGCGGCCAGGCGGACGCGCGCGCTTATCATGAGCTAAAGCCGCGCCTCATTCCTGCCGTGCTGGAAAGCTTCGAACGCCTTTCGGAGCAAGCCGATATTGTTCTGGTCGAGGGCGCGGGCAGCCCGGCGGAGGTCAATTTGCGCCACGGTGATATCGCCAATATGGGCTTTGCACTCGCCGCCCGGGTGCCGGTAGTTCTGATCGGCGATATCGAACGCGGCGGCGTTATCGCCAGCTTGATCGGCACCGCGCATTTGCTCGAAGCGGCGGAGCGCGCCCTGATCAAGGGTTGCGTGGTTAATAAATTCCGCGGTGATCCGAGCCTGTTCGACGATGCCATTCCGGTGATCGAACAGGGCCTCGGCGCGCCTTGTCTCGGCGTTGTACCGTATTTTGCCAAGGCCGGTCTGTTGCCGGCGGAGGATGCGGTCAGCCTCGATGGCGCCGGAACGAGCCTCGCGCCTGGCGGCGAGCGGGCAATTCGCATCGTCGTGCCGCGCCTGCCGCGCATCGCCAATTTTGACGATCTCGATCCACTGCGCGCCGAGCCGGATGTCGATCTGGTCATTGTCGAGCCGGGCCGGGCGCTGCCGGGAAATGCCGATCTGGTGTTGCTGCCGGGCTCGAAATCGACGCGCGCCGACCTGGCCGAGCTCCGCACGCAGGGCTGGGATATCGATATCCAGGCCCATCTCCGGCGCGGCGGCAGCGTGCTTGGCCTGTGCGGCGGCTATCAAATGCTCGGCCACAAGATCGCCGACCCAGGTGGCGTCGAAGGTGTTGCCGGAGTCTCCGAGGGGCTTGGCCTGCTAGATGTGGAAACGCTGCTAAACGATGACAAGCGCCTCGAAGCGGTGAACGGGCGCGAACTGGCGAGCGGTGAAGAAGTGCGCGGCTATGAAATGCATATGGGCACGACCGAAGGGCCGGACGCAGCGCGGCCGATGCTCGAACTCGGCCATGGCCGCGAAGGCGCCTGCTCCGCCGATGGCAAAATCTCCGGCAGCTATGTCCATGGCCTGTTCGCTGCCGATGAGTTCCGCCACGCCTTTCTCAGCCGCCTCGCCGCGCGGGGGCGGTCGCCCCTGTTCTGGGAAGCCAGTATTGATAGCACCCTCGACGCACTGGCCCGGCATCTCGAAGAAGCGCTCGATCTCGACCGGATGTTGGAGATCGCCCGTGCCGCGTAATTGCGCTTCAAAGCGCCTGCAGCAACAGGGCAATCAGCGCGACAAGCGCGCTGGCGAGAAAACAGGCGATGACAAACAGCGCCAGCATGCGGCGCATGTCCGCCACCGTCGCGCGCGCCCGCCCATCGCCGAGCCAGGCCGATTTGGTGACGCCGCCGGCATAGCGCACCGGGCCGATCAGGGCGAGATCGAGCGCACCGGCGCTCGCCGCTTCCGGCCAGCCGGCATTGGGCGAGACATGCTTGCCGGCATCGCGCAACATGGTGGCGAACGCCTTCCAGGGCCGGGCGCGTGGCACGAACAAGGCGGCGCAAACGATCAGCAGGCCGGCGAGGCGCGCCGGCAGCCAATTCAGCGCATCGTCGAGGCGCGCCGCCACCATACCGAAGGCAGCGTAGCGCTCGCTCTTGTGGCCGATCATGCTGTCCATGGTGTTGACCGCCTTATAGGCCGCGAGGCCGGGCAGGCCGAGCAGGAGATACCACAAGACCGGCGCGACGACGCCGTCGGAATAGCTTTCGGCGCAGCTCTCGATGGCGGCACGGGCGACGCCATGTTCGTCGAGCTCCTTGGTTTCGCGCCCGACGATGCGGGCGACCGCTCGGCGGCCCCCCGCCACGCCGTCCTTCTTGAGGGCGCGGATGACGCGAATCGTATGGCCGAGCATGCCGCGCTGGGCGATGAGCAGGCTCACCAGGGCCAGTTCCGCCACCCAACCATAGGGCAGGGTGCCGACATAATTGGCCACCGCCCAGCCCGCCACGGCGGAGAGCCCAACCACCGCAACAACCGCCAACAGGCCGCGAATGACGCGCTCGCCGTCGCTGCGTTTGGCGCGGTTGAGACGGGCATCGAGAAAGGCGGTGAGATTTCCCATCCATCGCACCGGATGGGGCAGCCAGCGCGGATCGCCGATCAGCCAATCCAATCCGAGGGCAAGCAGCAGCATGATAGCGCCGCCGGGCCCGGCGGCCCAATCGAGGCCGGCGAGCGCCGGCAATTGCCACACGCCCCAGATATCTTGCGCAAATTCCATGATTTGAGCATGGGTGCGTATAACCGAACCGTCAACGCAACAAAGAAAAGAGCAATATCATGAACCAACCCGCCATTCTGTTATGCGGCCATGGCAGCCGCGATGTGGAGGCGATCACCGAGTTCGAGGCGTTGGCCGGCCATATTTCGCGCCACTTGCCGGAGCGCAAAGTGATGCATGGCTTTCTCGAATTTGCCCGCCCGACCATCGGCGAGCGGCTGGACGATCTCAGAAATGGCGGCGCCAACGATATCCTCGCCGTGCCCGGCATGCTGTTCGCCGCCGGCCATGCCAAAAACGATATTCCCTCGGTCTTGAATGATTATGCCGCGAGCCATGACGGCTTCTCGATCCGCTATGGCCGCGAATTGGCGGTCGATATCAAATTGCTGGCGGCGGCACACGAACGCATCGCCGCCGCCGAGGCCGAAGCCGGCGACAAAATATCCCGTGCCGATACCATGCTGGTTGTCGTCGGGCGCGGCACCAATGATCCGGACGCCAACTCAAATGTTTCCAAGGTCGCCCGCATGTTGTGGGAAGGCATGGGCTTCGGCTGGACCGAGACCTGCTATTCCGGCGTTGCCCAGCCGCTTGTGGCAGACGCGCTTGAGCGTGTTGTGCGCCTCGGCTTCCGCCGCATCATCGTCTTCCCCTATTTTCTTTTCACCGGCATTCTGGTGAAGCGCATCTATAGTGCCGCTGATATTTTGGCCGAGGCCCACCCCGAGGTCGAGGTGATCAAGGCCAGCTATCTCAATGATCATCCCTTGGTGATCGATGCCTTTCTCGAACGCCTCGAGGAAATACCCGGCGGCGATAATCTGATGAATTGCCAGCTGTGCAAATACCGCGAGCAGATTATCGGCTACGAGAAGGACAAGGGCGCGGCGCAGGTTGGCCATCATCACCATGTCGAAGGCATCGGCACCGATGCCGATCATGGTCATGGCCACCATCATCATCACGGCCATGATGACGATGCATAATTATGAGCGCGATCCCAAGGAGATCACGCGGCAAAGCTTTGCCGCGATCCGGCGCGAGGCCGATTTCATCGGTATGCCGGAAGATATTGTGCCCATGGCGCTCCGGATGATCCATGCCTGCGGCATGGTCGATCTGCCCGCCGATCTCGCCTATTCAAAAAGTGCCGGTGCGGCGGGCCACGCCGCCTTGGCTGCCGGTGCGCCCGTCCTGTGCGATGTGGAGATGGTGGCGCGCGGCATCGCCGCCCGCCGCCTGCCGGCGGACAATAAAGTGATCTGCATGCTCGGCGAGGACGGTGTGGCGGAACGGTCGCGCGCCGCAGGAATGACTCGTTCGGCGGCGGCGGTCGAGCTTTGGCAGCCAATGTTGGCCGGCGCCATCATCGCCATCGGCAATGCGCCGACGGCGTTGTTTCGCCTGTTGGAGATATTTGCCGAGCAGGCATCTCGCCCGGCTCTGGTAATTGCCACGCCGCCCGGCTTTATCGGTGCGGCGGAATCAAAAGACGCGTTGATCGCAAACGAGTTCGATGTGCCTTATGTTGCGCTGCGTGGCCGGCGCGGCGGCAGCGCGCTCGCCGCCGCCGCCGTCAACGCCCTGGCATTGAGAGAGAAAGCGGCATGAGCATCGAGACTCCCTGGCTGACCGTCATCGGCTTGGGCGAAGACGGCATCGAGGCCTTGCCGGCAACGGCCCGCGCCCTGATCGATAGCGCCGAGGTGCTGCTCGGCGGCAAGCGCCATCTCGCCATGATTCCCGAGAATGGCGCCATACGCCTGACCTGGCGCATTCCGCTGATTGACAGCATGGCCGATATCGAAGCGCATCGCGGCAAACGCGTTGTCGTCATGGCAACCGGCGATCCGATGCATTACGGCATCGCCGTCACTTTGGCGCGGCATTTTTCGCAGCATGAGATGCTGGTGTTGCCGAGCGCCGGGGCGCTCAGCCTGGCCTGCGCGCGCATGGGCTGGCCGGTGGCGAGCGTCGAATGCCTCACCCTGCATGGCCGGCCGTTGGAAACGCTGCGCGCCTATCTCGCGCCGGAGCACAAGCTGGTCATTCTCTCGCATGACGGCACAACGCCCGCGGCAGTGGCGGCGGAACTGTACGATGCCGGTTACGGCGCCAGTGAGATAACGGTGTTCGAGCATATGGGCGGCGACAAGGAGCGTCGCGTTGAGGGAAAGGCCGAGAGCTGGACCGAACAGGAAATCGCCGATCTCAACACCATCACCGTTTTTTGCCAGGGCGGCAGCCGGGCAAGGCGCTATTTCGGAGCGCCGGGCCTGCGCGACAAAACATTCGAGAATGACGGCCAACTGACCAAGCGCGAAATCCGCACTCTGACCCTTAGCTCTCTCGCGCCGTCGCCCGGCGCGCTCTTGTGGGACGTCGGTGCCGGTGCCGGCTCGGTGGCGATTGAATGGATGCTGGGAGCGCGCGGCGCCGAAGCGATTGCCATTGAGCGTGATGCGGAACGCATCGCCCGCATCGCGCGCAACGCCGCATCGCTCGGCGTACCCGGCCTGAAGCCGGTGCATGGCGAAGCGCCCGATGTAATGGAGCTGCTGCCCCAACCCAACGCCGTATTTATCGGCGGTGGCCTGGGTGTGCCGGGCATGGTCGAGACCTGCTGGGCCCGCCTCAAGCCGGGCGGGCGGCTGGTCGCCAATGCGGTTAGCCTGGAAAGCGAAGCCCTGCTGGCGCGCTGGCGCGACGAGCTTGGCGGCACCATGGTGCGCGTCAATATTTCACGCGCCAAGGGCGTCGGCGAGCGCCGCTTGTGGCGGCCGCTCACACCTGTGACACAGTGGGCGGCGATAAAGGATTAAGCGATGAACAATAACAACTACGCGCCGGGCACGCTCTATGGCCTCGGCGTCGGTCCCGGCGATCCGGAACTCTTAACTCTGAAGGCACTTAGAATTTTGCGCGCCGCTCCGGTGCTGGCTTATCCGGCGCCGAGCGAAGGCGAGAGCCTGGCGCGCGCCATTTCCGCACCGCATCTGCCGGGCGGCCAGATCGAGATCGCCATCCGCATGCCGCTCGACGCCAAGCAGTTTCCGGCCGAAGATGTCTATGGTCCGGCGGCGCGTGAAATCGCCGAGCACCTGCAAGCCGGGCGCGATGTGGCGGCGCTGTGTGAGGGCGATCCGTTTTTCTACGGCTCCTTCATGTATCTGTTTGAGCGCTTGGCCGGCGACCACAAAATTGAAGTGGTGCCCGGCGTCTCTTCGCCGATGGCCTGCGCGGCGGCATTGGCGGCGCCGTTGGCGGCGCGCAACGATGTGCTTAGCGTTTTGCCGGCGCCCTTGGATGAGAACAGTTTGACGGCGCGGCTCGAAAATTGCGATGCGGCGGCAATCGTCAAGGTCGGGCGGCATATCGGCAAGGTGCGGCACATTTTACAGAGGCTCGATTTGGAAACGCGCGCGCGCTATATCGAGCGCGCCAGCCTGCCGGCGGAGCGTATCCTGCCGCTCTCACAGGCACCGGACCCGGCGCCCTATTTCTCCATGGTGTTGGTGCACCGGCGCGGTGAGGCATGGAAATGAGTTCTGCTCCGGCAATCATTGTCCTCGGGCCGTCCGGTCTGGAGACGGCGCGCCGTGCCCAGGCGGTGTTGCCCGGCGCGGAGTTGCATGGCCTGGCCAAACGGGTGAGCGAGGCGGATGTCTATTTCGACCACACCGCCCAGCATCTCGGCGCGCTCTTCCTGGCCGGGCGGCCGATCATTGCGCTGGCTGCCGCCGGTATCGTCATTCGCTGTCTGGCAACGCATCTTGCTGATAAGACGCAGGAGCCGCCGGTTGTTGCCCTTGCCGAAGACGGCAGCCATGCCGTGCCGTTGCTCGGCGGCCATCACGGCGCCAACCGCTTGGCCCGGGAATTGGCGGCGGCGCTCGGTGGCCGGGCGGCGATTACCACGGCGGGCGAACTGGCTCTTGGATTGTCCTTCGATGACCCACCCGAGGGCTGGCGGATGGAGCCCGGTGGTGCGGCTAAAAAAGCGACGGCTGCGCTGTTGGCGGGAGAGGCTGTGGCGCTTGATGATCCGTTCGGGCTTGCGGATTGGCTGCGTGACAGCCCTGCTATATTTGATGGCAGCGCGCCCCGCAATGTGGCGGTCTCGGTAAATGTCGAAACCCCGGCCGATATTACCCTCCGACCGCAAATATTGGCGCTCGGCATTGGCTGCGAACGCGGCGCGGCGGCGGAGGAAGTTTCGGCACTGATCGCGCGAACGCTCGCCGAGGCCGGGCTCAGCCCGCTCGCCGTCGCCTGTATGGCCTCGGTCGATGTCAAAATGGACGAACCGGCGCTGCGCCGCGTCGCGCGGCAGTCCGGATTGGCGCTGCGCTTTTTCGATGCGGCGCGCCTGGAGGAGGAGACGCCGCGCCTCGCCAACCCGTCCGATACGGTGTTCCGCGCGGTCGGCTGTCATGGTGTTGCCGAAGCGGCGGCGCTGGCGTGCAGCGGCACCGATGGCGAGTTAGTCGTGACAAAACAAAAATCAGCTCGCGCGACCTGTGCCGTGGCGCGGGCCAACGCGATCATCCAGCCCGATCTGCTCGGGCGTGGCCTCGGGCGGCTGACCATTGTCGGCATCGGGCCGGGCGATGCCGCATGGCGCACACCGGCGGTGAACGAGGCATTGCTACGGGCCGGCGATGTCGTCGGTTACGGCCTCTATCTCGATCTTGTCGCACCGCTGATAGCCGGTAAACAACGCCATGAATTTGCCCTCGGTGAGGAGGAACGGCGTGTCCGCGCCGCGTTAGATTTGGCGGCCGAGGGGCGCGAAGTGGCGTTGGTTTCATCGGGTGACGCCGGCATATTCGCCATGGCGGCGCTCGCTTTTGAGCTTTTGGATCGAGAGGCGGCGCCCGAATGGCGCGCCATTGAAATCAGCGTCGAACCGGGAATATCGGCCTTGCAGGCGGCGGCGGCGCGGGCCGGCGCGCCGCTCGGCCATGATTTCTGCGCCATCTCGCTGTCCGATCTGATGACGCCTTGGGCGGTTATCGAAAAGCGGCTCCAGGCAGCAGCGTCGGCGGATTTCGTTGTGGCGCTCTATAATCCGGCATCAAAGAAACGCCGTCAAGGTTTGGCCCGGGCGGTGGAGATTTTCGCCGACGCGCGGCCCGCCGATTGCCCGGTTATCGTCGCGCGAAATCTCGGCAGGGCCGGTGAGCATGTCGAGATCATTGCACTGAGCGAATTTGATCCCGATTCCATCGACATGCTGACATTGGTGATGATCGGCGGCAGCGAGACGCGGGCGATCGACAGTGGCGACGGAAAGCGCGTCTATACGCCGCGTGGTTATGGCGATGCGGCAAAACAAAAAGCAAAGCGGCAGGCACTATGACGGTACATTTTATTGGCGCCGGCCCGGGCGCGGCCGATTTGATGACATTGCGCGGCATGAAGCTATTGCGTGAAGCGCAGGTAGTGCTCTTTGCCGGCTCGCTCATTCCCGAGGAATTAGTCGCCGAGGCGGACAAACGCGCACGGGTGATCGATACCGCTCCGCTCAATTTGGATGAAATTATTGCCGAGATGGAGGTGGCGCATGCGGCCAGTCATGATGTGGCGCGTCTCCATTCCGGCGACCCGTCGCTTTATGGCGCCATCGCCGAACAGATGCGGCGCTTGAAAGCGCTCGGTATCGATTATGATATTATCCCCGGCGTGCCCGCTTACGCCGCCGCCGCCGCGGCGCTCGGACGCGAGCTCACGCTCCCCGGAATCGTCCAAACCATTATTCTCACCCGCACGGCGGTG
Organism: uncultured Rhizobiaceae bacterium; assembly: GCA_964429775.1. Taxonomy (GTDB): domain Bacteria; phylum Pseudomonadota; class Alphaproteobacteria; order UBA828; family UBA828; genus PTKB01. The sequence goes on from CAYSDJ010000003.1 coordinate 134,361, forward strand.
CGCGCCTCAGCCATGCCGCCCGGTGAGGAGCTGGAAAATCTTGCCGCCACCGGGGCGACGCTGGCGATCCATCTCTCGATCAACAATTTGGTTCCGGTGATACGGCAGCTGACGCCGCATTATGGCGATGATTGTCCGGTCGCCATTGCCTATCGGGTGAGCTGGCCGGATGAGCAGCTGATTAGCGGCACACTCAGCACCATCCGCGACAAGGTCAAGCCGCTTGGCCTCACCCGCACCGCTCTCATTCTTGTCGGCCAGGCGCTGGGTGGTGCGGCGTTCGACGATAGCCAATTATACAACCCAAGCCACAGCCACGTGCTGCGCCCGCCTAAGTAACGCGCAACCAATCGAGCGCCGCGTCGATGGTCTCCACAGTGTCGCCCGGTGGCGGCGCGGGACGGCGCAGCATGATAACAGGTATATCAAGCGCCCGCGCGGCGTCGATTTTTCCCTTGGTGGCCTCGCCGCCGCTCGCCCGGGTGACGAGCAAATCAATGCGGTGCTGTTTGAGAAGCTGCTGCTCGCTCGCGGCGTCGAATGGCCCACGGCCAAGAATAAGTTCGGCCTGATCGAGCGGCAGCGCTTCCTCTGGCGCGTCGATCAGGCGCACTAAAAACCACGTGTCTCGAAGCCCAGCGAAATGTTCGAGGGCGCGTGTGCCGAGGCTGAGAAACGCGCGCCGGCCAAGGGTGGGAATCATCTCCGCCGCTGCTGCCATATCCGCTGCCTCATGCCAGCGGTCGCCTTCTTCCTTGCTCCAGGGCGGGCGCAACAGGGTGAGGCACGGCGTCGCCGTGGCGGCGGCAGCGAGGCAGGCATGCTTGCTGATCTCGGCAGCGAAGGGGTGGCTGGCGTCGATCAGATAATCGGCGGAGATATCTCTTAGATAGCTGGCCAGCCCCGCCACACCTCCGAAGCCGCCCGTGCGTACCTCGCCGCTAATGCTGCCCGGCGCGGCGGTGCGTCCGGCGAGGGAGGAAATCACCCGCAAATCATCGCCAAAGGCTGCCGTGACTGCCTCGGCCAATTCAATCGCCTCGCCGGTGCCGCCGATGATGAGCAATGTGGGCTTATGGCTGGGCATGGCCGATCAACTTTCCCGAACGGTCGAAGACCGCCACATCGACGTCAATATCAGCCTCACCCAACCGGTCCTTAATCACGCTGAGCGCTTCCGCCGCGACCCGCCCGGCGAGCGGCAAATCACCGGCCAAGGCAAGAATGGCTCCGGCAGAAGCAGAATCGCGCGCTTGGTCGATCTTTTCCGATGCCGCCCCGAGTTCGGACAGTTGTGCCGCCAGGGCATCGATATCCACTTCGCTGCGTCCGGAATGAAGATCCATATGGCCCTGAGCGAGCTTGGATATCTTGGCGAAGCCGCCGGCGATGGTGAGCCGGGGCACCGGATGGCGACGGAGATATTTTAGCAGCGCACCGGCAAAATCGCCCATCTCCAGGAGCGCCTGTTCATCCAGCCCATGCAGCTCGCGCACCGCCGCTTCCGAAGTCTTGCCCGTGGCGCCGGCGACATGTTTGAGGCCTGTGGCGCGGGCCACATCCACACCTTGATGGATCGACGCAATCCAAGCCGAGCAGGAATAGGGCGTGACGATGCCGGTGGTGCCGAGGATCGAGAGGCCGCCGACGATGCCGAGGCGGGCATTCATGGTGCGTGCGGCGAGCTTTTCACCCTCGGCGACGGAGATGGTAATTTCGACATCGCCTGGCGCGCCGTGCGCTGCCGCAAGCTGTGCGATCGCCGCCGTCATCATGCGGCGCGGCACCGGATTGATCGCCGGCTCACCGACCGCCACGGGCAGGCCGGGCAGGGTCACGGTGCCGACGCCTTCACCGGCGCGGAAAGAGACGCCGCTGCCGGCCTCGCCGAGGCGGACTTTGGCCCAGATCAGCGCCTGGTGCGTTACATCCGGATCGTCGCCGGCGTCCTTGATAATGGCGGCGCTCGCGGCCTTTGCCGAAAGTTTCGTTTCGGCCAGGGCGAAGGCCGGCGTTTCGCCGCGCGGCAGGGTGATCGTCACCGGGTCTTCGAAATGGCCGGTGAGCAGTGCGCCATAGGCGGCTTGCGCCGCGGCGGTGGCGCAGGCACCGGTGCTCCAGCCCTTGCGTAAGCGTGATTTCTTGGAATCGTCATCCATGGCCGCAGTTTAGCTCGCCGCCCCCCGGGCGCGCGTGTAAAATCGCCGCATGAGTGACGCCAATTCGAATTTTCCGGAAATGCCGGCTTTCGAGCCCGGCAGCGTGTGGCTGGTCGGCGCCGGCCCGGGCGATCCCGGCCTGTTGTCGCTGCTTGCCTTTCACGCTCTGGGTGAAGCCGATGATATTGTTTATGACGCCCTGGTGGGCGAGGGCATTCTCGCTTTGGCGCGGCCCGAGGCGGTGCTGCATCATGCCGGCAAGCGCGGCGGCAAGCCCTCGGCCAAACAGGCAGATATCACCGAGAAACTGATCGAATTGGCGCGCGCCGGGCGCAAGGTGCTGCGCCTCAAGGGCGGCGATCCGTTCATTTTCGGGCGCGGCGGCGAGGAAGCGCTGGCGCTCGCGGCAGCAGCGGTGCCGTTTCGCCTCGTGCCGGGTATCACGGCGGCGGTGGCCGGCCTTGCCTATGCCGGCATTCCGATCACCGACCGGCGGGTTAATTCCGCCGTCACCTTTATTACCGGGCATGAAGCCGGCGGCGGGCCGCCCGAGGGCCTCGATTGGCCGGCGCTGGCAAGCGGTGCGCCGGTGCTGATCCTCTATATGGCGCTCAAGCATCTCGCCTGGATGGCCGAGCGCCTGATTGGCGCCGGGCTAAACCCCGACACGGCAGTGGTGTTGATCAGCAAGGCGACCACCCGGGATCAGCATATTGTTGAGACCCACCTCGCGGCGGCGGCGGCCGATGCCGAGGCGGCCGGCATCGAAGCGCCGGCGATTGTCGCGATCGGCGATGTGGTCGATTTGCGCGCCGCGCTTGACCCCAACGCCACGCCCGAGGCGCGCGCCCACGCGGTACGGGAGCTCGGCCACCGGTGCGATGACGATTAGCGCCCGCCACACCGCTTGATGCGCTTGTCACGGGCGCTTATCTTTACGGCCAAATGGATTTTCTTAAACTTCAAAGACCGCGTGACGGTGGCCCTGGCGGCGAAGGCGGCCCTGGTGACCCGAACGACCCACGCCGGCTGCGGCGCAATCCGCTGGTCTGGATCGCCGTGATCGGCGCCATTCTTCTCTATACCCAATATGAAGGCGGTGGTTTGCCCGGCAGCCAGGATGAAACGCGCGCGCGCATCGATCAGATAACCGATGTCGGCGGCCCGTTTGAATTGACCGATCACAATGGCCGCATGGTGAGCGCCGCAAGTTTCCAGGGCGACTACATGCTGGTTTATTTTGGCTACACCTGGTGCCCCGATGTTTGCCCGGTCGACGTGCTGGTGATGGGCCAGGCGGTGGAGATGCTGGGCGGGGCCGGTGAGCAGGTGCAGCCGCTCTTTATCACTGTTGACCCGGCGCGCGACACGGTGAGTTCGCTGGCCAAGTTCGCCGCCCATTTTCATCCCCGCCTGCTTGCCCTGACCGGCAACGAGGCGCAGGTCGCAGCGGCGGCGGAGGCCTATAAGGTCTATTACGGCAAGGGCGAGGAGCGTGAATCGCCTGACGATTATCTCGTCGATCACACCGATTATATGTATCTCATGGGCCCCGACGGCGCCTTTCTCGAGGTTTTTCCGCATGGCATGAGGCCAGCGGAGATCGCTCACGCCATAGGGCAGTATTTGTGAGTATCGCGCCGGGGCTGATTATCGCGGCGCCGGCTTCCGGCTCCGGCAAGACGGTTCTCACATTGGGGTTGCTGCGCCACTGGCAGCGCTCCGGCATCGCGGTTGCGCCTTTTAAAGCCGGCCCGGATTATATCGATGCCGCCTTTCATAGCGCGGCGGCGGGGCGCGCCTGCGTCAATCTCGACATCTGGGCGATGCGCGAAGAAATTCTGGCTTCTTGTGCCGACGCTCTCTCCAGGGATGCGGCGTTTGTTCTCGGCGAAGGCGTGATGGGGCTGTTTGACGGCGCCGTCGAGGGCGGCGGGGCAAGTGCCGATCTCGCCGCCCGGCTCGGCATACCGGTCGCGCTTGCTGTCGATGTGCGCGGCCAGGGCGCTTCGGTGGCGGCGCTGGTCGAGGGCTTTGCCCGCCATCGCGCCGATGTCGATGTGGCGGCAGTTATTCTCAATCATGTCGCCAGCGCCCGCCACGAAGCGATGCTGTGCACCGCATTGGCGCCAACCGGCGTGCCGGTATTGGGCGCCGTTCCACGCGCCCCATCTCTGGCTTTGCCGGCACGCCATCTCGGTTTGGTTCAGGCCGGTGAGCGGGATGACCTGCACACATTCCTCGATGCCGCCGCCGATCTGGTGGCAGAACATGTCGATGGCGATGCCTTGCGCGCCCTCGGCCGGCCATTGAGCGAGCCGTCGGACGCTGCGCCGCCCGTTCCATTGCCGCCGCTCGGCCAGCATATCGCCGTGGCGCGCGATCAGGCATTTGCCTTCAGCTATGAGGCGGTGCTGGCCGGCTGGCGCCGGGCCGGGGCAGCGCTCAGTTTTTTCTCGCCGCTCGCAGACGAAGCGCCGGCGGTGGACGCCGATGCGGTCTATTTGCCTGGCGGCTATCCCGAATTACAAGCCGGGCGGCTCGCCGCCAATGAGCGCTTCTGGGGCGGCTTGCGCGGCGCGGCGGAGGCCGGCGCCTGGGTTTACGGCGAGTGCGGCGGTTACATGGTGCTGGGCGAGGGGCTGACCGATGCGGACGGCGCGCGCCACGCCATGGCCGGCCTGTTGCCGTTGGAGACGAGCTTCGCCGCGCCCCGCCGTGCGCTCGGCTACCGCGCGGTAATGCAGCTTGCCGACACGCCCTTCGCTGCATCGGGCGCTCAGTTTCGTGGCCATGAATTTCATTATGCAACGGTCACCCGGGAGGGCGATGCACCGCCGCTCTATCGCTGTATGGATTCGGCCGGCAAGGATTTGGGTGAAAGCGGCGCGGCGGTCGGCAAGGTGCTCGGCTCTTTCATCCACCTGATCGATAGCCGTTAGAGATCCCCTATTCCTCGGGCGGCATGCCGCTTAAGCTTTCCATGGTTTTGACATAGGCGAGGAAATCCTCCTCGCCGGCGCCGCTGGCGATCATTGACGACCACATCTGGCGCACATATGCCGCGAGCGGCATCGGCGTATCGGTGCCGCGCGCCGCGCCGAGCAGGAGGTCGTAATCCTTGGCCATTTGCTTGGTGCTGAAAGTGGGCGAGAAATCTCTTTTGCGCATGGGCTCCAATTTGTAGCCGACCAGTGGCGAGGCGATGGCGCTTTCGCCCATCACGTCGAGGATGGTGTCGCGCGCGGCCCCTCCGCGCTCGGCAAAGACCAGCGCCTCGCCCATCATGGCCGAGGTCATGCCGACCATCATGTTGAGTGCGAGCTTGATATAGCGCGCCTCTTCGGCTTTGCCGACGTGAAAGCTCTTCTTGCCCATGGCGTCGAAAAGCGGCAGCGCGCGCTCGTAATCGGCGCGCGCGCCCGAAGCGAGAACGGTGATCGTGCCGGCCACGGCAAGGGCAACGCCGCCAGAGACCGGCGCGCGCAAAAAGTGGATGCCGGCCTCAGCCGCAGCCGCGCCGACTTCGGCCGAGATATCGGGCGAGACGGTACTCATATCGATAAAGAGCGTGCCCGGCGCCGCCGCGCCGAAGGCGCCGTTCGGCCCCATGGTGACATCGGCAAGCGCCGCATCGTCGGAGGTATTGGAAATAATTGTACCCACCAGCGGTGCCAATGCTGCCGGGCTGTTCGCCACCGCCGCACCGGCATCGCGCAATGCCGCTTCCGGCCCGGGGCTGCGGTTATAGACAGTGAGATCAAAACCGGCCTTGAGCAGATGGCCGGCCATGGGCACGCCCATTTTTCCCAGTCCAATCCAGCCAACCTTTGTGTTTTCAGCCATTGCACAAGTTCCTTATTGCGGGCAACGGGTTATGAGGCGCCCTGCATCGTCGAATTCAAGCGGGCGCGGCGAATCGAGAATTTCGCCTTTGTCGCCCAAATCCGCAGCCAACGCCGGAGACAGCAGAACATGATCGAGATGGAGCGTCGAGCGCATGATGCAAAGCCGCGCCTCTTTGCCGTCCAAATGCCAACAGGTCGCAACTGCCGCCTGGATCACTTCCTTTTCGTCGGCGAGAACAATCGGCAGGCGCACGCGCTCGGTAAAGGTCGAGGTGCAGCTATTCATATACATGGCGTAGAGATCGAGCG
>CAYSDJ010000004.1:0-49431 GCA_964429775.1 uncultured Rhizobiaceae bacterium
CACCGGTGCCCGAAACTCTATCTGGAAGTGGTACATAAGACGGGGGCTTTACAGGTTAGGGCAATAGCAAATGATTTTTGTTCAATCCCAGGTCGCCGCAAGTGCGACATTTTTACATCACACTGTTGCCGCAAGGCCTTGCACCGAATGCCGGACTAAATCCGGCCGATCAAACCCTGCCAGGCCGTATGGGCGCCGATCAGCCGGGCGGCAATTGCGTAACCATCGGCCGTCGGGTGCACCCCGTCGCCATCCGCCATGGCTGCCTGCCAGGCGTCATCCGCGCTAAGCGGTGTAAATATATTCACGTAGGGGATTTCCATTCCATTACATAACGTCTCGAGTCGGTGGCTCATGTCGGCAATGAGATCATTGTCGATCTCGAGCTTCTTACCGGGCAGGAATTGCGGCGTTTCGCGCACCGCATCGACCGGTGTGGGGCCGATAAAAATTGTCGGCAGCCACGCCTTCGCGGCGGTCAGGATGGCTTCGGCGTTGGCCATGCTTTGCCCCGGCTCGACCCGGCGCACGTCGTCTATTTTAGCACAATCGTTAATGCCGAAGGCGAATACCAGGGCGGCCGGCATCTCGGCCGGCAAGCGCGCCTCGGCCTCGGCGCGCCAGCGCGCGCGAACCATGCTCGAGGTATCGCTGCGAATACCCAAATTATAGGCCGTGATGTCACAACCGCCACGCCGCGCCGCCGCGCTTAAATAGGCCGGCCAGCCGCGATATTCAGGATCGCCATAACCGTTGGTGATTGAATCGCCGATAAAACAGATGCGCAACGCCCTATTCCCTGATCTTGAATTGCTCGGCTTAGATTTCGCTGCTCAGCTTTCGGTTATTTCCCGCAAAGCGCCAATATTTGTCAATTCGATTTCGGTCAGGGAATTCTGCGTGATCAGGGAATCGTTTTTCAGTTGCGACAGCGTTCGGCTCACGGTTTCGATGGTGAGGCCGAGATAGTCCGCGATATCGCCGCGTGTCATCGGCAGCTCCACCGGCCCCTGGTCAGCGCCGCGGCGCTGCTCGCGTTCGGAAAGGCGCAACAGGAACGACGAAATTTTTTCGAGGGCGGTTTTGCGCCCGAGCAGCAGCATTTGATCCTGCGCCGCCACCAGTTCGTCATTGGCGATCTCGAACAGGCGCCGTTGGAGACGCGGGAAACGGTCGAAGGTTTCTTCCAGCCGATGGCGCGGAAAGCGGCACAGGCTGACGCCGGTCACCGCCTCGGCGCTGTAGGAATAGCCGGTGCGGCTCGCCAGACCGAGAAAATCGCCCGGCAGGAGGAAGCCGGTGATTTGCCGCCGGCCGTCGAGCAGCAGTTTGTAAAGCTTCACCACACCGCTCGTCACATTGAATACATGCTCGACCGCATCGCCCTCTTGAAACACGATTTGCTGCGGCTCGATGCGCAGGCGCGTCACGATCGACGACAGTTCGCCGATCTCCTGATTATGCAATCCGGCGCAAAATGTCAGGCTGCGAAACTCGCACGCCCGACAATCCATCGCGGCGCATGGCGCAATACGTGGCTGGTTCGGCTTGGCCGTGGGCAACGTCATGATACGAGTTCCTGCGCTTCGATACAGACGCCTCCCAGCGTCCGGCAATGCTCAACGGTGTGCAATCTAGCACTAGCGGGCACAATATTCCCTTAAAAATATTAACGCTTTGCTGTGTCTTATTGACGCATCCCTTTTTGTTTACATATCGCCCCTCAAACTCATGGTGCGGAAAACAGCACGCAAACGGCATTAAACATTTTGTCGTGCGGCGCTGTTCACGCTATTCTGCGGCGATATATTAAGGCGACGAGACAACAGGAATTTCCGCCCGTATCCGGGACAACCGGAATCACAACGGGAATCAGTGGAGGGAGCATGCAGGCCGACGCCAAATCCAGCACCGTCACGGTGAACATGACCATAAATGGTGAAAGCGTGCGCGAGAGCGTCGCCGCCAACATGTTGCTGTCCGCCTTCTTGCGCGAGCAACGCGGCCTGACCGGCACCCATATCGGCTGCGATACCAGCCAGTGCGGCGCCTGCCATGTACATATCAATGGGCGCAGCGTGAAATCCTGCACCATGTTGGCGGCGCAGGCCGATGGCGCCGAAGTGACAACGGTCGAGGGCCTCGGCACGGCGGCTGAGCTCCATCCCATGCAAGCGGCGTTCAAGGAACACCACGCGCTGCAATGCGGATTTTGCACGCCCGGAATACTGATGACGGCGATTGAATTGGCATCCGCCAACCCGGACGCCAGCGAAAACGAGATCAGAGCCCACCTGGAAGGCAATCTCTGCCGCTGTACCGGCTATCACAATATCGTCAAGGCCATTGCCGCCGGGGCGCGCGAAATGGCGCGCAGCGGCTGATTGCGCACCGCGCCGGCGGCGCTGATTGAGAGGAAAGAGTTGCGCGAAAAGCGCGAAACAGAGAAAGTGTTAAAAAATCTTAATCGGAGATAAGTGCGGGAGGTGCACGCTGTGTTGAAGTCTCTTCAAATCGATCCTGATAAATGTACTGGTTGCATGCAGTGCGAGTTGGCTTGTTCTTATGAAAATGAGGGCAATTTCAACCCGTCAAAATCACGCATCAAGGTATTCAATTTCCACGACCAGGGCCGCATGGTGCCCTATACCTGCACCCAGTGCGACGATGCCTGGTGCATGTCGGCATGCCCGGTCGATGCAATTTCTGTCGATGCTGAGACAGGTGCAAAAGTGGTGTCGGACGCGGCCTGTGTCGGCTGCAAGGTATGCACCATCGCCTGCCCGTTCGGCACGGTAAATTACAATGCATCGAGCGGCAAGGTGATCAAATGCGACCTCTGCGGCGGAGATCCGAAATGCGCCAGCGCCTGCCCGACCGACGCCATCACCTATGTCGACGCCAACTGGACCGGCATCGACAAGATGCGCAATTGGGCGGAGAAGACGGATTCCGGCGCGCAGGCCGAAGCGTAGGGAGGATATAGATCATGTCGTGGGCAAGAAATATATTGCGCGTGAACCTGACCAAGGGCACGTGCACGAACGAAGCGCTGAACATGGACTGGGCGCAGAAATATCTCGGCCAGCGCGGTTTGGCGACCAAATATCTGGTTGAAGAGACCGACCCCAAGGTCGATCCGCTTTCACCCGATAACAAAATGATCATGGCGACCGGCCCCTTGACCGGCACCTGCGCGTCAACTGCGGGACGCTATTCGGTGATCACCAAGGGCGCGCTCACGGGCGCCATTGCGTGCTCCAATTCGGGCGGTTATTTCGGCAATGAGATGAAGAATGCCGGCTATGACATGATCATTTTCGAGGGCAAGGCCAAATCGCCGGTCTATCTGCTCGTCAATGATGACCAAGCCGAGCTGATCGACGCCTCGGAATTTTGGGGCAAATCGGTGTGGGACACCGAGGAAGGTATCAAGGCCAAACATCAGAATCCGCAACTGCGTGTCGCCTCGATCGGCGTCTCGGGCGAGGTCGGCGTGAAGTATGCCTGCGTGGTCAACGATATGCACCGCGCGGCGGGCCGCTCGGGCGTCGGTACCGTGATGGGCTCGAAGAATTTGAAGGCCGTCGCGATCCGCGGCTCGCTCGGGGTCAAGGTTGACGATGCCGAGAAGTTCTTTGCCGCAACCGCTGCCGGCAAAGCGGTGCTGGGCGAAAATCCGGTCACCGGCCAGGGCCTGCCGGCGTTCGGTACCCAGGTGCTGATGAACGTGATCAACGAAACCGGCGCACTGCCGACGCGCAACCATCAGGCCGTGCAGTTTGAGGGCGCCGGCAAGATCTCCGCCGAAGCGATGGCCGAGGCACGGCCCGGCGATGGCAAATCGAACCTGATGACCACGGCGGCATGCTTTGGCTGCACCATCGGTTGCGGGCGTATCTCGACGGTCGAGCGCAGCCACTACACGGTTGCCGAACGGCCTGAATATCAGATCGCCTCGGGCGGCCTGGAATATGAGGCTGCCTGGGCACTGGGTGCGGCAACCGGCGTTGATGATCTCGACGCGCTAACCTTCGCCAACTTCATCTGCAACGAACAGGGTTACGACCCGATTTCGTTCGGCGCCACGGTCGGTGCGGCGATGGAGCTCTATGAGACCGGCGTGATCAGCGACAAGGAGACCGGCGGTATCGAAGTCAAGTTCGGCTCGGCCAAGGCACTCACCGAACTGGCCGAACTGACCGGCCGGGGCGAGGGTTTCGGCGCCGAGATCGGCCTCGGCTCGAAGCGCATGTGCGAGAAGTACGGCAAGCCGGAATTGTCGATGGCGGTCAAGGGCCAGGAGTTCCCGGCCTATGATTCGCGCGGCATCCAGGGCATGGGCCTGACCTATGCCACTTCGAACCGGGGCGCCTGCCATCTCAGGAGCTACACGGTGTCATCGGAAATTCTCGGTGTGCCGGAGAAGACCGACCCGCATGCGACCGAGGGCAAGGCCGGTTTGGTCATGGCCTTCCAGGACGCGACCAGTGCAGTCGACAGTTCGGGCCTGTGCCTGTTCACCACATTTGCCTGGTCGCTTGACGATATCGCACCACAGATCGATGCGGCGTGCGAGGGCGAATGGACGACCGAGCGTCTGGTCGAGGTTGGCGAGCGAGTGTGGAACCTGGAACGGATGTATAACATCCAGGCCGGCTTCACCGGCGCCGACGACACCTTGCCGGCACGTCTTTTGAAGGATGCGGCGAAGACGGGTCCGGCGGAAGGCAAGGTCAATGGCCTTGGCGAGATGCTGCCGGAATATTACGAGCTGCGCGGCTGGACCGCCGAGGGCGTCCCGTCGAACGAAACGTTGGAGCGCATCGCGCTCTAACCAAGATGTTGTGACCTCTCCGGCAGTGGCGGATTGGCCCCTGCCGGAGAGCGCAACAGCGAGCTTTTCGGCCGCGAGTTCAGGGCGGCCTGAGCCAACATTCAGCCGAGGGTATTGCTATGAAACACGTCATCATTGGCGCCGGGCCGGCGGGCGTTGTCGCCGCGGAAACATTGCGTAAAGGCGATGCGGGCGCCGAAATTCATCTGATTGGCGGCGAGCCGGAGCCGCCCTATTCGCGCATGGCCATTCCCTACCTTCTCGACGGCAATATCGGCGAGGACGGCACCTATTTACGAAAGACACCCGGCCACTACGACAATCTCTCGATTCAATATGCCCATGGCCAGGTCGAATCGGTTGCGGCGGGCGACAGCGCACTCACGCTCGAAGGCGGCGATAAGGTCACCTATGACCGCCTGCTGGTCGCCTCCGGCGCGCGGCCGCTGCCTTTGCCGGTGCCGGGCATGGATTTGGCCGGCGTGCATAATTGCTGGACCCTGGAAGATGCGCGCGGAATCGCCAAGCTGGCGCAGAAGGATTCCAACGTGGTGCTGATCGGCGCCGGTTTTATCGGCTGCATTATTTTGGAATCTCTCCTCAAGTTGGCCGGCAATCTCAGTGTGATCGAGATGGAAGACCGCATGGTCTCGCGCATGATGGACGACACCGCCGCCGGCATGTTGAAGCGCTGGTGCGAAAGCAAGAATGTCGAGGTGATGACCTCGAGTCGGGTGAGCGCCATCGAGGCCGCCTCGGATGGCGCGGGCGACAAAAACGTGGTGCTCGAGGACGGGCGCAAGATCAACGCCAACCTGGTTGTCCTCGCCGTCGGCGTCGCGCCCAATATGGAATTTCTCGACGGCTCCGGCGTTGCCACCGATGACGGCATTCTGGTCGATGAGCATCTCGCCACCAATGTCGAGAACATCTATGCCGCCGGCGACGTGGCCCAGGGGCCGGATTTTTCCACCGGTGGCCACATGGTGCACGCCATCCAGCCGACGGCGGTCGAACATGGCCGTATCGCGGCCTTGAACATGCTCGGCCAGAACCCGGTCTATAAGGGCAGCCTGATCATGAACGTACTCGCCACCGCCGGCCTGATCTCAAGCTCGTTCGGCAAGTGGGACGGCGTCAAGGGCGGCGACACCAGCGCGGCGACGGACGAGGCGGCGTATAAATATCTCCGCCTGCAGTTCGAGGAAGACCGCCTGATCGGCGCGCTCGGCATCGGCATGACCGAACATGTCGGCGTAATGCGCGGCCTGATCACCAACCAGACTCCGCTCGGTGCCTGGAAGGACAAACTGATGGCCAGTCCGGGCCGGGTGATGGAGGCCTACGTCGCGCACAGCCAGCTCTAGGAGACGGCATAGAAGTTCGCCATGAAGGTCACGGTCAAACTGTTTGCTCTTCTGGGACAATATTTGCCGCCAAATGCGAAGAACAATCAGGTTGATTTGGATGTCGAAGAAGGCACGACGCCGGAAGCGGTTTTTGCGCGCCTGAATGTGCCGCCGGAGAATTGCCATTTGGTGTTGGTCAACGGCGTCTTTGTGTCGCCGGGTCAGCGCGGGACGCATGTGCTGAATGACAAGGATGTGCTGGCCGTCTGGCCACCGGTTGCCGGCGGGAATTCGCTATGAGCGAGACCGTCATCTTCGAAAAGGAAATGGGCATTACCCATTACGATTTTACCCGCTTGCTGGCGCGCGCGGTCGGGCACAATGACTTCAAATTGGAGAATGGCAGGATTTCCATCAGCGATGGGCCGCGCAAGTTGGAGATAACGCTGTCCGAGGAATCGGAGCGTACTGTCGCCCTGGTCACGCTGCCGGTAACATTCGTTACCTTCGCCCTCACCGGCTATGACGACGCCGCCAAGGAGATGGCGCGCATCGATCTTCGTTTTCAGCGCGGCGGCGGCTAAGCGGGCAAGCCCGCACCGGCGCAAACAAAGCCTGCCCCTTGATAAACCTGCATGCTAGTAAAGCGGCATGACCGATTTCGGCGCCGCCATATCGACCGCCTTTGCCCTCGTCGTCCATCTCGACCGCGACCTGTCGGAAGTGGTGCTGTTGTCGCTCAAGGTCAGCATCAGCGCCGTCGTGATCGCCAGCATCATCGGCCTTCCCATCGGCGCGGCGCTGGCGCTGTTCCGCTTTCCCGGGCGGACGATCTTTATCGTCGTCCTCAACGCCTTCATGGGCCTGCCGCCGGTCGTTATCGGCCTGATCGTCTATCTCATTCTCTCGCGCGCCGGGCCGCTCGGCGTGTTCGGCCTGCTGTTCACGCCGACCGCCATGATCATCGCCCAGGTGCTGTTGATCACGCCGCTGATCGCGGCACTGGCGCGCCAAGTGATGGAAACGCTGTGGCTCGAATATGAGGAGCAATTGCGCTCGCTCGGCACAACGCCCGTGCGTGCGCTCCGCGCCATGCTTTGGGATGGCCGCTACAGTTTAATGACGGCGGTGCTCGCCGGTTTCGGCCGTGCCATTGCCGAGGTCGGCGCGGTGATGATCGTCGGCGGCAATATCGATCATGTCACACGGGTGATGACGACCTCGATCGCGCTTGAGGTTAGCAAGGGCAATCTGGCACTGGCGCTCGGCCTCGGCATTATTCTCGTCATCCTGTCGGTGCTGGTGAACGGCATGGTCTATTTCCTGCGCGGCAATCAGCGCCAAGGGGTAACGCTATGATCCAGGCCGACGCCCCGACCATCTTACCGCTCGAGCTCACGGATGTGAGCCTGGAGGCCGGCCAGCACCGCCTTATCAAGGACGTGTCCTGCACCCTCGGCGCAAAGGACATCACCATCATCATCGGCCCCAACGGCGCCGGCAAGAGCCTGTTATTACGTCTCTGCCATGGCCTTTTGAAGCCATCGGCCGGCGCCATCCACTGGCACGGCGCAGCGGGGCGCGATCCGTCGCTCTATCAGGCGATGGTGTTTCAGCGCCCGGTGATGCTGCGCCGCTCAGTGCGCGCCAATATCGATTTTGCCCTCTCGTTACGCAAAGTGCCGCGCCGCCTGCGCCATGACCTGATCGAGGAGGCGCTGCACCGCGCCGGCCTCAACCGCTTCGCCAAGACGCCGGCGCGGGTGCTCTCCTTCGGCGAACAGCAGCGCTTGGCGCTGGCCCGCTCGTGGGCGCTCCGGCCGCAAATATTATTCCTCGATGAGCCGACCGCCAGCATCGACCCGGCGGCGACGCATGTTATCGAAGAGGTGATTTTGGCAATGCGCGAGGAGGGCACCAAGATCGTCATGTGCACGCACGATCTCGGCCAGGCGCGCCGGCTTGCCGACGAGGTGATGTTCCTGCACCGCGGGCGCATTCTGGAAAAATCCGGCGCGGCGGACTTCTTTGCCGGGCCGAAGAATGATCTGGCCCAGGCCTTCCTGCGCGGCGAGTTGCTGTGGTGGCACCGCCGCGAACTCACGCCGCCTTGATTTGGAGTCCAAGCCTTGAAATTGAAGTTATACCGCGCGATTTTTCTTGCCGCAACACTGGCGCTAAGCCTATTCACACAGGCGGTCCGCGCGGAAACGCCGTTTATTATCGTCGCCTCGACCAGCTCAACGCAAAATTCCGGCCTGTTTGATTATCTGTTGCCAAAATTCCGACAGGAAAGCGGCATCGAGGTGCGCGTGCTTGCCGTCGGCACCGGGCAGGCCGTGCGCCTGGCGCGCAATGGCGATGCCGATATCCTTTTGGTCCACCACAAGCCATCGGAAGAAAAATTTGTCGCCGACGGCTTCGGCGTCGCGCGCTTCGATGTGATGTATAACGAGTTCGTCATTGTCGGGCCGGCGGCGGATCCAGCCGCTATAGCCGGAACGGCACTGGCCGCTACGGCGCTCGGCAAGATCGCCGGGGCTGGGGCGCCGTTTATCTCGCGCGGCGACGATAGCGGCACGCATAAGCGCGAGAAATCGCTGTGGCAACAGGCCGGCATCGATAGCGCCACCCTCGCCTCGAACTGGTACCGCGAAACCGGCAGCGGCATGGGCGCCACGCTCAATATCGCCGCCGCCATGGAAGCCTATACGCTCGCCGATTCAGGTACCTGGATGAGTTTTCACAACCGCCAGGGTCTTGAGATTTTGATGCGAGGCGATCCGCTCATGTTCAATCAATATGGCGTTGTTCTCGTCAACAAAGCCAAACACCCGCATGTTAAATCCGCTCTCGGCCAGCGCTTTGTCGATTGGCTGCTGTCCCGGGCGGGGCAAACCACCATCAATTCCTTCACCATCGACGGCGAACGCGCCTTTACCGCCAACGCGGGAGCCGATATTGTTTTACCCAGCAAAGAACAATCGGAATAACCGCCGTGTATCAATTCAATTATCACCGCCCGGCCACCCTGGCCGAGGCCATGGAACTGCACAAATCGGCCGATGACGGGCAATATTTGGCCGGTGGCCAAACCCTGCTGCCGACCCTGAAGCACCGGCTCGCACAGCCTTCGGACGTGATCGATCTCGGCGCCATCGCCGAGCTCGCCTATATCAAGGCCGACGGCGATGATCTGGTGATCGGCGCGGCGACGTTGCACGCCAATGTCGCCGCATCGCCTGAGGTGCAGGGCACGATCCCGGCACTGGCCGATCTCGCCGGCTGTATCGGCGATCCGCAGGTGCGCAATTGCGGCACGCTGGGCGGCGCCATCGCCAACAATGATCCGGCATCGGATTACCCGGCGGCGATACTCGGCCTCAATGCCACGGTGATTACCGACCGGCGCGAAATTTCCGCCGATGATTTTTTCACCGATATGTTTGAGACCGCGCTCGAAGCAGGCGAACTCGTCACCGCCGTGCGCTTTCCCAAGCCGGCCAAGGCGGGCTACGCCAAATTTCCCAATCCGGCGTCGCGTTATGCCATCGTCGGCGTGCTGGCGGCGGAAACGGCTGGCGGGGTCCGCATCGCTGTCACCGGCGCCGGGCCGTGCGTGTTCCGCGCCGGCGATATGGAAGCGGCGCTCGGTAGCGCACTTTCCGGCGACACCGAATTACCGGCTTTATCGCCCGATGGCCTCAATTCCGATATGCACGCCAGCGCCGAATACCGCGCCCATCTGGTCGGCGTCATGGCGGCGCGGGCGATCGCGGCGGCACTTGCGTAAGCCACCAATGACGCGCTGTCACGGCATTGTGAAACAGTTTTTCTAGCTCCGGACCAGCGCTCCGGAGACACTTGGCCTTCAACTGAATTTGAGGAAGGCCCATGAAATTTCTGCCCTTCGCTTTAGCTGCGGTATTTCTCTGGATCACGGCACTTTCCGGCGCCATTGCGGCTGAGCCGCCGAGCTATTGGAGCCGTGAGTGGAAGAGCACGGATTTCTCGCGCAGTCTGGTCGAGTTTGACGAGATCCGGTCCGGCGGCCCGCCCAAGGACGGCATCCCGGCGATCGACAATCCAACTTTTGTTCCGGTTGCCGAGGTCGACGATATTGGCGAAATGGAACCGGTCATTACCGTTACCCTCAATGGTGAGATGCGCGCCTATCCGGTGCGAATTCTGATCTGGCATGAGATTGCCAATGACACGTTGGGCGGCGTCCCGATTGCCGTCACCTTTTGCCCATTATGCAATTCGGCCCTGGTGTTCGAGCGCCGGATCGACGGCCAGACCTATGATTTCGGAACCACCGGCAAGCTGCGCAATTCCGATTTGGTGATGTATGACCGCCAGACCGAGAGCTGGTGGCAGCAATTCACCGGCGAGGCGATTATCGGCAAAATGATGGGCACGCGCCTGACCGCGCTGCCGGTCCGCATCGAATCATTCGAGCGCTTCAAGGCGCGTGCGGCCGAGTATCCCGGCGCCACCATCCTGGTGCCAACGCGCGCGCGCATGCGCAATTACGGCGCCAACCCCTATTCGCGCTACGACAATTCGACCAAACCGTTCCTCTATGACGGTGCCCTGCCAGAGGATATCGCGCCGCTCGCCCGCGTCATTGTCATTGGCGAGGAGGCGTGGAGTCTGGATTTGGTGAAGAACCTAAAGCGCGTCGAGCGCGGCGATTTAACCATCACCTGGGAAGCCGGGCAGAATTCCGCCCTCGACACCACCATGATCCGCATGGGGCGCGATGTCGGTAATGTGGTGGTGCAACGAAGCGGCCTCGATGGGCCGGAGGATGTCGTGCACGACATCAGCTTTGCATTCGCCTTTCACGCCTTTCATCCCGAGGCGCCGATCCACACCGAAGTGAAATAAAGGGTGTTACGCGTCGCCCTGCCGCCACGGATCGGGGAAATCCCGGTAAAGGCCGAATTTGAGGTTGGTGACGGCGCTATAAACCGCTTTATGTAATTTTTCGACTTCAGCCTCGCGCCTGGAGACGAGATTAAAGGCGGCGTCGAGCTGGGCCAGATCCCTTGTACCAATCATAATGTGAAATTCGGTTGCCCCGTCATGCGCCAGGCCGAGCTTGCGGCGCATCACTTTATGCTCCTCGATCAAACCATCAGCGCGCAATTGGCCGAGATAGGCATCGATATTCCCGCAGAAGGCGAGATCGTTCTCGCCCGGCTTGAGGTCGCACCAAATATGATACCAGTCCATCGCCTGCTCCCTATATCCCCGCCGGCCCATAGCCAGACCTAACCGTTAAGAACCTATCAATCTATTGCTAACTATGATCCAGGCTCTGTTCAAGAAATCCCAGCGATTGGCATGACATATTTTTTTGTAGGCGGAAGTCAACGGTCGGGCACGACTGCTTTGCAAAGTGTCTTGTGCAAGGACGCCGAGACCAATCCGATGATTCATGAAGCCACCTATTTCCGCGGTATGCTCGAGGCCTACCAGCTTGGAAAGGCTGTCGTCGATTCGCAAACCGGCCACTATTTTTCCGATCACGGCGAGCTTTGCCGCTTCAACGCAACATGGCTGGACGCGTTCCTCAGAATGACTTTGGAGCGTCACCCGCCGGCCAAACATCTCGTTCTCAAAGAGCCGCATCTAACGATGCAGTTTCCGGACATATTCGAGCTCGTCCCGGATTCACGGTTTGTCGTTATTGTGCGCGACCCGAGAGACGTCATTGCCTCCATGCTGACCGTCGGCGAGCGGCTCGCCGAGAAAGGGGTGGACAGCGAATTTGCCAAGCGCGATGTGGCGGAGCTCGCCAACGTGTACAAATCCTTCTATGCCCCGTGCATGAATTACAAATCGGAAGCGTTTCGCCAGCGCACCCTGCTGTTGCGTTACGAGCAACTGGTGACGGAGCCGCTTGTTGCATTCGACAAGCTACGTGAATTCACGGGCCTCAAGCTTGCGGAGGCCGACCCGTCAAAGGGATGGGAGCTTAAAGCTGCCGATTCCTCCGATAAAGCCGGGGAGACTCCGGCCACGGACGCCAAAACGGGCCCCGTCCACGATGCATGGGGCACGCACCTTAATGGCAACGCGCTTTCGCCCGAAAGTGTCGGGCGCTACCAGCAGGTTCTCAGCGCCGAGGAAATCAATACGATTGAGCGTGAGGGCGCCGACGCCTTCAAACTTTTTAACTATCCCGTTCATTCGTAAATCAGCCGGGCCCGCGTCGAATGACGGGCTCGTCACGTCATGCAGATGAACAGGGCTTTGCCGGCAACGAAACTGCATGCCGCTTCTTCGCCCAACTGAGAGAGCAATGCATCGCCGGCGCGGGCCGGCCCGTCGCCGTGCGGCCAGACATAATCATCCAGGACAAGCCAGCCGCCCGGGCGGATATGCTGCACCCAGAGCGAAATATCGAGGGCCACGGCAGCTGCGTCATGATTGCCGTCAATATGCAACAGGGCGATCTCGCCGCTATATTCGAGGTTGCCGAAGGGCGGGCTTTCGAGGCAAAAGGGCGCTTCGTCATAGCGGGTATGGGCCTCGGCCGATGTCATGCGCAGATAGCCGAGCCGGCCGCGCGCCAGCGGCAACAGGTTGAGCAGGAATCCCTGGTGAATAAGTTCCCAGTCCTGCGCATGGGTGTCACGCTGAACCAGCGCCGCCGCACTCGATTGCAGCGCCTCTTCCGCGCTCCAGGGGTCGACGACAAGGACGGGGCCAATTTCAAATCGCGCCGCGAGCCAGGTGAGGAGATAGGCGGAGCGGCCCCAAAAGCCGCCCACTTCAACCACATCACCGACCGGCAAACCGGCAAAGATGGCCATGATCGCGGCGAGCTTCGTCTCATCCGATTGCCCGACGATTGCCTCACAGGCGCGGAACAGCGCCGCGACCTCAAGGTCGCCCAGCCGCTCTGTTCCATTATCGTCTGAATAAAGAAACGACCCCACTTCGCCGGCGCGGCGAAAATCTGAGACCACCTTGCGCTCATGCGCCTTTTGCGGTGGCGGGTTGAGCAGATCGAAGCCCGGATCACCGCTCCGGTAAAGCTCTTCCAGGCGGGCATGCATGATCGGGTGCGGACAAAAAACCGCCTTTATCGAATGGCGGCGGATAATTTCATGAAAACTGGCCGCGAATTCCGGGTCATGAATTGTCGGCAGATAGTACCAATCATCATACTCGCCCGCCGCGGGATCGTTGCGTAGCGATGAAGCGCCGATCAAGTATGTTCCCCTGCCGAGGGCGGCTTCCCGGAATGCCAGCGATTCCGCCAGCCCACCGGGCACAATTAGGGTCGAAGTGGCCTCCCGAAGAGCGACAACCGCGCTCATTCAACAATAACCATGGTCCGGTCAGGCAGAAATTTCGAGCGCGTCATGCGGAACGATCCGGTACCGATGACCTCCTTGAAGGCGCGCGTTTCACCGGGAAATTTGGCCGAGCCAAGTTCGTCGAGAGCAATCACCCCGCCCTTGACCATATGCGGCAGCAACAATTGCAAAACGTCGCGCGTCGATTCGTACATCGCCATGTCGAGATAGGCGAGGGAGATCACCGTCTCGGGATTGTCGAGCAAATATTTCTTCAGCGACGCGCCGGCATCGCCCTTCACTAGCTCGAACTTGCGCACATGCTCCATGACATTGTCTTGCTCGTGGCAATCGAGGACCTGGGTGAGGTAGTCCTCGTACCCCTCCGGCATGGCATAGCCGCCCTCGGCCGAAAACTCCGTATCGCCGTCCTTCTCGTCCACGGCCGGATAGCCCTCGAAGGTATCGAAGCCGATAATTTTGCGCGTCCAATTGTAGGGCTCGTGAATGGCGCGGAGGGATCCGAAAAGGGCAATATTTGCGCCCCACCAGACGCCGAATTCCATGATCACGCCGGGCTTGTCTTTGATGATCTCGTAAAGCTCATTGAGATAGAGATATTTGGCCAGGATGACACTGCGCGTATAGAGGCCGAGATTGGCGATCAGCTCTTCGTTTTCCTTGGGCGCCTGCTTCAACAGCGCGAGCATGTCGCGCTTCGATTTGGCCTGCTTCGGGCCGCCCACGGTGGGCAATTCGTAAACGTTGTTTGTGGTCATAATGTTTTGCCTTCATGCATTCTTAACCAAGCTAACGGAAACTTGTTAACAGCCTATTAGGAAGGGGAAAGCGCATACAAAGTTCGGAGACAAGTGCCATGCAAGTTGCCACGATGCCACAGCCTGACAGCAGCGAAATCCTCCGCCGGCAGTATGCCAAGGATGGGTTTTGTCATATACCCAACTTCTTTCCCCTGGCTGAAATTCAACAAATTTACGATGATGAGATGGAGCTGTTCGCCTACCAGATGCGGCGCTATGGCTTGCCCGAAGCGGATTGGCGCGACCCGGACGGCCTGCAGCGCAATCTGGTGGCACTGTTCAACACCGACATGCAAGCCTATCTCGGCGCGGCGCGGCAAAGCCAGCTCCTGCCCAGCATCCACAACATGACGACCAGCCCCAGAGTCGTCGAGTTGCTGCACTCGCTCGGGATGGAGACGCCGGTGGTCTCGACCAAGCCGGTGTGCCACTACACCACCGAAGCGCTGAAGATCCCGGGCGGCTATAACAGGACGCCGCCGCACCAGGATTGGCGCAGCATGCAAGGTAGTCTCGACGGCGTGGTGCTGTGGATTCCGTTGATCGATATCGACGAACTGTCCTATCCCGTGGAAATCATTCCGGGCAGTCATAATTTAGGTTTGACGAAAACGGTGCCGCATGTGTCGACGCCGATGGTCAAGGACGAAAGAGTCAATGACGATGACTTTATTGCGGCCTATCCGAAGCGTGGCGACCTGGTGGTTTTAAGCGGCTTCCTGGTGCACCGCACGTCAGACTCCGGCGACGAGCGGGTGCGCGTCGCGATGAGCTTGCGATACAACAATGCGGCCGAGCCGAGCTATATCGGTCACGGCTTCCCGACGCCCTACAAATATAGTTATCAGTTGGAGCTTCTGTTCGAGGATTTCCCGGCAGAGAACCAGGTGCGGGACATGTTCAGCGAGCTGGCGAGTTAACCCTCCGCAAGCGCGAGGCCGAATCCGTCGCGGCTGAAGCCGTTGCCGCAATAGAGCATGTAGGTCTTGCCGCCATGCTCGAATACTTGCGGATAGGCGATCATTTCTGAATCCCAGCCCTCGTCGGAGGGCTGGGGCCCGGCGCCCTCATCCATCCTCCGCCAGTTGCTGCCGTCGGAAGATTCGGCATAGCCGATGCGGTAGCCATAGCCGACGCCCCGCCAACTGTAATGCATGCGGAAGAGGCCATCCGTATAGCGCACCGATGGCCGGGCAATGGCCATTTCGCCGGGGTGGACATAATCGACGGCGGGCGCGGGGTCCGGCGTCCAGGTCACGCCATCCTTTTACAGCGCATGGCGCAAATTATAAGACGCCCGCGCCGGCGACCCGTCATCCGCCGCCGCCCAGGCAGTGCCGGACAGGTACCAGAGATGCCAGGCGCCAGCGGCATTGAGGACGCATGGATTGCCGGCAAAATAAGGATCCGCCGCCGAGCGATCGAGCACCGGGCCGGCGCTTGGCGTGAATTCGCCGACCGGTTCGGATGCGCTTGCCATGCCGATGGCGTTTCGAAACGGCACCGTGTCGCCGATATTCCAGCCGGTGTAATAGATGCGACTCTCGCCGGCGTGGGACATGAACCAGGAAAACATCGCGCCTTGTTCGTCAAACGCGCCCAACCCGCCCGGCGCCACCGTCGGCGTCTCTGCGAGGCGCAATATCTCCGTTGGCCTGGTCATATCGATCTCGAGCCAGGCGCAATAACTTCTGTTTTGATTGTCGCGCGGCGCGAACCAGATGCGGTAAAGATCGCCGTCCTGCTGCACCGCCTGCGGGCAGGAGGCGTGCGAGGCCATGAAATCGCGCTGCCCTTCGGCGCGGAATATCCGGCCCAGTTTGCGCCACGCCATGGAATTAGATACGCCGCAACTTGTCGCTGGTGATGGCCGCCGGCTGGCTCGCCTGGCCCTTGAACACGGCGCGCTCGTCGGTGTCCTTGAGGATCAGGCAGGCGGCGCCGATCAGATTCTCGCGGCCGATGCGGATATTGTCCCTAAGCGTCGCATTGACGCCGATAAAGCTGTAGGCGCCGACCGTTACCGCGCCGGATATGACGACATGCGAGGCGATATAGACGTGATCCTCGATCACCGTGTGATGGCCGATGTGATTGCCCGACCAGAGATAGACATCATCGCCGATCACGACATGCGGCTGGATCGTGTTGTCTTCCAGAATGAGGCAATTCTCGCCATGCTTGAGGCCCGGCCAGACGGTCGCCTTGGAGCTGACATAGCTCGGGCAGGTGTAGCCCAACGCCTTGGCCTCGGCCAGTTTCTGCGCCCGGATTTTGTTGAGGCCGGTATAGGTGACGGCGACGAAGAGATCATGCTCGGCGGGCGGATAGAGCGTCGCGACATCCTCGAACGGCACGACCGGGATGCCGAACAGCGTCTCCTCGGCGATATATTCCGCGTTCACCGTAAAGGCGACGACCTCGAAATCGGAATCGTTGGTGAAATAAAAATGCGCGACTTCAGCCGTCTGACCGGCGCCGAAGATGACCAATTTGGTCATGTCAGACACCGTTCATTGGCTTTCGCGCGATCATCATCAGTCGATTGCCGAGGCCCAGTTTTCGTGCCAGCAGCCATTCCAACCGTTCCTTAATTGTCGGCCCGCCGCGCTCATAGGCGCCGATCACACCGAGCACACCGGTGTAGCTATCTTCCGGCACCAATCCGCAAGATTTGACCAAACAGCGCAGGCTTTTCGGGTTGAATTGCCAAATGTGATGCGGCAATCCCCAGCTATGACCACGCGGCAGGCGAAAGCCAACGTGATTGGGCACTTGCAGGAAAAGTATACCGCCCGGCGCCAACATGTCGCGGCACCTGCGCAGCGCATAGTCCGGTTCATGCAGATGTTCCAGCACGTCGCACATCACCATGCAATCGAGCGGCGCCTTTGTTTCATAGTTTTCTATTCGCATATGAGAAACCGGGATATCGAAGCGCTGGCGCGCATACTGCGCCGCTTCCCGGTCAATTTCGACACCGCTGACCGTCGGCACCAGCGATTTCACGTGGCGCAGGAAAAACCCATAGCCGCAGCCGATATCCAGCAGCGAACGAATATCGCCATGCGCTTCGCGCAGCCTGTTCCAGCGCTCGATAAAGAAGCTTTCGAACACACCCTGATAGCGGTCGTAGAGGGAGGGAAAACTCCAATATTCAATGGCATCGGCTGATTCCTTGTGATCCGCCGCAGCATCATCAAAAAATTCCTGCGCAATGGAAGCCCCCACGGTACTGAGAAAAACCAAGCCACAGGAATCGCAGCGCGAGAGATCATATCCCGAGCGCCGGCCATAGGGAGAGCGGTTCGCATCTGGTCCACAAGTGGGGCAACTAATTTCCCCACAGGCCGCCCTCGCTAGATGAAGGAGACGTGGTCCGGCGGGTTGCGCAATTGCCAAAGCTGCGTGTTGATCTGGTGATGCCGGCAATGTGTCATACATTTCTTTACATCCTGCTTTTCTTCCACGCGCTTACGTACCGCGCGCGCTGTTTCGCCATGCCACAACTCTGAAAAACTCGAATCTTTCAGATCGCCCAGGCAATAGCGGTCGTCGCCGAAGAACGGGCAGCAGGTATAGACTTTACCGTCCGCCGCGATCTGCGAAATAAAGGGCAAACCCAAACAGTTTGAGTAGAGGCGAGAACCATCATCGCCGAAGGTGTTCCAGCGGATGATGCTGTTGAAATTCTCATCGCCAAGCGCCGCCGCCTGCCGAAGTTCAGGCTCAAATTCATGCATGAGCTCCAGCGCAGTCTTGCCGTTGGCGTCGTATTTGTTGCGCTCGTCGACGCTGAACGGCTTCAGAACATAGTAATCGACGCCAATCTCCTTGGCGATCCGGGCAAGCTCGGGTACGCCTCGGCCGTTTTCAGGCAACAGCACCTGCTGAATACCGATGGTGACGCTGAGCCCGTTCTGTTTTTTTATTTCAACCGCCTTGGCAATGTTTGCCAACGCGGTATCGAAATCCTTCGCCTTGGTGACATGCACCCGGGCGTAGGTTTTGGCATCGTGCCCCATGACGCTGCACCGGAGCCAAGTGAGAGCTGGCAGAACGCGCGCGGCCTTGTCTTCATTCAACACAATGGCATTGGTATTGAGCGCCATATCAACACCCGCCTCAAATCCGGCAAGCGCGGCATCCACGGTGTGTTTGTTGACGAGTGGCTCGCCGGTACCGGCCAGCAGGCAGCTCTTTACGCCCATCTCGCCCATATTGCGCATTAAATTCAGAAACAGTTCGCGCGGCAGCATGCCAAGAGAGTGATTATAGTGATCGGCATAACAGAACAGGCATCTGTGATTGCACGAACCGGTGGGATCGACTTCGACATGGATCGGCGCGAACGCCTCGCCTTCGTCCCAGCGCTCCACCTCATCCAGGTGATGAAATAGTTTGGAGCCATCGAGAAAGAGATTCGCCATAGCTGCGACGCCTAGATGAAGTTTACATGTTCTGGCGGGTGGGCCAGATTCCACAGAAACTTATTGACCTCGTTGAGCCGGCAGTTCGGCATGCAGACATGATCGAGGTCATCAATTCCTTGGACGTGATCTTCGACCTTGGCGCGGTTCCCGGCACTCCACAGGGTGCGGAAATCGTCGTCATAGATATTGCCGTAGCTAAACGCCGCTTCACCGAGATGCGGCCCGCAAGCATAAACTTGGCCGTCGGCGACGATCTCCGCGAAGAACGGCAGAGCGAGGCAGGATTTGTAAGGCCGTTTGGGCTCCGCCTCGCCGAACGGCATGCGGACATGGGCCTGAAAGTTTGAATCGTTGAGCTCGAGAAGCCGGTAAAAATCCTCGCGAACCAGTGTGGTTTTTTGCTGATAGGGATTGGCCGGATGCTCATTGAATTGCTTGAGCGAAAAATAGCCGCCGCCGAGTTCCTTGAAGCGCCGCGCCAGTTCAAAAATCTCTCCCGGCTCCTGCCCCATATGGACGCACTGAATGCCGAGCGTAACGGGCAGGCCATGCCGGCTTTTGAACTCCGCCGCAGCCTCGATATTGTCGATCACCAGCTTGAATTGGCTTGGGCTGGTGCGGTGATTGAAGGCGTAATCCGCTTCATTCACCCCGTTTACGCTAAAGCGGACCCACGACAAATGCGGCAGGATTTGCTCGGTCACATCGCCTTTCAGCGCACTACCATTGGTATTCAGTGCCTGGTCGAGACCAAGATCGCCGGCAAAGGCGATGATTTCCGGCAAGCGTTTGTGCAGCAGTGGCTCACCCTCGCCCGAATAGAACAGCGATTTGGTGCCCACTTCACGCAATTCCGAAATCACCTGCATCAGGCGATCCGCGCCAATGAAGGCGCTGTTCGAGCGGTCGAGCGCTTCCTCGCTGGAGCGTCCATCCATATAGTCGTAGGCGCAAAACAGGCAGCCGTGATTACAGATATTTGTCGGGCTGATTTCGACCAGCAAAGGATAAACGGTATCGCCCCGCCGCCACGCATTCAGCTCTTTTACGTGATGCTGAATCTTGGAGCCATCAAGCTGGAGTTGGGTCATCGAATATTAGCCCTCCAATGAAAATTCGTGCCGGAGCACAGCGCGCGAGACAGCGAACCCGGGCCGCAAGGCGGCACGGTCAAAATTGTAAAGCATTGAAACTTTTCAATATTATTGAACCAACCCGGAACATTCCGTTTGTTCAACTTCATCGCCAAAGACACATCCTGCTATTCGTGAGGGCCAATATCCGACTAAATCATTTAGGTAAAATTTCGGACAAATTCATTAGATAGCCGCGGCGTTAATTTTTTCCTAATGCTTGCCCTGGTAGCCCCTGTGGAAGCCATCAAGGTGCCGCACCGGTACAATGTGATTCCGCGTGATTCCGCCCGGCCGGGCGCGACGAATTCACACGCTCGCCACGCGGCGATACATCATTTTCAGATTGTTTCGGTGGATGAAACGGCCCAAGCGCCCGGGATGGCTTTCATAGAGGCGGACGGCATTGCTGATATATGTCCGCTGCGCTTCCTCGTGGAAGAAACGCAACCGGGTTGGGCGTTTGACTTTGGCCGCTTCGCGCGGATCCTTGTTGAATTCGCCAGCTGCCAGGTGCGCCAAGTCGAAACCGAAATTTTCCTCGATCGGCCCGCTCAGGCTGTGCAGGCCGCGTTTGCGGCACAGTATGAATTCGCGCAGCGCCTCAAAATACTCCACCAAGGCCGGGCTGCCCATGCCGCGTTCACCAAGCAAGCGCGAGACCGAACGCGTGAGTACATGCGACACCGCCTCAAGCTCCTCGTAGAGCATGGCTTTATGGTCTTGCAGCTCGTTGCCGCCGCCGCCGCCTTCGAGGTAGGCGTTGAAACGCGCGGTATCGGCGACCAGCGCCTCGGCTTCGGCGCGCGTTTCAAAGAGATCATTTGCGGTGGCATCGAGATAGCTGGCAAAAATCGCGGCGATGACCGGCGGATTTAACTCAGGATGTGCGTGTATATGTTCGAGTATATCAAACACCGATAATCCCATGGCGCGCACGGCTTCGAGGATTTCCTCGAACAGACCGTTGTTGAGATATGTATCGACGATCAGATTCATCACCCGGCATGACAAATAATCCTCAAAAGGCATGTCTTTCGTCGCCACGATGATTTCTTCGAGCTCCACCGCCGGTATGCTTTCGCCGCCAAATTCATAGACGCCCGCATTGCCGGGAACGACGCGATAGCGTGTTTCCAGGGCAAAGGCTTCGCGCGTCGCCGGGCTCGCCATGTCGGTGCCGAGCAGCATCATCGCCTGATACATGCGCACCGTGCTGACACGGCTATCTATGCCGACGCGCAACGAGCGGAAATGCTTTTCCATGGTGTCGCCGGGCAGTGCGAGGATGACCTCGGTATAGGATTGCGATTCGTCATGGCTATTGACGTAGTCGATCAATTGCCGATAGGCGTCGAGCGAAATATTGCTGCGCTTGATGTTCTTGAGAACATCCGCATCGGCCGACTGAATGGACGAACCCAGCACCCAGGCGCCGCCCAATTTGCCCGCGACCTGAATGATGCGCTCCGGTTGATTTTTACCTGCCGAGCCCTTGATGATGGTGGGCCAGCCGAAATCGCGTTGCACCTCGGCGATAAAATCGGCGGTCAACAGGTCCTGCTTGTACATGCCGAAATTGAGATCGGTAATACAGAGCTCCTCCTTATCGCCAGCACGCTCTGCGATATAGTGCAACTCGGCTCTGCTCCGCTCTGGATCGAACCGTACGATCCGGTTCTTCGATGCCAAACCGTCGGCGCAAAACGCGCATGAGAACGGGCACCCCCGTGTGGTCTCGAACAGCGGCAAAACCTGATGATCGAAAAATTCGTCCATCAGTCCGGTGAGATAAGGCGAAGGGATGTCGTTGACGTCCTCAAGACGCGCAATTTCGCCTTCAACCAGAGCGCCCGAGCTCAAATAACAGGTATTGGTGAGTACAGCACCCCTAGCTTTCAGTGCACCACCGTCAAAGTCGCAACATTCGAGCGCTTCAAGCAGCGCGGCAAAACCAAGCTCGCCTTCGTTCTGGACGAAAAAATCCATCGCCGGCCGGGCTTCGAGAAAAGCGGCTTTCTCTTCTGCCTCAACCGGGAAATTCGGCCCGCCGAATATTGTGATCAGCTTGCTGTCGCGCCGCTTGGCCCAGCACGCAACAGCGTAGGCAAGTTCAAAGTTCCACGAATAACTGGCCAAACCAAGGACAGCGGGCGGCGTTTCGACAATCGCCTCGCTTAAGACTTGGGGAAACTTGAACAGGCGGAAATCGAGCCTGTCGCCAAACCGGGCACGCGCATAGCTCGTAACGGAAGCCGTGCCGAGCGGGAAGGTTTGCGCCGCAATTCCGTGTGCGGTATGGGTCAAATCGGCGAGAAAAATCTGTCGCATGGATACACCGTGAGAGCGCCTGGGTCGATTTCGCGCGGGCGTTACCGCGCCCCTTCAGCTTGTCTCAAACAGAGTAAAAATACCCTTAAAACAAATTCTTGCCGCGAACTCTCAAGCGCGGCCAACCGACACATCCATGATTCGCCCGGCCAGGGCTTCCACCATATTTCCAGCATCGAGAACGGCATCGGCACGTCCGGCATCGTCGCCGGCTGGGTCATAAACAACTTGCTCGCGGAAAAGCAGATGATTGGCCTGGGAAAGGCTCAACATATTCATGCCCGGCGTTACCGCGGCGGCGATTTGATCGATGTCCCAGACCGAACTTTGTTCGTCGGCCCAGGCATAATCCTTGTCATCTTCTTCGAGCGCGACAATGACAGAACGGTTCATATTCCGGCATATCCCCACTCGATCCCAGCCATCATCACCCTTCAGCCAGAGGTCGAGGAAGCGTTGATCGATTGTCCAGAACCGCTCGCCGCGATAACGGCCAAGGCCTTTGGCGCTGATCAGGAATACTGACCAGTGAAACGCATGCATTACAAGACCTGACTCTCCAAATGGCCACAGCATCCAGGCCGGGATTTGCCGCGCCTCGAATTTATCGCCAAGTGCGATGAATTGCCGCCAGGACGAATGAAGATTGGAGACCGCGAGTCTGGAAAGTTCGCGGGCAGAAATCGACACCCCGCCACCATCTTCGCCGGCCGACTTCATGGCCCGCGTGATTCCCTCGCTGCCAGCCAACAAAATGGGCGCCACAAATATTTCTTTACCGCCGCCCATCATCTGGTAGGTGGCGCGCAGACAATCTTCGGAATAGACCCAATCCGGCTGGACATAAAGTGCGCCGGCATTGCATATCCGCGCCAAGATGGTCGAAATATAGTGCTGCGCGGAAAGTAGTTGAAGCGTGTTGGTGTATCGCGTGGCTTTCGGAAAATCCTTGTGCGTCGTCAATTCGATCAAATGCGCCGGGATCTCGACAAACATGATCTCGGCATATTCCTGCAACGCCTTGAATTGCGGTGCGGCATCTATTGCTTCGATGTCATTTTGCGTCGAATAAATTACAAAAAGAATTCTTTCGCGTCCGGCGAGAAACGGGATATTGCCCGGCGCCAACAGCGAGGGAATGCAGCATTCAAGAAAATGACGGCAATAATTATCGCCCCAAACCACGGTGGCGGCGTGATAGGTCGGGCCGCCATGTGCGGCCGAGGCGATTGCCGGCGTTATCGACCCGAGAACATGATCAATATGAGTTTTAAGCGCTGCGCCGACAAATGCATTGATATAACCGGGCAATATTTTTTGTGCCGTTTCATGGCAGTCAATCGCGGCGGCAAGATCATCGCAGGCAAAATAGACATCCGCCAGCTCGTTATAATCCTCCGCCAGTCGAACATGACAATGCTTCCGCATCTCTTCGATCGCCGCCGCCTTGTCGAGATAAAGACGGGCTTCGGCGGGGTGGTTGCGGCGCATGAGAAGCTGCGCCAGACGTTCGAGCCCGGCGCCGTCCTCGGATAGGTCGAGGGCGGATCGATAAGCTTCAATGGCCTCATCCACCCGTCCGTCCAACGCCAGAGCTTCGCCGAGCTGCCTGAATTCTATCGAGCTTGAATCATGTTGCGAGATAGCGCCACGCAGGCTGAGAATGGCATCTTCAATATTCTCGTAAAATTGTTCTCCGATCGAGAGCATGCCTCAATCTCCTCACCGCGCCGGAACCGACATATCCTTATGGCTCAACGGCATTCGTAAACACCTGTGCGACCGTGAGATATTGGACGATATCGGTGAATTAATGATGAACGCGCCGCGCTTGACAGCCGAGCCCGGAGCCACAGAGCTAAGTTTGTTGCCTTATTTCGCCGGCCAGTTGTTGAGCCGGCTCGCTTAGCAAGCGGTGTAGCATGCTCCATGAGGCGCCGCTGTAGGGCTCGAGAATTTGCAATTCAATGCCGCGCGCGCTGAAGGTTTGGCTCTCATAGAGCGCGCCGCCGCCCGGCGCATTGATATAGCGGTCCGCGCCCAGGGCCTCGGCAATGGCCAAAATGCGATCCTGGCCGCGCACCTCAGGCGGAATTTTCAGACTGCTTGAACGGCGGGTCTCGCAACTGAGACCAAGCGCTGTGCACACCGCGATCAACCCGCGCTCCAAATAATCGACCGGCGAAAGCCCGGCAAAATCGGTCAAATTCCGCACCATCGGGTGATCGCCCAGCAACACCGGGAAGCGCTGCATCTGAAGCGTGAGACGGCGCGCCGCGTCGTTCGGGAAGCGCAGATCCTTTATCGCCGTGGCGCGCGGCGCCTTCTCGAGCGGCAGGTTGAGCCACGCCGGCGCGCCGTTTTCGTCCGGCAGGCGGTTGCGGTGAACCCAGCCGCGCCGCGGGAACTGCACGCAATCGTAAATCACGAACAGGTCCGCCGCGGCAAACAGGCGGAAATATCCGGCATAGGGAAAAAAATAGGGCTGCATGATGGCAAGGGCCGTCATGGCGCGTTTCTAACCGGTTGCCTGAACCAGTGTCTCGCCGCGCTGCTGGCCGAACAGATCGAGGAAAAAATTCGCCAACTCCAAACCACCGCTGTCATTGTCGAACAAGACGTCGTTATGGGCGAGAATGTCGGCGCTCACTTGCGCCCGGTGGGATGGATCACGGCCAAGGCGGAGCGCGATCTCGACATAATCATCAACCGTCTGACCGACGCAATCCATCACGTCCATATGGCGATACAGCAACGAGGTCACCCGGCTGCGCGCATAATCCCCCTCAATGGTCACGATCGGAACACCAAGTGCCAGGGATTGAAAACTCGTATTGCCGCCACCGAAATGGACCGTATCGAGCACAATGTCAGACAGCGCCAGAGCGTTGATAAAATCATTGAGCGGCAAGCGTGGCGCCATATGCACGCGGCCGACCACATCCGGCATGGTGACGCGGAAGCGCTCCATCAACAGCTTCCCCCAGGCGGCGTGCGGCCCTTCGAAAAGGACAAAATTCGCCTCCGGCATGCCGCGCAGAATTCGCGCGACGATGTGGTCGAAGTCGGGGTGGAATTTGAACAGGCTTTGCGGGCAGGTATAAAGCAGCTCCGCTTCCGGCAGGCCAAGCTCAGCACGTGTCTTGGCCGGCTGCTGCAGGCGCGCGCGCTGATAATTGTTGGATATGCCTTTGAGACGCACCAGCTTCTCGCTGTAATGCGCCTCGGCGCCATCGGCCTCGCCCAAATCATTGCCGATCCAATAATCGAGCGTCGGAACACCGCTCGTGACCGGATGCCCGCCGGCAACGCATTGCACATGCGCCAATCTGGAAAAGGCGAGAAAATAACTGGTCGGCTCCATGCCGATATCGGCATAAACCAAAACGTCGAGTTTGTCCGCGGCAATGGCTTTGCGGCAGGCGGCCAAATTAAGCTCCGGCAGGACCGCCGCATTGTCGGCCTGCCTGCTCATCTCCTGCCACACATTATCGAGCTCTCCCTCGAAGGTGTAGAGAAACGTCCGGAAACGGTCCTTGGGATAGGCCGCGAGCGCGCGGCCGAAGGTCCAGCCGATTGCGTGGTCGCGAAAATAACGCGAGATAAACCCCAACCGAATCGGCCGCTCGATATTGGCTGGTATGCCGGCGCGGCAATGCGGCGCGACAAAATTCAGTGGCGGGCAGGCGTTTAAATAGAAGCGCGCCACCGCTTCCTGCATCGGCTTGTCGTCCATGCCATGGTAAGCGAGATAGAAATTGGTCCGCTCGATGTCCCAAGCCGGATTTTCAATTGAAATATTATCTCTGGTTAGAATCGATATTTTTTCGCAAAAGCGCTCGCGATATTCGAGAATCTGTTCCCTTGATTCGGCAATCACCGGCAATAAAGTCGCCAGCTTCAGCCGAAGCACGGTGTTTTCCGGCTCAATTTCAAGCGCGCGCTGCAAATGGGCGCGCGCCTTTCCCACCGCACCCCATTCGCGGAATACGGCGGCCAACTCCTCATGCGCCTTGGCCCGGTTCGGGTCAATTTCAATGGCGCGCGTCAAAAGCTCATAGGCTTCGACATATTGGCCGATAATGCGCAGCGCAATGCCGAGATTGGCCAAGGCATCGGTCGAATTTGGTTCAAGATCGAGCGCGGCGCGATAGCAGGCGATTGCCTTGTATTTCTTGCCGCATCGGGCATAGAGGCCGCCAAGACTGGTATGGCCGTCGGCATGCTCGGGGGCCAGCTCGACCGCTTTCAAAAAGAGGCCCTCGGCCTGCTTCAATTCACCCCGGTCCTTGAGCAGAATGCCGAGATTGATCAGGGTTGCGACATTCTTCGGCGCATGACGCAATATTTTGCGGTAGCCCTTTTCGGCGCCGCGAATATCGCCCTGCTGATGTTTTTCGACGGACTGATAGAAAAACGCTTCCGTCTTGCGCGCATGACCCACAGAATTCCCCACCGCTTCCCAGGTTGGCAATCGATTCCTGCAATCTATAGGTCGGTCTTTAATGTTTCGTAAACGATGATTCCTTGGCCGGAGGGGCTAGACCTTTTCGACCACCAAAGCGATGCCCTGCCCGACGCCGATGCACATGGTGCATAGCGCATAACGCCCGCCCGAGCGTTCAAGCTGGTTGATCGCCGTCAACACCAGGCGCGCACCGCTCATGCCGAGCGGATGGCCGAGCGCGATGGCGCCGCCATTGGGATTTACATGCGCGGCATCGTCGGCGAGGCCAAGATCGCGCGTCACGCCAAGCGCCTGGGCGGCAAACGCCTCATTGAGCTCGATGACATCCATGTCGCTCACCTTGAGACCCAGCCGATCCAGCAATTTACGCGATGCCGGGGCCGGCCCCATGCCCATGATTCGCGGCGCAATGCCGGCCGTGGCGGCGCCGAGAATACGCGCGCGCGGCGTCAGGCCATGCGCCTTCGCCGCTTCCTCCGAGGCGACCAGCAAGGCGCACGCCCCATCATTGACGCCAGAGGCATTGCCCGCCGTGACCGTGCCGCCCTGGCGGAAGGGCGTCGGCAATTTTGCCAGGCCTTCGACCGTCGTGCCGGCGCGCGGATGCTCGTCCGTGGAGACAACAACATCATCGCCCTTGCGCTGGGGAATGCTGACCGGGATGATTTCGGCATCGAACACGCCCCCCGCCTGGGCCTGCTCGGCACGGCTTTGGCTGCGGCAGGCGAAGGCGTCCTGATCGGCGCGGCTAATCTGGTATTCCTCGGCGACATTTTCTGCCGTCTCCGGCATGGAATCGATGCCGTAGCGCACTTTCATCAGCTTGTTGACGAAGCGCCAGCCAAGCGTCGTGTCCTCGATCTTGGCGGCGCGCGAAAAGGCCGTCTCGGCCTTGGCCATGACAAAAGGCGCGCGCGACATGCTCTCGACGCCGCCGGCGACCATCAGATCGGCCTCGCCGGCTTTTATGGCGCGCGCCGCACCGCCGAGCGCATCCATGCCGGAGCCGCACAGGCGATTAATCGTCGCCGCCGGCACGCTCTCCGGCATGCCGGCAAGGAGCAGCGCCATGCGCGCAACATTGCGATTGTCCTCGCCCGCCTGATTGGCGCAGCCAAGCACGACATCATCGACCGCCGCCCAATCGACCGCTTGGTTGCGTTCCATCAAGGCGCTTATCGGCAGCGCCGCCAAATCGTCCGGGCGCACGGCGGAGAGTGAGCCCGCGAACCGTCCGATTGGTGTCCGCACGCCATCGCAAATATAGGCTTCAGTCAAAACCTGATTCCTTCCTAATAATCATTCCGCCGACGCGCGCATTTCGTCGCGCCGCACCGCTGTTGCGGCGCTGTCGATCTCAAGCTCTGAATCGAGCACCACGCCATAGGTCTCCTTGGCATGCGCCACCGTGCAATAATCGTCAAGCACATCCTCGCGCACCTGTTCGGGACTGCGCGCCAGCGGATCGCCGTAACCGCCGCCACAGGCGGCCAGCACGCCGATGCAATCGCCGGTCTCGTTGCGCAGGCCATGTATCTTTGCCGGCAAATCCTCGACCTTATCGGGCGAGGCGATATTGAATTTCTGCAGCCGCGCGCCGGCGCCGGCTGCGCCGCCCCGGAAACCCCACGGCACATCCTCGTGACGATCCGATTCATGGGTGAGAAAGCCGTCCGTGAGATAGCGCTGCACCTTGATCGCACCAATGCCGCCACGGTGCTCACCGGCACCGGGCATGACATCATCGCGCAGTTCGTAGCGGTCGCAAATGAGTGGCAGGTGCATGCCGAGATCCTCGATCGGATTGTTGCGCGTGTTGCGCATCAATTCCTCGATGCCGTCGGGCCCGTCGGAATCCGGCCGCCCGCCATAGGCGCCCTCATTAACCTCGATAAAGACCCAGTAATTGCCCTCTGGGCGCACGCCGGAATAGGCAATCGCCGACACATCGGCCGAGCAGCCGGCCGTCACCTTCTCCGGAACGACCGGCGCCAGCGCCTTGATGATGCAATCCACCACGCGCTGAATCTGATTGAAGCGCGCCTCCGCCGCCGCCGGATATTCCGGGTTGAAGATCGAGCCCATCGGCGCCGTCACCTTGATCGGGCGGAACGATCCTTCATTTTGCGGCACATGCTCTGAAATAACCGCGCTGTCGAGCAGCATGGCGCGGAAGGCAAAATAGCACGCCACCTTGGTCGAGCCCTCGAACGGCACATTGAAGGCGGTCGGCACCTGCGGCGAGGAGCCGGTGAGATCGACCTCCGCCGAATCACCCTCAATCCGCACGCAAACCTTGACCGGCAGGGTCTGGCCGCGATTGCGGCCGTCATCGTCCAAAAAGCCCTCGGCGCGGTACTCGCCGTCGGGAATAAGCGCGATCTGCTTGCGCAGCATGGCCTCGGAATAATCCATCAATTGCTCGGTCGCGGCGAACACCACATCCTTGCCATAGAGGTCGAGCAATTCGATGAACCGTTTGACGCCGAGCTCGACCGAAGCGACCTGGGCC
The DNA here is from genome assembly GCA_964429775.1 of uncultured Rhizobiaceae bacterium. Taxonomy (GTDB): domain Bacteria; phylum Pseudomonadota; class Alphaproteobacteria; order UBA828; family UBA828; genus PTKB01. Next base: position 29,201 of record CAYSDJ010000004.1, read on the forward strand.
TCGATATCGCCGAGCACCTGATCCGGCACCCGGGTGTTGGTCGAGATGAAATGCCACAGTGCCCGGTTGCGCACGCCGCCTTCATAGAGCTTCACACCCTTAAATAGCATGCCCTCGGCAAACACGTCGGGCACGTCGATAATCAGGCCCGGCGTCGCCGCGCCGATATCGACATGATGCGCCGTGTTGGCCGAAAAGCCGACCAGCTCGCCTTCGTAAAACACCGGCGCGACGGCGGCGATATCGGGCGAATGGCTGGCGCCGTAATAGGGATGATTGTGGATCACCACATCGCCCGGCTGCCACGGATCGTGCATGGTTTCCTCGATGCCGCGCAAGTAAGCCGGGATCGAGCCGATATGCATCGGCGTCGAATCGGATTCGCACAGCGTATTGCAGTTGGCGTCGAACAGGCCGGCGCCAAGGTCCTCGGATTCGCGGATGATCGAGGAATAGGACATGCGATAGAGCACATGGCCCATTTCCTTGGCGATGGTGTGCAGTGCGCCGCCGATAACCTGCAGCGTGATGGGATCGACTTCCTTTATGCTCATCATCTGCTCCTCAGGCCGTGGCGCGGACGCGTAAATTACCATATTCCGACACCTCGGCCACATGGCTGGGCGGAATCAAAGTGGTCGAATCGTGCTGAATAACGATTGCCGGGCCGGTGACCGTCTGTCCAGCGAGCAGATTGGCGCGGTCATAGCGTGGCGTCTCCAGCGTCTCGCCGCTATCGAAGGTGGTGGGACGGGCATACATCACCGCATCGGACGGGTTGTTGCCCGCTCCGGCTGGCAATTTGGGCCAGGTCAGCTTGTCCGCCGCCGCCGCGGCAATCACCCGCAAGGTGATGATTTCAATGTTTTGATCGTCGAAGGCATGGCCGTAATCGCGGCGGTGCGATTCGTGGAAATTATCGATCAGCACCTGCTTGTTGTCCCCGCCGACCACGCCCTCGGGAAACTCGGCACGGAGCTCGAAACCCTGGCCCTGATAGCGGCACTCGGCAATGCGGGTAAACTTGCGCTCCTCAGGCGCCACGCCATCGTCGGCGAGCGCCTCGCCAGCCTGGGCGATCAGTTCGTCAAGCTGGCTGTTCAAGCCATCAAGCTCGCTTTGATCCGCCTCGCTGATGGTGATCAGCACCGAGCGGGTGAATTCATATTGCATGTCGGTGGCCAGGAGGCCGGTTGCCGCGTTGATGCCGGGTGCCGGCGGCACCAGCACTTCGCGCGCCGCCACGGTTCCAGCCAGAGCAACACCGTGCAGCGGCCCGGCGCCGCCGAAGGCGACCAGCGAATAGTCGCGCGGGTCGATGCCCTTGGCGACCGAATTGGCGCGGATTTCGAGCGCCATGTTGGAATTTATCACGCGGATGATGCCGCGCGCCGCCTCTTCGACGCTCATGTTCAGTTTATTACAGAGATTGTCCTCAATCGCCTTGACCGAAAGCGCCGGATCGATGGCCACGCCGCCGCCAAGGAACTGCTCCGCATCGAGGCGGCCGAGGACCACTTGCGCGTCCGTGACGGTCGGCTCGGTGCCGCCCTTGCCATAGCACGCTGGGCCCGGGCTGGCGCCGGCCGAGCGCGGGCCGACGCGGAAGGCGCCGCCCTCATCAACATAAGCGATCGAGCCGCCACCGGCGCCAATCGTCGCCAGGTCGATCATCGGCGCCAGGATCGGATAGCCGCCGATATTGGTGTCGCGCGGATTCATGATACGCACCTCTCCGCGCGGCACGACGCTGATATCGGCCGAAGTGCCGCCGATATCGACGGTGATCAAATCCTCGACGCCGGAGAGGTCGCCGGCCCATTTGCCGCCGGTCACGCCGCCCGCCGGGCCTGACATCAGAATTGTCACCGGCCGTTCGCTACCGCCCTCGATGGTGGTCACGCCGCCATTCGACTGCATGATGCGAATCTCGGCGCTGACACCCTTGTCGCTGAGCGCATTCTGCAAATTGCCCAAATAAAACGAGGTGCGCGGCCCGACAAAGGCATTCATGGCGGCGGTCGAGAAACGCTCATATTCGCGGATCACATCGGCGACTTCGCTCGAACAACTGACATAGGTATCGGGCAGGACTTCCTTGACGATTTCCTTGGCGCGCTGCTCGTGGCTATTGTTGAGGAAGGAATAAATAAAACAGATGATGACGGCATCGACGCCGCGCTTGCTTAACAGCTCCGCCGCCTCGCGCACCTCATCTTCGTCCAGACCCACTTCGACGCGCCCGTCCGGCGGCAAAATGCGCTCACTGATGGCGATGCGGTTGCGCCGCTTCACCAGCGGCTTGGATTGCCACGGCACGTCGAACTGCATAGAGAAATTATGCGGCCGCTTGCCGCGCGCCAGCAGCAGGATGTCGCGGAAGCCGCGCGTTGTCAGCATGCCCACTTCGGCGCCGTCATATTCGATCACCGCATTGGTGGCGATGGTCGTGCCGTGCACAATCTGCTTGATATCGCCGAGCGCCACGCCGCCCCTATCGCAAATTTCGACGATGCCCTGAATAACGCCGATTGACTGATCTTCCGGCGTGCTCGGCACCTTGTGCACCAGAACGCCGCCCGAACTGTTGGTCATTTTGTCGGATTCAAGAATTAGGTCGGTGAAGGTGCCGCCCACATCGACGCCGATTTTAGCCATAGCCCTGCCTATTGCTGTTTTTTGTTATCTCCCACTCAGGTGCATCATAATATCTGTCCGGACAAATTGGCAGTTCAATCTGCTTCCGGCACGCGCGCCAATGCTTGCTCGACGGTCTCCGGGCCGGCACCGGGCAAGGGCACATTTTCGCTCAGATAACGCCGCCACGCCCGCGCGCCTGGCTGAGCGTGAAAGAGACCCAGCATATGCCGGGTAATGTGGTTGAGGCGCGCACCTTTGCTAAGCGCGCGCTCGATATAAGGCAGCATGGCGCGGGCGATATCGTGCCGGCTCGGCAGTGCGTGCGCATCCGAGAACAGGCGCCGGTCGGCCTCGGCCAGGATGTAGGGGTCGTCAAAGGCGGCACGGCCGATCATCACGCCATCGACGCGCTCCAAATGGCCCAATGCGTCATCCAGGCTGCGCACGCCGCCATTGAGAATAATTTCGAGCGCCGGCAATTCCTCTTTCAGGCGGTAGACGCGGGGGTAGTCGAGCGGCGGGATTTCCCTGTTCTGCTTCGGGCTCAGGCCCTCCAATATGGCGATGCGCGAGTGGACGGCGAGGCTCGCCATACCGGCCCCGGCCATCTTCCCGGCGAAGGCACGCAACAGCTCGAAACTGTCATGTCCGTCGATGCCGGTGCGGCATTTCACCGTCACCGGAATATCGACCGTCTCGGCCATTGCGGCGACGCAGCGCGCGACAAGCTCGGGCTCGGCCATCAGGCAGGCGCCGAAGCGTCCGCTCTTCACCCGGTCGGACGGGCAGCCGACATTGAGATTGATCTCGCCGTACCCGGCGGCTTCGCCATATTTCGCCGCCAGCGCCAGCTCCGCCGGATCGCTGCCGCCGAGCTGCAGCGCCAGCGGATGCTCAGCCGCATCGTGGGCCAACAGATCGTCGCGCTTGCCATGCACCAAAGCGGCGGCGGTGATCATTTCGCTATAGAGCAGAATGTGGCGGCTGATCCGGCGCAGGAAATAACGCCCGTGCCGGTCGGTGCATTCCATCATCGGCGCCACGCTCAAACGCCGCTCGGTTACAGGTAAATTCGCCATACACCATTATTACAGTAACCTGCCCGGCCATTGACAGGGGCCAAATAGTGTCTATATGTCAATGACATGAAAGCGCCGAATTTGAGCAACAGCTTGCGGGCGCTATAAAAATCCGGCTAAAGCGATGGGCGCCGCCCGGCAATAGCTGGAGCGGTTTTTTTTTAGGGATTGCTCCGATATGACCGAAACAGATTCGATATTCGACAATCCGACACCGATTTCAAACGACAGGCTGGGTGCCGCGGTGTGCGCGCCGGCGCTCAGCCAGACCTCCGTGTCGTTCGAATTTTTCCCACCGACCAGCGATAAAATCGCCGTCCAGCTATGGGGCGCGATTGTCCGCCTGGCGCCGCTCAAACCCGAATTCGTCTCCGTCACTTATGGCGCCGGCGGCAGCACGCGCGAACGCACTTTCGATACCGTCGGACGCATCCTGCGCGATACCGATCTTATTCCGGCGGCGCATTTGACCTGCATCGGCGACAGCCGCGGCGAAGTCGATGACGCGGCCCGGCGCTACTGGGATATCGGCGTGCGCCACGTGGTGGCGCTGCGGGGCGATCCGCCCGAGGGCGCGGATAAATTCGAGGCGCCGAAAGATGGTTACGCATACGCCTCCGACCTTGTTGACGGGCTGAAGCGCGTCGCCGATTTTGAAATCAGCGTCGCCGCCTATCCGGAAGGCCACCCGGAGGCAATCAGCCTCGAGAGCGACCTCGACAATCTCAAGCGCAAGATCGACGCCGGCGCAAACCGCGCCATGACGCAATTTTTTTTCGATGTCGATCTGTTCCTGCGCTTTCGCGACCGCGCCGCCGCCGCCGGCATCGGCGTGCCGATCGTGCCCGGCATCCTGCCGGTGACCAATTATGCCCGCCTGGTCGATTTCAGTGCGCGCTGCGGCGCCTCGCTGCCGGAATGGCTCGCCCGCCTGTTCGATGGCCTGGATGACGATCCGGAAACGCGCCGCCTGATTTCCGGCTGGATTGCCATCGAGCAGTGCCGGCGGTTGATTGCCAGCGGTGTGCATGATTTTCATTTTTATACGCTCAACCGGGCCGAGCTCACCCGCGCCATTTGCCATGCGCTCGGCATCCGCGCCGAATTGTCGCTGCCGGGAGCCGTTGCCCGATGAGCCGGCAGGCGCAAACCGAGGCGCTCGAAAAACTCGCCCGCGAGCGCATCCTGGTGCTCGATGGCGCGATGGGCACGGAGATTCAGAATCTCGGCTTGAACGAGGATGATTTCCGCGGCGACTTGCTGGCGGCGCACAATAACGATCTCAAGGGCAACAATGATTTGCTCTCCCTGACCAGGCCCGAGGCTATTCAAGCGATCCACGCCGCCTTTTTTGAGGCCGGCGCCGATGTGGTGACGACCAACACCTTCAACGCGACAATCATGTCACAGGCCGATTATGGCACCGAGCATTTGGTGCACGATATCAACGTCGCGGCGGCGCGCCTTGCCGTGGCGGCGGCGCGCGATGCCGAGACGCCGGAGCGCCCGCGCTTTGCCGCCGGCGCGCTCGGCCCAACCAGCAAAACCGCATCGATCTCGCCCGATGTCACCGACCCGGGCTACCGGGCCATCACTTTCGACCAATTGCGCGACGGCTATTTGCAAGCGGCGCGCGGCCTGGTCGAAGGCGGCGTCGATCTGCTTATTCTGGAAACGGTGTTCGACACGCTCAATGCCAAGGCGGCGATATTCGCGCTTGAGGAACTGTTTGCCGAGCTCGGCTACCGCCTGCCGCTCATTCTCTCCGGCACCATCACCGATCTCTCGGGCCGCACACTCACAGGCCAAACCACCGAAGCGTTTTGGAACTCGGTGCGCCATGCGAAACCCTTTGCTGTTGGTCTTAATTGTTCGCTCGGCGCCGAACATATGCGGCCCTATGTCGCCGAACTGGCGCGCGTCGCCGATACGCGCGTTTCGGCTTATCCCAATGCGGGGCTCCCCAACGAATTCGGCGAATATGACGAAACGCCCGAGCAAACGGCGGCGTTCCTCGGTGAGTGGGCCGAAAGCGGCCTGGTCAATATATTGGGCGGCTGCTGCGGCACCACGCCGGCGCACACCAGCGCCATCGCCTCAGCCGTTGCCGGCATTCAGCCACGCGGCATTCCGGAAATACCGGCGAGCCTCCGCCTCTCCGGCCTCGAAGCACTGGAAGTGCGCGCATGAACGGTTTGTTCGTCAATATTGGCGAGCGCACCAACGTCTCGGGCTCGGCCAAATTCAAGAAACTGATCATGGAGGGCGATTTCGATACGGCCCTTGATGTCGCCCGCCAGCAGGTCGAAAACGGCGCCCAGATCATCGACATCAATATGGATGAAGGGCTGCTCGATTCCGAGGAAGCGATGGTGCGCTTTCTCAATCTGATCGCCGCCGAGCCGGATATCAGCCGCGTGCCGGTGATGATCGATTCGTCGAAATGGTCGGTCATCGAGGCCGGACTCAAATGCGTGCAGGGCAAGGCCGTTGTTAATTCCATTAGTTTGAAAGAGGGCGAGGAAAGCTTTATCCACCAGGCCGAATTGCTGCGCCGCTACGGCGCGGCGGTGGTGGTGATGGCGTTCGACGAGAACGGCCAAGCCGAAACCGAAGACCAAAAAGTCGAAATATGCGCCCGCGCCTATAAGATTCTAACCGAGACCGTCGGCATCGCGCCGCAAGATATTATTTTCGACCCCAACATCTTCGCCGTCGCCACTGGCATCGAAGAACATAATGATTATGGCCGCGCCTTTATTGAAGCGACGCGGCGCATCAAGGAACAGATGCCGGACGTGCATGTCTCGGGCGGGCTTTCGAACGTGTCGTTTTCCTTTCGCGGCAACAACCGGGTGCGCGAGGCCATGCATTCGGCCTTTCTCTATCACGCCATCCGCGCCGGCATGGATATGGGCATCGTCAATGCCGGGCAATTGACGGTCTATGAGGATATCCCGGCGGATTTGCTCGAGGCGGTCGAGGATGTGCTGCTCAACCGGCGCGACGATGCGACCGAGCGCCTTCTCGATATTGCCGAGACGCATCGCGGCGTTGGCGGCAAGAAGGCCGAAGCCGATCTCAGCTGGCGCGAGGGTGACGTCCATGCGCGCATCGGCCACGCGCTCGTGAACGGCATCGGCGATTTTATCGAAGAGGATATCGAGGAAGCGCGCCTCCAGGCCAAGCGCCCCCTCGATGTCATTGAGGGCCCGCTGATGAGCGGCATGAACACGGTCGGCGACCTGTTCGGCGCCGGCAAGATGTTCCTGCCACAGGTGGTCAAAAGCGCACGCGTGATGAAAAAGGCGGTCGCCATTCTCATTCCCTATATGGAGGATGAAGATGGCGGCACGCCAAGCAAGGCCGGTAAAATCCTGATGGCGACGGTCAAGGGCGACGTGCACGATATCGGCAAGAATATCGTTGGCGTGGTGCTGCAATGTAACAATTACGAGGTCATCGATCTCGGCGTGATGGTGCCGGTAACCCAGATCATCGACACGGCACGCAAAGAAAATGTCAATATCATCGGCCTCTCCGGCCTGATTACGCCGAGCCTCGATGAAATGTGCACGGTGGCGGCGGAAATGGAGCGCGAGGGACTTGAGCTGCCGCTTCTTGTCGGCGGTGCAACGACGAGCAAGCTGCATACGGCGGTCAAGGTGGCGCCGCGTTATCACGGCGCGGCGGTGCATGTGCCGGATGCCTCCAAAGCGGTCGGCGTGGTCGGCAACCTGCTTTCCGACAACCGCCGCCAGGAATATGAAGCGAATGTGCGCGACAGCTACCAGCGTATCCGCGACACCCATGCGCGCGGCCAGCAGCGCGACGACCGCGTGCCCTATACCAAGGCACGCGCCAACCACCTGGCCCTGGATTGGGACAATTACACGCCGCCGCATCCGAGCTTTCTCGGCCTCAAAACCATCGAGGATTTTCCGCTCGATGGGCTCGAGCCGCTGATCGATTGGACGCCGTTTTTCCGCACCTGGAATCTGGTCGGCAAATATCCACGCATTCTCGAGGACAAGCGCATCGGCGAAGCGGCGCGCGAATTGCTCGCCGACGCGCGCGCGCTGCTGAAACGTATCGTTGACGAGAAATGGCTGAGCGCACACGGCGTGATCGGCTTTTGGCCAGCCAATACCGTGCGTGACGACGATATTGCGGTTTATGAAGATAACGCACGCGCGGTACGGCGCGACGTTCTGCATTGCCTGCGCCAGCAAATGCCGCGCGACGACGGCCGGGCCAACATGTCGCTCGCCGATTTCATTGCGCCGGAGGAAAGCGGCGTAGAGGATTATATCGGCGCCTTCGCCGTCTCGGTCGGCGCCGAGGCCGACGATATCGCGCGCCGCTATGAAGAAGCGCATGACGATTACAACGCCATCATGGTCAAGGCTTTGGCGGATCGTCTGGCCGAGGCTTTCGCCGAGCGCATGCATCAGTTGGTGCGCACCGAACATTGGGGCTATGCCAAGGATGAAGCGCTCGACAATGAAGGCCTGATCGCCGAAGACTATATCGGTATCCGCCCCGCACCGGGCTATCCCGCCTGCCCCGATCACACCGAAAAGGGCACCCTGTTCAAGCTGCTCGATGCGGAGGCGCGCGCCGGTATCAAACTCACCGAAAGCTACGCCATGCACCCGGCCTCATCGGTGAGCGGGCTCTATTTCAGTCACCCGGAAAGCGGCTATTTCGGCCTCGGCAAGATCGAGCGCGACCAGATTGAGGATTACGCCAAACGCAAGCGCATCGCCACGCAGGAAGCGGAACGCTGGCTAACACCCAACCTCGCCTACGAGCCGCAATTCCCGCAGGGAAGTGCTACACTCTAGGCAGCAAAACAAAAAAATAACGGGAGAGCGGCACGTCATGAATTGGAGTACGGATTTTTCGGGCAAGAGCGCCTTTGTCACCGGCGCCGGCGGCGGCATGGGATTGGCCGTTGCCACCGGCCTCTTAAACGCAGGCGCCGAGGTCACCCTTTTCGACCTCAAGGAAGCGCCGGATGGCCTGCCCGAGGGCGCCACCTATGTGCAGGGCGATGTCAGCGACCATGCCGCCATGTCGGCTGCCATCGAGGCACGCGCCGGAGCGTCGGGGCGGCTCGATTATCTCGTCAATGCCGCCGGCGTGCTGTGGTTCGAGCGCGATAAATCGGCGGTCGAGATGGATTTGGATGTGTGGGATCAAGTGATGTCGATCAATCTCAAATCCATGGTCCATTCGGTCAGGAGCGCCGTGCCGCTGATGAAGAAAACCGGCGGCGGCGCCATGGTGCATATCTCCACCATCCAGTGCCTGCGCGGCGATACCGCGCCGCAGGACGCCTATCAGGCGTCCAAGGCCGGCATGGTGGCGCTGTCGAAATCGGTCGCCATCCAGTTCGCCGCCGATCAGATCCGCTCCAACGTGGTCTTCCCCGGCCCCTGTCTAACGCCGATGCAGCAGCGCTGGTATGACGATCCGAGCAAAGGTGAGGCGATTGCCGATTACGTGCCCTTGAAGCGCCTCGGCACGCCGGAGGACATGGCCAATGCCTGCCTCTTTCTGCTCTCGAACGCGGCAGGCTTCGTCACCGGCACCGAGCTTACCGTCGACGGCGGCGTCACCGCCCTGCCCTAGATTCAAGATCCGTAGTCGAATGGAGGCTGGGCCGCGCTAATTAGTCAAGGCGCCCATAGGGCTTGTTTGCGCCAGGGTTTCGGTACGGAGAGCTTTCCGTGGAGTTGCGGCTTGTCACTGCGGAGGTTGAGCGATTGCCATGCACCGTGCCATTCCTCTGGCAGGTGATATGGCGGTGTGATCCGGCCATCGGGCTCAAAGCCGAAGCGCCTGTAATAGGCAGGGTCGCCGAGTACGTAGACTTGGTTCGTGCCGGTATTTTCCAACCGTTGTATGCCCACGCGGACAATTGCGCTGCCGATGCCTCGCCGTTGCCAGTCAGGAGCGATGGTGAGCGGTCCCAGGAGCGCGACCTGGTCGGTTCTGCCGACAATTCCACATATTGTGAAGACGACATGCCCCACCAGTGCTTTATCAGCAAATCCGACGAGCGAGACAACACTCGACCCTTCGCTCAGCAGTTCTCTCACAAGCGGCAGCAAATCCTCATCGGGGAACGCGTCCCGATATAACTTCTCGATCGAGGCAGTGTCGTTCGGCAAGCTCTCGCGCGTTTCAATTTTTCCGATCATGTCCTCATCAATATATGAATGGCAGAATTTAAAGGATACCCAGCCAATTTTGGTGACACCAGTTTTGGTGACAGTATGCTTAAATCTTGATAGTACGATATCGTACTATCAAGATAAACGCTCACAATTACGGAAGCGCGGCGGCTCCTGAGCTGCGTTCTGCGTTTGTAGCGTCATCGTCCACCTTGAGTGGATTACCCACCAGCACGACAGCGAACAAGCGTTCCGCCTCTTCTCGCGAATAATAGCCGCGCTTTACATCCTCCAGCACCAGCGCCGGATCGCGCTTGTGCGCATCGCCGTAACCGCCGCCGCCCGGCGTTGAAATATTGACGCACTCGCCCGCTCCGAGCGCGATGCCCTGATCCTTGGAGAGATGGGGCGGATGATATTCGCCGTCGCCGCGCGACACACTGACCCGGTTGACGCCGCCCGGCGCACCGCCGGCCATGCCGTTCGGGCCGAAGCGGCCATGATCCATCACCATCGAGGCGCGCGCCGTGCCGCGCCTCAGACGCACTTTGTAATTGATGCCGAAGCCGCCGCGATATTCGCCGGCGCCACCCGAACCTTCATGCAACGAATATTCATCGAACAGCACCGGATAGCGCTGCTCGAGCACTTCGACCGGCTGCGATTTCGAAATGCCGATGGTTGAGCAGCCATTGGTCAGGCCGTCGCCCTGCGGCGAGCCGCCATAGCCGCCACCGGAGAAAAAATAGAGCACATAGGCGCGCGCGCGTTCGGGATCGTAGCCGCCGAGGGCAAAATTACCCGACGTGCCGGCGGGCGCGGCGAAGAGGCGTTCGGGGATCGCCTTGGCCAGTGCATCGAACACCGCCTCGGCAATGCGTTGGCTCACTTCCGCCGCGCAGCCCGAAACCGGACGCGGATATTTGGCGTAGAGGAAGGTGCCATCAGGGTCGGCGATATGCAGTGGCTCAAAGGTGCCGGCATTGATCGGCACTTCGGAGAAGATGTGCTTCATGGCGAGATAGATCGAGGATTTTGTTGTCGCCAGCACGCTGTTCATCGGCCCCTGGCAGGGCGGACTCGAGCCGGAGAGGTCAAAATGGAGCGCACCTTCCGTTTTACGAATTTTCATGTCGACCTTGAGCGGCGCATCGACCACGCCATCCGAATCAACATACGAGATGCCTTGATAGACGCCGTCCGGAATGGTGTTGATGCGCGCCCGCATTTGCTGTGCCGCGCGGCCGCGCATCTCCTTGATCACGGCATTGACCAGATCAACGCCGTACTTATCCAACAAAGCCGTGAGCCGCCGCTCGCCGACAAAGAGCGCCGCCGATTGCGCCTTGATATCGCCGATGCGCTGATCGGCGATGCGCATGTTGGAGAGGAAGATCGAAAGAATTTCCTGATCGAGTTCACCTTTCTTGTAGAGCTTGACCGGCGGGAAGCGTAAGCCCTCCTGTTCCACTTCGGTGGCATGGGCGGAAAAGCCGCCCGGCACCATGCCGCCGGTATCGGGCCAATGGCCGGTGTTGGAGAGCCAGGCGAACAGTTCGCCCTGGTAATAAAACGGCATGTGGAAACGCACATCCATCAGATGGGTGCCGCCGAGATAGGGATCGTTGACGGCGAATATGTCGCCGGGCGAGATTTCACCCGCGCGCTCAATAACCGTCCGCGTCGAGAATTGCATGGTGCCGACGAAAACCGGCAGGCCAAGCTCGCCCTGGGCAATGAGCGCGCCGTCCTCCTTGGCATAGATGCCGTCGGAGCGGTCGAGCGCTTCCGAGATCACCGGGCTGAAGGCGGAGCGGACAAAGGCCAGATCCATCTCGTTGCAGACCTGCTGCAGGCCGCTCTGCACCACCGAGAGCGTGACCGGATCGATCGCTTTCATAGCGTCACCTCGATGACCAAATTGCCGAGTTCATCGAGCGAGACATGATTGCCCGGCTCGACGACGGTCGTGCAATCCAGTTGCTCGATAATGGCCGGGCCGACGAAGCGGGCGTCACGCGGCAATTTGTGGCGCAGATATATGGACGTCTCATACACCTCCCCGGCAAACCAAACCTTGCGTTGCCCGCGCCGCGAATCCGCCAGGTCCGATTTATGTTCACCCACGGCCAAGGCTTCAAGCGGCGCGCTCGGCCTGCGCCCGATGACGGCGCTGTGCAGGCTGACCAGCACGGCGCGGATTTCCGGCAGTTCGACATGGAAGCGCTCGAGATAGGCGGCCTCGAACGCCGCTTGCAGCTCCGCCACCGTGACATCCGGGCCGCTGATGGCAACCGTGAGCAAATGAGTCTGGCCTTCGAATTGCATATCGGCAAAGTGCAGGCAATCTATGGCGCTGACAGCAACCCCTTCGCGTTCGATGATCGCCCGGCCCTCTTCGATCTGGTTTTCCAGAATAGTGCGGGCTTGGGCGATATCTAGGACGGAGAGCGGCGCGTTCAGCGTGTTGACATAGTCATGCCGCATGTCGGCGGTGATGCAGCCGATGGCGTTGGTGATGCCGGGCCGCGCCGGAATGAGCACACGCGGAATGCTCAGCTCGCGCGCCAGCGCGGCGGCATGCATCGGCCCGGCGCCGCCGAAGGCGAACAGGGTGAAATCGCGCGGATCATGGCCGCGCGCCAGCGTCACCATGCGGATCGCGCCGGCCATGCGGTCATTGCCGATATCGATAATCGCGGCCGCCGCCTGCTCGAGGCCGAGGCCGAGCGGTTCAGAGATATCGCGCGTCACCGCGTCGCGCACGGCGTCGAGCGGCGCTACGCCCGCCACGCCGAGGAGCCCCGCCGGATCGAGCCGGCCGAGCAGCAGATTGGCGTCGGTAATGGTCGGGCGCATGCCGCCGCGGCCATAGCAGATCGGCCCCGGCTCGGCTCCTGCGCTCTCGGGCCCGACCTGCAACATGCCGGCCTCATTGACGAAGGCGATCGAGCCGCCGCCGGCGCCGATGGTATGAACATCGACCATCGGCACATGGATCGGCATGGCATATTCAAGCTCCATCTCCGCCGTCACATCCGGTACGCCGCCCTGCACCAGGCCGACATCGCAACTGGTGCCGCCGGTATCGAAGGTGATCAGATTGTCTGTACCGGTGGCGCGCGCCGTTGCCGCCGCCGCCATCACGCCCGAGGCCGGGCCGGACATCACCGTATTGACCGCCGCCTCGGCGGCAATGCCGGACGAGACGCTGCCGCCATTGCCCTGCATCACCAGGAGATCGTGGGCAAAGCCGCCATCGGATAATTCCTGCCTGAGGCACTTGAGATAATTTTGCAGCACCGGTTGCACGCTGGCATTCACCGTTGCCGTCACGCCGCGCTCATATTCGCGGTACTCGGAGAGAATGGCATGACCGGCGGTGATGAAATTATTGGGCCAGATTTGCGCTGCAATTTCGACGGCGCGGCGCTCATGCGCCGGATTGCGGTAGCTGTGCAGGAAATGCACGACGAGGGATTCGCAACCCATCTCCATCAGTTCGCGGACGGCTTCACGCACCGATTCTTCATCCAGGGGCGTCAAGACATTTCCCTCGGCGTCCATGCGTTCAACCACTTCAAGGCGCAATTCGCGCGACACCAGGGGATTGAATTTACCCAGCATGCCGTAGGGCGTCGGCCGGGTACGGCGGCCGAGCTCGAGCACGTCGCGGAAGCCCCTTGTGGTGATCAGGCCGCATTTGCTCAGTTTGCGCTCCAACAGGGCGTTGGTGGTGGTCGTCGTGCCGTGGCTGATGTTGGCCACGCCGGATAATTCGACCTCCGCCGCCGCCAGCGCCGCCATAAAGCCCTCGGCCTGATTGCCCGGCGTGGTCGGCACCTTGGCGATGCGCACATCGCCGCCGCCCGGTTCCATATAGATGAGATCGGTGAAGGTGCCGCCAACATCGACACCGATAATCGCTTCGCTCACTGGCCACCCCCCGCCACTTTCACTTGCCCCTGCAGCGATAGATAGGCGCTAAAGAGAAGCCCCTCCGTCTGCATTTCTTGCGCGCTGGCCAGACCGGCGGCGAGTGCCTGCTCAATCGCCTCCGCCGGCAGTTCGCCGACCGCCACTGTCACCGGCAGATCGCCAAGATCGCTGTCGTCGGAAAGCGAGCTCGCCGGCGCGCGCTCGATCAAAGCATGTTCCACATAAACCTCATTGGCGATAAGCGTCGCGGCGACATCCGCCACCGCCGTGCACTCGGCCAGCACCGTCACCGCATCGGCAATGCCGAGCGAGTGCGAACGCCCGCGCCAACCGGAGGTCGCCAGCCCCCGCACCGGCATGTCATACATCAGTCCGACACGCGCATCCAAATCGGGTGCATCGGCATCATCGACAATTCCGGCATCGAAGGATTGGCCGGGCGCCAGGTAAAATGCGATATCGCCGCCATTATTGACATAGACCCGCCTGAGATCGCGGCCCTCGACCAGCGCCGCCAACACCTCATCGGCGACCGCACCCGCCACCGCCGCCATCGGTGTGACAAAGCTTCCCCGGTGCGGCCACACCGCGCGCGCCATACGTTGCGCCACGGCGCCATTGAGTAGCGGCCTCGCATCTTCGACCGGCGTGCGCAGGCGCGGTAACTCGGCAACCAACTCATCCAAAATCGAAGCGAAGCGCGCATCGCCCTGCACATAGGCGGCCTGCACTTCCGCTTCGTCGCCCTCGGCCAGGGCGATGATATCGATCGGGCCATGGTTGAAATGCAGCCGCCGGCCATCGCCGAGCAAGCGGACTTGCGCCTTGTCTGTCACTTGCCGGAATCCACCGGCCAGGGGTTGGCGTCGTTCCAGGCATCGACGCGCAATTTTCCACCCGAGCCCGGCACCATGTCGAGCCCGACAATCGCCTCGACATGGCCGCCAAGTGCGGCGTAATCGCTGCGCGTCAGGCTGAACTCAATCGGCGCCACCAGTGCCGGCGTCGGTACATAGCCGAACGAGTTTTCCGGCATGCGGGTGACATCAACCATTAACGTAATACCCCCGCCGGGCCAGATATAGACCGGCGCACCGCCGCAGGTGACGCGCGTCAGCGCCTCTTTCACGGATCGGGTAAGCCGCACCGGGTTTTCGGTGACGCCGGCGCGCAGGCTCCCGCCGGCGCCGGCCATGAACAGCACGGTCGAGAGCGCCGGCTCGCAATTCTCGGCAATACGCGCCACCACCTTTTCGATCTCCGCCGGCATCTCGGCCGGCACGGGTTTGAGATCGTCATCGAGCACATACCAGGCGGCATCCTCGCCGGTGGTCGAGACCATATGGAGACGCAGGCCCGGCCAGGCTTTTTTGGCATCGATGCGCTCGATGATCTGCAACGGATCGTCAACGTCCGTTCCGCCCCAGCCCGAGCCATGCCCGGCGACCTGAAAATAACGCCCCGGCGTCGAGCGCCGCCCGCGCACGCGGATGCCGGCCGGCGGCACATCCAGGAAACGCCCGGCCTGATGTTCCGTCATCACGCCGGTAATATGATCGTCGACGACAATCACTTCATCGGCATGGCCGAACCATTGCTTGGCGAACATGCCCATCGCCGCCGAGCCGCAGCCGACGCGCATGCGCATCTCCTGTTCGCCATCGACAATCGGCGCCTTGCCAGCCTGCACCACCACGCTCGAGCCGCCATCGACCGTAAGCTCGACCGCTTCGCCATTGCACATGGCGAGGAGCGCTTCGCAGGTAACGGTGCCCTCGCGCTTCGAGCCGCCGGTGAAATGGCGCACGCCGCCGAGCGACAGCATCTGCGAGCCATATTCCGCTGTCGTCACATGGCCGATCGGCTCACCCTCGGCCCGCACCGCAGCTTCTTCCGGGCCGAGATAGCGGTCGGTATCGATCTTCACCTTGACGCCGCAATAGCTGAAGATGCCTTCCGAAACGACGGTCACCATATCGACGCCCTCGACCTCGGCGGAAACGATAAAGGGCGCCGGTTTGTAATCGGGATAGGTGGTGCCGGAGCCGAAGCCGGTGACGAAACTCTCTTCCGGCTTCAGCATCTCGCCCGACCAGGCTTCGCTGCCCTCCATAAACGGCACCAGCTTGTCGGAGCGGCTTGCCACCAGCAGTGGATCGAGGCGGTTCAGTTTGCCGCCAAGATTGGCATAGCGGTCACAGGCCCCGGCCTTGCCCTCGCGGATGCGGCACAGCACCGGGCAGGCATCGCAGCGGATGACATCATTGCCGCTATCAGCCACCGTTTTCCTCCTTCTCGAGGATCGCGGCGCGCAGCCGGTGCGGCAGCGCCGGCGCACGCGTCAGGCGGACGCCGGTGGCGTGGCGGATGGCGCCGAAGATCGCCGGCGCGGTCGGGATCAGACCCGGCTCGCCGACACCCTTGGCGCCGTAAGGGCCGAGCGGCTCGGCGTCCTCGACCACCAATATTTCGATTTCCGGCATGTCGCCAATGGTCGGAATGAGATAATCGTGCAGATTATCATTGTGCCCCGGCACATACTCTTCCATTAGCGCGAGGCCGAGACCCTGCGCAATGCCGCCCTCGACCTGTCCCTCCACTTGAATGGGATTGATGGCGCGCCCAACATCATGCGCGGCGGTGATCTTCAGAACCTTGGTGGTGCCAAGCTCGGTATCGACTTCGACCAATGCAATCTGCGCCGCGAAGCCGTAACAGGCATAGGGCGTCCCCTGGCCGTTTTCATCGAGCGGAATTGTCGGCGGATCGAAGGTTCCGAGCCCTTCGAGAACGGCGCCGTCGCTATCCGTCGGCAAAGCCGATAGATCGATTTCGTGGCGTTCGCCGCCATCGCGCACGATCAGCATGCCGCGCGCCAGCTCGATTTCAGCATCGGGACCAGCGTTGGCCTGGCGCAGAATCCTGTGGCGCAAATCCTCGCCGGCCAATTGCGCCGCTTTCCCCGACACAAAGGTCTGGCGCGAGGCTGAGGTCTTGCCGGCATCCGCCGTCAAATCCGTATCGCCGACCACCTGTTCAAGCTGCGCCACCGGCAAGCCGAGTCCGTCGGCGCAGATTTGCGCCATGATGGTGGTCGAGCCCTGGCCGATATCGACGGCGCCGTTATAGAGCATCAGCTTGCCGCCACCGTCGAGAGTCACGCGCATGGTCGAGGGATTGCTGAGCCCGGTGTTGCCGATGCCGTACCACATGCAGCCAATACCCGCGCCACGCCGAAGCGGGCCGGCATCGGCATTGAAGGCGCTTACTTCTTCAAGCGCCGCACACCAATACGGCTCGAGCAATTCGAGACAGGGCGCGAGGCCGGCGCTCGCTTCCAGCACCTGCCCGGTGCCGGTCGCCTGGCCGGGCCGGAGCGCATTGGTGAGGCGGATTTGCAACCGGTCTATAGTGAGCTCCTGGGCGAGATCGTCGAGCAATGTTTCGTGCGCGATCGCCGCCTGCGGCACGCCGAAGCCGCGAAAGGCGCCGCAGGACGGGCCGTTGGTCAACACGGCGCGGCCGCTGGTCGCGACATGCGGGACAAAATAAGGCCCCATGGCGTGCACCGGTACGCGCCCGGCCACCGTCGGCCCCCACGAGGCATAGGCGCCGGTATTGACATCGGCATGAAATTCGACCGCCTGCAAACGGCCCTCGCTGTCACAGCCGGAGCGTGCCGTTATCGAGGCCGGATGGCGTTTGGTCGTGCTCGCCATGCTTTCCGGGCGGCTGTAGACGGCAGCGACCGGGCGCTCCGTCAGCCACGCCGCGATGGCGATCAGCGGCTGCACCGCGAGATCGAGCTTACCACCAAAACCGCCACCGCACGCGGTCGGCACAATGCGCACATCCTCGTGCGCGAGCTTCAGCACATCGGCCACTTCGTCGCGGTCCATCATCGGCGATTGCGTCGAGGCATGCACTTCCATGCGCTCGCCGACGCGGCGCGCCCAGCCCGCCTCGGGCTCGATATAGGCGTGCTCGACATAGGCGGTTTCGAACCCGCCCTCGGCGATGGCGGCGCTGGCCGCGAAACCCGCTTCGATATCGCCCTTCCTGACCTTGCCCTCGGCGAGGATATTGCCGGGCCGGTCGGCGTGCAGTTGAAAGGCATCGGGCGCCGTTGCGGCAGCAACATCCAGCATCGCCTCAAGCGGCTGATAGCTGATCGGCAGCTCCACATCGCCTACTGAATCAATGGCGCCGCGCTCGCCGACCAGCGCGACCACGCCCTCGCCGCGCATGCGCACCATATCCTCGGCCAGAACCGGCTGATCCTTGAAGCCCGGCATGACGGCGTAGCAGTTGTCCGGCACGTCCGCCGCCGTCAACACGCGATCGATGCCGGGGTGGGCAGCAACAAAGGCATCCAGGTCGCCCAGCGTGAAACGCGCGAAGGCGTGCGGCGAGCGCACCACGCGCAGCCACAGCGCATCTTCGGGGATGCCATCGGCGCCATAGCTTTCGCCGCCATTGAGCTTGGCCAGGCCATCGACCTTGGCCAGGCGCGCGCCAACCGCCGCACCGGCATCGGGCACCAGCTCAATCTGCTCGCCGGCACTATCGAGCACCGCTTCGATGATTTTGCGGTAGCCGGTGCAGCGGCACAGCACGCCGCCGAGCGCATCCATAACCTCAGCTTCGTTTGGCTTCGCCACGCGCGCCAGCAAATCGCTTGCCGCCATCAGCATCGCCGGCGTGCAGATGCCGCACTGCGCCGCGCCATGGCGCTGAAAGGCAGCCTGCAATTTGTGCAGGCTGGCGCCATTGGCGAGACCCTCGATGCTGTCGACCGTGCGCCCTGCCGCTTGCGCCAACGACACCATACAGGCGCAGACCTGTTCGCCGTCGAGCAACACCGTGCAGGCGCCGCAATCGCCGGCATTGCAGCCGATCTTGGTGCCCGTCAGGCCGAGATCGTCACGCAGCACATCCGAGAGTCGCTTGACGCCGGGTGCGGTGACGGCGACGGCGCTGCCGTTGACGGTAAATTCGGTGGCCGCACTCATGCCCGCGCGCCCAATTCATCGAGGCAGCGCCGCACCAGGGTCAAGGCGGCGTCAACGCGATACTCGGCGGAGCCACGCAAATCATCGAGCGGCGCCAGCGGCGCCAAATGATCGGCCCGGGCGGCATTGCCGAGATCATCGCAGCACGCGCTCCCGATCAACGTCGCTTCCAGGGCCGGCAAACGGCAAGCCACCTCCGAGCAAGCGCCGGCGGCGATGCGCGCGCTACTTACCTTGCCGTCACCATCGATTTCCACATTGGCGGCCAGCATGACAATCGAGATCACCAGATATTTGCGCGCGCCGAGCTTGACGAAGTGCCCGGCGGCACGCGCCTGGCTCGGCTTGGGCACAGTCAGCGCCGTCATGAGCTGGTCGGCCTTCAGTGCTGTCTTGCGTGCACCATGGAGAAATTCCCCAAGTGCCATGGTTTCGCTACCACCCGCCGAGGATAATTCGACCGAGGCGTCGAGACTGAGGAGCGGCGGCACGCCATCGGCCGCCGGTGAGGCATTGCACAGATTACCGCCAAGCGTGCCGCGATTTTGGATTTGCACACCGCCGACTTCACGCGCCGCCAGCTTGAGGCCATCAAATATTGGCGGCAGATCGGCGCGGACGATATCGCTCCAGGTGGTGAGCGCGCCGAGACGCCAATGATCCGGCAATTCCTCGATGCCGCGCAAATCCGCCAAGGCGCTGATATCGAGCACATCCTCTCCCGGCGCCGGATCGACCCGCGCCGGATAGAAATCGGTGCCGCCCGCCAGCACGCTGAACGGCGCGCCCTTCAGCGCATCCAATGCCGATTCCAGCGTTTCGGGGCGCAAATATTCAGCCATCTCCACTCCTGACGAAACCGGTAAAAACCATATGGACACATGCATTTACCGTCAAGCAGCGGCCCTGGGGCTCATCGCTATAAAAGGCGGCTTGTGCCTTCGCGCGAAGCGCGCATAATTCGGGCCGCCCATTCACGGAGGATCCCATGGCAAGTTACAAGATCGCGCTCATTCCCGGCGACGGCATCGGCAAGGAAGTGCTGCCAGAGGCAGTGAGCGTATTGGAAAAAGTTGGCGGCAAGTTCGGCATCTCCTTCGAGTGGCAGGAATACGATTGGTCGTGCGAGACCTATGCCAAGACCGGGCGCATGATGCCGGAGGACGGCATCGCGCAATTGAGCCCGTTCGATGCCATTTTCCTCGGTGCGGTCGGCTATCCCGGCGTCGCCGATCATGTTTCGCTGTGGGGCCTCCTGATTCCGATCCGCCGCGCCTTCCGGCAATATGTCAACTTGCGCCCGATCAAGCTGATGAAAGGCGTCACCACGCCGCTTTCCGGGCGCAGCGCCGGTGACATCGATTTCACCATCGTGCGCG